>QPGA01000039.1:0-27764 GCA_003332265.1 Candidatus Accumulibacter meliphilus
CTCATGCCAAACAATTGACTTCGGGCCGTCCGGCCTTACAATCCCCATAACAACCGCCAGCGCGGCGGTTCAGTCCAACAAGGTTTATCTGCCGCGAGCCGCCAGCGGTCGAGCCGGGCGCTTCTGCAGCGGCAGATAAACGCTATTCGTTAGAGAACATGAACCAGCAACCTTCACGCGCTTCTAGCATCACGCAAACAATGCTTTCGATCCCTCTGGTAATTGTCGTTTGGGCGGTGGTTGCCACACTCTCTTACATAGCAATTGGTCTACTTGATAGCGTTCGCGGCCTGGGAGACGACTGGCTACAAAAAATATTCCGCGATTTATTTACCCCAGGCCTTGGAGGTTACCTTGCCATTCAAGCATCAAATTCATAGTTGCCGCGCGCGAACCAAAAGATTGTATTCGCATGCTTTTGTTTGCTGACGGCTATTTTCCTTATTGGCCTACCGCTATCCTTGATTGTCACCTCGTATGAAAGTCCCGTGTTCGCGTTGCGCGACCAAATATTGCTCGTGCTTGGTGGAGCGGCCACGCTGTTCGGTGCGTGGCTAGCAATAGGGGGCAGACCACGGTTTCAACAAAAGGACTGAATTCATGAAGCGCAGAATCTACGTCGAAACTTCCGTCATCAGCTATCTGACGGCGCGCCCAAGCAAAACCATTATCGGTGCCGCTCATCAGCAGATAACGCTGGCTTGGTGGGAACTGCGCTCGGACTATGAACTTCTTGTTTCTCAGTTGGTCTGGCAAGAGTGCGCCGCTGGCGATTCTGTGGCTGCGCAGAAAAGGCTTGCGGCACTTGATGGGATATCCGTACTCGCGGTTACGCAAGACATGATTCGCTTGGCCAAATCGCTTATTGAACAAGCGATCATTCCCGCCAAGGCGATTGAGGATGCGCTTCATATTGCGGTTTCGACACTGCATCACGTTGATTTTCTAGTGACTTGGAATTGCCGTCACATTGCCAATCCAGTGATTCAGGAAAAGATTGCCGTGTATCTTGAGACAATCGGATTGTTCCTCCCGATCATATGTACTCCCGAGGAGCTTCTTGGAGGAGATAACGATGACTGACGAAATCATGATGGAAATTCATGCGATCAAGGACGCGATTGGCGTCAAGTATGGCAACAATCTGGATGCACTGTTCAAAGAGATACAGCTTGGCGAAGCCAGACTTAAGGAGACTGGCGCCCGGGTTTTGGCTCCCCCGGTCAACCCAGAAAATTTGCCTAACACTGCATTGCAACGGACTCGCTTCGCTCGCCGCTGAATTTCGACGTTGGGCCTGACACATGGAAATAGCCACCGTTGGCGAGTTGCTGCACTGGTCATACGCGAACCTTGCTATGGCCCACTCGGCTATTACCGCAAAAACCGAGAAGTACGGGCGCACACAGTTCATGATTCGTTCTCGTCTTTATAAGGGGCTGAACAAGCAGACCATGAGCATTGGTCCTCTCGCTGACGATGAGCGCTTGAAGATGGTGCTTCCCCAGGCTTGTTGCTATTGCGGAAGTCGCGACGACTTGTCTGTTGACCATCTCATTCCAACAAAGCGGGGCGGCGCAAACAGCGGCGACAACCTCGTCTGGGCGTGTCGTTCATGCAATGGCTCAAAGTGCGCCCGTGATGCACTCGAATGGCTGAAGGAGAAAAACCAATTTCCTCCAATCCTGCTTCTTCGCCGTTACCTGAAACTCGCGATTGAAATTGGCCGAGAAAGAAACCTCATGGATATACCGCTTGCCGAAGCACCAGAGCTTCCCTTCTCGTTGTCTGCAATTCCACAAGCATTCCCACAGCCCGGTCACTTGCGCTTATGGGTGGTGGAAATAGCCCTACCCGGCGCTCCAGGCGACCTTGCGCATAAAGCCGCGCAAGTCGCCTGAACTCTACGGTGGGCGCCACAAGGATCTCGCCACTTAAGGCTGCAATGAGTTCTTCGATTTATGGAATTTGGTTGGCGTTTGGTGATTATTCGTGGAATACCAAGGAGTTTCCGTTATGATCTACTCTGGACAGTGCTTATGTGGCGCCATTCGCTATCAGCTCTCGGGTGAACCAAAGGCCGTTGCATTGTGCCACTGCAGCGACTGCCGACGAAGCACAGGCGCGCCCATGGTAGCTTGGGCGATGTTTCCCGAAACTGCCTTGACCCTGACGAAAGGGCGGCCGAAGACGATTAACTCCTCAGGTACTGCTATGCGGAGTTTCTGCGCTGACTGCGGCAGCGGGTTGTTCTACCGGAATGCAGGAGTACTCCCTGGAATTGTCGACGTACAGTCCTCAACACTTGACCATCCCGAGGCACTACCACCAACAGTACAAATACAGACGGCCGAACGGCTCGGCTGGATGAAGCATATTAATGAACTTCCTGAGTTCGAAAGATTTCCAGTGTAGGCCGAAGATGACGCCCAACCCGTCGATCGACCCCGTTCGCTTCGCTCTCTGGACGCTGCGCGATAGAGCCGCGCAGCGCCGGTTAGCTCGACGTTCGGCCCATAGAAGCGCGCACCACCGCCCGTTTGACAATCGCAATTGAAAAACAAGATTGCCTCTCGTCGCTTGGGACATACCGGGCCGGAAAACATGGAGATGACGCCAAAAAATGTCTATGTAGTGGACTGCGACGACGTGAACAATGCTTATGACAATCCGAAGGGACATTCATATTTTCGGAGTGGTAAAGAAAAAGGGAAGCCTGGCTTGGTTTTTGATCATATATACGCGTGCTTAAAAACTGGCAGAGTTTTTCCTGAAGATGAGTTACGCCGCTCAACAATAATTCGTGAAATCTAACGAATAAGGATAGATCATGCGCAGCCACGATCTGATCCGTTTGTTGGACGAGCCCGGGCCGGAGGGCTGAGCGCCCCTCTGCAAATATCTTTTTTGGATTTGCCCCGCAGGCATGAATGCCGGAGGGCCGGGAATGAGAAGTTGCGGCGCGCTGCGGCGCAGGCAGCGAAGATCTCCCAAATCCGGGCGTTTTAGCGTTCCGGCCACTGAATTCCGTGCTACCGCATCAATCAGCTTGGGGAAGCTGAAGTCCCGAACGCGGTCAGACAGCGCTGTGAGGGAGTCTTACATGACCAGATGGAGACCGCGACGAGCGCTGGAGCAGCGACGACTGCGGGCGATGTCGATCGAATCCGCGGCCTGACGATCGCCATCGCGGTGCCACAGCACGAGCAAAGCATCGCTGGTCGGCTCCTTGCGCGGTGGCGTGGAGGGGTTTGGATCGACCTCATACCTGAATTGGAAAATACTGAAAATGCCTCGTCCCAAATGCAATGCTTGACATCGTCGCCGACCGATCGCCGAGGCACGCCAAGGCAGGAGCGCCGGCTCCAGATAGCATGCGGGCACAACTTCCGAACAAACCGACGCTCACGCAAGGGTGCACGGAGGAATCGTTGCCGAAGTGTCGAGCAGCGGTCGCGGCTATTAAAAGGCTGCCGCAGCCTGCGCGAAGCTGCGGGTGCGGAGGCGGCGGAACGAGTCGACGGTTTCGGCGATTGGCAACACCCGGGACCTGGCATGACGCACCACCTTACCCGGCGAATGAAAAAAATGCCCGGGGACGGTGGGAAATTCTTGACGCGGCCAGTCGTTACCAATGCGGCGTCCGCTCCCCACGAAACGAGGCGGCAGCACACATCAATGTGACACTCCGTCGCGCTGTGCAACCTTCACCAAGGTCCGCCATAGGATATACAGGTCGAACCCGAGCGACCGCCGACGAAGGTATTCGACATCCAGCTTTACCTTTTCTGGAATCGGCAATTCATCTCGCCCATTGACCTGTGCCCAGCCGGTCAGCCCTGGCAGCAACTCGTGCACAGCGTACTTCGTACGCAAGGCAATCAGACTCTCCTGATTGAACAGCGCAGGACGCGGGCCGACGAAGCTCATCTCGCCTTTCAGAATGTTCCAGAGTTGAGGCAGCTCGTCCAGACTGCTCTTGCGAAGAAAGGAGCCGATGGGAGTCAGATGGGCTTTCGGATCCTGTAGCAGGTGAGTCGCGACTACGGGCGTTCCCACTCGCATGCTGCGGAACTTGGGCATCCGGAATACGCGGTTGCCCTTGCCAACCCGGTCAGACCAGTAGAGCGCCGGACCGGGCGAAGTCAGACGCACGAGCAGGGCGATGACGACGATGGGAAGCGCCAGAACCAGCGCCGCAACGATACTCAGCAATACATCGAGGGAACGCTTGGCCATCTTTCCGTTGATCCGCTTTCGTGAACATTTGTAGGGCCTGCACGGGCCATGACCGGCACCGTCGTCGGGCCAACCCCCGGCGTCTCGACGAGCCGTCAATCGACCTCCGACATCCCCACTCGGCCCACCCCGGGCAGCTTGAGCGCCGGCGGCGAGAGATCGATGCCGAGCGACAAGCCGAGCAGGTTCACCTCGATGCCTTCTTCGGCGGCGATCGTCGCGCCGAGCAGGCCGACCAGGGAAAACTGCAAACCACCGCCACTCGGTGCGCTGGCCACGAGACCACCGTCCGGCAGGTAGTCCTTGCCGATTGCCGTCGGCGGCAGGTCGAGATGCAGCTCCGGAACGGCTCGGCCCAGGTAGGCGATGAAGGTATTGCTGTTCGGACCGGGCCACAGCCGATATTCGTGATTATGCGGATAGGCACGCGCCGCTGTGTGCAGGCGCGCAATCAGCGCGTCCACCTCGGCGCCGCCACGGAGCTGGCGAAGCAGCGTCGGCTCGCTGCCGTACCAATAGCCGTCAGCTTCTCCGTCGTGGATGCGCACCGCATCCATGCCCCGGCTTACGCCCCAGCCGACCACCTCCAGACGGGTGTAGCGGTCGGCATCGCTTTCCTTGGTGGCGATCCAGGTATGCACTCCGAAGACGCCGCGCCAACCGAAAGCGCGCGCCGCATAGACCTGGATCAAGGCCTCCGGCGTGTTGCGTGCATCGGGCGCCTGCCCGCTGCTATCGTGCCGGGCGCTTCGCCAGTCGCCTGGGCGGCTGTCGTCGCTCAAATGGCGGCTGAGGGCCACGCCGACCGGGACGACGAGCAGCAGCAGCAACGCCAAGGCAAGCCGTAAGGGCCAGGATGCCGTGATTTTCATCTGTAACAACCTCTTGAGGACAGGCACAAAGGCTATTGGCACAGGCCAGTCACCTTTGCTTCGCGGCCGTCAAATTCGTGCCCTCCAAGGCCCCGATTCGCCCACCGGTCACTGCTCGCTGACTGGGGTAAGGCGGTACACATAACATAGCCATCCTGAGGTCACAACCCGGGCACATCCTTCTCGCCTCGCGAAAGGCGAAGCTTGCGTGCCTCCTCCTCGATCTTCGCGCAGGCCCCGGGCGAGCTAATCCAGCGATCCCAGAGACTGCCGGCGAGCAGCGATGCCCCGAAAGTGGCGACGGCAACGCCTCCTTCAACCGCGGCGTTGGCGACATCGAGATCCAGCGCCGGGGCTTGCAAGGTGCCGCCCAGCTTGATGAAGGGCTTGATCAGGTCTCCGGCACTGAAACCGACTCCTTGCAGCGGTGCGACTCTGAAGGTGAAGTCGATCTTCTCCGAGCGCAGGTCGATCGTTCCTCGCGACACAACGGAAAGCCGGTCAGTTTGCAGAACCACGGCAGGCGCGGTCTCGACATGTCCCTTGCTGGCCTCGAGGTAAACGCCGGCGCAGCTCAGGGTCGAGTAGGTGTTCCTTTTGGCAAATGGATTGAGCGTGCTGAACAACTGGGAGGCGAAATCGCCGAACAGCACGTCCATGTCCAGCGAGCGAAATTGCCCCGGGGAACTGCGCAGCCAGAAATAGCCGTCAAGCGCTGCGGCCCAGGCGCTGATGCTGTTCCCACTTGCCGAAAAGTGACTTTCGAGGGTGTGACGCGGGAGCCTGGCTTCATCCTCCCTGGCCATGCCGCGGACAAAGAAAATCACGTCGCTTGCTTTCAGCTGCCCTTTGACGACCGGCTGCTCACCCCGGACATCGAGCGTGAAGCTGGCCGCCGCTTTTCCCTGCCGTCCCTGGCCCTGCAGTTGTTTCACCACCAGCAGGCCATCTTGCAGGCTCGCACTGGCGTGAACGTCCTGTAGCTGCTGTTGTACGCCTTCCACCTTGGCGAGCGACGCCAGGAGGCTCCCGTCGAAAGTGCGCAGCACTTCGAAAGGCAGCGGTTTATCCGAGAAGAGCTTGCCGCTCTTGTCGTCCTCGTTCGCCACTTTCGCCACTTTCGCTGCACTCGCTGCACTCGCTGCACTCGCTTCACTTGCTTTATCGACCGCGCTCGCCGCATCGGCCGACGCTTTCGAAGACGCCCGCAGCAAGCGGGAATCCAGGTAGTCCGAGCGAACGTCGAGATCGATTCGTGGCTTCGCCGTCGTCGTAATGCGCAAACTTCCCTTGAGGTCACTGTTGCCAAGGGTGGCCTGAAAATCGTCCATGCGCGCGCTATCCTTGCTGCCGGTCATGGTGCCGCTGACCGCGAAGGGCAAATCGACCACGGGCCACGCCGTCAGGCTGCCAAGCGCCGACAATTTCGGCCCCTTCAACGACAGGCGGAGAGCATCGGCCGACAAAACCGGTTTCAAGACCAGCTTGCCGGCGAGAGCGATAGTGGCCTCCGCGAGTTTGCCATCCAGTCGCTCGATTTGGACACTGGCCGGGTCAGCCGTGCCCTTGGCTTCGACGCGAAAGGCAACCGGCGCGGCGACGTAGCCAGGAGTCGCCGGCAAGGAGGCGCGCAGATCGCTGCCGGCGGCAATCAAATCGAAGCTGATGCGTTCGGGCTCGCGAGGCCAGCCCGTCGACAGCTGCCCGGTCAAAGTGCTATCTGCCAGCGAGAACTGCAGATCCTTCAGCACCATTCCCTGCTCGGACATTGCCAAAGTGGTACTCAGCGAAAACGCCGCCGCCGGCACGCCCTCCAGAATCTCCGGTTTGAGGAGCGCCGCAAGGCTCCCGCCCTTGGCGGTGACCCTGGCATCCACACTGGGCGTCTTTTTCCCAAAATCGAGCGAACCAGCGAAGCCAAGCACGCTGTTTCCCGCCTGTGCGTCCTTGCTGTTGAACTGCAGCCGAGAACCCTGGAGCCTCAACTTGCCACCAAGCGCATAGGGTCCAACGGGAAAATAGACGGCTTTCTCTTCGCCAAGGAGGAATCGCGCCAGGCGATGCAGGTCCGCGCCTTTTATCTGCGGTTCCAGTTCAACAAGCGTGTCGGCGGGTCGGAAGTCGATCTGCCCGCTGGCGGACAAATGATTGTCGGCAATGTCCGCAGCAAAGCGGTCGATCCGTAGCTGCTCCGAAAGCAGCGCCAGCTCGCCGTTCAAGCGTGCGGGAAGCGGGCTCTCCGCGGGCAGAGGGATACCACGCGCCCGTGCCAGTTCGCGCAGGTCCGCAGAGCCGGCCCGATAGCTGAAGGTGGAGCCGGCCAGATTCTTACGGTCGCTCAGCTTGCCGGACACTTCGCCGGCGATATTGCCGAGGGCGAAGTCTCCCTGCAACTCGTTGCCACCGCCAACCCCCTTGCGCTTCACGCTGGCTTTGACCGTCAGTGGCAATGTCGGCAAGGACGGCAGCGATAACAGCTTGCCGAAGCTCTGCAAGTTGGCCACTTTGGCGTCAATATCGAGATCGAGGTCGCCGAGTTCCGGCCAGCTGTACGCGGCGCCTGATGCCTTGATCAGCAGACCGTCGCTGGCGTACGACAGCTGCCTGACTTGCAGCTCCTTGCCATTCCGACTGGCATCGACCTGCAAGGAGTAAGGTTCGTTTGGTAGACGATCGACGCCAAGCAGCTTGCCGAAGACAGCCACACCGGGACCGTCCGAGTGCAACAGCAGGGAGAAATCGTCAAGCGACGAGAGACTCGTCGTCGTCAACTTGCCATCCAGCTTGAAGGCGCCGAAGTTGCCCTGCAGCGTACCGTCCAGATGCTCTTCGACAGGCGTAATCCCGGCGTGCAGCTCGATATTGCCGGTGGTCAGTTCGGGAAGCTCGAGGGTACGCAGGACGTCAGCAGCGTCGGCCGCGAACAGCTCGACATTCATGCGCGGCGCTCTCGGATCGCTCAGGCGATCGAGATGGCCGCTTGCTTTCAGGCTGACGTTCGCCTCTTCAAGATCGAAGTCGTAGTTTATCGCCCCCCCGGCGATGAGCTCGTGGAAAGGACCGACGCGACCGTTTACCTTGATCGGGCGCTTGTCGATCACGGCGTCGGTGCTGATCAGCAGCATGTCTTCCGCATCTTGTTGCTGGCTGGCCTGGACAAGGTCGACAAGCAACTCGTCAGTCATCCCGGGGTGACGGACGCGGATCTGGACATTGCGCAGTTCGGTTTGACCGAGAACCAGGCGCAGCGGACCTGAGCGCTCGTCAGATTTGCTCCTGTCGCTGTCCCCCATTGCCCAGTTGAACTGCCCTTCTTCGCTCCACTCGAAGAGCAGCCTGGCGTCGTCAGCCTGCGCCATGCTGATCACGATCGGGCCGCGAACAAGACTCCAGAGGTCGATGGAGAGCGACAGATTCCTCGCCGAAAGCATGTCCGGCTGCTTGCTCCATGCCGGATTCAGCCAGCGAATATTGGCAGCACGAACGGTCGTGATGCGACCGAAACTGATCGCCAAATCGCCGTCGACGTGGAAAGGGCGATCGCTCAGGGCAGTGACGCCTTTTTCGAGCGCCACGCGCATGCGTTCACCGTCAAGCACAAACCAGCTCGCGGCGCTGATCAGGGCAAGAATCAGCGCCGCCAGTGCGAGCAGGACGTACTTTGCCCAAGCGCGCTTGGCGTTTACCTTGGTTGTCGTTTGCATGGCAGTGATCGGACAGGCCTCATGTATTGTCGGGAGCAAGCGCTGGCGGTGGCCAATCAAGCGATCGACCGGGCAGGCGCAGCGTTCGCGGGCTTTGAGCGGACTGCGGCGCGTGCCGATCCGTTACCGGAAGCGATGCCGATTGTTTCCGATTGTACGAGAGATCCGCTGCCCGACTCGCGCCTTCGCTACCCTGCAGGGCGTTCGAGAACCCCGTAAGCGCCGATAATGTACGCATAAAACAGCAGATCGAGACCGACAAGCCCCGCCGCGCGACCCTGCCGGCCGGCAACGGCCGCCGAGCAAGCGCCCTGAACGGCACCCCACCACCAGAAAAAAAACACGTACCAGCTTTTTCGGAGGGATATCGCTATTGAATGCGCTCACTTACTGGGTCGGGATGGCGGGCACGGCCGCTTTCGCAGTCACCGCGGTGCTCGCTGTCGCGCCCCGCGGCATCGATTTCTTCGGGGCGACGGTCCTGGGAATCATCACCGCCATCGGCGGCGGCACGATCCGCGACATCATTCTCGGCGTGCCGGTCTTCTGGGCCGCCGATCTGGCCTATATCTGGGTCGCGCTGGCTGCCAGTCTGGCTACCTTCGCTGCCAATTCGCTGTTTACGCGCAAAGAGATCTACAGCCTGATGCTCTATCTCGATGGGCTCGGCGCTTCCCTGTTTGCGATCGCGGCGACCGACAAGGTCTGGGCACTGGACTTCGGCCGGCCACTGGCCCCGGTCATCCTGGGGATCATCACGGCGATTGGTGGCGGACTGATTCGTGACGTACTGGCGGGAAGGCAAACGCTCTTGATGACGCGCGAGATCTACGCCATACCGATAAGCTTCGGCTGCGCGCTTTACGTGGCGCTACTGGCATTCGCTCCCGAGTATCGATCGCTCGGCGCGGCGACGGCAATCGTGCTTATCTTCGCGCTGCGCGCAGCGGCCATCCACTGGAACCTGACGGTACCGGATCGGCTGGCCAGCAAGCCCAAAGAGGGATGATCCGGGCAAGTCGCCTGCAAGTCGCCGGACTGCCGTTTCGCTACGCGAAGCGCTCGCGCAATGAGCGCGCGTAAGCGGCCACTTCCGGCGCCCCTTCGGCGGGCGCCCATGGCGCACGCTCGGCCTCGGCGAGCGGCAGGTAGGGGCCGCCCTTGGCTTCGAGCATCACCGTCCCGGGATCGAGCGCCAGAATCGTGTGATACACGCCGTGCGGGATGTCGACGCCGCAGACCGGGCCCGTTGGCGCCAGCACCACGGTCTGCTGCACCTGGCCAAGCTGGTCGAAGAAAACGACGCCCAGGCGGCCGCGCAGAACGATCATCGTTTCGTCCTTGTTGGCGTCGAGATGGCGATGCGGCATCAGGTAGGAGCCGGGCTCAATGGCGTTGAGCAAGCGATGTGCGGGCGCCGCGTCGTCGGCGTGGAAGTTGCGGTTCTTGCGCTGGCGCGGGCTGCGACTGGCTTCGAGACTGACGCTATCGAGCAGCGCCTGGTCGATTATTAAGGGGATTTTCATGGCCTCGCTCAGGGGTAGTCGACGCTGACGTTTTCGGTGCACAGCCAGGCCCGCAAAGAGGTCAGCAGATCGTCCTCGAGGCGCACCCGACTGGCTTCACCGAACGCCAGTTCACAAGTCGCCTCGCCGTTGTGATAAGCCAGCCGTACCGGACAATTGCCCGGAGTGTACGGTGCCAGCAGGCTGCGCAGGCGTTGTGCCGCGCCCCGGGCATTGCCGCCACTGGCCTGGCCGTTGAGCGTCAGGTGCAGATGGCGAGCAAAGCGGCCACGCGCTTCGGCCAGCGTCAACAGGCGTTCGGCAACGACTTTCAAGCGGCCTTCGCCGGCAAAATCGTCACGTTGCACCTTGCCTTCGACGATCAGCACCTCGTCTTCCCTGATCTTGACGCGTTCGGCATCGAGCAACTCGCTGAACACCGAAACTTCGAGCGAAGTGCTGCCGTCGTCGAGCAGAATGAAGGCCATCTTGCCGCGCGCCGTGAATTTGCTGCGCACGCCGACCACCAGGCCGGCGAGGAACTGCGGCTCCTTGCGCGCCTCCAGCGCCGCCAGCGGCTTGCGCGCAAAACGCGACACTTCGGCCTGCAGTTCGTGGAAAGGGTGACCGGAAAAGTAGAAGCCGAGGGCGATTTTTTCCTCGTTGAGCCGCTGCCTTTCGCTCCAGCGCGGCACTTCGACGTAACGCGGGCCGTGCGCTCTACCGTCCGCGTCACCATCCGCTTCGAGGAGATCGAACAGGCTGACCTGCATGGCGTTGCGCTCGGCCTGCTCGGCGGCTTCGATGGCGATGCCGACCGAGGCCAGCAGACGCGCTCGATGATCATCGAGCGCGTCGAAGGCGCCGGCACGAATCAGCGCCTCGATAGTGCGCCGGTTGACCATGCGCTTGTCCGAGCGGCGACAGAAATCGAAAAGATCCTTGAACGGGCCAGCCGCTGCACGGGCCTCGATAATGGTATTCACCGCCTGTTCGCCAGTCCCCTTGACCGCGCCGAGTCCGTAGCGAATGGAGCTTCGATCGACCGGCGTGAAGCGATACTGCGAGGCGTTGATGTCCGGGCCAAGCATCTGCAGGCCGTTGCTGAGCGCGTCATCGTGGGCAATCTTCACCGAGTCGGTGTTGTCCATGTCCGAGGACAGGGTCGCCGCCATGAAGGCCGCGCAGTGGTGCGCCTTCAGCCAGGCGGTGTGATAAGTGACCACCGCGTAGGCGGCGGTGTGCGACTTGTTGAAGCCGTACTCGGCGAACTTCTCCATCAGGTCGAAAAGCTGCATCACCAGCTTTTCGTCGTAGCCCTTGATCTTCGCCCCGTCACGCATCATGTCGCGATGCTTGGCCATCTCCTCGGCTTTCTTCTTGCCCATCGCGCGGCGCAGAAGGTCGGCGGAACCCAGCGTATAGCCGCCGATGATCTGCGCGATCTGCATCACCTGTTCCTGATAGACGATGACCCCGTAAGTCGGTTCGAGGCAGGCCTTCAGGTCGTCGATGAAGTAGTCGATCTTCTGCTGACCCTTCTTGCGCAGGATGAAGTCGTCGACCATTCCGGAGCCCAGCGGCCCCGGCCGGTACAGCGCGAGCACGGCGATGATGTCCTCGAAGCGGTCGGGCGCGAGCTTGCGCACCAGCTTCTTCATGCCTTCCGATTCCACCTGGAAAATGGCGGTGGTATTGCCGTCCTTGAGAATCTGGTAGGTCTTGGGATCGTCGAAGCTCAGGCTCGTCAAATCCGGGCGCTCGCCGCTCAGCTGCTCGACGTACTTGAGCGCCAGTTCGATGATCGTCAGATTGCGCAGGCCGAGGAAGTCGAACTTCACCAGGCCGATTTTCTCGACATCGTCCTTGTCGTACTGCGAAACCACCGAGCCACCGCCATCCGCCGAATAGATCGGGCAGAAGTCGGTCAGCTTGCCGGGCGCGATGAGCACGCCGCCGGCGTGCATGCCGACATTGCGCGTCAGATCTTCGAGACGGGCAGCGAGGTCGAAGAGGTCCCTGACTTCCTCTTCCTCATCGATGCGCGCCTGCAACTGCGGTTCGGCGAGCAGTGACTTGGCCAGCGACAGCGGCTTGTTGGTTTCCACCGGGATCAGCTTGGAAAGCTGGTCGCAGAAAGTGTAGGGCAGGTCGAGCACGCGCCCGACGTCGCGAATCACCGCCTTCGAGGACATGGTGCCGAAAGTGACGATCTGCGAGACCGCCGCGGCGCCGTACTTTTCGCGCACGTATTCGATCACCCGCCAGCGATTGTCCTGGCAGAAGTCGATGTCGAAGTCGGGCATCGACACCCGCTCGGGGTTGAGAAAACGCTCGAAAAGCAGGGCGTAGCGCAGCGGGTCGAGATCGGTGATTCCCAGCGCGTAGGCGACCACCGAACCGGCGCCGGAACCACGCCCCGGTCCGACCGGACAGCCGTTGTGCCGGGCCCAGTTGATGAAATCGGCAACGATCAGGAAGTAGCCGGGGAAACCCATCTGCACGACGGTGTCCGTCTCGAGCTGCAGGCGCGCATCGTAAGCCGGCCGCTGCGCAGCGCGCTCCGCGGCATCCGGAAAAAGCTGCTGCAAGCGCACTTCGAGGCCGGCGACGGCTTCCTGGCGCAGGAAATCGGCAAGGGTGACGCCATCCGGAGTCGGAAAATCGGGCAGGTAGCTCTTGCCGAGAGTGATCTGCAGATTGCAGCGCTTGGCAATTTCGACCGCGTTCTCGAGCGCTTCGGGAAGATCGGCGAAAAGCGCGACCATCTCCTCGGTGGACTTGAAATACTGTTCTTCGGTGTACAAGCGCGGACGCCGGACGTCGCCGAGCATGTAGCCCTCGGCAATACAGACGCGCGCTTCGTGCGCCTTGAAGTCGTCGCGTTCGAGAAACTGGATCGGATGCGTGGCCACCAGCGGCAGCTCCAGCTCGGCCGCAAGGTCGGCTATCGCCGTCACCAGGAATTCCTGCTGAGGCTGCCCGTAGCGCTGCACTTCGAGATAGAAAGCGTCCGGGAAGAGCTGCTGCCAACGCCGTGCGCACAACGTCGCCTGCTCGAACCTGCCCTGCAGCAGGGCTTCACCGATATCGCCGGCAGCAGCGCCCGAAAGCGCGATCAGACCGTCGACGCCCACCTCGTGCAGCATGCGCCGGCTGAGCTCGGCACGGCCACGCACGCGCGGCGCCAGATAGGCACGCGACAGTAGCTCGCAAAGTTGCCGGTAGCCCTGCCCCGAGCGAACCAGCAATAGCAGTCGATGCGGACGATCGGGATCGCTTTCGTTGGCAATGAAGACATCGCTACCGAGCAGCGGCTTGATTCCCTTGCCACGTGCCGCAGAGTAGAACTTGACCAGACCGAAGACATTCGCCAGATCGGTGAGCGCCAAAGCCGGCATGCCGTAACTGCCTGCGCGAGCAAGCGCATCACCGAGACGGACGATGCCGTCGGTAACCGAATACTCACTGTGCAGGCGAAGATGGACGAACGGGGCTTCAGGCATCCGGCCATTTTACGCCGACGCGGCACGCAAACGGTCATGGCTTTCATCATCAGGGGTGTCTCGACATGTCATGACCGTTAGCCCTGGTTGATCCAGTCGATGATCGGCTGCCACTGTTCGAGGTCCTTGGCCGCACGCGACGCGGAAATGTCGAAGATCGTCATGCCGTGCATCGCCGTCTGTACATAGAGCTGCGTAGTGCGCAGATGCGTCAGCACCGGCAGCTCGAATTTGGCCAGAAAACGTTCCAGCTCGGCAGCCGCACGCGTGCGTGGATCGACGCGCATGCCGACCGCGGCGATGAGGGTCTGCTCCTTGCGTACCGCTTTCTCGGCCAGCAAGGCTTCGAGAAACTGGCGTGTCGCGAGCATGTCGAAGAGCGACGGCTGCACCGGAATGAGCACCCGACTGACCTGCTTGACGACGTTATCGAGCGCTTTGCCGTGCAAGGCCGCCGGCGTATCGAGAACTACGTGCGTGGTGCCCTTCGGCGGCCGGGCGGTTTTCCCCGGTTCGATGTCCCAACAGCTAATCTCCGGCAGCGCGCGCGGGCGCATGCGCAACCACTCCCGTGAGGACTGCTGACGATCGACGTCGCCGAGCATCACATGATGGCCGTTGCACGCGAGGTGGCCGGCCAGATTGATCGCCAACGTCGATTTCCCGGAACCCCCTTTTGGATTGGCAATCAGGAAGGATTTCATTCTTTTTTTGTCCTTGTCATGTGTGGTTGCAGGCCGGAAAAGCTTCTCACGAAGCTGCTTGACGTGCTCGCGCACTTTGTCACGCAGATCGGCAAACGCCAGCGAAAGGCTGCGCGCCGACCCTCCCTCACGGCAGCAGGATGGTCGACCCGGTATGCTTGCGTGCGGCCAGATCGTGATGCGCCTGAGCCACGTCGGCAAGCGCATAGCTCTGGTTGACCTCGATCCTGACTTTGCCCGAGCCGACCATCGCGAACAGTTCGGCCGCCAACTCGGCCAGCTCGGCGCGCTTGGCGATGTAGTGCATGAGGGTCGGCCGTGTCAGGAATAGCGAGCCCTTCTGCGAAAGCAGCAGCGGGTCCAGAGGCGGCACCGGCCCCGAGGCATTGCCCAGACAGACCATCATCCCACGCGTCTGCAGGCTGTCCAGAGACGCGGCAAAAGTGTCTTTGCCAACCCCGTCATAGACCACCGCCACCCCCTCGCCGCGGGTGATCTCGCGAACCCTTGGCGCGACGTCCTCGCGGGTGTAGTCGATCACGTGATCGCAGCCGTGGGCGATAGCCAGCGCCGCTTTGGCGGGGCCGGAAACCGTACCGATGACCGTTGCACCCAGCGCCCTGGCCCACTGGCAGGCGATCAAACCAACGCCGCCGGCAACGGCGTGGATCAGGACGGTTTCGCCAGCCTGCACGCGATAGGTACGGCGCAGCAGGTAGGCGCTGGTCAGGCCCTGCAGCATCATCGCCGCCGCGGTACGAAAACCGATCGCCTCGGGCAGTTTCAGCAGCCGGTCGGCGGGCAGGCAACGCACCTGGCTGTACGCACCCACGGGACCACCCGCATAGGCGACGCGATCGCCGACGCGCAGCTCCGTGACGCCATCACCGACGGCCTCAACCACCCCGGCGCCTTCCAGACCGAGGCCGCTGGGCAGCGGCAGCGGATAGAGCCCGCTGCGATGGTAGATGTCGATGAAGTTGAGCCCGACTGCTTCGTGACGCACTCGTGCCTCGCCAGCCCCTGGTTCGCCCACCGACACCTCTTCCCAGCACATCGCTTCCGGCCCACCGGTCTGATGAATACGAATGGCAAAAGGCATGGCGATCTCCCTGCTTGGTTAGGCCTGATAGTCTAGTGCGCTGCCTGCTTTTTGAGCAAGCGCAAAAAAGGCCTGTCCAGGCTGGCACTTGCCGAGTGAAGCAACAGACGTTCCACAGGCTTATCCACACAAGTGGTGCGTAACTACAAATCCCGCACCGAAACCAGCACCGCGATGACGCGCAAGCTGTGGACAACCCGCCGCAGCTCAGGCAGGCGTCAGCTTGGCGTACTCGAGCGCCAGCCATTTCATGCCGCCGGCACCAAAATTGACTTGTACGCGTGCCTCCGGCCCCGCCCCTTGGCTGGCCACGATGACCCCGACGCCGAAGCGGGCGTGGCGGACGTTCTGACCAATGCGCAGAGCGTTGGCAGCCGCCGGCTGCTGCCAGGGAGCGCCAGCGACGGCGGTCGAACGCAGCGGAGCGAGCGGGGCGCTGCTCAGGCCACGGTTGATTTTGCGCAACAGTTCCACCGGCAGTTCTTCAAGAAAGCTCGATGGCAGGCAGTAGCGCGTCTGCCCGTGCAGCATGCGCGTCTGCGCGTGCGTCAGGTAGAGGCGTTTGCGCGCTCGCGTCACCGCCACATACATCAGCCGACGCTCCTCTTCGAGGCCTTCGCGCTCCTGCGCCGCGTTCTCGTGCGGAAACAGGCCTTGCTCGAGGCCGGTAATGAAAACGATGTCGAATTCGAGGCCCTTCGCCGCGTGCACGGTCATCAACTGGATGGCGTCCTGCCCCTCGCCGGCCTGGTGCTCGCCCGCTTCGAGCGAGGCGTGCGCCAGGAAGGACGCCAGCGGACCGCCATCGGGCACGACTTCGTCACCGTCAAGCAGCGGCACGCCGTCGTCTTTCAGGAAACTGCTCGCGGCGTTGATCAACTCGTCGAGGTTCTCGAGTCGATCCTGGCCTTCCTTCTCGGCAAGATAATGCTGACGCAAGCCGCTGCGCTCGATGAGCTGGTCGATCACTTCCGGCAAAGGCAGCTCCCGGGTCTCGGCGCGCAGGCTCTCGATCAGGGCGATGAACCTGGCCACCACGCCGCCGGGCTTGCCGGCCAGACTGGCGGCAGCGTTATACAGGCTGGAGTTGGTCTGCCGGGCAGCCTCCTGCAGCGCCTCGATGCTGCGCCCGCCGATCCCGCGCGTCGGGAAATTGACCACCCGGGCGAAAGCCGTATCATCGTCGGGATTGGCCAGCAGCCGCAGATAAGCGAGCGCGTGCTTGATCTCCTGGCGATCGAAGAAGCGCAGGCCGCCATGAACGCGATACGGCAAGCCCTGCTTGAACAGCTGATGCTCGAGCACTCGCGACTGCGCATTCGAGCGATAAAGGAGCGCCATCTGCTGGCGCGAGACGCCGTCGCCGGCCAGTTCGCAAATTTCCTCGACGATGAAAGCGGCCTCGGCGATGTCCGAATAGCCCTCGAAAACGCGAATCGGTTCGCCGGCGCCGGCTTCGGTCCACAGGTTCTTGCCGAGACGACCACGGTTCTGTTTGATCAGGGCATTGGCGGCGTCGAGGATATTGCCGTGCGAACGATAGTTCTGCTCGAGGCGAATCACCTCCGGCAAGTCGAACTCGCGCTGCAGGTCGCGCATATTGCCGATCTCGGCACCGCGGAAAGCGTAGATCGACTGATCGTCGTCACCAACCGCGAACAGGCAGGCACCGGCGCTCTCCGACTTGACGCTGCCGCGTCCGGCGAGCAGTTTCAGCCAGGCGTACTGGAGGCGGTTGGTATCCTGGAATTCATCGACCAGAATGTGCCGGAAGCGCGCCTGATAATGCTGACAGAGCGGCTCGTTGCGTTGCAGAAGTTCGTAGGAACGCAGCAGCAGCTCGGCGAAATCGACCACCCCTTCGCGCTGGCATTGGCCCTCGTACTCGGCATACAGTTCGACGCGGCGACTGGTATAGGCATCGTAGGCTTCGGCCTGCGCGGCGCGAATCCCCTGCTCCTTGTGGGCGTTGATGAAATGCATCAGCTCGCGCGGCGGGTACTTCTCGTCGTCGATGTTGAGATTCTTGAGCAGGCGCTTGATCGCCGCCAGCTGGTCCGCCGAATCGAGAATCTGGAACTGCGCGGTCAAGCCGGCCTCGCGGTGGTGCGCACGCAGGAAGCGGTTGCAAAGGCCGTGAAAAGTGCCGATCCACATGCCGCGGGTATTGATCGGCAGCAGCGCCGCCAGGCGGGCCTGCATTTCCTTGGCCGCCTTGTTGGTGAAAGTCACCGCCAGAACCCCCTGCGGACCGACCTGTCCGGTCGAGATCAGCCAGGCGATGCGGGTGGTCAGCACCCGCGTCTTGCCGCTACCGGCGCCGGCAAGGATCAGGGCGTGCTGCGGCGGCAGGGTGACCGCGGCCAGCTGTGGCGGATTGAGATGGGCGAGCAAATCGGACATGGATCGGAATTCCCTGGCGAGTAGCCCCCGATTATAGCCGGCAGGCGCAACCGAATCGGCGCCAAGGCGCGCCACGGGGCGCGGGGCCACGGCGCACTGATCAGCTCCGGCGCACCGTGAAAGCAGCACGCACCAGGCCATACAGACCCGAGACAAGGAGCAGTGGAATCACCACGGTCTGCAGCAGAAAGACCACGATCAAGGTGATGATGTGCTCGGTCGCCTGCTCCGCCGCCTGTTGCAGGGCGTCGAAACGTGCTTTTACCTCCAGATCCTGCCCCCACCAGCCCTTGATTCTGTCCAGCAGGCCTTGCTCCCCGACGGGCAGCGGCTGCGGCGCGTCAAGCCTGGCAACTTGCGCCGGGGCGGCGCTCATCACCTGCTGGCTGGCATCATAGTCACCGACGAGAAACTTCTCGAACAGCAGGTCGCTGCCGATGGTCACCGCAGGCACGGCGAAACGGAGCATCAGGAGGACGACGAGCGTCCGCGCGAGCCATGCCGGAAGCACCTGCTGATGGAAGTGAAACCACGCCCAGCAAAGGGCTGCGCCGCTGATCAGCAAGGAGATCAGCCAGTAGCCGGCCATGCTGATGAGCATCTTCTGCACACCGAAAGCGACGCTGGCGGCGAGCATCACGTTCGAAAACTGCTCGACCAGATCGTTGACCGGGTCGAGCACCTGCCCGGGCGCGAGGACGACACCCATGCCGCCGGGTTGCACCGCGATCTCGGTTCCCTGGGCGACCGAAATCGCCGCGTTCAGAGCCCTGGCGGTCGCAAAGCTGAGCAGTGCCCGCTTCAGACCGGCGTCGGCCTGCTGCGTGGCGATCGAGTCCAGCGGCGCCAGCCAGGAGCAGGCGACCAGGCTGGCCATGGCCAGCGCCAGAACGAAGCGGCGTGCGATCGGCATTTCTCTCCTCCTCAACGGCTTTGCAGCCAGCGTCGGCAGTGTCGCAGAGTTGCTCCGCAGGGTGCAAGACGGCTCGCGCGCGCCAGCGCACAGGCGCTGGCCTGACGATAAGGCCGGCGTTTGGCCAATTTTTTTGCCCAACAGCCATGCCAATTCGAGATACCCACGGTCATAACCGTCATGACATCTTCCCACACTGGCCGCGCGCATTCCGGCTTGCACGCCGGACTCATTCGACGGGCCGAGAGCATGCTCTCTGAATTTCGCGTCGCACCCCCGGCCTGGATGCGCGCCAGCTGCCCGGGACCATCTGCGCCGCTGCAGGGCGGAAGCACGCTATGGAGGACGTTCTCATGGACGCACGCACAGAGAGAAACACGACATCGGGCTGGCCGGCACTGCGGCAGTGGCTCAGTCTTGGCCCACTGCTCCTGATCTTCTTCACCGCGGGCGCCTGCGCATCGCCGACCCTAAACGTCGTTCAGGACGGTGCCCTGGTTCGTGCCCTTGCGATTCCCGGCGTCTCGGTCATTCGCCAAGGCACGCGCTTGCAAGCAAGCAGTAACATGAGCCTGCAAGCGCGTGACCAAATCCAGACCGACGCTGCATCGACCGCCGTGCTCGGTTATGACGGTGGCGCCAGAGTTTACGTGCAGCCAAACGCGCATGTCGACGTGGAATCCGGCAAGGAATCGATCTTCGTCTTCCTCGGCGCGGTGCTGACCAAGGTCAAAGGCGCCTTCGAGGTAAAGACAAAATACGCAACAGGGGGTGCGAAAGGTACCGAGTACTTGGTGCGAGTCGACCCTGGTGCGCACGTCAGGATCGTCGTCGGAGAAGGCCAGATCGGCCTGAGCTCGAACAGCGGGCGTTGGCAAACCATTCTGCTGACAGTCGGTCAGGCTTCCTGGATCGTTGGGGACGGGCTCCCCGAAATCGGCCAGGCCAGCCCCGAAGAGCTTGAAGGACTGCGTAGCCGCATCAAGAATCTCGACAGTCTGATGCCCGACTCATCCGGCCTCGGAACGGCGGCCATCATGACCGGAATTTTCGCCATTGGCGTCGGCATCCTCAACAGTAGCCGACCGCGCGGCGACGATGATATCGACCGGCAACCACCGGCTTCGTCCCCGCCTGCGAAGACAACCCCGCAAACGACTCCGAAAGCCGAATCACGAACAACGACGCAGGTCCAGTCGCAAGCGCCTCGGGCAAATCCTGAAGACCCTGCCACCACTCGGCGAAGGGATGCGCAGGTCGGGTCGCAACCGAGCGTGGCAAAGCCTGACGACCGGGCCACTTGGAAAAAGAACACGCTAGTCCTGCCGCAAGGGTCGGTAGCAAAGCCTGAACCCCCAGTCGTCAAGTAGCCTTCGCAGATGCTGGCGGCACGCGTAATTCCCTATCAAGGCAAGCGGCAAGGCGGGCGACTTTGTTCGCCGGCGTCGCCTGCGACCGGCAACTGAAGACAGGCCGGTCAACCGTGCGAAACAGCCCCTCCAGACTGTTCATCAGCTACCGCCGTGAAGACAGCATCGCTTACGCCGGACGGCTTTACGATCACCTGAGTGCGCACTTCGGTGCCGAGCAGGTGTTCATGGACATCGGCCAGATCGAAGCCGGCGACGATTTCGTAAACGTGCTCGACCACGAGATCGACGCCTGTGACGTGGTCATCGCCTTGATCGGCCCGCGCTGGCTGAGCGCCAGCAACGAGAACGGCCGGCGCCTGGATCAGCCCGACGACTTCGTCTGCCATGAACTAGCCGCAGCGCTCGCGCAGGGCAAGCGCCTGATCCCGGTGCTGGTCGGCGGCGCGACCATGCCCGAGGCCAGTGAGCTGCCGGCAACGCTTGCCGAGCTGTCTCGCCGCCAGGCGCACGCGCTCGACGACAAGCGCTTCAAGTTCGAACTCGACGCGCTGATCCGCAGCATCGAGCAGCGGCCCTCCCTGCTCGATCAGTTCGTGCAGGTGATGAATGCCGAACGCCTGCGCAAATGGCAACGCTACAGTGGCGCCGGCATCGCGCTGCTGATGTTCTTCCTGGGCTGGGTGAAATTGTTCGACGCGCTGGGCATCGATACGCGCATCGAAGGCTACACCATGGCGCTTGGCGACATGGTCGCCAGCGTGCCGGTCAGCGAACACATCGTGATCGTCAGTTTTAACGAGAAGTCCGAAGCGCGCCTCGGCAGCTTCGGGCCCGATTGGCGCCGTGAACACGCGCGGGTGCTCGACAGGCTGGTCGACGCGGGCGCGAAAATGATTGTCTTCGACCTCTATTTCGAGGAGCCGAATCCGGCCGACGCCGAGTTGATCGCTGCCATCGAGCGTGCCCGACAGCGTGGCCGCGAGGTCATCGTCGGCGTCAAGCAGCTGCGCGACCAGGAACCGCTGGCTACTCCCGGACTGCTCCAGGCAGCCAGCGACTGGGGCCTGCTGTGCGTCGGCGGCCGCCTGGGTTACGCCTCAGTCGCGCCAATTGGCGCCGTCAAGCTCACCGCAGCGGTGGACGCCAAGCAGCAGCCGGTCGACCGTATCCGCGACAGGATCGCTGCCATCGGCGGTCTCGCGGTCGGTGGCAGGGAACTGGGCGTAGACAAGCAGCTGCGCGAACTGACGCTGCTCAGCGATACCAACCTGCCGCTCTGGAGCGGCTCCCTCGAGGCCTTCCAGGCGAGCATCGAAGACTCGGGGAAGGTAAGTAAGGGCTGCCCACTGCTGGGCAGCGGCGACCTGATTGCTGACACCCGGCTCCGCCTGGCGCCGATCGAGATCTGGCGGCAGCCGCCGCGACGCTACGACTACGAGCAGATCAGTGGGCCGGCGGCGACGATCGCTGCCGACGGCCTGGCCGGAAAGATCGTCCTGATCGGTGATGGTCGTACCGGCGAGGACCACTTTCAGGTTCGGCGCGGCATCGGCGCAGAGTTTCGCCACGGCGTCGAGTTGCACGCCGATGTCGTCAACAACCTGCTGCAAGAGGTGCACGTGCGCGGCCTCGATCCCTTGCTGCAAGTCCTGGCAATGGCTGCACTGGCCGTTGCCGGCGCATGGCTGCGCCTGTTCAGGCCAGCCATGCCCGCACTCTGGCGGCGCCTGCTGCTGCTCGGCTGCCTGCTCTTCTACCTGGCGTTGACGGTACTGATCTACGTCCAGTTCGAGGTGCTGTTGAACACCGCCTATCACATCGGCGCCTTTCTGCTCAGCTACTGGCTGCTCGGCAAGCTCAGCGCAAGCGCCGCCGCGAAGGCGGCATAGGAATAGGAGCGGGGGCCCCGGGCAATGCGGGGCGGCCCCTGCCTGCGAGTGTGCGGGCGGTATTCTGTGGCAAGATGGCTCGATGCGCGCACTTGCGAACTTATCGACCATCGATTGGCTGGCCCTTTCCGCCTTCCTGCTTTGCTGGGCAGGCTACACCTGGTTTTCCGAGCGTAGTCGCTGGTGTTGCAAGGGCCTGATTGGACACCTGCACAGCTATCGTAAGGACTGGGCCTACCACATGCTCGAGCGCGACCTGCGGATGACCGACGCGGCGCTGATCGGCAATCTGATGACCAGCGTTTCCTTCTACGCCAACACCACCATCTACATCATCGCCGGCCTGGTCGCCGCCCTGGGCGCGGCCGACCAGTTGTTGAGCTTCTCCGCCGACCTGACCCTTGGCGGCGCCAGCAGCCGCGAACAGCTGGAAATCAAGCTGATCCTGGTTCTCGCCAGCTTCGTCTACGGCTACTTCAAGTTCACCTGGGCGCTGCGCCAGTTCAATGTGTTGTCGATCCTCATCGGCGCGGCGCCAACAGGCCAGCGCGACGAGCCGAAAGTCGACGCTTTCGCACGCCGTGTGGCAGGCGTCCATAACCTGGCCGGAGACGACTTCAATCGCGGCATCCGTGCCTACTACTTTGGCCTGGCAGCGGCCGGCTGGCTGCTCAGCCCGGAGGTCCTCGGCGTCCTTTCGCTGAGTGTCCTGATCGTTCTCTATCGGCGCGACTACCGCTCGGCGACGCTCGACGTCCTGCGCCCGGAGCCGTGAGCCGTGAACGCTGACCGCCAGGTGGCCGGCATCGGCTTCGGCCTGCTGGCCTACGGCATGTGGGGCTTCTTTCCGCTCTTCTTCCACCAGTTGTCGCACGTCTCGCCAATGGACGTGCTCAGCAACCGCGCTGCCTGGGCCTTTGTCTTCGTCGGTCTGCTGCTCAGCCTGCGCCGGCAGTGGGGCAAAGTGGCCACGGTTTTCAGAACCAGGCAGCACCTGGCGATGCTGGCGCTTGCCGCCCTGCTGATCGGCACCAACTGGCTGGTCTTCCTGTGGGCCGTCGCCAACCAGCAGGTCGTTGCCTCGAGCCTCGGCTATTTCCTGACCCCGCTGGTGAGCGTCCTCCTCGCTCTGCTGGTGCTCAAGGAACGGCTCAACCGGCTGGAGTGGATTTCGGTGGCCCTGGCGCTGATCGCCATCGCCAACGACGTCATCGCTCTCGGCAGCCTGCCCTGGGTATCGCTGATTCTCGCCGGCACTTTCGGTACCTATGGCCTGGTGCGCAAGAAACTACCGGTCGACTCGAGCTCCGGGTTGTGGCTGGAAACCCTGGCCATGTTGCCGGTGTGCGCGATTTACGCACTGTGGCAGGCACAGAGCGGCCATGCCGTATTCACCGGCCACGACCTGCGAACCACCTTGCTGCTGGCTTGCGCGGGTGCGCTCACGGCGCTGCCGCTGATCGCCTTCGCCGCCGCCGCGCAGCGCCTCGACCTGGCCAGTCTCGGGATGCTGATGTATATCAATCCGACGCTGCAGTTCCTGACCGCGGTCTGGATCTTCGGTGAGCCGATGCAGAGTGAGCGGCTGTTGAGTTTCGCGCTGATCTGGCTCGGCCTGCTGGTCTTCAGCTGGAGCGCGTGGAGGAAGTACCGGCAAGCGGCATGAGCCGCTGCGGACTCAACATTGCCGCAGAAAAGCCAAAATCGGCAAGGGACGCCGGAATCGGCTGGCCACGTAGCAGCGCCGCACAGCTTTCCCCCATCGCCGGCGAGGTCTGGATTCCGTAGCCGCCCTGGGCGGCGACCCAGAAAAATCCGCGGTGGAGCGGATCGAAGCCACCGACCAGATCGCCATCGGCGACGAAGGATCGCAAACCCGCCCAGCGGTGGCTGGGACGGCGAATACGCAGCGTCGTCGCCTGTTCGATGCGGTAAATGCCCGTTGCAATGTCCAGTTCTTCGGCTTGCACGTCGTGCGGCAAAACCGGATCGGCGTTGGCCGGCGAGCCCAGCAAGAGGCCGGCGTCCGGCTTGAAATACCAGTCTTCGGCCACGCCAATGGTCAATGGCCAACGCCTCGTGTCCAGGTTTTCGGGTGGCGCGAAGAGAAACGCCGATCGACGTCTGGGCTCAAGTCCGATAGGAGCAATAGCTGCCAGGGTGGCGATCTGGTCCGCCCACGCGCCGGCAGCGTTGACCAGCACCGGCGCGGCATATTTGTGCCCGCCGGCGTCGAGCCACCAAAGGTCCTGGCTCCGCTGCACAGCGCTGACTTCGGCGTCGCAGACGACAAGCCCGCCGTTCTGGCGCAGCCCACGCAGGTAGCCCTGATGCAGGGCATGCACGTCGATGTCGGCGGCGCGTGGGTCGAAAATGGCGCCGATCACTTCTTCCGGGCGCAACACCGGCAGCATGGCACAGGTCTCTGCGGGCGAAAGCAGGCGCAGCGTTTCGCCAAGGGCAGAAAGTGTTTGCCATCTGACACGCAACAGATCTTCCTGGCCGCGCATCGCGACGATCAAGGCCCCACGCGCCGAGAGCAGCGGATGATCGCAGAATCCTTGCGGTGGAGCGTCGAAGAACGCCCGGCTGGCGCGAGTCAGAGCGCGTACCTGGGGCGTCCCGTAACTCTCCGCGAAGAGTGCCGCCGAGCGGCCGGTCGAGTGATAGCCGGGCTGCTCCTCGCGTTCGAGTACCACCACCCGGCCATGGCGGGCCAGCCAGTAAGCAACCGAAGCGCCGGCGATACCGGCGCCAACGATGAGAAAATCGGCTCGATTGGCGGCTGCGGCGTCGGTCATCCCCTGCTCCTGTGTGCTCGGGTCGGTCTACCCGGGTCTGTGCGCGAGCGATCGCCGCACGAATCAGGCTTGCCTGAGAGGCGCGGCGCCGGTCAAGGCGAGGTGCCAGGCGCGCCGGAGTCGGCGCGCAGCGAACCGGGGGGATGGACTTAGAACGGAATATCGTCGTCCATGTCTTCGAAACTGGGCTTCTTCTTGGCGGGAGCCGCCGCGCGGGCGCCGCCGGAGTCGCCGGTCGACGATGGCATGCTGCCGCCGTACTCGCTTTCGTCACTCGACGATGATGGCGAACCCATGCCTTCGCGACCGCCAAGCATCTTCATCTCGTTGCCGATAATTTCGGTGGTATAGCGTTCGTTACCATCCTTGTCCTGCCACTTGCGCGTCTTGAGGCTGCCCTCGACGTAGACCGAGGAGCCTTTCTTCAGATACTGCCCGGCGATCTCCGCGAGGCGCCTGAAGAACACGATGCGGTGCCACTCGGTGGCTTCCTTCTTGTCGCCGGTCTGCTTGTCCTTCCACGATTCCGAGGTCGCGATCCGGATGTTGCAGACGGCGTCGCCGTTCGGCAGGAAACGGGTTTCCGGATCGGCACCCAGATTGCCGACGAGAATTACTTTGTTTACCGAAGCCATGTTGCCTCCCTGGATGGTGTGCGAAAAAAGAAAGCGCGATTATAGGGCTTAAGCGTCAGGGCTTAACGGTCATGACCGTCGAGATACCCAGATCATGAAAGTCATGACCGCCCCCTTTTCCCCCGGCCCTTCTCCCGCGGGGGGAGAAGGGAGGTTCGTGAGTCGCGTGCGCGACGTTCACGTAATGCTTAAGCGGTCACCTGCCGGCGACGCAACGCCGGCAAGGTCATGGTCGTCGACAACGACAGCCAGATCACGGTGAGCAAGCCGCCACAGGCCCAGACGGCGCCCGGGCCAAGGTACTTGGCCAGCGCGCCGCCGAGCACCCCGCCGACAAACAGGCCCAGGGCCTGAGTGGTGTTGTAGACGCCGAGCGCCGCGCCTTTGGCGTGCGGCGGCGCGATCCGCGAAATAAGCGACGGTTGCGTCGCTTCGAGAATGTTGAAGGCCACGAAGAACAGCGTCAGCCACAGCGCCAGCCCGTAAATGCTCGTCGAGAAGAGGCCAAAACCAATCTGAACGACCAGCAGCAGAACCACCGCCGTATTGAAGACCAGCTTCATGCGGCCATATTTTTCGGCGGCAATGATCGCCGGCACCATGATCACGAAGGACACCAGCAGCGCAGGCAGATAGAGCTTCCAGTGTTCGGCCACGGGCAGATCGCCGATCGAGATCAGCTGCGCCGGCAGCAGGACCCACATCGCGGTGAGCATCAGGTGCAGGGCGAAGACGCCGAAGTTCAGGCGCAGCAACTGCCGATTGGCGAGCACTTCAACAAAACTCGGCCAGGTCGGCCGACGCGGCACGGTCGGCGCGGCGGGGACCACCTTGAGAACGACGAAAATTGCCAGCAAGGCCAGGCCACCGGTCAGGCTGAAGATGCCAGGCATGCCGATGCTGACGAAAAGCAGCGGCGCGGCGACCATCGAGATGGCAAAGACCATGCCGATCGACGAGCCGATCATGGCCATCACCTTGGTCAGATGCTGTTCGCGCGTAAGGTCGGCAGCCAGCGCGGTAACGGCTGCCGAAATGGCACCGGCGCCCTGCAGCACGCGACCGGCAATGACGGCGTAGATGTCGCCGGCCGAAGCGGCAACGAAACTGCCGACGGCGAAGAGAATCAGCCCGAAAACGATCACCGGCTTGCGCCCGAAGCGATCGGACGCCGCTCCGTAGGCGATCTGCAGGAAGGCCTGCGTCAGCCCGTAGGCGCCGAGCGCCATGCCGACCAGCGCCACGTCGTGGCCGGATGGAAGGTCCTGCGCGTAGATCGCAAAAACCGGCAGGATCAGGAACAAGCCAAGCATGCGCAAGGCAAAGACAGCCGCCAGGCTGATGCCGGCGCGCTTCTCCTGGCTGCTCATTCGGTCGATAGTTGGGGCGGACATGGGATTTTGGTGCCGGACTGCGGAATTGCGTATATTAGCAGGTTTGCCAAAGCCCCTCGGGCTCGCAGCCAATGGACGAGATCAACGAAATTCGCATCCGCGGTGCGCGTACGCACAACCTGAAGAACGTCAATCTCGACCTGCCACGTAATCGCCTGATCGTGATCACCGGTCTTTCGGGTTCCGGCAAGTCGTCGCTGGCTTTCGACACCCTTTATGCCGAAGGGCAACGACGCTACGTCGAGTCGCTGTCGGCCTACGCGCGTCAGTTCCTGCAGCGCATCGAGAAGCCGGACGTCGACCTGATCGAGGGCCTGTCACCGGCGATTTCGATCGAGCAGAAAGCGACCAGCCACAACCCGCGCTCGACGGTCGGAACGGTCACCGAGATTCACGACTACCTGCGCCTGCTCTTCGCCCGTGTCGGCACACCCTACTGTGCCGAACACCAGCAGGCCCTCGAAGCGCAGACCGTCTCGCAGATGGTCGACCATGTCCTCGCCTTGAGCGAGGACAGCCGGCTGATGATCCTGGCGCCGGTCGTCGCCGACCGCAAGGGGGAGCAGCTCGAACTCTTTGCCGAGTTGCGCGCGCAGGGTTTTGCCCGCCTGCGGGTCGACGGCCAGATTTACGAGATCGACGCCCTGCCCAAGCTCGCCAAGACGCGCAAGCACAGCGTCGATGTGGTCATCGACCGCCTGAAAGTGCGCGCCGACATTCGCCA
>QPGA01000039.1:27777-31545 GCA_003332265.1 Candidatus Accumulibacter meliphilus
GAGACCGCCCTGCGCCACGCCGACGGCCGCGCCATCGCCTACGAAATGGACAGCGAACGCGAGCATTTCTTCTCGGCCCGCTTCGCCTGCCCGGTGTGTTCGTACTCGCTACCCGAGCTTGAACCGCGGATTTTTTCCTTCAACAGCCCGCTGGGCGCCTGCCCGAAGTGCGACGGCCTCGGCGTCATCCAGTTCTTCGACCCCAAGCGCATCGTCGGCCATCCCGAGCTGTCGCTGGCCGGCGGTGCGATCCGCGCCTGGGACCGGCGCAACCCCTTCTATTTCCAGATGCTGTCTTCGCTGGCAGCGCACTATGGCTTCGATGTCGAAGTACCGTTCAGCGAGCTGCCCGAGCGCATCCAGGAAATCATCCTCTACGGTTCCGGGCGCGAGCAATTGCCGTTTTCCTACGTCAACGAGCGAGGGCGACACAGTATTCGCCAGCACAGCTTCGAAGGCATCGTCGTCAACCTTGAACGGCGCTACAAGGAAACCGACTCGCAGGCCGTTCGCGAAGAGCTGGCACGCCTGATCAGTAACCAGAGCTGTCCGTCCTGCCACGGCAGCCGCCTGCGCGAAGAAGCGCGCAATGTGCGCGTCGGCAGCCTTGCCAGTGCGCGCACCCTGCACGAGCTCAGCCGCCTGCCGCTGGCCGAAGTGCGCGACTACTTCGTCGCGCTGAAGCTGCCGGGGAACAAGGCCCAGGTCGCCGAGAAAGTGCTCAAGGAAATCGTCAGCCGCCTGCAGTTCCTGATCAACGTCGGCCTCGACTATCTGTCGCTCGACCGTTCCGCGGAAACGCTCTCCGGCGGCGAGGCGCAACGCATTCGCCTGGCTTCGCAGATCGGCTCGGGGCTGACCGGCGTGCTCTATGTCCTCGACGAACCGTCGATCGGTCTGCACCAGCGTGACAACGAGCGCCTGTTGAAGACGCTACAGCAGCTGCGCGACATCGGCAACACGGTAATCGTCGTCGAGCACGACGAGGAAGCGATCCGCAGCGCCGACCACGTCGTCGACATCGGCCCCGGTGCTGGCGTCCATGGCGGCCACATCGTCGCCGAGGGGACGCCAGCAGCGATCATCGCCAACCCGGCGTCGATGACCGGCGACTACCTCGCCGGCCGGCGGCGAATCAGCATGCGGGATAAGCGGCGCCAGCCCGATTGCGCGCGGATGCTGAGCATCGTCGGCGCGCGCGGCAACAACCTGCGCAACGTCAGCGTCGAGCTACCGGTCGGGTTGTTCACCTGCATCACCGGGGTTTCCGGTTCGGGCAAATCGACGCTGATCAACGACACCCTGTACGCGGCGGCGGCCAGACATCTCTACGGCTCGAACGCCGAACCGGCGGAACACGACGCCATCGTCGGCCTCGATAATTTCGACAAGGTGATCAATGTCGACCAGAGCCCGATCGGGCGTACTCCACGCTCCAATCCGGCCACCTACACCGGCCTGCTGACACCGATTCGTGAGCTGTTTTCAGGAATTCCGGAAGCCCGCTCACGCGGCTACGGCCCTGGCCGTTTCTCGTTCAACGTCAAGGGCGGTCGCTGCGAGGCCTGCCAGGGCGATGGCGTGATCAAGGTCGAGATGCACTTCCTGCCCGATATCTACGTCTCCTGTGACGTTTGCCACGGCAAGCGCTACAACCGTGAGACGCTGGAAATCCAGTACAAGGGCAGCAGCATCTACCAAATCCTGCAAATGACCGTCGAAGTGGCGCGCGAGTTTTTCGACGCCGTGCCGGTCGTCGCCCGCAAGCTGCAGACGCTGGTCGATGTCGGGCTGAGCTACATCACCCTCGGCCAGTCGGCGACCACCCTCTCCGGCGGCGAAGCACAGCGCGTCAAACTGGCACTCGAACTGTCGAAACGCGACACCGGCAGGACGCTTTACATTCTCGACGAACCGACCACCGGCCTGCACTTCCAGGATATCGAGATGCTGCTCACCGTCCTGCACCGGCTCGTCGATCACGGCAATACGGTGCTGGTCATCGAACACAACCTCGATGTCATCAAGACCGCCGACTGGCTGCTCGACCTCGGCCCCGAAGGCGGCGCCGGCGGCGGCAGGCTTCTCGCCGCCGGCCCCCCGGAGCAGATCGCCGAGCTCGCGGAGAGCCACAGCGGCCGTTTCCTGAAGCCGCTGCTCGAGCGTTGCGACCCGGCCGCTGCGACCACCCCGTGAATTGCCAACGCCTCCCGCCGCGGGCCAAACAGCCTGCGTCCCAGACAGCTTCACCGGCCGCCGTTTCGGCTGTCGAACAAAGGCGTGCCATGGTATCGCCGAGCCTTCAGCCCCAAAAATTTGTTTGGCCAGACAGGAATCCATGCCAGAATTGCAGCCTTTGGCGCCCCTTTCCCGGCGCGCCAGTGAAATGCCAGAATGCGCCTGAATGAAGGCTCGTAACCACCAAAGGAGATAATATGAACAAATCTGAAATGATCGATGCCATCGCCGACCGCACCGAACTCTCCAAAGTCGCCTCCGCGAAAGCCCTTGACGCCGTCATCGACACCATCGTCGAAGCGGTTGCCCGGAGCGAAGCAGTGACACTGGTTGGTTTTGGCTCCTTCAAAGCCAGCCCGCGCGCTGCGCGCGAGGGCAAGAATCCGAAAACCGGCGCGAAGATCCAGATCGCGGAAACCATCGTCCCCAAGTTCACCGCCGGCGCGACCTTCAAGGCGAAAGTCGCGGGCAAGGCCGAGTAGGACTGGCGTACTTGTCACACGTTGTGCTGGCCATACTGGCGGGCCAGAACCGGAAAAGGAACCGCTTGACAATGCGCAAGCTTCTCTCCCTACCGCCGCATGCCAGCGCGTAGACCTCTTCAACCGTACCTTTTCAACCATTGGAGTTATCCATGCGCAGTCATACCACTCGCACCACTCGCAGCCTGATCGCGAGCGCCGCACTCACCACACTCGCCCTTCTGCCATTTGCCGTATCCGCGCAACAGGCGCCAGAGACCGCGGCGATGACCGCGACCGCTCCCGGCGAGTTCGTCGGCATCGTCGAGACGCAGGTGTCGCGGGTCGTCAAGGCGGTCGACAAGGCAACGCGTGCCGTCGTTCTCCAGAACGAGAAAGGCGAAGAGACGGTCATCACGGCCAGCGATGCCGTCAAGAATTTTGACCAGATCAAGGTCGGTGACCACGTCGTTGCCAGCTTCACGCAAACTCTGGTGATGAAACTCAAGAAGGGCGGTGGTGATCTTCGCGTGCGTGTCGACAGCAGCAGCCAGCAAACCGCCAAGCCGGGTGACAAGCCCGCCGCCGCCGTCGTGGACGATGTCGCCTTCATCGCTGACGTAGAGGCCGTCGACAGCAAGACGCAAATGATTACCCTGCGCGGCGCCAAGAAAACCGTCAAGCTGAAGATCAAGGATCCGGAACAGCTCAAGTTGATCAAGACGGGCGACCAGATCGAGGGCGTCTATTCCGAAGCTGTCGCCGTCTCGGTCATCCCAGCACCCGCCAAGTAGTCAAAATAGGCCCATCGACTCCCTGCCGGCGACCCTGCGACGACCCAAAGGTCCATACAATCGCCGGCAGCGCTGAAGCATGACGACGCCGGCCCAGTAGTGGCAAGGCGTTGCGGTGGGCAGGCAAAAAAAACCTTCGCACAAGAGGGCTAGACGGCCGGGCGGACTTCTGGCAGGATAGGTGGAGCGTAATCAATTTGCGCTTCAGTCGGAGGTTTTGCGATGCTTGCAACGAGTGCGGGGGAATGGGTGCACTGCGGTCGCGTGTTCAGCGC
>QPGA01000039.1:34449-36595 GCA_003332265.1 Candidatus Accumulibacter meliphilus
CCCAGCACGAATCCGCGCGCTCCTCGCCGAGCCATTCCTGCTTCAACTTGAGTGAGCTCACTCAGGCGTCACCGAAACATCCTCTCAAGCGCGGCGTACGCCGCGTCCGGAAAGGCTCGCCTGGCGATCGTCCCGCCGTCCAAAAAACCTTTCGACATCCTCCTGACTGACTCCATCCCCCCCGTCCTTTGCCGCCAGCCAACCACAATCTGACCGCCTCGGCCGCAAAAGCGGGCGTTACCGGCAAACGGGCCCGATTCGGCTGGGTCATGCTTCAGGGCTGAATCGCCGGCAACAAGATTGACGCTTCAAATCATGCCGCGTAGAATCCGTGCGGCTTCGGGGGCATAGCTCAGCTGGGAGAGCGTCTGGTTCGCAATCAGAAGGTCGGCGGTTCGATCCCGCCTGTCTCCACCAAAGAAAACAGATAGTTAAGCCAGCCCTCTCGGGCTGGCTTTTTCTTTTCTTGGCGCTGTGTAGGCACCTTGTAGGCTTTTGCGCGGCGCCTATTTGCACCAAATAGGCGCTCGGCCTAACGCACAGCGGTTTCAGCTTTCGCCAGCGTCACCCTCGTCTCAAACCTCCCCTTGCCCCGGAACGGGTCAAGATCGACGTCCTTAAGCTGCGGCACGCGCTTGTAATCGACGTTGCCCTGCTTCCAGAATCGTGTCACCGAGACGCCGAAGCCGGCTTCACTCGGATGACTGGCAAATCGCACCAGCTTCTCCTTCGCATCGTCGAGTAGCGCCACCGCCGCTTCAGCCTGGCCCTTCAGCTTCTGGTAGGCCGCCGCCGCCAGCCGCCACTCGTCATCCTTGCGGATCACCGTGTCCCGGTCGGTCAGCTCCGGCGGCGTGTTGTCCGCCTCCAGGCAGGCCATGAACACGTCCCACGCCTCCCGGATACGATCCCAGCGTCCAGGATCAGGCGCCACCTCAAGCAGGATGCTCTCGCAGCGCCGGCCGTCGACGACGTACCGATGCGCCAGGAAAGCCCTGGACCAGTTTGACGATCGCGCTCATCATGCGGCCCTCCGCTTTTTCGATTCGAGCGCCGCAATGACACGGGTCACCTCGCTCTTCGGGATGGTGTCCAGCGACTCGAAGCCAAAGTACGCCAGCAGCTGTGCCACCTGCGTACCAATGTCGACGATGAGCCGCTCAATGAGCTTCTTCTGCGCCGACGTCAGAAAATGCTCGAATGCCGTCGGCGGCGTCTCGCGCTCCTCCCGACCGGGCAGAGGCATGACCTTGCCGGCAGCGCAGCCGCCGCCGGGTGGCCGGTACAGGTGCCGCGGGCGCTTCCTCCGCCGCCTTCCCGGTGGCCTTGACCAGGCAGCGCTGGATGGAGGTGTTGATGTCGAACGGCGTCGGCGTCAGGATCGGCCGATTTTTGTTGTCCAGGACCGGATGAATCTGGCTGAGCGTGACGCCCTCCACCGTCACCGCTACCTCGACGAAGAAGCCGAGGTCGCTGAGCAGGTACGGCAGCCCGTCGAAGCGACGCACCTCCCAGCTGGCGGTGGGATCGGCGAGACGCAGCTGCGCGACGGCGAACGGCCAGCTGAGGTACGAGAACATGCCTTTCTTCTCGACGTGTTTCGCGACGTCGATCTGGATCAGGCGACGGAAGGGATTGCTGGTCGTGTTTTCCATGATCAACGCCAAAAGGTAAGGCTGGAAACGACAACGCCCGACCGGCTCGGGGCCAGGTCGGGCGCTGTCAGAGAACCGCCAAATTGGGGCGATCAGGGTTACGACGTGGTCAGATTTATTGACCGCATCAACGTCGCCAAACAGTCTTGTTATTGGTATTCAGGAACAAAAACTGCTGCACCCGAGCGGAGTCGGGCAGAAACCAGTGGCGTATCGGTGAAAGGGACCGCCCTATTTGTAGGCACGCCGACGAGGGGTCAGCACAGGCTCACGGCCCTATCCACAGGCTTTTCCCACGATCTATCCACAGAATTTGTGGATGAGCGTTTTCTCCACAGCTTGTCCACAGCGGCCGTGCATTTCAGGCGGCGATCGGCATCGCCTCCGCCGGTGCCACCAGGCTCGCGTGTTCGAGCAGGTAGTCGGCGGCCTTCTGCGCCTGGCGGAAGGTCATCCACTGTTGGCTGTTGTAGCCGCGGCAAGATCGGAAG
>QPGA01000040.1 GCA_003332265.1 Candidatus Accumulibacter meliphilus
TGCCAGAGCTTGGGGTGGCCGAGGTAGGGCGACAGCCAGCGCAGCCAACGATTGTTGGCAAGCTGCTCGCGAGTCGGGATCAGCGCGCGCCAGCGCTCAAGCATCGCTGCCGTGATCCTCAGGCGCCCCGGCAGCGTTGATCACCAGAACGTCGCATTGCGATTCGGCCAGCACGCGTTTGGTGACGCTCCCCAGCAACAGATCTTCGGCCGTGTGCCGGCCGTGCTTGCCGACGATGACCAGGTCGCAGGCCTGCTCCTGTTCCACGGCCGCGATCAGTTGCGCGGGGTCGCCATGGCGGACCAGCGGTGCATAGTCGCCGGACGCCAGTTCCGCGCTGGCGGCCAGTTGATGGAGTTGTTGCCGCCGCTCCCGGCGCGCAGTCTCTAGGAAGCCATGGATGACGCCATCCTCGACGCCGGCAAAGCGCAGCTTGCCCTCGTAAGGCAGTTCAAAAACATGCAGCAGCACGATTTCGGCCTTGGGGACCAGTTGCCGGCCGAGGCGGATGGCCTGTGCGGACGCCGGCGAGAAGTCCACCGGAATCAGCAGGCAGCGGTAGGATTCGTGCGGCGCCTGCTTGACCACCAGTACCGGTCGTTGGACCGACTTGCGCAGCAGGCGCGAGGCGGTGGAGCCGAGCAGGGCATGGCGCAGGAATGACTCGCCGCGCGCACCAACGATCAGCAGGTCGGCATCGAGTGCATCGGCCTCCTCGGCGATGACCTTCAGGGGCGCTCCGGAAACGATCCGCGCATCGGCTGCCACGCCACGGTTGTGCGCCGGGTCGGCCAGCAGACGCAGCAGCGTTGCGCGCGCATCGTCGGCCAGTCGCCGCTTGATTTCGCGGCTGTCGGCGCCAAGCAGATCCGACAGGCTATCCAGAGCGTCGAGTTCCGTTGCATGCATTACCGTATAGCGCGCATGGGTGTCGGCGGCGATACAAAAGCCACGATCCACCGCATGGCGGGCGGGTGCCGACAGGTCGGTGGCGGCGAGGATCCGGGTGATGGGCTTCATGGTGCTTTCTCCTTCGGGCCAATGAGGTCGGTGATGGCGGCGACGACGTAGTCGACCGCGTTGCGCATCGGATAGAGAACGGCCGGCACCCCTAACTGTTTGAGTGCCACGCCTTCGAAATCCTCGCGCGCGACGACGGCAATCTCGCCACCGTAATGATGCTCGCGCAGGGCCCGTAGCAGGTCCCGGTTCGAGGCTGGATCGGGAAAAATGCTGATAAGCCAGCGGGTTTGGGTTCGCGGCAGGCTTTCGAGAAACTCGGTCGTTGTGCCGTCGCCATAGCGCACGGCGATGCCCTGCCTGCGCATGGCGCGCGCGACTTCGGGATCGAACTCAACGCCGAGCACCGTCCTTCCTGCTTCCTTGAGGCCAAGCGCCAGCCTGCCACCGTAGCGGCCCAGTCCAAAGATAATGACATCTGCCTCTGTCAGGTCGTGCGGCTCTTTCGCCACGGCGAGTTCGCGGAACGGCCGCCGGCGCTCGAAGCTGCCGAGCCAGGGTGCGAGCCGTTCGTAGAGCGGATGTGAGTAGAGGATCATGTAGGTCGACAGGGTAATCGTCACAACGCCGACCAGCGTGGTCAAACCGAGCGCGCTGCTGCCGACATGGCCCAGTGAAATGCCCATGGCGATGAAGATGATCGAGAACTCGCTGATCTGGGCGACGGTCAGGCCAGCCATGAAGCCGGTACGCTTGCGGTAGCCCATGTAGCCCATGATGGGATTGCTTCTGCAAGGCGTCGGCGACAGGCAGCGAGTGCCAGGCCGGCGGGTTGTCGGGTGCTGTACGCGGAGTCGACATAGATCACCTGACGGGAAATGCGCCGGATTGCCAGGATGCTTCGGCCCTCAAGCTCAAGTCAGCCTGTGAGTTTCCTCCGGAAATTCGTCTTCCGAGCGCCCGGGAACAAGAACGATTGAAACGAAGGAAGTACGGTGTTCGCGAGTGGCTTCATCGCTGCCCCGCACTGTTGCGCAGCGCCGCGATACGTTCGGTCAGTGGCGGGTGGGTCATGAACAGGCGCTTGATGCCGCCACCATCACCGCCGCTGATGCCGAAGGCTGCCATTTTTTCCGGCAGCGGCGCTGGATGCTGCGAGTTCAGCCGCTCCAGCGCGGCGATCATGTGCTGTCGCCCGGCGAGGGTGGCGCCGCCCTGGTCGGCGCGGAATTCGCGCTGGCGCGAGAACCACATGACGATGATCGAGGCGAGAACGCCGAGCACCAGTTCGGCGACGATCATGGTGACGAAGAAGGCCGGCCCCTGGCCGCGCTCGGTCTTGAACACGACGCGATCCACCAGGTGGCCGATGACACGCGACAGGAACATGACGAAGGTGTTTACCACGCCCTGGATCAGCGCCAGCGTCACCATGTCGCCATTGGCGACGTGGGCAATTTCGTGACCGATGACGGCTTCCGCTTCGCGTTTCGACATCTGCCGCAACAGGCCGCTGGAAACCGCGACCAGTGAGCTGTTCCTGCTCATGCCGGTGGCGAAGGCGTTGACCTCGGGGGTGTCGAAAACGCCCACCTCGGGCATCTTTATGCCGGCCTTGGCCGAGTAGGTGCGCACTGTTTCCAGCAGCCAGGATTCGGTCGAGTTGGTTGGCGTTTCGATCACCTGCACGCCCATCGCCCTCTTCGCCGACCACTTGGAGATGGCCAGCGAGATGAAGGAACCGCCGAAACCCATGACTGCGGCAAAGATCAGCAGCGAGGTGAGATTCAGGCCGTTGGCGTTGAGGTAGGGCTCGACGCCCAGGAGGCGCATGCTGACCGACAACACCAGCACGATGGCCATGTTGGTGGCCAGGAAGAGGAATATGCGTTTCATGGGTGCTCCTTGAGGTTCGTGCTCATGGTCGTTTCAGCGATACACCAGAAAGGACAGCGCCAGCAGTGCAATCGTTGCCCAACCCAGGCGGTCCATATAGCGGTGCAGGACCGCTGCCATGTGCGCGCCGCCCCAGGCCATCAGCGCGACGACGAGGAAGAAACGCGCACCGCGCCCGATCAGCGAAGCGATGGTGAAAGGCAGCAGGGCCATCGACAGGGTGCCGGCTGCCGATCAGAAAAATGGGGATATCGATCATTCTGTAGTCCTTTGTCGCTGCTGTGCAGTATTCGCCGCACGACGATCGCCGCGGAAATCGCGGCCACTGATTGCTGTGACAGGACAACTCATGGCAATTTCTCGGTGGGCGCTTGTTGCCGCGCGCTTGCCATCATGGGGACATCGCGTTCCTGCGCCATGTGGCGATCAAGCGCCCAGCCGATGCGTTCGGCAGCGCGCTCGATGGCAACGTCGAGGTCGCCCTGGATGTCCTCGACGGTCAGGGTCGGAGCGCCCTTGAGGCGCACTTCGATGCGGCAACACTTGTCTTCGTCCCCGCGCCGGCCATTGACATCGGAAAGGCGCACCACGATGCGTGTGACGATGTGCCGGCCATTATTGAGGGCGTGTGCGAGGGGCAAGCTGATGTGCTGGCGCAGCCCGTCGGTCAGCGGAAAGTCTGGAGCTTGAATCGTCAGGTTCATGGCATTCCTCGGGCGCGATTGGACGACCACAGTCGTATTATTCTCGCGTGTTTATTGTTCGATACAAACAGGCATAAATATGCGATAGGATCGAAAAAACCGAACGATTGGAGGGCGCTATGCTGAACTACAAGCACTTGCATTACTTCGCCAGTATCGCCAGCTCGGGCGGCGTCACCCGCGCCGCGAAGCGCCTGCATCTGACTTTCCTCATTTCAGCCGAGCGGCGGCTGACTCATCCCGCTGCGCAGGCGGTCAGCGAGAATGCGCACAGCGAGTGTTCACGTCGCCGCTCCCTGCCCGGTGAAGCGGACGGCGCGGGATCCGTGATCGCTGCTCGCTACGCCGGCGGGGATTTCTTTCAGTGCTGTCCCGGCAGCTGCTTGCTTTTCGGCGCTGGCTGCCCGGAATTGCGTCCGCTCGATCTGCGGTGCAGCGCCGCTTTGGCCAGCAGGTAGGCCGTAACCGGCGCGGTGATGAACAGAAAGAACAGGGGTGCCAACTCGTGCAGGCTGATGCCTTCGCTGTCCTGTACCGAAAAGAAAATCGCCGATGCGAGTAGGGTTGCGCCGACGCCCAGGGTCGTGGCCTTGGTCGGGCCGTGCAGACGCATGAAAAAATCGGGCAGTCGGGCGAGACCTACGGAGCCGAGGAGGACGAAGAGTGCGCCGAGAACGATCAGTGCCGAGATGATGAATTCGGTGGCGGTGCTCATTCGCTGATGTCTCCGCGCAAGAGATATTTGCACAGCGCGACGGTGCCCACAAAGCCAAGCAGGGCGAGCAGTAGTGCCACCTCGAAGTAGGCGGTGCTGTTACTGCTGATGCCGTAGAGCACGAGGAGCGCTATGGTGTTGATTCCGAGGGTGTCGAGAGCCAGGATGCGATCCGTCGTATCGGGTCCGACGAGCAGGCGATAAATGTTCAGCGCCAGGGCCACGGCAACCAGGACGAAAGCGATTTCGATGGCGGCATTCAGCATGCAAAAATCTCCTTCAACGCCTGTTCGTAGCGCTCCTTGATCTCGTCTATCAGGGCCTGCGGATCGGGCACATCGAGGGCGTGTACGAGTAGCACCCAGCGCTGCTGGTCGACGTGGATGGACACCGTTCCCGGGGTCAGCGATACGACGCTGCCAAGCAGGGTGGCGATGAACGGGTCGCGCAGATCGAGCGGTACCTCGACGAAAGCCGGTGATAGCCGATGCAACGGCCCGATGATCTGGCGTGCAACGCGCCAGTTGGCAGTAACGATGTCGAGTGCGAAGACGCCCATGAAACGCAGTGCTCGCCAGGGACGGACGAGGGGTGGGGGGGCTGGCCAGAAATCGCGGCTCAGCAAGGGGATGACGATCGCCAGTAGGGCGCCGAGGACGAGCTGACCGAGCGATGCGGCGTTGGTGATTACGGCCCAGAGCAGAAAGACCATCAGCGATAGCCGCGGGAATGGCAGGATGGCACGCATTATGGTGCTGCCTCGCGGCCGGTCGTGGTGCCTGCTCCGAGAACGCCGGTCACATAGGCGCCAGGTGCATGCAGTTGTGCGGCTGTGCGCGCGGCGTAATCCGACAAGGGGCGTGCGCCGATTGCCAGCAGCGGTCCCGCGGCGATCAGCAGCACTGTCGCCGTCGCCCGTTGCCAGCCGACGGGTCGGCCCGGCAGTGGTGTCCCCGCTGCCTTGTGCTTCCAGATCAAGGCGCAGCCGTCACGTGCCAGCGCGGCCATGACGATGAAACCAGAGATCAGCACCACCACCCAGATTGCCGGTCCGGCTGCGACCCCCCGGGTAGTCGTCAACAGCATCAGCTTGCCGACGAAGCCAGAGAACGGTGGCAGGGCGGCGGCGGTTGTCGCGGCGAGCAGGAAGGCGATTTTCAGCCAGGTGGCAGGCAGAGGGGGGCCGGCCAGGAACTGATCGGCGGCCTTGCCGCGTTGCTCGGCGATGAGGCCGGCAAGCAGGAAGAAAGCAGCGCCGGCAAGCGTCGATTGCAGCAGGTAGTAAAGTGCCGCAGCGCTGACTTCGGCGCTCGCCTGTGCGGGCGTTACCAGCAGAGTGCCTGCCGACAGCAGCACCAGCCAGGCGACGAGTGCGTGCAGGCGGCTTGCCGCCAGCGCACCGAGGGCGGCGAAGGCGACGGTGGCCAGGGCCAGGGTGGTCAACCAGTTGTCGAGCAGGTCGGGCATCACCGGTTCCAGGGCGATCACCTGTACGCGCAAAATGGCGACGATGCCGACCTTGGTCATGATCGCAAAGAGCGCGGCCACTGGTGCGCCGGCGGCGCTGTAGGTATGTGGCAGCCAGAAGGATAGCGGCAACAGCCCGGCTTTCAGGGCGAAGACCGTAATCAGCAGTGCGAACGCCAGTCTGGCGAGCGCGCGATCGTAGCCGGGCAGCGTCAGAACACGTGCCACATCGGCCAGGTTGAGAGTGCCCAGCGTACCGTAGATCAATCCCAGCGCGATCAGGAAAAGCGCCGAGCCGACCAGATTGAGCACTACGTAGCTGATGCCGGCGCGGGTTCGCGTCAGGCCGCCGCCGTGCGCCAGCAGCACGTAGGAGGCAAGCAGCATGATTTCGAAGAAGACGAAGAGATTGAACAGGTCGCCGGTGAGAAAGGCGCCGAGCAGGCCGAGCAGTTGAAACTGGAACAAGGGATGGAAATGAATTCCCTCCTCGTCAAAGCCGGCGCTGGCATAAAGCAACACCAGGAAGCCGAGGACGGCCGTAAGCAGGGTCATTGCCGCAGCCAGCCGATCGACGACCAGCACGATGCCGAAAGGCGCCGGCCAGTCTCCCAGTGCGTAGACGCGCAGCAGGCCATCGTCGGCGAGCAGTGTCAGCCAGCCGGTGACCAGGACCAGCAGAGCGGTGGCCAGCAGTCCCACCACGCGCTGGAAACGCAGGCGTCCGGAGGCCATCTGCAGCAGGGCTGCGGCCAGGGGGATAAGAATCGGCAGGATCGGCGCGTTGGCGTTCATGGTTCCCTATGGGCGTCGACGTGGTCGGCACCCGATTCGGACAAGGCGCGCAAGGCGAGGATCGCCAGATAGGCCGTCATCCCGAAACCGATGACGATGGCCGTCAGCACCAGTGCCTGCGGTAGCGGATCGGCATAGCTGGCGCCGGCGCGAATCAGCGGCGGTGCATCGATGCGCAGGCGGCCGCTGGCAAAGAGAAAGAGGTTCACCGCGTAGGAGAGAAGGGTCAGGCCGAGCAGGACCGGGAAAGTGCGCGAGCGCAGGATAAGGAAGACGCCGCAGGCAGTCAGCACCCCGATGGCAATCGACAGCAGTACTTCCATCAGTTCACCGCCTCCTGGCTGTGCGCACGTTCGGAAAGCCGGCCGAGTCCGGACAGAACGGTGACCACGACGGTGACCACCACCACGTATACCCCGAGATCGAAGATCATTGCTGAAGCCAGTTCGAACTCGCCAATCAGCGGCAGCGAGACATGGCCGTGCGCGGTGGTCAGGAAAGGTCGACCGAAGAGCCAGCTCGCCATCCCGACGCCGACCGCCAGCAGCAGTCCTAGCGACAGCAAGCCGGCCGAATTTCGTGGCAGGCGCCGTTGCGCGAAGAGGTTGCCATTGGCCAGGTATTGCACGACCAGCGCGACGCTGGTGATAAGGCCGGCGACGAAGCCGCCGCCGGGCAGATTGTGACCGCGCAGAAAGATGTACACCGAAACGGTCAGCGTCAAGGGCAGCAGGGGGCGCACGAGCATCGAGAGGAACAGCGGGTGGGCCTCGCTCGACCACGGGCGACCATCGCTATCGTGGCTTGGCGCGGTCAGAACCAGCCGCTCGAGCAGGGCGTGTGAAGCCAGAGCGACCATCGCCAGGACGGTGACTTCGCCAAGGGTATCGAAACCACGGAAATCCACCAGGATGACATTGACGACGTTGGTGCCGCCGCCGCCGGGAACTGCTTCGCGAAGATAGAAACCGGAGATCGTTGCGAAGGGCGCGGCGAGCATCTTCAGGGTGATCAGCATCATGCCGCCGCCGGCGAAGAAGGCCAGGAGCAGGTCGCGTCCCAGGCGACTGGCGCTGCTTCGCGGTGCTTCGCGTGCGGGAAGATAATAGAGCACCAGCAGCATCAGGATGATGGTCCCGGTTTCGACGGCCAGCTGGGTCAGAGCCAGGTCGGGTGCCGACAGGCGCACGAAGATCAGCGCTACGACCAGGCCGACGACGCCGACCAGGGTTACCGCCAGCAAGCGTTTTCGATACAGGAGTGTGCCGCCCATGCTGCCCAGCAGCAGAGCGAAAAGGGCAATGTAGGCGGCTTCGCCGGCCGGCTGGGTAGGTAGCCGGAGCGTCGCGGCCGGTCCCGAAAAGAAGGCCCAGCCACCGAGCAGCAGGATGAAGCTGAACAACAGCGCGTTGTAGCGCTGCAGAGAGCCATTGTCGAGCACTGCTACGACCCGTCGCGCAGCAGCGGCAAACAATCGGTAGACGCGCTCGAAGGCGGTGCGCGGGCGCAGGGGTGGCAGTTGCGCCTGCCAGGCGAAAAGCGGACCGCGCAGCGCGTAGATGAAAACGCCACCCGCCAGCGCCAGCAGGCTCATCATCAAGGGTCGATTGAATCCATGCCACAGCGCCAGTTCGAATGCCGGGATGGGTGCTTGCAGCGTGGCTGCCGCGGCGACGTCGAGCAGCGGCGCAACGGTCCATGCCGGGAAGACGCCGACCAGCAGGCAAAGCAGGACCAGCAGCTCTATCGGCGCGCGCATCCAGCGCGGCGGCTCGTGTGGCTGGCGCGGCAGGTCGATTGGCTCGCCGTTGAAGAAGACGTCGTGAACAAAGCGCAGGGAGTAGGCGACGGCAAGCATGCCGGCGATCGTGGCGACCAGCGGCAGGAGCCAGGAAATGGCTTCGAATTGCGGGTGACCGACCGTTTCGGCGAAGAACATCTCCTTGCTCAGGAAGCCATTCAGCAGCGGTACGCCGGCCATCGAACTGGCGGCAATGATCGCCAGGCTGGCGGTGATCGGCATGCGTTTGAACATGCCATTGACCCGGCGCATGTCGCGTGTGCCGCATTCGTGGTCGATGACCCCGGCGGCCATGAACAGCGAGGCCTTGAAGATGGCGTGGTTGATGATGTGAAAGACGCCGGCGACGATCGACAGCGGCGTATCGAGGCCGAAGAGCAGGGTGATCAGGCCCAGATGGCTGATCGTCGAGTAGGCGAGCAGGCCTTTGATGTCGTGCCGAAAAAGTGCCGTCGCTGCGGAGTAAACCAGGGTCACCGCGCCGGTGCCGCTGACCAGCCAGAACCAGGCGTCGGTACCGCCGAGCGCCGGGTGCAGGCGGGCGAGCAGGAAGACGCCGGCCTTGACCATGGTCGCCGAATGCAGGTAGGCCGATACCGGCGTCGGCGCCGACATGGCGTTCGGTAGCCAGAAGTGGAAGGGGAATTGTGCCGACTTGGTAAACGCGCCGAGCAGGATCAGAATCAGCGTCGGTGCGTAAAGCGCGTGCGCTCGAATCTGGTCGCCGGCTGCCAGAATCACCGAAAGCTCGTAGCTGCCGGCGATATGGCCGAGCAGGAGAATGCCGGCGAGCAATGCCAGGCCACCGCCGCCGGTGACTGCCAGGGCCATGCGGGCACCGATTCGCGACTCATACTTGTCGTGGCTATAGGCGACCAGCAGGAATGACGAGAGGCTGGTGATTTCCCAGAAAACCAGCAACAAGAGCAGGTTTTCGGAAAGCACGATGCCGAGCATCGCCGCCATGAACAGCAGCAGAATCGAATAGAAGCGCCCCATGCGGTCGCTTCCCGGCAGATAGTAGAAGGCGTAGAGCACGACCAGCAAGCCAATGCCGCAGATCAGCACGCTGAAGAGTAGCCCTAGACCATCCATGCGCAGGCTGAGGTCCAGTCCGTAGATGGGTAGCCAGGACAAGCGCGCGAGTTGCGTTTCGCCAGCGAACACCGCGGGCGCCAGCTGCAGCACCAGCGCCAGGCAGCTGCCGATCACCGCTGCTGCGGCCAGGGTTGCGGCAACGCGCCCGAAGCGCTGCAGCAGCAGCGGCAGCAGGAACGCGGCGAAGGCGGTGCCGGGAATTGCCAGGAGCAGCAGGTTCGAATTCACAAAGGTCGATCCAGGAGTCAATTGTCCGGGGGTGACTAAGAGGTGCCGAAAGTGCGACTATTACAGAAACAGCAGTCGTGCGCTTGCTTCATCTTGGCAACTTCGCCGTCCGCCAGCGTCGCAGGTTTCGGCGCGGCCCTCCATCGCTGCCGTTTCGCCGCGCAGCGACCGGTACTGCGAAGGTCCTTGCCCGGGATTATAACCGTCCGCGAAGTTGGCGGCCGACTACGCGCAGCGAGGAAGCGAGGAAGCAAGGAAGGCAGGACGCCAAAGCGGCTTTGAGTGGGCGGGGTGGCGTCATCGCGCCGAAACATTGGCCGCGTAGCCTGCCAGCTCTCCTTCGCAATGTAAACAAGACAAGAGTGCAAGCCAATGAGCAATCATCTCAGCAAGCAGTTCGATCTTGAACTGGAACATATCCGGACTCGCATCCTGCAGATGGGGGGGCTGGTCGAAAGTCAGCTGCAGACGGCGATCGACGCCTTCAGCAGTGGTGACATCGAGGCCATGCAGCAGGTCGTCGAACGTGATCGCGAAGTGGACGCCAACGAGGTCGGCATCGACGAGGACTGCACCCTGCTGATTGCCCGTCGGCAGCCGACGGCGCGCGATCTTCGCCTGGTGATGGCCGTTTCGCGTATCGTCACCGACCTCGAGCGGATCGGCGACAAGGCGGCGAAGATTGCCAACAAGTCGCGCAAGCTGCACGCGGTTGCTTGCCAACGCATCCCACGCTTGTCCGAAATCCGGCATTGCGCACGGCTGGCCATCGAGATGTTGCAGAGTGCGCTCGACTCGCTGGCGCGCATGGATATCGATACGGCCCGCCAGGCCATCGGCGCTGACAAGGCGATCGACGCCGCCTTCAACGCCATCCTGCGGCAATTGATTACCTACATGATCGAAGAACCGCGAACGATCAGCGAAGCGCTGGACATCATCTGGGTCGTGAAGGCCATCGAACGCGTCGGTGATCACGCGTCGAACATCGCCGAGAATGTCATTTACATCGTCAGCGGCGAGGATGTTCGGCACACCGGCGCTGCGCGCATGAGAGCGGACGAGGCGTGACAACATCGGAGACTACCAGCCTGGCGCGCGTTCTCGTCGTCGAGGACGACAAGGGTATTCAGGAATTGCTGCGCTTCGCCCTGCTGCGCGGTGCTTACCAGCCGCTTTGCGCCGACAGCGCCGAGCACGCCGAAACCCTCCTGCGCGAGACCTTGCCGGATATTGCCCTGATCGACTGGATGCTGCCCGGCCAGTCGGGCCTGGCGCTGACCAGCAAGCTGCGCAAGGAACCACGCACGCGCAGCCTGCCGATCATCCTGCTGACCGCTCGTGGCGAAGAGGTGGACCGCATTGCCGGGCTCGAAGGCGGCGCCGATGACTATGTCGTCAAACCCTTCAGCCCGAAAGAACTCCTGGCGCGGATACAGGCAGTGCTGCGGCGTTGCTCGCCCGAGCATGTCAAGGGTACGCTGAGCGCTGGACCGATCACGCTCGATACGGTCAGTCACGAAGCCAGCGTCGAGGGACAGCGGATTACACTGACGCCGACGGAGTTCCGCTTGCTGCGCTTTCTGATGGCCAGCCCCGGGCGTGTCTATTCGCGTCAGCAACTGCTCGACAGCGTTTGGGGCGATCATGTCTACATCGAAGACCGCACGGTCGATATCCACATCCGGCGCCTGCGCGTCGCTCTAGGCGTGGCCGCCGAACATATGGTCGAAACCGTGCGTGGCGCGGGCTACAAGCTGTGCGCCCGGCCCGGAGCCAAGGATCACGGCCATTCGAGCACCCCCCGATGATGAAAGCTTTGCTCGTTTCCCCTCGCCCCGATCCTTCTCCTGCAGCGGCGGAAGGGAGTTTCGTGAGTCGCTTGCACGACTTTCACAGTAAGCTTCCGGCCGCGTGAGCCGCTCTGCTGTGTGGTTTGCGAAGCTTCTGCTGCGCGGCCTGCTGCCGGTTGGCTGCTTCGCTTTACTGGCCTGGTTGAGTCATGGGCCAGCCTGGGCCTGGGCCGTCGCTGCGCTCGGTTGCACGCTGCTGGTTTGCGTGCACGCCCGGCAGTCGGCGGCGCTGGCCGCATGGCTCGACGCTCCGGAGAGCCGTGAATTCCCCAAGGCCGGCGGTGCCTGGGGCGAAATCCTGCGCCAGCTCGCTGACAAACTGGCTGACGAAAGGCGCGGCCGCGAGGAAGTCGAGGCGAGATTACTATCGTTCAGGGGAGCAATGGACGCCGTCCCCGATGGGCTGGTGATTCTCGACGCTGACCATCGTATCCAGTGGAGCAATCGGGCCGCAGGCGCGCATCTGGGAATCCGCTTGCCGCGCGATAACGGCGTGATCATCGAGCATCTGGTGCGTACGCCAGGTTTCGCCGAGTACCTGGCCAGTCCCGACGCGCATAACCCTTTCGCTCTGCAGGCGCCGGCGGCACGAACGCGCATCTACACCATTCGGGTTGTTCCGCTCGGTGACGCCAACAAGCTGCTGGTCAGCCTGGACGTGACCGATGCCCGGCGCGTCGAATCGATGCGCAGCACCTTTGTCGCCAATGTCTCTCACGAACTGCGCACGCCCCTGACCGTGGTCAGTGGCTTTCTCGAGTATTTTACCGACGATGGGGCGCTGGACGCCGAGCAGCGCAGGCAATTCGCGCGGCGGATGAGTGAGCAGACGGCGCGTATGTTGACTCTCGTCGATGACCTGCTGACGCTGTCGCGGCTGGAAGCAGAGGACGCGCCAGCGAGCGAAGAGGCGGTCGATATGGCTGCGCTGCTGGAGCAACTGCGCACCGAAGGGGAAAGTCTCAGCGACGGCCGGCATCGCCTCGAAGTGATTTGCCAGGGGCCGGCCTTGCGTGGCAATCGCAAGGAGCTGCACAGCGCTTTTGGCAACCTGGTGTCGAATGCCATCCGCTACACGCCAGCAGGCGGCGAGATCATCATCGAGTGGGCGGTGCGCGACGGGGCAGGCGTTTTTTCGGTTCGCGATTCCGGTGTCGGTGAGATCGGAAGACATTTGCCACGCCTGACGGAACGCTTTTACCGGGTCGACCGCGGCCGTTCGCGTGACACCGGCGGTACCGGTCTCGGTCTGGCGATCGTCAAGCACATTCTCTTGCGTCATCAGGCGAGCTTGAGCATCGCGTCGGAAGTCGGTACAGGCAGCACCTTTAATGCAGTCTTTCCGGACTGGCGCTTGCCGCCGTGGAAGTGAGCTCCGGCGCGAACGGATTTCCTGCCCATGCGCGCAGCGCATCGGCGTGCCTGGATTTCGGGATTAGCCGCCGCCTGGGAAATCGGCGGGCAATGGCTGCGTCGGGTAGTCACCGTCGTCGACTGGCGTGTTGCCGGGGATCTCGGGCGCCCACAGCGCCGGTCCGAATGGCCTGAGTTCCGCTCTTGTGCTGGCGAGACCGCGCTCGATCTGCTCAGCAATGTGGTAAATGCCGGCCAGCACACCGCTCGCCGGATCTTCCACCAGCTGCCGCCACATTTCCTCCTGCGCTACATCCAGGGTCTCGCGTAGCTGCGCTTCCAGCGCCGGCTTTTCCTGAGCGTGCGCGATGGCACCGAAACCGGCTGCTCCCAGCGAGACGACGATTCCGGCGACGCCACCAAGGGCGGCAGCGGCAGCGCTGGCGCCGCTTTTGATCGCCAACTGGTCCATGAGGCTTTCTGCGGCGCGTTCGGCGATCGGCGACAGCCGCGCGTCCGACGGCCCGGCGCCGAAGCCCGCACGCCGCTCGCGCAGATGCTCCAGCAAGCTTGCATAGGCCGGCAGGGCGGCAATGGGGTCGCTGTAAACGAGGCGATAGAGCGAAGCGTTCTGCGCGCCAGGTGTCGCGGCAGCAATCGCCGGAATGGCCTGCAGCCGGTGCTCGAATTGGGCCGTCGGTACGTCGTAGCGTCGCGGGATACCCTGCAGTTGTTCGGCCAGCAGCTTGACATACAGGCTCGTCGCTTGTTCGCTGACCGCGTTCGGGTCCACTTCCTCCGCCGCTGGTTCGAGGACGCGCTCCTGGTACTCTTCCTGCAGATAGGCGGCCAGGCGTCGTACGGCCGGATCGTCCCCCCCGTCGTCCCCGTCCTCATCCCCCATCTTGTACCAGGCCACTTTGATTGACAGCCATTGCTGGGTCCAATAGCCGGTATACCAGGGGATGAAATCTTCCTCGCCGAGTTCGCGCACTCGGCGCATCCATCCGTCCATGAGGCCGTGCGCGTAGTTTTCAGCCGCTTCTTGTGCGGCCAGCGAGGCGCTGGCAATGTCGTGATCGACCTGCTGCCAGGTCGTCGCAGATACGTGGACGGTAGAATCACCTTCAGGCGAACGTTCGGGAGCCGCACATCCGGCCAGGGACAGCAGCAGTGCGACGACCAGGGCATGGGTCGCCAGGAGCCGGGTCCTGTAGTATGAAGTCTGCACCTTGTTCTTGATCACCCTTTTGCGCGCGGCGGGACGGGGGCTTTCTCAGCGCTCGTCGCTGCTGCAATTATAGTCGGCGAACAAGCTTGGCCGGACGCCGGGATTCCCGCGGACGGGGAAGCAGTGGCTGTCCGGCTGTCACCTAAGGATTTGCTCCGAGGAGAGGAAGTGAACACGCTTCGTTTACTGGCCGTGCTGTGCCTGTTTTTCGTTTTGCCCAATGTTCAGGCTGTGGACAACCTGAAAGCGTTTCCCGCGGCTGAGCAGGGAATGGTTCGCCATGTTCTGCAGCTCCCGCAGCAGGAACAGGCAGAGGAAGCCGACTTGAAGGTCGAACTGGTCGTCGGCAAAATGGCCGAGGTCGACGCGGGGAATCGCTATTTCTTCAGCGGTCGGATTTCCACGGAAACGATCAGCGGCTGGGGATTCCCGCGCTACATCGTCAGCCAGTTTGGCCCATTGGCAGGCACTCTGATGGCGATCAATCCGGACGCGCCGAAAGTCCGGCGCTTTATCAGCCTCGGTGGCGAACCCTATCTCATCCGCTACAACAGTCGCTTGCCGATCGTGGTTTACGCGCCCGAAGGCGTCGAAGTCCGTTATCGACTATGGCGAGCCAGCCCCGAGGCGGCCGTGATCGACAGGGGCTGAGCAGCTACAGTGCGCAAGTGATCGTCCAAGCGACTTGTAATTTCTTTTCCGGAGTGTAAACTTTCCTGAAAAGGAGAGTTGCGATGAGTCTTGCCTATGCATATCCCGCCAGCCGCTTCGAGCCGGCGATTCTCGTCGACCTGAACCTCCGCTCGGAGCGGCAGCGCTTGTCGAAGTCGGCTTTGCAGGGTTTCTTCAAGTTGGCCGAAGCCTGGAAGCTGCGTGACGACGACGCGCGTGAGTTGCTCGGTGGTCTATCGAGCAGCGCTTTCTACGAGTGGAAGAAAAACCCGGCGCGGCTGCTCGAAGTTGACCGCATCACCCGTATTTCCTACCTGATCGGTATCTACAAGGCCTTGCACATTCTTTACGGCGATCTGCTCGCGGACGAATGGTTGAGCCTGCCCAACCGAAACCGCATCTTCGCCGGCCGCACGCCGTTGGCTTATATGCTTGGCGGTGGCCTGTTGGCCATGCAGACCGTCCGCAAGCTGCTCGAAGCGCGTCGTGGTGGAGTCTGATGCTGCCCACTCCGGCAGTCGTCGTTCTGCGTCAGTTCGACACCGTGCGGCTGATTCCGTCCCGCTTCGCCGACCGGGAGGACTCGGTGCTGATCACTCTTGCGGAAAATACCGACCATCTGCGCGATCTGTTCGATCTGGACAACGCCACCAATGAGCGCTTGCTCGCCGAGCAGGGTGGTCTGCCGGGAATAGGTGTTGATGAGCTGGTTTTCGGCGTGCCGAACTTCCGGATCATCAACGCTGCGTTCGCCTACCCGCGTCCGGAAGGCAGTCGCTTCAATGATGGTGATCGCGGCGCCTGGTATTGCGCTTTCGAGCTGGAAACGGCGATGGCCGAAATCATCTTCCACAAGACGGTCGAGTATCAGGAAATCGACCGTTTCTGCGACAGCGTCAGCTATCAGGCGCTGCTGGCGGATTTCAGTGGCCAGTTCCATGAACTGCGCGATGCGGGTCATGGCGGGACATTTGTCGCCTGTCTCGACCCGAGCAGTTACCTGGTTTCTCAGCAATTGGCAGCGCAGCTGCTCGATGCCGGTTCGCTGGGCATCGTCTATCCGAGCGTTCGGCGCGAAGGGGGAACCAACCTGGCGTGTTTCCGGCCAGCGCTGGTCGGTAATCTACGCCGTGGAGCCGCCTACCGCTTGACCTGGAGTGGCTCGCCGCAGCCCGTCGTCGAGCCGATTTCCGCTGGCGCCTAGCGCTCTTTTACTGCCGCTTGTCGGCTCTGCAGCCACGCGGAAAAGTCAGCGCCAAGTTCGGGGTGTGTTTCGCCGAGTACGACGCTCGCTTGCATCAGGCCCAACTTGCTGCCGCAGTCGTAACGCGTGCCGTGGTAGCGATAAGCGAGTACCTGTTCGGCGTTGAGCAGCGCGGCGATGCCATCGGTGAGCTGGATTTCGCCACCGGCGCCGCGTGGCTGTTGGCGAATCAGGTCAAAGATCGCCGGGGTCAGGACGTAGCGGCCGGCTACCGCCAGGTTCGACGGGGCGACGTTCGGCTGTGGCTTTTCTACCAGGCCGCTGATTCCGACCAGATCGGGTCCCTGTGGCAGGCCCTTGACGATTCCGTAGCGATGCGTCTGGTTTCTCGGCACCTCCTGCACGGCCAGGATGCTGCACTGGTGCTCGGCGAACAGTTCGATCATTTGTTGCATGATCGGTGGTTCGCCAATCATCAGGTCGTCGGCGAGCAGGACGGCAAAGGGTTCGCCGCGCACCAGACCCTCGGCGCACAGCACTGCATGGCCGAGACCCAGCGCGCGCGGTTGGCGTACGTAGACGCAGTCCATGTCGTCGGGCTTGATCGAGTGCACCAGCGCCATCAGCTCGTCCTTGCCGCCGCTGGCAAGTTCTGCTTCCAGCTCGTAGGCGGTGTCGAAGTGGTCTTCGATGGCCCGTTTGTTGCGGCCGGTGACGAAGATCATCTCGCGAATTCCGGCCGCGTAGGCCTCTTCCACCGCGTACTGGATCAGCGGCTTGTCAACGACGGCCAGCATTTCCTTGGGACTGGCCTTGGTGGCTGGCAGGAAGCGTGTGCCCAGGCCGGCGACCGGGAAGACTGCTTTTCGAACACATAAGTCTTGGTTTTTTATACTCATCATGGTTTCCAGTTTGAATGGGCGGCGGCCTGTTCAGGCAATGCGTTCGGTGCTCCACGCCATACCGCCGAGAACGGCCAGTGCCGAAACAATCATCAGCAGCGCGCAGATCGCGAAGTACAGCCGTGGACGATCCTCGTGGTCGGCGATTGCCAGGATGTGCAGCGCGCCCCAGGTGACGGCCAGCCCAACGAGCAGCGGAATGCCGAGCACCTGCCATTCGACGCTGTTCAGCGACCCCATGCGGCTCTCGTGCCAGGGTACGGCAAGAAAGACGCCAAAGGTCCAGAACAAGGCGAGGCTGCCGCAGGCGACGAGGGCTGCGACGGCGCGGGTGATCCATTTTTCCATGCAAGTTCCTTGCTGACTGTTCTGATTATTCGTCGAGGTGGCAGCGGCCTCGACCTTCCCGCTAGTGGCCAATTAGTGGTCAATAAATGAAGCGCTCGCGCAGCTCGTCGAGATTCAGTTCGTGCAGGATCTGTTCGAGTCGCGTGGCGGCGTTGCCGCGCGCCTGCCCGGTGTGCCTGGCGATGATCAACTCGTTCTTCAGTGAGTGTTCCCAGCCGACAAGTTCGGTCACCGTTAGCTGATAGCCGCGCGCTTCGAGTTGCAGGCAGCGCAGGGCGTTGGTCAGCTGGCTACCGAATTCGCGGGTATGGATTGGATGACGCCAGATCTCCGACAGCGGCGTCTTGGTGAAGGACTCGTTCTTCTTGCTGCGCAGCTGCGCGGCGACTTCGGCCTGACAGCAGGGGACGAGAACGATGAACTGCGCCTGTTTCTCGAACGCAAAGCGAATGGCATCGTCGGTGGCGGTGTCGCAGGCGTGCAGCGCGGTGACGATGTCGACTCGCTCGGGCAAGGCCGGAGAGTCAATGGCATTCTCAACGCACAGGTTGAGGAAGGACATGCGCGTGAAGCCGAGTCGTCGAGCCAGCTGGCGTGAGCGATCAACCAGTTCCGGGCGCGTTTCGACGCCGTAGATGTGACCGTCGTCCCTGGTCTTGAAAAATAGATCGTAGAGGATGAAGCCGAGATAGGATTTGCCGGCGCCATGATCGGCCAGGGTCAGGCGGCTGTCGGTGGCGACGAGTTCGGAAAGCAGTGGTTCGATGAAGTGGAACAGGTGGTGGACCTGCTTCAGTTTGCGCCGGCTGTCCTGGTTGAGCTTGCCGTCGCGGGTCAGGAGGTGCAGTTCCTTGAGCAGTTCGATCGACTGCCCGGGCCTGATGTCGGGGATCGGGGGCAAGTTTGTCCTGAGGCTTGATTGACGAGAGACCTGCATTCTAGCGCCTTCGGCACTGCTGTGACGAAAGTGGCGGCGGACGACAGAAAGGCCGGAGCAGCGTGCCAGAGGGGGGTAGAAGGGTGCTCGAAGCGCGGCAATAGCGGCCAAGCAGTGGGATAATGACCGCTTCTTCAGTCAGTCTTTGGATTTTCATGACCATCCAGTGGTTTCCCGGACACATGAACTCGGCACGCAAAAAAGCGGCCGAGACGATGGCTTCGATCGACGTGGTCATCGAGTTGCTTGACGCACGCATGCCTGAGGCGAGCACCAATCCGCTGGTCCGCGAACTTCGCCTGCAGCGTCAGCGCCCGTGCCTGAAAGTCCTCAACAAGGCTGATCTGGCTGACCCCGCGGCAACGCGGGCGTGGATCGATCACTACAATCGGCAGCATGGTGTGCGTGCGGTCGCGCTGTCCTGCCGCAAGCCTGGCGACGCGACGCGCCTGCCGATGCTGTGCCAGGCGCTGGCGCCGCACCGCAACGACAACGTCAAGCCGCTACGCATGCTGATCATGGGTGTTCCCAATGTTGGCAAGTCGACGCTGATGAATGTCCTGTTCAAGCGCAAGATTGCCAAGGTCGGCGACGAACCGGCAGTGACCCGCCAGCAACAGACCTCACAGCTCGATGTTCGTCACACGATCACCGATATGCCGGGGCTGATGTGGGCCAAGATCGACCATCCGAGCGATGGTCTGATGCTCGCCGCCAGCAATGCCATCGGCCGCAATGCGATGATTGATGAAGAAGTGGCGGGCTTTCTTGCCGGCCTGTTGCTGGCGCGCTACCCGGCACTGCTGGCGAGTCGCTACGGCTTGCCAGCCACTGCGCTCGCGAAGCTCGACGCGGTGGACGTCATCGAGCGGATTGCCATGCGGCGCGGCCTGCGTCTGCGCGGCGGCGACGCCGATCTCGATAAAGCAGCGAAAGTGCTGCTGCAGGACTATCGCGACGGCCTGCTGGGACGGATCAGCCTGGAGACGCCGGCAACGCGTCGACTGATGCTGACCGGCGAAGCGACGCAGGATGCTTCTCCGCAGGCGGCGGGGGAGGAACAACAGTCGGGATCGCAACCCCAGGGAAGCGTTCCGGAGACGCGCTCCGACGCCTAAGTTGGCCCGCGTGTTCGGCGCTGGAGTTTCCGTTCATGCGTTGGCACAACGAAGAAGCGACCGAGAAGCACCCGGAACTGCCCGCTCGGGACCAGAAGGCGACGCGCAGAGCCTGCAGGTCCTCAGGCCCTTGGAGAACGGCGATTACGCCAGGCGGCCGCTGGTCTCCCCCTCCGACAAGTACGCCGCGGCTGGCTGCGTCCGGTATTGACGATTCAGGCAGGAAATGGCTCGTTTCGTCGCTCCTTGCGGGCGCTTTTGGCCTTGGCTGTGCGCTCATTGATGGCATAATTGCCGGGCAATGCCCATTTCTCTCATCATGCTGTTCATAAGGCAGGTTTTATGTCCATGTCACTAGGCAGGGTAATCGCTGTTGTCTCGCAGAAAGGCGGTGCCGGGAAAACGACGGTGGCGATGCAGTTGGGCGGCGGCTTTCATGCCCTCGGCGCTTCGGTATTGCTGGTTGACCTCGACCCTCAGGAAAGCGCGTTTCGCTGGGCGGAGTCCGCGCCATTGCTGGACTCGGAGCTGCAACTCGATGTCCGCAAGATGTCCGGGCTCGAGCTGATCAAGCACGTCGGCGAGTTGCAGCGGGAGGCCGACTACGTGGTCCTCGACACGCCGCCATCGATCTACCATCCATCGACTCTGGCGGCGCTGGCTGTGGCTCATCTGGCCGTCATTCCGGCCGTGCCCAGTCCGACTGATCTCTGGTCGACGCTGGCCGTCGAGCGACTGATCCTGACACGCATGGAGCAGAGCCATCGCCTGCACGGGTGCATTGTTCCGAACCGTGTGCAGAACACCGCTCTGGCAAACGATGTCCTTGAATTGTTGCATGAATTTACCTTGCCGATCCTCGATGCCATGCTTTGCCAGCGCAACGCCTATGCGCAAAGTGCGGTGATCGGTGCCTCTGTTTTTCAGCTGGGATCGGGTGCTGACGCCGCCCAGGGCGAAGTCCGCAAGCTAATCACCGCCGTTCTTAAACAATTGGAAGAAAACTAATGACGACATCTTCACCTCCGAGCAGCAACAAGACCGCGTTGCGGGCCAGTCTGAAGAAGGAAGACGATTCGCTGGCCGATCGCCTGGTGGGCACCGACGCTCCCATTGTCGCCACGAATCAGACCGATGTTTCCGACCTCGATCTGCCCACCAGCGCCACTGCCGCTGCCGCTCCTACTGCTACTGCCACTCCCGGCGCTCCGGCGCAGCCGGCTGCAGCACCACGGTCGGCGACGGTAGCCAAGGCGCCTGCTGCCAAGCGGCCTGCGACCCCCCGAAAACCGCCAGTGCAGGCGTCGGCGGCCGAGCCTGCCGCGGCGCCAGAGGCGCAGCCAGCCGGCGGCAGGAAAGCCGCCGCGACGGGTGCTCAGCCAAAGGCAAGGGCTGCCAAGCCCGTGGGAACGGTCGCGATGCTCGAGAAAGTGGCCAAGCAGAAAGGCGACAAGCTGGTCAGTTACTCGGTGAAGTTGTTGAAGAGTGAGGAAGCAGCGATCGACGCCTTGCGCGATGAGCTGTCAAGGGTTGCCGGTTGGGCGGCGACCAAGTCTGATATTCTGCGCGCTGGCGTGCAGATCTTCGCCGAGCAGAAGTTGGAGCAAATGCAGGCCTTGCTCGGCTCGCTGGCCACGGCTGTGGATGCCAAGACGGTGGAAAAGGCCAAGAAGAAAGACAAGAAGAAAGACAAGAAGAAAAAGAAGCGCTGATAATCAGGTGTGGGTCACAAAAAAGGCGGTGAGAACTCACCGCCTTTTTTGTGAGTGTTGCCCGCGCGCTACTTTCCGGTGCGGGAGGGCGAACGGCGTTTCGCTGCCGGCGGCGTGTTTGCGCGATGGCGAAGCTTGTACGATTCATGGACGAGAGCAGGACAATGACGGAACGTTTCGTAGTCGGGAGAGAGGAAAAGCGTCGGCGTTGGATCAACGTTGGCTGGGGTCTGCTGTTCAGTGGCGCGATGGTTGCGACCGTTGCCTTCGAGCACCAACACGACCCGGAGCGCTATAGCAGCTTCTTGTTATGGTCTGTGGCCTCGGTCCTCGGCGCGGCCAACTTGGGCAGCCTGGTGTTTCTCTTGCGCTATCTGCGTTTGATTGACGATCACTGTCTGGAAGTGGTGGCTGGCAAGCTGCGCTTCCTGACCGCCGGGCAATGCTCTGAACTTGAGTTTGAGCAGGTGAGCGCGCTGCGTTTGTTCCGGCGCTGGGGTAAGCTACGGCACATCCAGTTGGTTCTCAAGAACAATCGGGGAATCCGCCTCGAGGGCTATCAGGATCTGGACCGTCTGGCCGAGTGCTTGCAGGATGCGCTGCCGGGCAAGCTGATGCCCTGAGCCGTCGGCCGCAGCCTGGCGATGATCCGCTCCCTATGCGGCTCGCCTGGCGGGTGATCCGACAGGCTCTCCAGAAAATGCGAAATTCGTCCGCAAACAGGCTCGTCCTGACCCTGCCTCACCGCTAAGCAGCACCTCCTCCGCACGTTTCGTGCATGCCACCATGCGGCGCCTGCCGCGTATGGCCACGCCGCTCCCTCGGCAACTGCGTCGATCGTCGTCTTGCGTGTCGTTCGGGTACCCATACTGTGTGCTCGGTGCTCGTCTACCGCTAAATCGCCCGACTCTGCGCATGATCAAAAAAAGTTGCAATTTCGGGTACTTGCATTGGAAAACCCACTTGACACGTGCTCTTTTCGATGTGTTTAGGGCTACAATTTGCCCAGGGTTCAGAGGCGCGGAGAGGCGCTTCACGGGGGCTAACCATCTGTCTTCGTGGGCGTCGAAAACCGAGCTGTGTCGTGTTTTTCGTCTTTTTTTACCAACCACACCGGAGGACAAATGTTATCCACCAATCCGATTGCAGCTTTGTTCGGCAAGTCGCCTTTCAAGCCAATGCAACAACATATGCGCATCGTCTGCGAGTGCGTGGCAGAGATGCCGGGGCTTTTCAATGCCCTCATCGAGCAGGATGCCGCAAAGCTCGAAGCCCACAAAGACCGCATCTTCGTCAAGGAGGGTGAGGCCGACGCGCTCAAGAATGATCTGCGTGACCATTTGCCGAAAAGCATGATGCTCGCGGTAGACCGGCGCGACCTGCTGGAACTGCTGGCGATGCAGGATTCCATCGCCGACACCGCGCAGGATATCGCAGGCCTGCTGGTCGAACGCAAGATGGAAGTGCCCGAAGGCATGGCCGAACCACTAATGCGCTTCGTGACTCGTTGTGTGGAAACCTGTGAGCAAGCGCACAAGATCATCGAGGAGCTCGATGAACTGCTGGAAATGGGTTTTCGAGGCCGTGAAGTCGACCAGGTCAACGCCATGGTGCTGGAACTTGGCCACATGGAAAGCGATACCGATGTGATGGGCATGGCGCTGACTGGCGCTCTCTTTGCCCAGGAAGACAGCATCAAACCGGTGTCGGTGATGTTCTGGTACCAGTTGATCCAGTGGATTGGCAATCTCGCCGACAACGCCGAGAAAGTCGGCGACCGCCTGCGCTTGCTGATTGCTCGCTGAGCACCGCCGTTCGAGCGCGTCGCAAACGACCTGGTCATCTCGACCTTGCCGATCCAGGGCATTCCGTTCGCATGGTCACTAGCAGACTCTACAGTTAAGGTTCGTAAACATGGAAATTATTGCGCAGCACCAAACCATCTTCTTAATCCTGGCCTATAGCTTTGGCCTATACATGACCTGGGGGATCGGCGCCAACGACGTGGCCAATGCCATGGGTACCTCGGTCGGTTCAGGCGCCTTGACCGTCAAGCAGGCGATCGTCGTCGCCGGCATCATGGAGTTCGCCGGCGCCTATCTCGCGGGTGGAGGCGTGGCGTCGACGATCTCGAAGGGGATTATCGACGGCGAGGCCTTCAAGCCGGTGCCGGAACTGCTCATGCTCGGCATGCTTGCCGCGCTGCTGGCAGCCGGCATCTGGCTGATGGTCGCCAGCATGCGCGGCTGGCCGGTGTCGACCACGCACTCGATCGTCGGCGCCGTTGTCGGTGTCGGCGTCGCGGCGATCGGCACGGACGCCGTGCAGTGGGACAAGCTGGGCGAGATCGTCGCCAGCTGGTTCGTCTCGCCGGTGCTCGGCGGCTTCTTCGCTCTGCTGCTGACCTTGAGCATTCGCAAGCTGATTCTCAACACCGAAGACCCGATCGGCCAGGCGCGCAAGTGGGGACCGATGTACGCCTTTCTGGTTGGCTGGCTGGTGTCGTTGGTGACCATCACCAAAGGCCTCAAGCACATCAACATCCATCTTGGTGAAACCGAAGGTCAGATTCTGGCGGTCGTCATCGGCGTTGCCCTGGCAATTGTCGCCAAGATGATGATGAACCGTATCAAGACCGACGAGCGCGCGAACAAGGACTTCCACTACGCCAGCGTCGAGAAACTGTTCATTCCGCTGATGGTGTTCACGGGAGCTGCCATGGCTTTCGCGCACGGTTCGAACGACGTTGCCAACGGCATTGGCCCGATGGCTGCGGTGATTCAGTTGATCGAGACCGGGCAGGTGTCATCAAAGTCGGCGGTGACGCCGTTCATGTTGTTCGTCGGTGGCGTCGGTATCGTCGTCGGTCTGGCGACCTATGGCTACAAGGTGATGGCCACCATCGGCAACAAGATCACCGAGCTGACTCCGACCCGCGGTTATTGCGCGACCATCGCCGCGTCCTTCGTGGTGGTGCTCGCTTCCGGTTTGGGACTGCCGGTATCGACCACCCACATCGCCGTCGGTGCGGTGATGGGCGTCGGCCTGGCACGCGGCATTGGCGCGCTCGACCTGCGAGTGATTGGCGGTATCATCCTCTCGTGGTTCATTACCGTGCCGGTTGGCGCTATCCTGGCGGCCATTATCTTCTTCATCTTGAAAGCAATTTTCATCTAGGCTGATGGCAACTCTTCCAGGCGGCGCCTCCTCCCCGGGGGCGCCGCCTGGTTTTTGTTCAAGGATTCGATTGCAACTTCCAACTATGCCGGAACCGCCTACCGAGCCCGTAGAATCATTGCAGCACTTCAAAGGGATCGCCTTCCCGAGCGATGTCCGCTTTCGCCAGATCCTGGTGACCGGCCCTCCCGGCTCTGGCAAGAGCACCATGATCCGTCGCCTCGGCGGCTGGTCCGAGGAAGGCTACCTGGACATCAGCCGGAAATACTGGTGGCGATCCGAAATGCTTTCGGTGCGACCGCGCGAAATTCATCTGGGTCTCCCCATGGTCGGTCTCGCCGACGCGGTGTCGGTTTATGACGCCCAGTTTCTCGACTGTGATCCCTTGCCGAGCGTCGACCTGGCGCGCATCGCCCTGCCGCCCCGGCAACTTTTCTTCCTCTCCGTCGACTGGTATCGACGCTATATTTTTGATTTTCTGCTGCCGCCAGCAGAGCTGGTCTTTCAGCGCCGCAGCATGCGCGCACGGCAAAGCACGCACCCGGTAGACGAGCGGCTCAGCCTGCAGATCTGCGCGGCACAGATCGAAGTCTTTCGCCAGGTTGCCGACTACCTGCACCGCAAGGGCTTCAACGTCTACGTTCGCGAGGCGGTCGAAAGCGTCCCGCAACGCTTCGTCGATTCCTCGGGCGTGGCGGCAAGCGCCGCTCCCAGACGTCGCCGATTCTCACTGGCGAACGCCCTTTCCCGGCTCAAGGCCATCTCTGCGCGATTGGGCTTTGGCGTTGGTCGTCACCTCCGCTTGCGCGGTGCCTATCGCCTGGGAGACAGCAAAGTCCGCGTGACGCTCGACGGTCTGCCCATCGAAATCACCCTTGGTCTGGATGACAAGCGCCTCCGACTCTACCCCGAGACGCGCATCAACCACTTGGGAGAGGCGATCAAGGTCGGCAGTTTCGTTCTTGTCGACCCCGCCACCCACTTTCGCCAGATTGGCGGGTTTCTGCGTTTGAGCCCCAGGAACTGGCTGGTCCTCGGTTCGGACGACCGCGTCCAGCAAGCAATTTTCGACTACCCGGAACCTGTTGATGGGCATCATCTGGCCTTGATCCACGGCCGCGACGGTTTGGTATTCCGCAACCTCAGCGACGCCGGTACGACCATCGCGCCGATCGTCGAACAGCCGAAAGTGATCCGCCTGAAGCGCTTGCGGCGGCTGCGCAAGCGTAGCCGGCTGGTGGACCAGGGTATCCCGATAGCACCGATGCTCGACAAGGCCAGAGCGCTGCGCATGAACAGGTTGCAGCGCTTGCGCACGATTTTCGGCGGGCCGATTACCCTGGTGCCGCGGGATGAGGCTCTGGTCCTCATCAATGAGGTCAATCGGCTGATGCAGAACGAGGTCTATCGGCCCAGGGACGATAGAGGCTTGCCTGGCGGATTGCTCGTGCTGCCGCGCGGCTTGATTCCGATTGTGATCGCGGACATGCATGCGCAGATCGATAACCTGCTCACCGTCTTGACCCAGAACGCGTTCCTGGAAGCGCTGGAGGATGGAACTGGCGCCCTGGTGATTCTCGGCGATGCTGTGCATTGCGAGGTGGACGGTCAGCTGCGGGCGATGGAAAGCTCGATGATCCTGATGGACCTCATCTTTCGCCTCAAGCTTCGTTTTCCGGAGCAGGTGTTTTACGTCCGCGGCAACCATGATTCGTTTTCAGAGGATCTGGCCAAGGATGGGGTTCCGCAAGGCCTGCTGTGGGCAAGGGAGCTGAGCGAGCTGCGCGGCGCGGTCTATCAAAGGGCCATGGGCGACTTTTACCGCCTGTTGCCGTACGTGGTCATGTCCCCGGATTTTTTCGCCTGCCATGCCGCTGCGCCAAAGAGCAAGGTCAGCAAAAGAATCCTGGTGCAGCTCTACCAGCGACCCGAACTGATCCTCGAACTGATCAACAACCGCCTGCAAAAGGCCAGTCGACCGCAAGGCTACAGCCGGCGCGATGTCAAGCGCTTCAGAAAAAACCTGAACCTTGACCGGGAGACTCCCTTCATCGTCGGCCACACGCCAATGGACCGTGAGGAGACCCTGTGGCTGAATGTCGATGGTATTGACAATCACCATGTCCTGTTCAGCGCCAATCCCCAACAGGTGGGCGTCTTCACCCTCGTCGGGGAGGTCATGGTGCCATTGACCTATCCGGTGGACGAACTGACCCCGATCCTGAACGCCATGGCATTCAGGAAAGCCGCCGAGCCGACCGAGGCCGGCGAACCCAGCGAGGCCAGCGTCGCGCCTGACGGCTCAGATCAGGAACCAGCAGTAAAACAGCAAGCCGTTGCCAGACGATGGCGGCGCGGGACCTAGCCTGTCGTTAGCTGCCTTTCTGGCTGGCCATGCGTGCGGCAAACGCCTAATCGTCTGTCAACTACCCGTCCGGGCGCACAGAATCAGCGGAGTCAAATTTGGAACATCGCCTTGTCGAGCTGGAAGTACGGCTAAACCTTACCGAAGAGCTGGTCGAGGCGCTGAACCTGACTGTCTATCGACAGCAGCAGCAGATTGATCTGTTGCAGCAGCAGTTGCGCCACCTTTACCGGCAAATGCAGGAGGCTCCGCCTGCGCTCGAGAAGCGCAGGGGGGACGAGGAAATCCCGCCGCACTACTGATTCAAAGCTGTGTGCCTGTGAGATGGCCGGTTTCTTGTTGATTCGTGTCAACCGCTCTCCCGAGCAAGCGTTATGCGCTGCATGGGCGGGACGCAAGAACGAACCTTCTACAGGAGAGAACAAAATGGGTAGCGTGAGCAAAGAGTCTTTTGACCAGTTCCTGGATTCATTGAAAGAGGCTGGGGTCGAAATCAGCAACGAGCGTGAGTTGCGTGAGCGCCTGGCAGAAGCCCAGCGCTGGCGTTTCGCGTTCGCCACGCTGGCGGCCAATGGCCGCCAGTTGGGGATTCGCTTTCAGGACCCCAGCAGCGGCGTCAACGACGCCGATATCCACAGCGCTTTCACCCGCTTCGAGTTCCCGGCAAATCTGGAAAGCTCCTTTGCCGCCAGCCTTCGGGCCGAGCACTAGCCGCCCGTTCTTGCCACGCTCAAGTCCGTGCTGGCCGTGTCTGCCGAGCGCTGAGCAAGTCCAGTGTGAGGACGAAAGAAGGACCCGCTGCGGCGGGCTTTTTTTTCCTGGCTGCCATTTCCACAGCCGACACCGAGAGGCTGCGCAAGCTTGTTGTTGGACGATGGCGGCGCTGTGAGTCATAATGCTGAAATGAACGAATCACCTCCCCAGGATCCGCGTCGTCGGCTCCGTGAACTTCTCTCCATCCCCGAGCGCGATCGCAGCGATCCGCAATGGGATGAAATTATCGAGCTCGAAATTACCCTGGCTCCGGGAAACCGTGAGTCCGATCGAAATTCCGACCGCCTGCCAGGGCAACCGGAGAAGCGCCAGAACGCCTCCGGGCCAGGTCGTCGACCAGAGCAACGCAAGAACGGCCCGACCGGCCCGCGCCCGGCTGGGCCTCCGCGCCAGCAGGAGCAGCGGCAGCCGGCCGCGCGGGCAGAAAGCGCCACGGATGGGGCGTCGCCTGAAGGGCGTTCGCCCGATTCCAGGGCGACCCCCAAGCGGCATGGCCGGCGGCCCAGACGTCCACCCGAGACGCCCAGCGACAGCTGATACATTCGATACCCGTTGCGGTCGCTTGCGCGATCGATGCTTGCGTCTGCAGCGCGTTTGTCGCCAGATTTCCCTGCCGCAGCTATTGCTGCCGGTGAGCTTGCGGTTGCGGATCGCGCAGGACCAGCTTCGGCGAAGAAAACGGTGCCAGGCGCTCGAGGAAATCGAGTAGTTCGAGCAGCGGTGAGTTACTAAAGAACTTGGCCATCGGCATTTCGATCCAGAGCTGGTCCGCGTAGGCCCAGATTTCGTGTGCGCTGTCACCGACACCGTCACCGTTCCGGTCGAAGCCCTGGTAGTTGTCCCAGTAGTTTCCCCGCCATTCGTTGTGATCGACCTGGCCACTTTCGCCGACCAGTGCCGGCCAGAGATTGTGTTCGAAGCGGTTGCGCAGGATGAGATGGCCGCCTCTCTCGCCGTAGAAGCTGATTCCCGTGAAGTTGTGGGCGATGCGATTGTCGATCACCGTGATGCGGTTGATCGGATGGGTCGGCGAATCGGACATCAGGCCAACCGCACAGTGAATGATCTCATTGCCTTGAACCAGCGTCGTGCCGCTTTCCTTGAGAGCGATGCCGGCACCGCTGGCGTCCACGGAATGCATGATCTGATTGTTGCGGATGATGACGCCGCTCGAGTTGACACTGGTAATGCCCGTCGAGTTGTTGGTAAAGCGGTTCCTTTCGATCAGGGTGCGGTGCGAAAAAAGCAGATTCAGCGCCCGGCGACTCTCGGTGATGTGGTTGCCGATGAAGCGATTGTGCAGCGAGTTGCTGACCGTGATGTCACGAATCCGTGCGATGTCGTTGTTTTCGATTCGGTTGCGCATGCTGTACCAGAGGCGGATGCCGTCGCCCCGGTCGGCAGGGTCGCTGTGCCTGGAGCGAATGCGATTGCCGACGATGCGATTGTCGTTGGAGGCTTGCAGCGTCACGCCGAACAGTACGTCGTCGATAAGGTTGTTTTCGACCAGATTGTCGCTGCCGTTTTCGATCAGCAGGCCCGAGTCGAGGCTGTCGTGCGAATCGCCCGAGTGCTTCAGATGCAGTCTTCGTATGGTCACGCCAGTGGCGCGCACGGTCAGCACTGTGCCTTCACCACCGCCGTCGACGGTGATTTTGTCGTCGCCGTCGATGATAATCGCTCGGCTGATCACGGCCGGGCCAGCATAGGTGCCCGGTGGTGCACGCAAGCGGCCCCCTGTCGGGGTGAGGTCGATCCAGGTTTGCAGCGGCGGCAGCGCCACGGTCGACGCCGCGTGCGCGGCGCGCAATGCTGAGAAATGCGGGGCGACAAGCGAGGCGAGAAGAGGGGGCAGCAGTGCTGCGAGCAGGAAGCTGCGCACGCGCGCAGAGAGCAAGAGCAGGTGCCGAATGCGGTGAAGGTGGTGAATGGGTTGAATGGGTTGAATCAGCTGCTGCTCTCCAAATGCAGCCACAGGCATTTGCCTTTGCTTGCTTCGTCAAGGTCTGCCAGCGCTTGCTGGTGTTCAGCGATTTCTTCGTCGTTGGCGCGCCTGACCACCTGGGCTTTGCGCCCGCCCGAGGAGGGCAGCGGGCGGGCCGCTGCGATGCGGCTGGCGCTGTCATCGCCGAGATCGATGATCAGACTTTCCTGGCCGCGGGTCATTGCCAGATAGACTTCGGCGAGAATTTCGGCGTCGAGCAGGGCGCCGTGTAGGGTCCGGTGCGAGTTGTCGACCCCGTAGCGGTCGCACAGCGCGTTGAGGTTGTTCTTCTTGCCGGGGTGCAGATCCTTGGCCATGCGCAGAGTGTCGCAGACGGCGTGACAGACGGTATCCAGCGGAGCCATGTCGAGCATGGCCAGTTCAGCGTTCAGAAAGCCAAGGTCGAAAGCGGCGTTGTGGATGACCAGCTCTGCACCGCGCACGAAATCGAGAAACTCGGCGGCAACGTCGGCAAAATGGGGCTTGTCGAGCAGGAATTCACGGCTGATGCCGTGCACCGCCAGGGCGCCGGCGTCAATATCCCGCTCGGGATTCAGGTAGCGGTGGAAATGGTGATTGGTGAGGCGTCGGTTGCACATCTCGACGCCTGCGATTTCGATGATGCGGTGGCCAAGCCTGTGCTCCAGGCCGGTGGTTTCGGTATCGAGAAAGATCTGGCGCATGGGCATTGTCCATTGCTGGTGAAGAGCCCGCGATGTCGCGGATTCTGTGGTCGGCGCGGGCGGGCGGGGGCTGGTGCGGGCACTTGGGCAGGCGGTAGCCGAGCGCAGGTCAGTGCTCAGGAGGTCTTGGTACGCAGTTCGTCCATGCCGCGATTGGCGAGTATGTCGGCACGTTCGTTGCCGGCATGCCCGGCATGTCCCTTGACCCAGAACCACTTGATCTGGTGCCGGCTGGCCACTTCATCGAGACGTTGCCAGAGGTCGGCGTTTTTCACCGGTTTCTTGTCCGAGGTGCGCCAGCCATTGCGCTTCCAGTTGTGAATCCAGGCACTGATGCCTTTTTGCACGTACTGTGAGTCGGTGTGCAGGTGCACCGTTGCGGGTCCGTTAAGCGCCTCGAGGGCGCAAATGGCGGCGGTCAGTTCCATGCGGTTGTTGGTCGTGTCTTGCTCCCCGCCCCACAGTTCCTTCGTTTTCTCGCCGGCCTGCAGGAGCGCGCCCCAGCCGCCCGGCCCGGGATTGCCGCGACAGCCGCCGTCGGCGTGGATGATAACCACTTGCTGATCATTCATGTCTTGCTATTTCCTTTTTTCTGAGCACCGAAAGCGCCTTGCGCGGCGCGGCCTTTTGTTTCCAGCTCGGCAGGATCAGGCGCATGCTATGCACGCGCTTGACCGCGCGCAGTACGTAGACGCCGCCGGCAAAATTCCACCAGCGCTGGCCGCTGGCTTCCAGGAAATGCCAACGCTTGAGCCAGCGGTCGTTTCGGAAGGGTGGGGCGTAGCAGCCAAAGCTACAGTGCTCGGCCTCAAAGCCGAGGAGTTGCAGCCAGTCCTTGAGGCGCGGCAGCGACAGGTAGCGACCGTTCCAGGGAAAGTGTTGCGGGCAGTTGGGTAGCCGGCGACGCAGGCCCCAGATCGAGATCGGATTGAAACCGGCAATGATTACTTCACCCTCGGGAATCAGAACACGTTCCACCTCGCGTAGAATCTGGTGCGGGTCGTCGTCGAACTCAAGGCTATGTGCCATGACCACCAGATCGATGCTGTGAGCGGCGAAGGGAAGTTGCCGCAGGTCGCAGAGGACGTCGACCTGGCCCGAGTCGTGCGCCAGTTGGCGGAGGGGGATGCGGTTCTGCGCGAGCAGGTCGAATTGTGGCAGGCCCAACTGAATCGCATTGTAGCCGAACACATCGGCGACCATCTTGTCGACAGTGGTCTGTTCCCAGGACATGACGTACCGTCCCTGCGGCGTTTGAAGCCAGGCGTCGAGGCCAGCAATTGACATTTTCCGCAGTTCTTCCAAAATTGAGCGATGTTCGACGTCATCCGCATTCCAGCCTTCAAGGATAACTACATCTGGTTGTTGCGCAAAGGCGCGTCAGCGGCCGTGGTTGATCCTGGTGATGCACGCCCGGTGCTCGAGGTTCTTGAGCGTGAAGGCCTGTCGCTGCGCACCATTTTCGTCACCCATCACCACGCCGATCATCAGGGTGGGGTGATGAGTCTTCTTGCCCATCACCCGGCCGAGGTGTTTGCACCCGCGGCAGAATCGATTGCTGGCGTGACCAAACCCTTGCACGGTGGAGAAAGGATTCGCGCGGCTTTCTGCGATGTCGAGTTCCAGGTCCTCGCGGTCCCCGGACACACGCTTGGGCACATCGCCTATTATGGCGCAGGCTGCCTGTTCTGTGGCGATACCCTGTTCGCCGGTGGTTGCGGACGTCTGTTCGAGGGCAGCGCAGCGCAACTGTTCGACTCGCTATCGCGCTTGGCCAGCTTGCCCGACCAGACAGCGGTCTATTGTGCGCATGAATATACCGAGGCGAATCTACGCTTTGCACTGGCGGTGGAACCTGCTAACCACTGTCTGCAAAGCCGGGTCAATGAAGTCGCGGTGGCGCGCGCCAAGGGGTGGTCGACGGTGCCATCGACGATCGCGATCGAGAAGGCAAGCAATCCCTTCCTGCGCTGCGCCGAGCCGGAAGTGGTCGCGTCGGCGCGGCGCCGGGCACCCAAGGCGGCCGATGAGCTCGCCGTGTTTGCCGCGCTGCGCGAATGGAAGGACAGCTTCTGAATCGTCCTTCCGCTGGGTTCGGCTGTTGCGGTGCTTTCATGGCCGCGGCGAATGCGGGAAGCTCGCCTTCGTGCTAAATTCGCGCCTCTTCCAGCCAGCTTGCGGCCTGCTGCCATGACCGAAACAACAGATACTGCCAAGCCTACGGCTTCCATCGAACTGAAGAAATACGCGCTGCGCCTCGCGCTTGCCATGCTCGTTTTCAGCGTGCTCGGTTTTCTCGCTCTGCCGCTGCTTGCCAAGTGGGTACTGGTCGACCAGCTGACCAAGGCCTTGCAGCGGCCGGTGGCAGTGGAAAGCGTGCGGATAAACCCCTACACCCTGTCGGTGCAAGTCGCCGGATTTGCGATTCAGGAGAAAGGCGGTGGCGAGGCTGTGGCGGGTTTCGACAGTCTGCAGGTGGACGCCGAGTGGAGTTCGCTATGGCGTGGCGGGCCGGTGATCAGTGAGCTGAGCCTGGTCGCACCGACCTTCCGAGTCGTGCGTCTGGCCGACGGGCGCTTCAACTTCTCCGACTTGATTGACGAGTTCGCTGCCCAGCCGGCGTCGGATGCCCCGACACCCCTGTTTTCGCTCAACAACATCCAGATCTCGGGCGGGAAGATCGATTTCGACGATCAGATGCTTGGTGAAAAGCACCAGCTCAGCGAGCTGAATATCGGCTTGCCGTTTATCTCCAGCTTGCCGCAGGCGACCGCGGTATTCGTCGAGCCGACTTTTTCGGCGTCGATCGATGGCTCGCCGCTGCTTGCGCAGGGCAAGAGCAAGCCTTTTGACGCGTCGATGGAAAGCGAAGTGGCATTCGAGCTGCGCGATGTGCGACTGGGCAAGTATATCGATTACCTGCCGCATGGTTTGCCGATCGAGGTCGTTTCCGGCGCCCTTGATAGCGATTTGAAGCTGGCTTTCCAGCATCGGGAAGAAGGGCGTTCGACACTGGCGATTGCGGGTGGCGTCGCGGTCAAGGATCTGGTCGTGAAGAATGACGCCGGTGCCCCGCTCCTTTCTTTGCGTCGTCTGGAGGTGGCGGTCGGCAGCCTGGATCCCCTGAATGGCAAGTTTGCGATCGACCGGGTGTCGCTCGAAGAGCCAGAGATACACGCACGGGTCAGCCCGCAGGGAAGCATCGACTGGATCGACTTTTTCAGCGCGAAACAGGCCTCCCCGCGGCGGCCGGCATCTGTAGACGAAGTGTCGGCGAAGACGGCGCCGCTCGAGTGGTCGCTGGGCGAAGCTGTGATCACTGGTGGGGCCTTGCGCTGGCGCGACGAGTCGCATGGGGAGCCGTTCGATGCCCGCATTGACGGGCTTGCCGCCAGGCTGAGGAATGTCGACAGCAAGAGCAGCGCAGCGAGCGAGTTCGATCTGGCGTTCAGCCTGGATGCCGAGCCATGGGTCAAGCTCAAGGCTTTCTCGGTGCAGGGCGGCCGTTTCGATCTCGCCAAGCGCGAGGTGCTCATTGGTGAAGTTGCGGTGCGCGACGCGATGCTGCTGATCCGGCGTAGCGCAGACGGCAGCATCCTGTTTGTCGAGCCGCCGTCCTTGCGCGCGGTCGAAGCCTCACAGGAAGATTCGTCGAAGCCGTGGAAGTTGACGCTCGCCAAGTACCGCGGTGAAAACTTCGGCTTGCGCTTTGAAGATGCCGTCATGTCGCCAGTGGTGGTGCACAGCATCGAAGCGATGAAGGTGGATGCCGACAACCTGTCTACCGAGCCCGGCACGACCGCCAGGATCGCGACGCGTTTCAGAGTCAACACGAAGGGCGAGGTCGAGGTCGGCGGCACCGTCAAGTTTTTTCCACTCCTTGGCGAGCTCAAGCTTGCCGTCAAGGCGCTGGAACTGATACCGCTGCAACCGTATTTTACGGAGCAGTTGAACGTCGTCCTTTCGAGTGGTCAGGTGAGTTTGAGTGGCGATGTGCGCATGCAACAGGCGCCCGCGGCAGGTTCTGCCGATGCCGGCAAGCTGGCGGGAAGTTTCACCGGGGAAGTGGCGGTAGCCAATTTCGCGGCGGTCGACAAGCTTGATTCCTCCGATTTCCTGAAGTGGAAATCCTTGTCGTTTGCCAACATTGACGCGCGCCTGAATCCGAACTCGCTGTCGATCGGTGAGGTGGGTCTGGCGCAGTTTTTTGCGCGCGTGGTCATCGACCCGCAGGGCAAGCTCAATCTCTCGCAGATCGTGCGCGAATCCGGGGCGGCCGATAACGCCAGACAGGCGACTGCCGTGATCGCTGGCGAAGGTAAGGCAGTTGCACCGGTTGCTAGCGCAGACCAGCCGCAGTTGCCGATAAAGGTCGGCAAGATCAATTTGCGCGGCGGCGACATCAAGTTCAGTGACCATTTCATCAAGCCGAACTACTCGGCCGATTTGAAGAAGATCGGTGGCACGATCAGTGGGCTCTCTTCGGCAGATGGCAGCCTTGCAACGCTGGATCTACGTGGGAGCTACGACAACATTGCACCGCTGACGATAGCAGGTCAGCTCAACCCGCTGATCGCTGATCCCTTTCTTGACCTCAAGGCAGACGTCAAGGGTATCGAATTGACGGCGCTTTCGCCGTACTCCAGCAAGTACGCGGGCTATGCCATCGACAAAGGCAAGTTGTCGCTGTTCGTCAAGTACAAAATCGAGAAGAAGCAACTGACCGCCGAGAATCGGATTTTTCTCGATCAACTGACTTTTGGAGAAGCGGTCTATAGCCCGGAGGCCACCCGGTTGCCGGTGACCCTCGCCGTTGCCCTGCTCAAGAACAGCAAGGGGGAAATCGACATCAATCTGCCGGTTGCGGGTTCGCTCGATGACCCGGAATTCAGCATTGGCGGGGTGCTTGGCGAGTTGATCGGCAATCTCCTGGTCAAAGTCGTTACCTCACCTTTTGCTTTGCTGGGTTCGGTGTTCGGCGGTGGCGAAGAGCTGTCGAATGTCGAGTTCGACCCCGGTCGAGCGTCGCTTGCCGCGTCGGCGAAGCCGCGCCTTGAAGCACTGGCCAAGGCCTTGCTTGAGCGGCCCGCTCTCAAGCTCGAGATTACCGGACAGGCCGATTCGGAAAGCGACCCCGAGGGCTTGCAGCGCGCTCGACTCGACAGCAAGCTGCGGGCGCTGCAGAGCGAGGGCGCCACGCAAGGTGACGCTGATGCCGCGGTGGAGACGATAGACATGGACAGCGAGGAGTATCGGGAGCTGCTGGAACGTGTCTACCGTGACGAGGACTTCGAGAAGCCGCGCAACGTGCTCGGGATAGCGAAGAATCTGCCGGTGGAGGAAATGGAGGCGCTGATTTTCGCCAACACGGTGCTTGATGAGCAGGATCTGCGCGATCTGGCCGATCGGCGAGCCAAAGCCGTCCGCGACTGGCTGCTCGTCGAGAAAGTTCCGGCAGAGCGCCTGTTCCTGCGCCCGGCCGAGATCGTCAAGGCGGACGACAGCGCGGACGAGAAGGCAGAGTCGTCCGGGCAAGACAAGGGAAACCGGGTTGCATTCTCCCTGCAGTAGAGGCTTTCGCGCTTCATTTCCTGAGCTTGCGGCCGCTCTGTCCGAGGTAAGCCAATGAGCCAGGCCTGGTTGTATGCGGTGAGTGCGAGATCGGAAGAGCTGATCGTTCTGCAGCTCGCACTGCTGTTGCGCGCTGGGACGACGCGCGAGGTGCTGGCGGTCCGTTTGCGCGATCTGCAAGGGGGCCTGGAGCGGCTGGAGCGTGATTTACGACAGGAGTTGTCGCTGGGCCGGCAGGAGGCGGCAAGTACCGCACGTGGTGATCGCGAGGAGCAGTCGCAGACGCTGAACCGCGTCTCACAGACGCTTGCCT
>QPGA01000005.1:0-101657 GCA_003332265.1 Candidatus Accumulibacter meliphilus
GCTGGGTCAGCAGCAAGCGGGCGATACGGCGGCTCTCCGGCAACATCAGGGAGCCAGCGGAGATTTCAGCGTTGTAAATGGCCACTCAGCACTTCTCTTCGGGCAGCGACGATCATTAAAAAATCATGATGAATTGTACGGGAGGAGCCCGACTGCGCCTTCTGGTGACTGGTTGAATGCTCGGAAACACGAAGCCAGCACTCAACACTCACCACCCACCACTCACCACCCAACGCCGTGATGAGCTGCACACCTCCGGCGCACTTTTCACGCAGACCATCAGTGCGATGATAAACGACCAGTGGCTCATAAACCGAGCCTGAGAACCAGAAGACGACAGCAGGCGCTACATGAGCGGCATGGAACGTATCTACCAGACATGGACGAACTGGCGATCTCGCGGGCGAGGATCAATTGCGATCTCCAGAGGACAGACCTCCCGGAACTTCGACTCAGACGCCCCGCTCGCCTACCGACCGGGACCCTTTTTCCGTCAGCCCCTCGACCGCTCGCCCGGTAGCTTTCCCGAACTCATCGGTAAGCGCCGCTACGACACAGCACCACTGGCTGCCCGACAGAACGAGCTCAGCGCTTACGCGATGCGCTGTCCTCGCACACCCAGCGCGCAAACGTCGCTTCGTCGATCTGGCCGGCCGCGACGGCGAGCACGGTCAGCGTCGCATCGGCCTGGCTGGCCACCAGGCGCCAGCCGTTGAGCGCCAGAAACACGCCGACCGCTAGAAAAGCGACGCGCTTGTTGCCGTCGACGAAGGGGTGGTTCGGGTGGTTCCGCGCCAGACCGACGCCGTAGGCTGCGGCCAGTTCGGCCACGTCCGGCTGGCCATAGAGCGCAAGCTTGAGTGGCCGCGCGAGTGCGGATGCGAGCAGGTTCTCGTCACGCAGCCCGCTCGCGCCGCCACGCTCGGCCAGGCTCTCGTCGTGCAACAATTCGACAGGTGATCCGGAATCCAGCCCGCCCATCTGTAACGGTCGCTCGCTCTCCTTCAAGCTCGATGTTTTCGAGCGGAGGACGAGATGGACAAGGACGCGGAGCGGAAAACGTCTCGTCTCACGCCACTCCATATTTCTCTCTTTTCTCTCAGCCACTTCTAATTCGCCATTGGGCTTGCGCCAGTCGAAGAGCTCGCCTACCTGACGCGGGAGCCAGGCATTCAGTCCTCACCCGCTTCGCTCGAACTCTCCAGCCGCCGCTCAGGCGAAACGCTCGGCGAGCAAATCCAGGAGCCGCGGCGCGCCATCGTCGGACAGCAGATCAGCCAGTCGTCGCTCGGTCTGCGCCCAGATCTCCGCGCCATCGGGAACTCTCATGAAGTGGGGCTCGCTGTTCGGCTCTGACGCATAGGAGTGAAGCGGCCGGTAAGCTCCCGCGGCGGCAACCCCACTGCGCCCACGGTGGAGGACGTAAGCACCGGCATTGCTCGGAAAGCAGGCGATTTTCTCACCGGCCTGCCAGAGGCTGCGCTGGAGCCAGTAGGCCGGCGCCCCGTGGTTGACCCAGGGAGCAAGGTCGCGCCGCGCGTAGATGTCGCGGCGCACCGCGAGAAAAGATGCTTGTGCCTCGGGATAGGGATAGTTCCAGTGGCGCAGTTCGCCGGCCGCGGCGGCACCGTCGTGAATGAACGGCTGTGCGAGATCAATGAGCGTTTCAGGGTTTCGAAAAATCACGTCTGTGTCGACGGAGAGGATCAGATTGGCCCGCTCGCCAACAGGGTCCCCCGCGTCGAGTTCGTCGAGGAAACGAAGACCTCGACGCATGCCGCGTGCGTGATTCAACAGGATGCGGTTCTCGACCAGAGAGATCCTCGGTGCGCGCCGGGCAAGCGCGCGTAGAAAGGCAATGCCGCCATCGCGCGATGCGTTGTCGACGACGACGACGCGACGTACGCGATCGCGCGCGCTCTGCTCGGACAGGGTGAGCAGCATCAGCTTCAAGAAAGCGGTGGTCGAGAAGTTTACGGTGACCACCGCAAAGCGTGGGTCGCCGTCAAATCCCGGCACCTCCCGCGCCGGCCCTAGCCGTTGCCACGCCAGTGCCCAACCCTGGTCAACACGCTGTTCCAGAGCCCGACGGAGGCGCCCGATCCGTCCACGAAGCGGTATGCTCGACATCATGCGTCCTCGACGAGGAGATGTTGTCTGACAACAGCCCTCCCCCGCTCCGCCGCTGCCGCCGCGCCCTTCCGCAAGGCGAAGCTGCGGCGCTCGGCAGCGCCAAGACGCACAAGCAAGCATTGCCAGAGCGCGGCGCAGGCGAGCACCACATTGCTCACCCGGAAGGATGGGGTCATGAGCATGGCGTCACCTCAGCCGTTGGCGAGCTGCAGGACAAAAGTATTGATTCCCCGCAACATCATTTCGATCGACACCGCGACCAGAACCAGCCCCATCAGACGTTCCAAGGCCACCACGAAGCGCTCGCCGGCGATGCGCTGGATGCGTTCGGCGAGCACCAGCACGACGGCGGAAACGGCCATCGTGATACACAAGGCGCCGATCCATTCCAGGCGCCGCTCCGGCGCCTGCGATACCAGCAGCAGCACGGTGGCCAAAGCCGATGGCCCGGCGATGGCCGGAACGGCCAGCGGCACGATCAGCGGCTCACCCAGCAATTCGGGCCCGTCGGTAAGGCCCGGTTGCGGGAAAATCATGCGCAACGCGATCAGAAAGAGGATCACCCCGCCGCCGATTTGCAGCGACAGCTCGCTGAGGTTCATCAAGCGCAAGAAGCCATCGCCGACGAACATGAAAGTCAGCAACAGGACAAAGGCAATCAGCACCTCGCGCAAAATCACCCACGCGCGGCGCTCGGGCGGCACCGAGCGCAGGGCATTGGCGAAAATCGGAATGTTGCCGACCGGATCGGTGATCAGGATCAGCAGGATGGTCGCCGAGGCGAAAGTGTAGTTCATCGATGGATGGCTGGTTTTTCAGCAGCGGATCGCAAAGCTCCAGGCCGAGAAAGATAAGCGATAAGCGCGGCGACTGTCTGCGTCGGGAAAGGCGATGATACGAGGTAATTGGCAGTGCAGGACAACAGCTCCGCCCGTTTTTCGCCGCGCAGCAACGGGCGCCGCTCCGCGCGCCTCAAGAAAGCACGGGAAGTGCCCGAACGGTCCCGGGCCCCGCTCCGAGCACCGCAGCACGGGCCAGGGCGCCATAGTCCATGTCGCTGTGAAAGATGTGGCCGACGGTCGCGCTGAGGATGTAATTCATGAGCAGAAATCCCGGTTCGGCGTTGTCGTTTTCCTGGTCCATCTGGTCTACCCGAGCGCGGATGAGCTGCATCTCGTCGAGCATCACCTGATGCTCGAAGCGGTGCTCGGCGAGGTCTTCGTAGCCCAATTCCGCCAGCACCCCTTCCTCGTAGAGGAAATGAGATCGGAAGAGCACATGAAGCTCGGCCGTCATCCGCTGCAACTGCTCGACATCGCCGTGCTTGCGCCAGACATCCGAGCTTTTCACCGCCAGGGCGAAGATGGCCTCGTGCTGGGCGTCGATTTGCGGCTGGCCGATATTGAGACGACCATCCCAGGCGATCAACTGCTTGAGCGAAAAATTCGTCAAGCCGTGAACCCCTGACATGCGACCGTCGAACATGGCGCGTGAGCTCATAGCCATGATCCTTCTCCTCTAGAATTCAGCGTTCTACCGCCTTGGTTTCGAGCATGGCCAGCCAGATCGCTCGCGCAATTCAGGGCCCTCGTTGTATCGAGAACTCGCAGCAGCTCCTTCGTCTTCATCAGGAAAATGAGCCGCCATGCCGGCGGTAAGCGCGTGGCGGGCGGGCTGGCTGCCTGTGCCCACCGCCGCTGCGTTGAAGCAGGATTTTTGCCTATCCTATACGACCCACCCACAACAAAACGATTCAAAAGTCTCACTTCTGCTCTTCCCGGAGAGATGATTTCTTGGCGATCGCAAGGCGCACAGAGGGCGCAGGTCAGCAGGGAAGCGGGCCAGCGGGGCAAGTGCGCGGCCGGCCTGCTCAGGGCGTGCCGCGATCGAGCGCGCGTTGATAAAGATCGACGATCATGGCGGCAAGATGTTCCGGCGAGGCGCGCCCGCCCTGCCCTTGCAGGACGGCCTTGACAATGCCTTCGAGCACGGCTGTGTCAAGCACCGGAGCCTCGGCCACAGCAGCACTTTCCGAGTTCACCGTGTAGGCGGCCCTGACTTGCGCGATGCCACGCGCACCGCGCCCGGTCGCCAGCCAGTCGACGCTGACGCCGGCCACGGCGGCAATGGCCAGAGCCTTGTCCAGCGGCGGCATGCGCCCGTCTCTGAGATAAGTCCTCAGCACCGACTCGGCCATGCCGCAGCGGCGCGCAAACGACGACACCGACTCGTCGCCGATGGCCGCTTTCAAGCGCGCTGCGAGCGCGCCGGCGTCGATGTCGGCAAACGGTCGCGGATCGAGGGCCCGCTCGGCTGTCGTCGTATTTGGCTTGGAGCCAGGATTGGCGGCAGATCCAGTCATTAACAACCTGTAAAAAACAAAACGAGGAAAAACTCGCAAGAAACTGTTGACATATCGCAACATCTTGCTGACAATCGGGCTCAGCATCATAGCAGAAAAACTGCAGTCCGAGCAGCCGGCACACGCTACAGGAGATGCAGGAGCTGCATGAGTTGCAGCCGCTGGTGACCCACAGACGACCGCTACCGGTCGCTGAGAAACGTAGGTTTTTTGTCCGTTGGCATTGAGTTTGGCAATGCGAGGGGGAACAAACATGCGCAAGTCCACAGGCAAGAACACTTGTCCCGACGCTCCAGACGCTCCCGATGCTTCCGATCGCGGCCTTCTGCCCGGTGAGCCGCCGCCCGCACAGCCAGCGCGCCCAAGCCAGCGAGCAGCGCCGCCAGCGCCAATACAGCTCGCAGCCACAGGCAGGCAACGCGAAGTTGCGGCGGCAAAGCTCCATTTCGAGGCCCTCGAACCGCGCATTCTTCTCGACGGCGATCCCGCCGCAGGAGTCATGACTCTTGCCGGCAGCATCGACGTTCCCGGCGAGCAGGATTACTACCGGTTCACCGTCGATGAAGCCAGCCGTGTCGTCCTCGACAGCCTGAGCAATCGCAGCGACTTGAGCTGGCGCCTGGACGGTCCCGGCGGCCTGGTAGGACAGAGCTCTTTCAGCGCCACCGATTCCCCATCCACCAGTCCGCCGGCCTACGATCTGACGCCCGGCCAATACCAACTGCGCGTCGATGGCGCGCAGGAGGCGCTGGGCGCCTACTCGCTACGCGTGATCGACGCCGCTTCGGCAAGCGTGATCGCGCCAGACACGCCGGTCAACGGCGTGCTCGAAGTCGGCAACCAGAGCGCAGCCTACCGCTTCCGTGCCAACGCCGGGGACAGCTACGCTTTCAAGGCCACGACGCCCGCCGCCGCTGCACTTTTCGGACGCCTGCTCGACCCCTTTGGCCGCCAGGAGGGCGTCAGCTTCGATGCCCGGCGCGATGGCGCGCGCTTCACCGTACAACACAGCGGCGAATACCTGCTCCTGCTCGCAGGCGCTATCGCCAATCAGGCAGCGCTGGCCTACGAATTCACCCTGCAAACGGTGGTTGACAGCGTCTCGCCACTGCGCATCGGCGAAACGCAGATCGCCCACATCGACCAGCCCGGCAAAGTCGCTCACTTCAAGTTTGATGTGGACGCGACGACAGAAGTCATTTTCGACCGCCTGAACAACGCCGGCTTCGCCTGGTCGCTGAGCGGGCCGGCCGGTCAGCAGGTCGCGCGCGTCATGGCGTGGCAAAGCACGCTCTTCGACGGCGTCGAGCGACTGCTGTTGCCGCCCGGAAGCTATACCCTGTCAGTCGGCCTCGACGGCACAGGCACGGGTAGTTTCCCTTTCCGCTTGCTCGCCGCCGACGCGGCGCCGGAGCTCGTCGCGAACGCAGTTACGAGCGGCCAGCTCGAGCAGGCCACCGCGTCGCAGATTTACAAGATAGCGCTCAATGCCGGCGACAAGCTCTTCCTTGAGCCGCGCTCGGTCGCCGGCGGCTCACTCGCCTGGCGCCTGGTCGATCCCTGGGGAGTGCGAGTCGCGGCCGGAAATTTCAGCGCCGTGGCGAATCCCGCCACCATGACCCGACCATTTACGCTGCCATCGAGCGGCGAGTACTGGCTGCTGCTCGATGGCGCGGACAACAACGCCGCCGACGTGGCGCTCGCTTACGAATTCTCGCTGCACGCAGTCCCCGATGTGACCCGGACGCTGACCCTTGGCGAGACCCTTGGCGAGACCATTTCCGAAGCCATCGCCAGCGCTGGCCAGTCGACGATCTTCACTTTCGATCTGGCCGAAGAAACGCAAGTAGCGTTCGAAGCACAGAGTCTGCGCGCCGATATCGTCTGGTCACTGGCCGGACCGCGCGGCAAAGAGGTCACCGATCGGCGTTTCGACGATAGCGGAGTCAGCGGGAGCAGCGGCGCCAGCACGCCCGCCAGCCACCTCAGTATCCTGACTCTACCGCCCGGCGAACACCAGCTGACGGTGCACGGCACAGCCGCCGCCAGCGGCGAGTTTTCCTTCCGCCTGCTCGATCTGGCGGCTGCGCCCGCGCTGTCGCTCGATACCACCAGCAGCATCGTCCTGCCCCCCGGCAACAGCACCCACAGCTATCGCTTCCTTGCCAACGCCGGCGACCAGATCGCCCTCGAGAACATGAGTGGCAGTAGCGGCGGCAGTGACAGCAGTAACAGCGCTGGCCAAGAAGTCATCTGGCGGCTGATCGACCGTTTCGGCCGCGACGTCGGCGCACCCACCGCCCTACCGGCTGCCGGCAACAGCTCCGACGTCCGGCTGCTGAGCAGCGACGGCGCCTACACCCTGCTGCTCGAAGGGCGCGTCGACGCGACGACGCCGCGCGACTATGGCTTCCAGCTCAAGCGCGTCGGCCATCTGGACCTGGCCGCACTGCCCACCGGTGAGGCAGTGCCTCTCGGCACGATGCTTGCCGGCCTGCTGCCCACGGCCGAAGCCACCCGGACCTATCGCTTCACGCTTGCCGACGACCGTCAACTGGTGTTCGACACGCAGGGTGACTTCAGTAGCGCCGTCTGGTCCTTGCAAGGGCCACGCGGCAGCGAAGTGGAGAGCCGCCCGCTTTACCGCAGCGACGCCGCCGACACCAACCCATTCCTGAATCTCCCGGCGGGAGACTACGCCCTGACAGTCAAAGGCAGTGCCGCAACAGGCAGTGTCTATGGTGACGGCGCCTACGCTTTCCGTCTACTCGACAGTGAGAGCTTCGAGGAATTGGTGCTCGGCCAGCGAGTGGTGACCATGCGCGTGGCGGCCGCCTCGACGATCGGCTACCGCGTTTCCGCAACGACCGGCAGCACCCTGATCCTGAACGCCGTGGATTCGGCTGGCGGCGTCTGGCGTCTGCTCGACCCCTTCGGACGCCAGGTCGCGGCGGCCTCGGGCGCGAGCATCACGACCAGCATCAACATCGCCACGACTGGCCGCTACACGCTGCTCAACGATGGCTACTACGGCGCCAGAGGCGCGTCAAATGTCGGCTTCACGCTTGCCAGGCAGACCAGAGTCAGCGAGGCGCTGGTCTTCAACCGCCCGATCAGCGTCAGCTCGGCCGGCGTCGGCAGTGTCGCCGAATATCGCTTCACCCTCGACCAGGCGAGCACTCTCGTCTTTGATGCCCTGAGCGGTCCCTTGAGTGGCCCCCCGAGTGCGCCATCCTCCCGCTGGATGCTTGCCGGTCCGCTCGGCACGGTACGCGGATGGACTTCCTTCCGCGACGATCAGGGGCAGATTTTTCGGCTAGGGCCTGGCGACTACCTGCTGACCCTGGACACTTTCAGCCCGCAGGTCGCGGAATATCGCTTCCGCGTCCTGAATGCCGACGCCGCCATCGACCTGCTCTCGGGGGCAAGCAGCAACGAAACGATCCCCGCGGGTGAAACGCGTCTCTATCGCTTCACCGCAGAAGCCGGCCAGCACAGCATCGTCTCCCAACTGAAGCTCACCGCCAACGCCAATCAAAAAGTCTCCTGGCAAGTGTGGGATCCCTACGACCGCCCGATCGCCACTCTCCGCACGAGCGTCACGGAAACCGAGTTGCCGAGTAGCGGCGAATATCTGCTGGCTGTGTTTCCCGACTTCGGCTACGAGGCGCCAGACTCTTCGCCACGACCCATTGCCTTCGCCTTCGCCCTGACGACTTCCCGTACGGCACCGCTGACGCTCAACGAGCGCAGCTTCGGCAGCATCGAGCGCGTGGGAGAAGGCGTCAGCTACGGCTTCACGCTCACCGCACCGAGCTCACTGCTGATCGACACGGGCCAAATTAGCGGCGCCGACGCTCGCGATTTCGTGTGGCGATTGAGCGGGCCGCGCGGCGTGGAAGCGCCGCTCAACGGCGCTGCTGGCAACGCGCCGCTGAACAGCTTCGCCAGTACGCGCTCCAGCGTGCTGTCGCTGCCCGCCGGCAACTACAAATTCGACGTAGCCAGCCCCACCCTGGCCACCGGCAGCTTCAGCTTTCGCTTGCTCGACACGGCCGACCTGCCGCTTCTTCCGTTCGAAAGCTTCATCCCACTGACTCTTAGCCCGGCAAGCGAGGCACAGGCATTCTCGCTGCGCGTCGAGGAGGACAGCGACTTCATCTTCACGCCTACCATCACGCCGACGCGCGACAGCGACTGGCGCATACTCGACAGCCTCGGCAGAGCACTGCTCAGCGGCCGCATGTCGGAGAGTAATGACCTCTTCAAACTGCCGGCCGGCAGCTACACCTTCGTCGTCGACGGCCAGCAAATCGACAACCGTAGCGATGACGGCAGCAATACCAACAGCGATAGCTATGAATTCGTGCTGCGCCGCCTGCTGGTCCGCAGCCAGGAAATGATGCTTGGCAGCGAAGTTTCCGGAGTTATCGATCAGCCCGGCCTGGTTCGCGAGTATGTTTTTTCGATCGACGCGCCGACGACGCTCTTTCTGGAGGCCCTGAGTGACAGCGACAATCTGAGCTGGGAGCTACGCGGACCGACTGAACTCATCCACCGCAACCGTAGCTTCGGTGGCCATGCCACCGTCGAGCCGATCCGGCTGGACGCTGCCGGCCTCTATCGACTGCGCATCGTCCCCAGCTTTGGCCGCACCGATGACTTCCGTTTCCGCCTGCTCGATGCCGGCCAGGCCGAAACCCTGCCTCTCGATAGCACGCAAACCCTACTCTTCGACGCCGCCAGCCGCCTGCAACTTTTCCGCATAGAGGGCACAGCCGGCGACCGCCTGAGCCTCGACGTTCTCAGCCTGAGCGGCGGCGCGGCAGCGCTGCGATTATTGGCCACCGACGGCCTGCAGAGCATCGTCAACGCTGCCGCCGACAGCAGCGACCCAGCAATTGCAGCGACTCTCCCGCGCAGCGGTACATACCTCTTGATCGTCGTCGGCAGGAGCGCCAACGACGCGCCACTGACGCTGCGCTATGCGGCGACACTAGTCAGCCCCAAGGTCGCGACACTGACCGTCGGCAGCGAGGCCGCTGGAAACACCCGGCTTCCCGACTTTGCCGATCAATGGCAACTCTCGCTCGACTGGCCGACACGCCTGCTCTTCGACGGACTCACCGCTTCCGGAAACCGCTGGACCTTGCGCGCCGCCGACGGCTCGCTGCGCGCCTCCGGCGTCTGCGACAGCAATACCTTTCTTGCCCTCGATGCAGGCGCCTACACCTTCGCCGTGGAGGCCGACCAGGTCGAAGGTGTAGGCCCCTACGCTTTCCGCCTGCTCGACGTCGGTGCCGCCGAAACGCTGGCGCTGGACGAGGAGATACGCGGAACCCTGGGCGCCAGCAGCGGCGCGCAAATTTTTCGCGTGCCGCCGGTGAACGATGGCGGGCCATTGACGGTTGCGGCCCGCAGCAGTGACAGCGCCGCGGGCATACTCAGTGTCTACGACGCTAACGGCATTCTGCTTGACGAATCCACGCTTCCGTTCGGCGAGCAGATCGAACTGGACAGCGCCACCGACGGGGAAAGTTTTCTGGTCCTGGAAATCGACCCGCTTGTCGCGACGTCGCTCAACTATGAGTTCAAGGTCCACCAGGCGAGCCTCTTGCGCGCGCCGCGTGGTGAACCCCTCGCTGGAGTCCTGGCGCACTCGGGCGACCTCGTCCGCTACCGAGTCAGCCTGCCGTTCGCTGCCACCCTGCCGACGCATGCCTGGGTACACGATGCTGGCTCGCGCGACATCCGCTGGCGTCTGCTAGCCGCTGGCGCAGATTCCGGCTCGGCTGACTGGTGGCCCAACAACGACGCCAGCTACACGGAACTGCTCGGCGTTGGTGACTACGAGCTGATCATCGAGGCGACAGCCGACCAGGCCACCTACCACCTGCAACTGCTCGCTTCCGAACACACGGAAGCACTCACCGCGACGGGAACGAACGGCCAGCTGACGAATGCTCGCCACGCCGTCGTCTACCACTATGATGTCCAAAGGGCTGGCGATCATCGGCTGCAGATCGCCACCGCCAGCGCGTCGCCCGTCCGCTGGGCAATCTACGACGCCGCGGGTCGGCAAGTGCAAAGCGGCGACAATCTCGACGTCAACGGCGCCGCCGCGACACATCACCTCGTTGACCTTGGCGAACTTCAGGTCGGACGCTTCATGGTCATCCTTTCGAGCGCCGCTCAGAGTAAGGACGAAGCCAGCGCCGGGGATGGTATTGACTTCAGCCTCGCCTTGTCGGCGACGACTCTACTCCCTGGCGATCGATTTTCCGGGCGTCTCTCCGATGACGAAGGGATGCGTAGCTACAAGCTGCATGTACCCACAGGCACGTATCTCCAGATCCACGACCAGGGCTCGGACGCCGGCGTGCAATGGCGAATCCGCGACGCGGGCGAAGCTCCCGATTCCGGCGACTGGTTCGCTCTTGGTCCGGCTCAGCCGGATGACGACGAGCGGGAAGCCGACTCGCCCGACCTCATGTATCTGTCCGCCGGCAACTACGAGTTCGACCTGTCGGCAGACGGCGGCGCCGCCTTCAGCGTGCAGCTGGTCGACCTGGATCACGTGCCGCAATTGTCGATCGGCGAAACCCTGGCCAGCTTCGCAAACGGCGAACAGGTCAAGGTCCTCCGACTCGATTCGACACTCTACGGACAAGAGCTGCGCCTCGACATCGACACCGAGTCAACCGAGGAGCCAGCCGAAGAACTCAGCTGGCTGCTTTTCGATAGCTGGTTCAACCTGCTCGCACAGGGAAGCGGCGCCAGCACCTCGATCGAGCTGCCCGGCAACGGTGACACCTACACCCTCGAACTGAAGCGAAAGGCGGAGCACGCAGCCAAGGGCATGCTGAACACGCACATCACCCTCGCCGCGTCCGCCCCGCAAAGGCTGCTACTGGACGAAGTGTGCGACGTCAGCCTGGACGCGTCGAACCTCTTCTCGCTCACCTACACTTTTTCGGTGACTGAGCGTAGCCGCATTGTCGTCGAGGCCTTTTCGGAAATATGGGATGTCGACTACGACATCCGCAACGCAGATGATCGGCAATTAGCGAACAGCTATCTGGGCAGCATGTACGACAACCTGTTTGAACTCGTACCGGGTGACTACGTACTACGGCTCTACACCAGCGCGTCGCCTGGCAATCGCGACGCGTCGTATGACTTCAGCTTCCGCCTGCTGAACACCGCGGGTACCGACCACGCGCTCCTGGACCCCGAACAGGAAGTCGCCGGCACCCTGACTCCCGGTGAACAGCAGACGCAGATCTATTACCTGCAGGCACGAGCCGGCGACATGCTTACGGTCGAAGTAAGCAGCACCATGCGCTTCGACCGCTATGGCTACAGCAACGTCACTATTGCCCTGTTCGACCCGCTCGCTCGGCGTCTTGCCAATCACTGGCTCGGCGGCGGCGGCGCTTTGCAGGAGACGGTCGAAGAGTCCGGTATTTACACCCTCGTCCTCTTTGGCGGCGGCTATCTTGCCGGAACCGTGAACTACACCATCGTGGCAAGGCGGGACGCTGGCGATGAGCAAATGCCGCTCGTCAGCGTGCCTCTCGTCCTGGGCCTGGAACATAGCGAAACGCTGGACGACAGCAGCGCGACCAGCAAGGCTTTTCGTTTCACCCTCGACCACAACGCCCTCGCACTGATCACGGGTCACACCGGCGGCAGCGGTGGCGCATGGGAAGCACACTGGGTACTGCGCAACGCGGCCGGCTTGCTTACCGGTGACCATGGCTACTGGAACAGCTACGAGGCCGGCACCGATGTGCTGACACTCGCCGCCGGCGACTACACGCTGGAGGTGTCGCTCGACTATGGCCCGGGCGGAAGCATCACTGTTCGGGTCGACAGCGGCACGAACGCCATCCAGGTAGTTGCCGGGCACGCTATCGGCGAGCTGATCAGCTTCGGCGACTCCGGCGCCAGCATCTATCGAGTCGATTTCGCGGCCGGCGACGAATATCTCCTCCAGGCTGCGAACGGAAGCGAATGGTCGATTCACGAAGCGGATTTTTTGCAGGCGCACTTGCTTGCCGACGGCGCGGTGCTGCGCTTTGTGCCATCGCAGGACAGCAGCTGGTATTTCGTGCGACGCCGGGATTTCGCTGGCGACTCGAGCATTTCCATCGAACGACCACAGCCGCCGATCACGCTCGAAAGCCGTATCGCCGGCCAACTGCCAGCAAATGAGGCCGGCGCAGCGCAGCACAACTACCACCTTCGGCTAACCGAGAGAAAGCTGCTTTACCTCGATGTGGCAAAAGTCGACTCGCCGCTACGAATTACCTTCTACGAGGGGAGCACAGTGCTCCAAACGATCTACGCCTACACGACAGCACGCCCCCTGGCGCCGCTCGCTCTTGAGGCCGGCGAGTACCGCATCGAGGTGCAGACGATCGATGCGACAAGCGGCGATACGACCTACGCCATGCGCCTGTTCGACCTCGCCAAGGTACCCACCCTGTCGCTCAACACAGCTGTCTACGGTCGTCTGCAGGCCGGCGAAGCGGCCATCTACGCCGTCGATCTTTCCGTAGGGACGCCCCTCGACTACCAGCCCGGCAAGCTCGGCGGACTGTACGGCTGGTGGCGCCTGCTCCGTAGCGACGGCGCCCAGGTCGCGGCGGGCTCTCTCGACAAAACGGTAACGACTGTCGCGGCACCGCCGCCGGGTCGCTACTTCCTCGTCTGGGACAGCGAGCAACAGTCGGCGGCTGGCGGAGAGGCGGAGTACCGCTTCGCGCTGAAAACGACGCAGCTGATCGCGCTTGGCGAACTGGTCGGCGGTGACGCTTTCGCCGCCACCGCCAGCGCGACCTATCGCTTCAGCGTGCCGACGGCGACGCGGGTGCTGATCGACCTGGCCCGTAGCGAAAGCGAGAGTGCCGCTTTCACCTGGCGGATTTCCCGCGATGGGCAGCTGATTGACCAGGGGAGTCTGGCCAGCGCGGCTGGTGTCGTCGATCAACTGCCGATTGTCGAATTGCCGCCAGGAAGCTATCAGCTTGATTTGACAGCGAACACAGACATCGAGCATAGCGACGATTTCGCTTTCAAACTACTCGACCTGGCGCTGGTACAGCCTTTGAGCCTGGGTGTCTCGATCAGCGGCGAGCGCCTGGCCGGCCAGGTCGCGGTCTTCAGCTTCGTTGCCGCCGCTGGCGACTGCTTGACGCTGGAAGAGCATTCCGGCGACCGCGAGCGCTGGTGGCTGCTCGACGAGTTCGGGCAGGAGCTGGCGCGTGGACAAGGCACGGGTAGTGCCGGCCCCCTCGCCCGTAACGGCACTTATTTTCTGCTCCGCGATGATGGCAGCGACACCCAAAATGGCTATCGCGCCACCTACCGCCACTTCGACTTCAGCGTCTCGATCGGCGAAGCAGCCGCGCCAGCACAGGGATTGAACAGGATCGTCAGCGCAATGATCGAGCCTGGCGGCAGCTTCGCCTATCGCTTTACGACCAGCAGCGCCGCCATACTCTGGCTAAGCCCGCTGAGCGCGAACTTCGCGGCCCACGTCGAGGTCCGTAGCGCCGCGGGCTGGCAAGTGTATGCCGCCAATAGCACGGACCTAGCCAACGCTGCCAACGTCGCCAACACTCCGCCACGCGCGATCAAGCTCCCCGCAGCGGGAAGCTACACTCTCGAACTGCGGGACCTCGCCGGCGGGCTGGAGGCCCGGCAGCTGCGCTTCGCGCTCAGCGAAACAGACGCACTCGGCGAAGCGGCAGGTCTGCTCCCCAACACCCTGACCAGCGGTCGCCTGTCTGCCGGCCGGGTCGTCGATGGTTATCGCTTCAGCTTGCCCGAAGGCAAACGTTTCGTCTTCGACGGCAGAGCGAGCCCGGCCAGCGCTTTGCGCTGGCGCCTGCTCGCCGCAGATGGTGTACAGCAAGCGGATGGCGACGCCAGCAGGCAGAGTTCCCCGCTGGCGCTCGCGGCCGGCGAATACCTGCTGCTGCTGGTGAGCGAAGGCGCTACCGACTCCGCCAACGATCGACCCTACGCGTTCATCGTAAGCACGCCACCGGCTACTGCCAGTAGCGCGCCAACGCTCACCCCTGGCGGCACGATTGGTAGCACTATTGGCAGCACTGTCTTCGGCAACGGCAGTACAAACTACGTATTGCACCTCGACCAGCCCAGCGTCCTCGCTTTCGACAGCCTGAGCAGCGGTGCAGATCTATGGTGGCAACTCCTCGATCCTGCCGGCCTGCTGCTCTTCTCGCGACGCATGCTGGACCCCGCCACGGGCACCTATGCCAGCGAAGTCAACCACGCCCGCTATCATTCCGGCGAGCTCGCCGCCGGCGATTACACGCTGCTGATCCGCAACTTCAGCGGCACGCCGGAAAGCTGCAGCTTCCGCGTGCTGGCGCTCGACGACAGCCCACTGCTGGCTCCCCAGACACCAACGGCGATCAGCACTGCGCCGACGGATGGCACGCAGACTTTCCGTTTCGAGGCGCGTGCCGGCGAGCGCTACTTCCTCAACGTGCTGGACACCAGCAGCACGTCGAGCTCGGGAGCGGCGCGCGCCGTTGCCCAGTGGAAACTTCTCGATCCGCTTGGGCGGACGGTTTTTCAGCGCAGCGCCATGGGCGTGGCAAGCGTCACCTTCGACCATGTCGACAGCACCACCGGACAGAACGTCTACCGGCACAGCCTGCGCGGCGTTGATCAGGAAACGCCCGAACTCCTGATTACCGGCAGCTATACGCTGGTGATCGATGGCGCCAACACAGCCACGAAAGCTGCGGCGCCAATTTCCTTCAGCCTCGGCCTGGTGCCGCCGGCAAGCACACAGACTCGTGATGACTTCCGTGCCAAACCGGCAGCTGACCTCACCGTCAGCAGCATCATCGTGGCCCCTACCGATGAACTGCGCACCGGCCAGACGCTAGACCTCGAGTGGCTGCTTGAAAACCGTGGCAGCGAGGCGAGCGTGGGCAACTGGCACGAGCGCATCGTCGTCCGCAATCTCGACAGTGGCCGCATCGTTGCCGACGTCTACGTCCCCTACGACGCAAGCGAGTCTGCCAATGGAGCGCTTGCCGCCGGCGACTCGCGCAGCCGTCGCCACACCCTCACTCTGCCTGCCGACGACAGCGCTGCCGGCCGCCTGCGGATAACGGTCATCGCCGACGCCGACAATGTCATCCACGAAAGCAGCGTCGGCGGGGTCAATGAGCGCAACAACGCTCGCTCCATCGAGATCGACGTCGTCCGGGCGCCGTCCAGCGAGCTGCACATCGAAAATCTCGCCTTCGCAGCGGACAGCGCTTTCGAGCCCGGCGCCGAGGTCTGGATTATTTGGGACACTGTCAACCGCGGTAATCAGGCCGCCGAGCCCGGCTGGAGCGAGCGCCTGGAGTTACTCAACCTGACGACCCGCGAACTGGTTGCCAGCGTCGCCCTCGACGATCTGGCCAGCGAAGAGCCGCTGGCGGTCGACGCCAGCCGCAACCGCAGCGCGAGCCTGCTCTGGCCGAGCGGCAGCAACGCCGCCGGACGCTTCCTGCTGCGCGCTTTGACCGTCGTCGCCACCCCCAGCGGCAGCAGTGACGCGGCTCAGCACACCCAGTCGGCCGAACTGATCCACATCGTCGGCGCCGATCTGGAGATCAGAAACCTGCGCGTGCTGCGCACCGACGACGCCGACATCCAGGCCGGCGGCATGGTGAGCATTCACTGGGAAGACTGGAACAGCGGCGATAGCTCGACCGCCGGTGCGTTCCCCGAACGTATCGTGGTCACCAAGCTCGATAGCGCACAGCGCCTGCTTGATAGCAGCGTCACCTACGACCCGATGGCCAGCACGGCGGGCCAGCCGAATGGCGCTATCGCTCCCGGCGAGTACCGCGAGCGAAGCTTCAGTTTTCGCCTTCCCGACGGCTTGCGCGCGGTCGGCACTCTCGAAATTCGCGTCAGCGTCGACCAGGACGGCAGCGGTCTCGGCGTACTTTTCGAAAGCAGTGCCGCTGCTGCCCTCCCGGCCGACGCCGAGAGCAACAACAGCGCCAGCGTGCAACTGCTGGCGGCGAGCACGGCCTACGCCGACCTGCAGGTCGAATCCTTTGCCGCACCAGCGACAGGCATCTCCGGCGAGCAGATCAGCATCGACTGGCAAGTCGCCAACCGCGGCAGCGCCGACGCTGACGGCGACTGGAACGACCAGCTCATCATCAGCCGCGACACGGTCATCGGCAATGGCGACGACATCCTTGTCGGCAGCTTCCGCCACAGCGGTGGCCTGCGTCGCGGCGAGAGCTACGCACGCAGCGCCACGCTCACCCTGCCGTTCATCGCTCAGGGCCCGGTATTCCTCGCGCTGCGCACGGATGCCAACCAGGAAACGATCGAACCCGATACGCGCGCCGATAACAGCCTCAGCGCGGCCTTCGCCCTGCAAAGCCCGTTCGCCGACCTGAGCGTCGTCGAGATCACGACATCCGCCCTTGCCCTCAGCGGCGGCAGCACGGACATCCGCTGGAGCGTGCGCAACGATGGCAACGCGAGCAGCGACAAGGCGTTGTGGCACGATCGCGTGCTGCTTTCGTCCGACGCCAGCCTCGACGCCAGCGACATCATCGTGGCCAACGTGCCACATGCCGGCACATTGGCGCCAGGCGAAAGCTATCTCGGCGCGGTCACCGTGACGCTGCCGGGTGTCCTCAGTGGCGCCTACTTTGTCCTCGTCGACAGCGACGCCAACCGCAGGGTCGCCGAGAATGGACGCACCGGCAACAACCGCGCGGCCAGCGTGACGCCGCTACGCATCACGCAAACGCCAGTCGCCGATCTGGCGGTCAGCGAAGTCGTCGGGCCGACGATTCTGCGCCCGGGCGAAAATGCCAGCATCAGCTACCGCACCCAAAATGTAGGAAACGCCCCCGTCGGCACGACCGACCCTGCCAAGCCTGACAACCCTGTCAACACGTCCTGGCGTGACCGCATTTACCTCGACCAAGGCGCCGCCGGGCTACGCGAGGTGGCGAGCGTGCTCAATTCGGGGTCGCTGGCGGCAGGTGCCGTGGTGTCGCGAACCGTGAGCTTCACCCTGCCGTCTTCGACGACCGAGGGCGAATTCCGCTGGCTGGTGATTGTCGATAGCGACGACAGCGTCGAAGAGCTGGATGCAAGCAACAACCGCAGCACGTCGGCAGCGGCGGTTCGTATCGTGCGTAGCGACCTCGCCATCACCCACCTTGACTACCCTGGCCAGCTGCAGTCCGGCTCGACCCTGCACCTCGAGTGGCAGGTGGAGAACCACGGCGCAGTGGCGCTCGGCCCGTGGACAGACCGTATCACTCTGACCCGCGACGGCGTTTCAGTCCTCGTCACCGAGCGTTTGCACAGCGGCTCCCTCAACGCCGGCGGGAGCTACCTGGGCAGCGCTGATCTGCTCATTCCGGTGGACTTCCTCGGCGACTACGAGCTGATCGTCGTCAGTGACGCCGATGCGCAGCTCGCCGAGCGCAGCCGCAGCAACAATCGCATCGCCGCGCCGCTGCGTGTGCAGCTCGCGCCCTTCGTCGACCTGGTGGTCGACGCACTGACGCTCAGCCCGGAAGGCGCGCTGCAACCGGGAGAAACGGTCACTGCGCACTGGTTGACGAGCAACGCCGGCAATAAGGCCGCCGAGGGGCCGTGGAACGAACGCCTGGAACTGCGCAATGCCGAGACGCAGTCCTTGCTCGCCACCGTCGACCTGGCCAGCGATGGCCCGCTCGCTGCCGGCGCCAGCCGTTCGCGGAGCACGCAGTTCACCTGGCCCAGCGGCGCCGCCGCGGCCGGGCGCTTTGCGCTGCGCGTCATCGCCGATGCCGGCGGGCAGCTTGCCGAAGCCAATCCCGGCGGCAACGCCGAGACCAACAACAGCGCCGAACTGCTACGCGTCACGGGCCCGGACCTGCTGCCCGGAAACCTGCGTGTCGAGCCGGCCGATGTGGGCGGCATCGAGGCCGGTGCGACGCTGACACTGGCCTGGGAAATCAGGAACGAAGGCGACAGCGCCACCGACGCCGTTTTCAACGAACGCATCCGCGTGCGCAACATCGACGCCGATGTCGTCATCCTCGACACGCATCTGGCCTTCGATCCGCTGAGCACGGTCGATGGACAGCCCGCTGGCCCATTGCAGCCCGGAGAGGCACGCCAGCGCCACTTCAACTTCACTCTGCCGCAGGGATACCAGGGCAGCGGCCGCTTCGCGATCACGCTCACCACCGATCAGAGTCAGACCGGGGTCGGCGCCGTCTTCGAGCACAACCCGCAGGGCGACGCCGAAGACAACAACAGCGCCGGCGTCACGTTCTACTCGGCCAGCAGGGACTATCCCGACCTGCGCGTCGAAGCCGCCAATGCGCCGCCGGGCGGCGTCGGCGGCGAGCTCAGCGAAGTCAGCTGGAGCGTCGCCAACCGCGGTACGGTGGACGCCGACGGCGGCTGGAACGACCAGATCATTCTCAGCACGGACGCGCTCATCGGCAATGGCGACGACCTGGTGATCGGCAGTGTCCGACACGAGGGCGGCCTGCGCGTCGGCGAGAGCTACACGCAAAGTGCCTCGGTCAGGGTGCCGCTGCCCAGCGCCGGTGCTTACACCCTGGGCATCCGTACCGACAGCGCCCGGGAAGCCGAGCCCGACCCGGCTGCGGACAACTTCAGCAGCGCCCTGCCTTTCGAGCTGATCACGCCGATCGTCGATCTGACTGTCGTCAGCGTCGACGCGCCAAGCATGGCGCGTAGTGGCGAAGAAGTGTCGATCAGCTGGCAGGTGCGCAACCTCGGCAACGCGACGACCGACCGCGCACAGTGGAACGATCGCCTCGTGCTCTCCGCCGACACCAACGTGAGCAGCGACGACCTGGTCGTCGCCGGCTCACTGCTGCACAGCGGTGCGCTTGGGCCGGGAGAGGACTATCGCGGCCAGGCGACGCTGATCCTGCCGCGCGATCTCGACGGTGATTACTTCGTGCTCGTCGAAACCAACGCCAATCGTCGCGTCGACGAGGGCGGCCGCAATGGCAACAACAGCGCCGCGAGCGCCGCCGCCCTGGCCATCCGCCTGACGCCGACGCCCGACCTGAGGGTCAGCGACGTACTCGGCCCGAGCGCCCTGCGACCGGGAGATCTGGCCAGCGTCAGCTACACCCTGAGCAACAGCGGGGCGGCATCGAGCAGCGGCGCCTGGCGCGACCGGATTTTCCTCGAAGACGGCGCCGGCATGCTGCGCGAAGTGGCCAGTGTCTTCAACAGCGCCGTGCTGGCCGCCGGCGACAGTGTCACGCGCAGCGCCAGCTTCACCCTGCCGACATCGCTGCCCGACGGCGAATGGCGCTGGCTGGTCAAGACCGACAGCGACGACAGCGTCTACGAGCGCGGCGCCGAAAACAACAATCTGGCGCGCGCCAGCGACACCCTGCGGGTCGCCCGTGTCGATCTGTCGGTGCACGTTTCCGACCCGGCGCCTCTGCTCTCCTCGGGCGCCGTACTGCACGTCGAATGGCAGGTGCGCAACGCTGGCGGTGTCGCCCTCGGCAGCTGGAGCGACCAGGTCTTCCTGGCGCCTACGGATGGCTCGGCGCCAGCGCAGCGACTCGCCGAGATCGTCCGCCAGGGCCCGCTGGCGAGCGGCGCCAGCTACGACGCGGTGGCCGACATCGTCGTGCCGCTGGACTTCTCCGGCGCCTACGACCTGATCGTCGTCAGCGACGCCGGCAATGCCATCGGCGACGGCCAGCGCAGCAACAATCGCTCGACCGCGTCGCTGCAGATCGAGCTCTCGCCCTACGCCGATCTGGCGGTAAGCGCCGTCAGCGCGCCGCAAACGCTGATCGCCGACCCGGCGAGGCTCACCGTGGCGTGGACGGTCAGCAACCAGGGCACGGGGGCCGGCCGTTTCAGTAGCTGGAGCGACCGTGTGCTGCTCTCGCGTGACGACATCCTCGGCAACGCCGACGACCTGCTCATCGGCGACTACCGCCACGACGGCGCGCTGGCGGCAGGCGAGTCGTACAGCCGCAGCGAAGACATCCAGCTCGCGGCGCGCAGCAGTGGCCGTTTCCGGCTCTTCGTCGTCAGTGATGCGCGCAGTGAAGTCTTCGAGAATCACGCCGAAGCGAACAATATCGCGCACCTCGAACACCCGCTCGACGTGATGCCCGTCGCCTACGCCGACCTGCAGATCGCCGCGGTGACCAGCACCGGCCTCGCCGCCAGCGGGCGTCCGCTGACAGTGAGCTGGGAGGTGCTCAATGACGGCATCGGCAGCACCGACAGCAGCGAGTGGTCGGACCAGGTCTGGCTCAGCCGCAACGCCGACGGCAGTGGCGTCGTTGCGCAGTTCGGCAAGGCCCGCCACATCGGCCAGCTCGCCGTCGGCGCCAGCTACGCTCGCAGTCTCGAAGTCGTCCTGCCGGAGGGCATCAGCGGCACGCACTACCTCAACGTGCGCACCGGCGGCCCTTTCGAGTTCGTCTTCACCGACAACAACAGCGGCCACTCGCTGGCGCTGCCGGTCGAACTCTCGCGCTCGCCCGACCTGCAGGTCGAGAGCCTCGTCACCCCGGCCAGCGCACAGGAAGGCGCGCTGATCGACGTCTCCTGGAGCGTCGTCAACCAGGGCGACGCCGACGCCAATGGCAGCTGGGTGGACAGCGTCTGGCTGCTGCCGGCCAGCGGCAGTGGTCAGCCCATCGCCCTCGGCAGCTTCAGCCACCAGCGCAGCCTGGCCGCCGGAACGCGCTATACGCGCACCGAGCAACTGCGCCTGCCGACGAAAGTCGAAGGCCTCTACCGGCTCAAGCTCATCACCAACGCCAGGCTCGGCGAAAGCAACGAGAGCGGCGAGCAAATCTACGAACACGGCGAAGCGCGCAACAACAATAGCCTGCTCGCCGCCGCAACGACGGCCATCGAGCTCAACACGCGGGCCGACCTGCGCGTCGCCAGCGTCATCGTCCCCGAGCAGATCACTGCCGGCACGGCAACCGCCATCCGCTTCACGATCGGCAACTTCGGCGCGGCGCTGGCCAACGGCCGCTGGACCGACAAAATTTACCTGTCGCTCGACGGCACGCTCAGCGGCGACGATCGTCTGCTCGGTGAAGTGGCCAACGCTGGCGCGCTGGCGCCCGGCGAAAGCTACGCCAGCGAAACGGCGCTGCTCGACATCCCGATCCGCCTGCGCGGCGACGCCTATCTGATCGTCGTCGCCGACGGCAGCTTCAAGCTCGACGAGTATCCGAACGACGCCAACAACGCCTACGCCGCCCACTTCACGGTCAACGCCGTGCCTTTTGCCGACCTGGTCACCAGCGCCGTCGTCGCCCCGGACCAGGCGGTGCACGGCGCCAGTATCGAAGTCCGCTATCAGGTCAGCAACCATGGCAGCGCGACGACGCGCGGCGACTCGGCGGCGCTCGATCGCTGGACCGATACCGTCTGGCTGGTGCGCGACAAACTCCGCCCGGGTGCCCACAAGGGCGACCTCCTGCTCGGCTCCTTCACCCACGTCGGTCATCTCGGCGTCGGCGACAGCTACCTCGCCAGCGTCCGTGTCAGCTTGCCCGACGCGCTGGCCTCGGGGGAATACTTCCTGAGCGTCTGGAGCGACACCTACGACGTGATTCTCGAAGACACGCTGGCGACGAACATCAACGCCGACGACCCGAGCCAGATCGACAACAACAACTACCAGGCGCGAGCAATCAGCGTGCTCGGAACGACACCACCGGACCTGCAGGTCAGTGAACTCGTCGCGCCGGCGACGGTGGCCAGCGGCGCGAGCTACAGCTTCAGCTACCGCGTCGAGAACCGCGGCGACGCCTTCAACGGCAGCTGGACCGATTCGGTCTACCTGGCCGACAGCGCCGACTGGCAGACGGCAAGCGAAGTCTGGCACCTCGCCGACTATGCCCAGACGCGCAGCCTGGGCTTCGGCGAAGGCTACAGCGTCAGCCAGACGCTGCAACTCGCGCCGTGGATCAAGGGGCACTACCTGATCCTGCGCACCGATAGCGGCAAGCGCGTCGCCGAGTCGGACGACGGCAACAACGCCCGCGCCACTGCTTCGCAACTCGAGGCCGAAGCCGCCGACCTGCGGGTCACCGCGGTAAGCGCGCAGCCTGACGATGCGGGCGATGGAGGCGATACGCCGCACTTCTCCGGCGAAGAAACGACGCTGACCTGGACCGTCACCAACTTCGGAGGCCCGGTGTGGTCGGGAACGCGCAGCTGGGTGGACAGCCTCTACCTCAGCCGCGACCCCTCGTTCATCGCCGCAAGGGCGATCCCGCTGGGCAGCGTCGTACACGCCAACGTCGGCGGTCTCGCCAGCAACGCCAGCTATACCGGCACGGCAAGGCTGCGTTTGCCGGTCGGTGCCGACGGCGAGTACTACGTCTACGTGATTACCGACGCCGAAAGCGACAGCGGCGACCCGAGCCGGCGCCGGGCGCGCCCGGAGTTGTCGTCCGGAGGCAGCCTCGCCGGCAGCAGCGCCTGGTATGCCGGTGCAAACCAGGCGCCGGGCAGCGTCTTCGAAGGCCCGCGCAACGACAACAACCTCGCCCGCGGCACGCTCACCATCAGTTATCGCGAGCCGGATCTGCAGATCGACAACATCGTCCTGGCGCTCGCCGAGGGTCAAAGCGAAGCCTTCTCCGGGCAGCCCTTGACGATCAGCTGGACGGTAAGCAATCGCGGCAACCGCGAGACGCGCCGCAGCAGCTGGGTCGACGGCATCTACCTGTCGCGCGACGCCTCGCTCGACTATGCTGACCACGCCCTGCAGACCTACGCCGTGCAGTTGAACGACAACGGCCAGCCGAAAACCCTGCGCCCTGGCGAGTCCTATACCGCGTCAATCACCACCGTGCTGCCGGCATCGATCAGCGGCGATTTCCACATTCTCGTCAACACCGACACCGCGATCTTCGCCGACCTTTACTCCAGCGGAGCCAGCAGCATCCGTGCAGACCTGCCGCCGCTGGCTCGCTTTGGCGACGCCGCCGGAACGGTTCTCGAATTCGCTGACGAAGGCAACAACCTGGCAGCGACGCCGCTGTCGATCAGCCTGGCCACGCCGCCCGACCTGCAGCTCGTTGAAGTGCTCGCTCCGGAGCGGGTCGTCGCCGGCCAGGATTTCAGCGTCAGCTACCGCGTCGTCAATGCCGGCGGCGACACACCAGGCGACCAGGGCCGCTGGTACGATCTGGTTTACCTGTCCCGCGACCGCTACCTGGACATCAGGCAGGACCGCTATCTTGGCTACCTCGAACATTCCGGCGGCCTCGCCGCCGCTGCCAGCTACGACGCCACGCGGGTGCTCACTGCGCCGCAGCAAATGGAGGGCCCGTGGTACGTCTTCGTCATCAGCGACCCGGCAAACGCCTGGGGCGGCGGCGAATTCGGCAGGCTGCGCGAGTTCTGCGGCGAGCAGAACAACGCGCTGGCCGCCGTGCAGCCGATGCTGATCGAGGTCCCGCCGCCGGCCGATCTGGTCGTCACCAACGTTGTCATGCCGGGCAGCGCTGGCGTCGGCGAGCCGATCCGTATCGATTTCAGCATCAGCAACCAGTCGAGCAATCCCGCCTGGGGACGCTGGACCGATGCCATTTACCTCTCGGCCGACAACGAATGGGACCTCGGCGATCAGTTGCTCGGCAAGCTCGATCACGACAGCGGTGCCGGCGGCCTGGCCGCCAACGCCAGCTACGACGGCACGCTGAGCGCCTCGCTGCCGCCACTCAAGGACGGCAACTGGCGGCTCATCGTCCGCCCCGACCTGTACAACGAAGTTTTCGAAGGCAGCATCGGCTATAGCGCTGCGACGGGCCTCAGCCTGCCGCCCGGCGAAGCCAACAACCGCAGCGCTTCGGGTGGCACGCTGCAGGTCAGCGTCCCCGAAATGCCGATCGGCACGCCGCTGCAAACCACCCTCTCGCCAGGCCAGGCGCGTCTCTACAAAGTCGCCGTCGCCGCCGGCGAAACGCTGCGCGTCAGTCTCATTGCCGATACAGGTGCCGATGCCGACGATGGCAGCAACGAACTCTATCTGCGCTACGGCGACGTGCCCAGCGGCTACGCTTTCGATGCCGCCTACGAGCGGCCACTGGCAGCGGATCAGGAAGTCTGGCTGCCGAGCACGCAGGCCGGCGACTATTACCTGCTGCTGCGCTCACGGCAAGGGGCCGCCAACACGCCGGTGACCCTGCGCGCCGACCTGCTGCCGCTGTCGATCACGCGCATCAACCCCGACCAGGGCGGTGGCGGCGAACAGGACAACAGCGACGACAGCGGCAACAGCAGTAACAGCAGTAACAGCGCGCACCGCTGGGTCAGCGTCGACATCGAAGGCGCCCACTTCAAGCCCGGCGCCCTCGTCAAGCTGACGCGACCGGGAGTCCATGAAGTCGAACCCGAGCGCTGGCAGGTACTCGACGCGACGCACATCCGGGCGGTCTTCGACCTGCGCAACGTGCCGCTCGGTCTCTACGACCTGAGCGTCATCAATCCCGATGGCCAGCGCGTCACCGAAGCGCAGCGCTTCCTGGTCGAGCGCGCCATCGAGGCCGACGTGACCATTGGCATCGGCGGCCCGCGCACGCTGACTCCCGGTGAAAACGGCCTGTACAGCGTCTCGCTGCAGAGCCTGAGCAACGTCGACACGCCTTACGTGCGCTTCGACCTCGGCGTCCCGGAAATGGGTTACAGCGACGAAGTGCTCAACGGCATCGCCCTACGCTACCTGGTAGTCGGCAGCAATGTCGGCGGCCGCCCCGACGGCGTCAGCCTGGACGCGGCCGGCAACACCCAGACTTACGGCCCGACGCCGACCAGCGGCACGAGCCGCCCGGACATTCCCTGGGCCAGCCTCGACGGTGCGCTCAATACCGACGGCATCAACCTGCTGCCCGGCTACGCCCTCGACGTGGCAGCCGGCGGCTACGTCGGCATGAGCTTCAACGTGCAGACCTATCCCGGCCTCGCCGAATGGCTGGCCTACGACTTCGACGGCCTGCGCGACAAACTCTATGCGCTGCGCCCGGAGTGGAAAGAGCAGGGGCTGCTCGACGGCGGCGTGCAGGACCTCGAGCGCATTGCCGAAGGACTGGCGCAGAAGTTCCTTGCCAGGAACCCCGACGAACACCTGCTCAAAATCGAACAGCTGGCCATGCCCTTCCGCTTCGACATCAGCGGCGCCGCAACGCCGCTGACGCGCGACGAATTCGTCGCCGAGCAGGTCGCGCACGCCACCCGGCTGCGCGCTGCAATCCTCGCCGACGCGGCCGCCCCCGCCAGTCTCGCGGCGCTCGCCGCCGACCCCACGCAGTGGATCGCCGGCTGGCTTGGCGCCCTCGAAGCGGCCGGCTTGCTGCGCCCGCTCGACGAAGCGCCACCGATCCGTAGCCACCCCAAGGTCGTCAGCCTGAACAGCACGCTGGCCAGCGGCATCCTGCTCGCCCACGGCGGCGACGCCTATCGCACCCAGGGCGACCTGCTCGGCTTTTTTGCGACGGTCCAGAAATGGTATGGCGATACCGCTGCTTTCGCCGGCGATCCCGAAGCCACGGCCGCCCCGGTCGACTACGACGAATACCGGCAGTCGCTCGCCGGCTTCGTCGAAATTCCGGTGCCGGTAACGGCCGAGCGTGCCGACTACGACCGACAGGCCTCGCAAGCAACGCACTTCATCAACTTCAACGTCTTTGCCGGCGGCCTTGGCGAGCTGGAATATCTGCGTCACATCGGCGTGCTCGACGCCGACTTCAAGCCGCTTCCGGGGCAAGCGCTCGACCTCACGCGCTACCTGCAGCAGGCGGCCAGCGAGTCTGCAGCCAATGCTGCCCTGCTCAGCGTGCGCGGCCCGCAAGCGGCGCTTGGCAGCGACGGTAACAGCTATGTCCCCGGCGCGACGCCGCTGCCTTACGCCCTTGATTTCAGCACGCCGGACGGCGCACCGGCAGGGCAACTGCGCCTGCTGACGCAACTCGACGCCAGCCTCGACGCGCGCTCTTTCCGGCTCGGCGATCTCAAGCTCGGCGACATCAACGTGCACCTGCCGGCCGGCAAGGCGAGCTTCCAGGGCGACTTCGACTTCAGCGGCAGCAAAGGCTTCGTGCTGCGCGTCAGCGCCGGTATCGACGTCGCGACGCGTACCGCCACCTGGCTGCTGCAGGCCATCGACCCGCAGAGCGGCGAAGTCCTGCACGACGCCCTCCGTGGCCTGCTCGCCGCGGCGGCTGGCGAGCCGAGCGACGGCAGCGCACCACAGCGCGCTTCGCTGAGCTACACGGTCAGCGCCAGCGACAGCGCAGCTTCCGGCGTCGACATTCTCAGCGTCGCGCGCCTGTTCATCGACCAGGCACCGCCAATCGACAGCGAGCGCAACCTTGTCAGGCTCGACGCCGACGCACCGCGCACGACGCTGGCGGTGACCGCGCTCGGCGCCAGCGCGCACGACGCACCGATCTTCGATGTGCGCTGGCGGGCCGATGACACGGCGCTTGCTGCGGGCAGTGGCGACAATGGTGATGATAGTGGCGGCACAGCCAGTGCCGGCGCTGCCAGTGGCGTGAAGTCGGTGACCGTCTATGTGGCCGAAGATGGCGGCGAGTTCCGCATCTGGCAACGCCAGGTCGAGCCGACGATCGGCCAGGCGATTTTCACCGGTAGCGCCGGCAAGCGCTATGAATTCCTCGCTGTCGCCACCGACCGCGCCGGCAACCGCGAGGCGGCGTCGGTGGCCAGGGCCGTGCTGCCCGACGACGGCGCGCGACAGGAGATTCTCGACGCCATCGGCGTCAACGAGTCGCTGGCGCAAACTGCCGAACTGCCGCTGGCGGCGATCGACCGCAGCTATCCCAGCAACGCCCTTTTTGCCGAGGCGGCACGGCTACTGCCCGGGCATGTCGCGAACAGCCAGAGCAGCGATCTGCGTTCCGTACTCGCGCCCTTCAGCTTGCGCGGCTTTGCCGCCGGTTACGCCGCCAGCGACGCCGACATTGGCGCGCAAGCGCTGGTCGAGCTACCGGATCACAGCTTCCTGGCCAGCGCCGGCGCCGAGCGCAACCAGGTGTTCCACTTGGCTGGAAACGGTGGCCCCGCCACCGCCACGGATGCCGTAAACACCACCGCCTCCCGCCTGATGCCACTGTTCACCCTCGATGCGCCGATCCTCGACATGGCCATCGATCGCTTCGGCCAGCTTTGGCTGACGACCGGCGCCGAACTCTTGCAGCTCGACGCCGCCAGCGGCCAGATCATCGAACGTCAGCGTGGCCCGGGCGGTGATCCGCTGACGCACGCCCTGGCCATCGACCCGAGCAGCGGCAAGATCTACATTTCTTCGGGCAATGGCATCGAGATCTTCGACCCCAACGCAAGCGATCGCAGCCGCGCCTGGCAGCACTTCAGCAATCAGCGCGTCGGTGACCTGGCTTTCTCTGCTGACGGCCGCCTGTGGGGCGTCAAATGGAGCGGCGGCGAAATCGCTGGCGCGCAACTGCAAGCCAGCAGCGAGATCGTCAGCTTCCCGCTCGACGGCCGCTCCGCTGGCCGGGCCGAGCTCGAATACCGTCTCGCCGGCGTGGTCGACCGCATCGCCTTCGGCGCCGTCGGCAGCGCCCTCGACGGGCTGCTGTTCGCCTCCGGCAACCTCCGCCAGCGCGCAGTTGGCGCCGGCACCACGAGTACGCCGCAGCAGTCACCGCTGTGGATGATCGAACTGGACAGCCGGCGAGTGCTACAGGTGGCAGCCGGCGGCAGCCGTGGCGAGAGCGTCGTCGCCACCGCTGACGGCCGCCTCCTGGTCGCCCAGACGACCGGCATCGACGAAATCTCGCGCCATCGCGCACCGCTCGTTCAGGCCATCACGGTTCCCGACGGCGCGCTGGTGCCGCTGCCGCTGACGCACATCGGCGTCGTCTTCGACCAGGCGATGTGGCTGGGAACGGTGGCTGACGGCAGCGGTGCAGCGGACACCCGCAGCGTCCTCGACCCGGCGAACTACACGCTCACCCCCTTGAGTGCGCTGGGTGCAGAGTCCGCTGCAGAAAGCGTGCAGCTGCAGCCGCAGGCCGTGCGCTGGGATGCAGAGAGCCGCAGCGCCTGGCTGGAAGTCAGCGGCCTCAGCGCCGGCGAGTACCAGATCGACATTGCGGCCAGTCTGCAGAGCGCCGCCGAAACGCCGCTGCAAAACGCCTATGCGAGCCGCTTCACTGCTGTCACCGACATGAGCAGCCGGCTGCAGCTGAATTTCAGCAATACCCGCGCCAACCGCGCCAGCGGTGAAATCAGCTACGAGGTCAGCGTCACCAATGTCGGCAGTGACGACATCAGAGGGCCGCTGCTTCTGCTGCTCGACGCCGGCCACTACTTCGCCGACGCCATCGTCGGCGCCCAGCCTGCCGGCGCTGCTCAAGCCGCGCCAGCCGAGCCAGCTGCAAGCTTCCAGCACTCCGAGCTGTGGACCATCGACCTCAGCGCCGCGCTGCAGACGCTTGGCGGCCGCCTCGCCGTCGGCGCGACGATCGCCGGCCAGACCGTCCGCGTTACGCCAGGTAGCGAACTTGCGCCGCGCGCCGGCCTGGTCGAGCTGCTCAAAACCAATCTTGGGCACGGCGTCTACGCTTTCCCGCAGGACAATCTGCCGCCAAGCCTGGTTGTCGCCGACTGGCTCGACAGCGAGCAACTACCGCCGGCAAGGGTCGGCGAGGAATGGAGCGCGACGCTCGAAGCGCTCGACGCCGACGGCACGCGCTTCTGGTGGCAGCTCGTCGAAGCGCCGCCCGGGGTCACGCTGACAGCAACGGCCGAGATCACTTCCTCCGCGCAAGCTGCGCAGGCGACCGCCACCCTGGCCTGGACGCCAGCCGCCAGCGCCGACGCCAGCAGCAAAATCGTGGTGCGCGTCGAGGACAGCCGCGGCGGCGTCGCGCTGCGCGAATTCTCGCTGCCGGTCATTGGCGGCAACCGTGCACCGGTGATCGAGGGCGCTTACGACCTCAGCATCGCCGAAGGTGAAACGCTGTCGCTGCCCTTGCTCGCCGCCGAAGCCGACGGCGACCGCCTGAGCCTGGCGCTGCGCAATCTGCCGTACGGCGCCACTTTCGACGCTACCAGCGGTGTCCTGAGCTGGACGCCGGACTACGATCAGGCCGGTGTCTGGGAAGCTGTCACGGTCATCGCCAGCGAAGGCAAGCGGACGTCCAGCAGCCCGTTCACGATCACCGTCGAACAGGCCTACGCGCCACCCGTGCTGGCCACCGTTGCCGCGCAATCGCTGCGCGAGGGCGAGGCCTGGGCGCTGCAACTGGCCGCCAGCGTACCCGGGATGATCGCCGGCCGCGCCCAGGCCGACGGCACGACACTCAGCCTCGAATACGGCGCGCCTTGGCTGCCGGGCGGTGCGACGCTCGACGCCCGGAGCGGCTGGTTCGCGTGGACCCCGGGTTTCGACCAGCAGGGTACTTATCGCGTCCCGCTCAGTATCGTCGCCACCTGGACCACTCTCGCCGGCGAAACGAGTTACAGCGTGCTCAGCCGCGAGCTCGTCTTGAACGTCGCCAACGCCAACGGCGCACCGATCTTCGAGGCACCGGAAACCTGGCGAGTCCTCGAAGGCCAGCCGCTACGCATCAGCGTTTTCGCCTTCGACCCCGACAACCCGGCCTTTGAGCCGCGCATCCGCAGGCATCCCGGCGGCGAAGCGATCGGCCCGGAAAGCAGCGCGCCGACGCTCACCTACCAGCTCAGCGAACTGCCGGCCGGTGCCAGCTTCGACGCCGAGACGATGGAAATCCTGTGGACGCCGGATTACACGCAGGCCGGCAGCTATAGCGTCGTCGTCACGGCGACCGACGACGGCGACGGCACCGGAACTCCGGCAAGCAGCCAGATGACGCTGCCGATCGTCGTCAGCAACGCCAACCGCGCGCCGCAGATCGGCGACCTCGGCAATGCCTTCGTCGACGCCGGCGGCGTGCTCGAAATCCCCTTCGGCGTCGGCGACGTCGACGGCAATCCAGTCGCCATCGAGATCAGCGGCTTGCCGCGTTTTGCGACCTTTACAACGCATGCGACCCATGCGCAGCTGCCTCCGGCCGCCACTGGCCCGGAAGCTGACCCAGCCAGTGCGCAACTGCGCGGCGCCATCCGCTTCGCCCCCGGCGCCGGCGACCGCGGCGACTACACGCTCACCATCACCGCCAGTGACGACGGTGATGGCGAAGCCACGCAGCGACTCAGCGAAACGCGCTCCTTCGTCCTCAGCGTGCGCAGCCTCAGCGAAGCACCGCTGATCGCCGCACCGCGCCAGGTGGTCGCGCTGGTCGGCCAGCCGCTGTCGGTGGCCATCATCGCCAGCGATCTCGATCAGGACCCGCTGAGCTGGACGAGCACGGGCCTGCCCCTCGCCGCCGAGCTGATTCCGGCCAGCCAGTACGGGCACGCAACGCTGCGCTGGACGCCGACTGCCGACGACCTGGGCAGCCGCGATGTCGAGTTGATCCTCACCGACAGCGGCCTGCCGCCGCAGGACGGCAGCTTCAGCAACCCGGAACACCCGCTGCCTAACGTCAGCCGGCACACCATGCGCATCATCGTTCGCTCGGAAAACGCGGCGCCCGAGTTGCTCGCCGTCCTGGCCAACGGTCAGCCGCTCGTTGACGACAGCAGCGCCTCCGGCGAACCCGCCGCGCTGCGAATCGACGCTCGTGAAGGGCAGCCACTGGCTCTCGAAGTTTTCGCGCAGGATAGCGACAGCGATGCGTTGTACTGGCGCGTCGCCGGCCTGCCGCGCGGCATGCGCTTCAGCGCCGACGGCAATCGCGCCGCCTTCGACTGGACACCCGATCTGTTCGCTGCACAGGACGCTGGCGACCCCGACCCCTCCGCGCTACAGGCCGGACATTGGCGCTTCAGCGTCACCGCCAGCGACGGCATGGCCACGTTCAGCCGCGACTTCGAGATCGTCGTCGCCAACGCCAACCAGGCGCCGCGCATCCTGCCGATACCACTGCAACTGATCAACGAAGGCGAGACGCTGGCTTTCACCGTCGTCGCCACTGACGCCGATCGCGACGCCGTGCAACTGAGCCTGGTGTATGACGAGGAAACGCCGACCGGCGTCTCGTTCAACGCCGGCAATGGCCGCTTCGAATGGACGCCGGAGGATGTCGTCGACAACAGCAGCGGCGACAGCCGCTCGTACACCCTGACTTTCCGCGCCAACGACGGCCGCGGGGCCGACAACTCGATAAACACGCAGAGCGTCCAGATACGCGTTTTCGACGTCAATCGGCGACCGCAGATCAGCGCCAGCAATCACGCCGTGGTCATCGGCGACACGCTGAGCATTCCCGTCGTATTCGGCGGCGGCGGCGGCGGCGGCGGCGCGAGCAAGGGTATCGCGCTCGGCGACGCCGACGGCGCCAGCCAGACTGCCGCACTGGCGATCAGTTTCAGCGGCCTTCCGGAAGGCGCGCGCTACGACGCCGACAGCCGGCACCTGGTCTGGACACCCGGCGCCGGTCAGATCGGTGACTTCACGGTCAGCGCTACGGTCAGGGACGGCCAGGCGCGCAACGGCACGGCGTCAACGGTATTCACGCTGCGCGTCGTCGCCGAAGCGGCTGCCAACGCGCCCACGATCCTCGTCTCGACAACGCCGAGCACGCCCGCACTGCCCGGGCAGACAATCCTGGCAAGCGTGCGCGCCGACGCCTGGAGCGGCATCGCACAAGTCGCGGTGGCCGTACGCGGCGCGGCGCTCGGCCCGCTAATGGGCCCGGCAAGCGAGGCGGGAAGCGGTCCTGAAAACGGCCCCGAAAGCGGCCCCGAAAGTGGCCCAGAAATCTGGCACAACGTCACCCTGGATAGCGCCGGCCGCATCAGGCTCAGCGCCAGCCAACCCGGACTGATCGAAATGCGCGTCGTGGCCACCGACCGCGACGGCTTCAGTGCCACCCACACGCAGACCCTGCGCGTCAAAGACCCGGCCGATTCCGCCGCGCCGCAACTCGCGTGGAGCGGCGCGCTCACCGGCGCCGGCGCCCATGCCCAGCCGCAGGAAGTGCTGGCAAGCACCGCCCTGACCGCGCAGTTCGCCGAAACACAGCTCATGGGCTGGCGGCTGCAACTCGCCGCAGTCGGCAGCAATCGCTGGCAAACGCTGGCCGAAGCCGAAACGGCAGCGAGCAGCGTCGCACAGACACTGGCGCTGACGACGCTCGATCCGCAAAAGCTCGACAACGGCCTCTATCAGCTGCGCCTGAGCGCCTGGGACCTCACCGGCCGCAGCAGCGAAATCGCCGCCACCCTGATCATCGACAGCACCGACAAGACTTTCGCCAGCCATAGCCAGGCCGACGCCACGCTGAGCCTCGCCGGCCATACCCTGGCACTCGTTCGCCACTGGCGCGAAGCGAACGGCGACGCGCCGGCAGACGAGCGCGGCGACTTCGGCAACTGGACGCTAGCGCTGCTCGCCAGCCAACTCCGCAGCGCCCAGGCGACAGCGCTGGCCAATGGGGCCATTGCGCCGTGGTCCCTGGGCGCACGCGTCTGGCTGACGATTCCGACCGATCTCGCCGACGCCGACGCTGGCCTGACGCAGCTGTCCTTCGTCCTCGGCGCACAAAGCCAGCGCCTGGGTAGCGAAGCCGGCGCAGCGCAAGTCTGGCAGCCGTCCTTCAGCAGCGACCGGGGATGGACGCTGCAGGCGCACGCCGACGGCGAGCGCAGCGGCGCCGACAATCTCCAGCGCCAGGGCGAGCGACTCTACGAGCGTGATAGCGGCCTGCCATGGGTGCCCAGCGCCTATACCCTGACAGCGCCGGACGGCACGCGCTACACGCTCGACGCACAAGGGGCAATCCACAGCATCAGCTTCACTGACGGCCAATCCTGGCTGCTTTCAGACGCCGGCATCGTGGCGGTCAATGGCGCCTTCGACGAGCGAGTCGACTTCCAGCGCGACAGCGCCGGACGCATCGTGCGCCTAAGCGCTCCCGACGGCGCTGGTGGAACGACCGCCATTGCCTATCGCTACGACAGCGCCGGTCGCCTGATCCTCGTCCGTCATCTCGATGACCACGATTTTGGTACCCCGATCGCCTACGACGCTGCCGGGCAGGTGCTCACCGACCCGCTTGCCGCCAATCTCGGCGCCGTGGTGAACTGGGCCAGCAGCAGTAGCAATCCCAACGCCTGGTTCGGCGAGCTGAAGGTCAATCAAGCAGTCAGCCTTGCGTTCACCGTGCGTGACAGTGAAATCGCATCGACAGTCCACACCCCCGGCGGCCAGGGCGCCGTGATCCTGGCGCTCGAAACGCAGCTTCCCGCCGACGGCGAGCTCGAAGTCGTCGGTGCCCGGATCATCGGCAGCAGCACCGTGGACGGAAAAGTCACCCGCTTCCTGCGCGTCAGCGAAGCCGGCACCAAGCTCATTCGCATCACCGGCAGCGGCGCCGCACAACTGCGCATCAGCATCGCCGGTGACCTCGACCGCGACGGCCAGGTCGACGCTATCGACAGCCAGGCCTGGGAACAAGCCGCCGCCGGACAAGACCCACTCGCCGATATCGACGGCGACGGCCAGATCGGCAGCGCCGATCGCCAGCTCCTCTACGCCAATACCGGCTTCAGGGCCAATCTGGCACCGGCGGCGAGTGCAGCCGCTTCGGCAGCACTGAAGACGCACACCGGCCTGGCCACGCGCAGCGCCCTGAGCAATATCGCCGAAGACCGCGAAGGCGACACACTCTTCTGGCGCGTTCTCGGCAGCACTCACGGCAGCGCCAGACTCGAAGCCAATGGCCAGGAAGTCAGCTTCACCCCGGAAGCCGGCTACAGCGGCGCAGCGACGCTGACCCTGCAGGCCGACGACGGCTTTGCCGCCGGCGCGCCCATCGAGCTGAGCATCGACGTCAGCCGCGCAAGATTGCTGCAAATCCATCTCGCGCCATTGCCGGCGCTGGCCAGTGGCCAGTTCGCGCGCCTCCAGGCGAGCGCCGACTTCGCGGACGAGCAGTCCGTCGCCATCACCGACCCCGCCTATCTCACCCTCAGCGCCGCCGACCTCGCCGGCCTGGGCGGAAGCCTGCCCAGCCCCGTGCTGATCGACGATGCCCGCGACCTGATCCACGCCACCGGCGTCGGCCCGGCCCTGCTCATGCTGCAGCGCGTTGACAGCGATGGGCGCCTGATCCAGACCGCCGCGGCGCTCAACGTACACGCCGCGCCGCTGCCCTTCGACCCGGACGGTAGCGAAAGTGACGACAACTACGCCGGCGAAGAAAGCCTGCCCATCGAGCCCGACGTCTATCCCGGCACGCTCACCCTGATGCCGGGCGATACACGGCAGTTGAAAGTTCGCCTGCTCGACCCGAACAGCGAGCAGTCGATCGACATCCACACGCCGAGCCAGACGACCTTCGCCGGCACACCGGAAACCCTGGAGAGCTACGTCGACCCGGACAGCGGTGAGAGCTTCGAAATCCTCATCCCGGCGACCCCGCCGGTATACAGCGGCACCCGCTACCTCGTCTCCGACGCCAGTATCGCCGCGCTCAGCGAAGACGGCCTGATCACCGCCCTGCAGGATGGCGAGGTCAGCATTTCGATCGTCCACCTGGCCAGCGTCGTCGATGCCTACGGCGGCGTCAGCGAACAGGTCATCGGCCAGAGCGACATCCGCCTGCGCGTGCAAGCCGCCGCACTGACCGACGAGGACCCGAGCACCGCTACCCCGGCCGGCATCACCATCGCTGCCGACCAGGGCGGAATCGTGCAGGCGGCGACAGGCGAAACGGTGATGATCGGTGCGGGGGCATTGCGGGACGATGCGGTGGTATCCATACAGCGCATCGCCGTCGCCGACCTGCTCGCCGAAACGGGAACGGCCGCACCCGAAGCGGAAATCCTGCAGACCCTCGCCGCCTTCCGTCTCGATCTCGGCGAGCAGGCGACGCGCGTGCCGGTGCAGCTGGCGATCACCCTGCAAGACGAGGCCGGCGTCGAAGTCGGCGACGAAGTCCTGTTTCTGCGTCGCGGCAGCGCCCCCGACCTCACTGGCGTCATGCAGGACAAATGGTGGCTCCTGGACAACGGCTTCGTCGGCAGGGACGCGCAAGGCCATCTCGTCGCCCGCACCGCCAGCCCGCCGTACAACGGCGTCAGCGGTTCCGGCGATCTCATCCTGGTAAAAACCAGCCGCGACCATCAGACCGGTGCGGTCACAGTGCGCGGCAACGGCCTCAACGTCTTTGCCCTGACCACCAATTCGCTGGCGATTTCGATGGCCGGCGACCTGGCGAGCGGCGGCTTGGCGGGCGCCGGAGCGGCAACGAACCTGATCGGCCTCTTCGCCGGAATGTCGGAAATCTACGCCATCAAGCTCGATTTTGGCGGCGTCTACCAGGTCGTCCCGGTTCAGAAAAGCCTCGCCAACGGCGAACTCACGCTGACCATCGCCACGCCCGGCGCGAGCGAGTCGGGCACACTTGATACCACCACCTCGCCGCGCATCAGCGACGTCAAAATGCTCGCTTCCGGGAAGCTGCAGCTGACCCTGGAGAATCTCCAGGCGGCAGCCGTGCCCGGGATGGCGGCACAAGCAACGGCCTTGCGCCTGTGGGTCTCGCCGGAGCAGCTGAGCATCGATGCGCAGGGCAAAGCGAGTTCCAGCGTCTGGCCTACCGACAGTCAAACCAAGCGCGATGGCATGCGCCTGTGGCAGCAGCTGATCGATCTCGCGGCGGTCGCCCCCGGAGCAAGCAGCATGACCGTCGAAGTCGAGATCCCGGCGCAGCTTGCCCTCGGTCTGCACAGGCTCACCGTACAACGCCTGCTGCAAACCGTCGACCCGAGCATCCCCGGTGCAAGCCGCTGGCTGGCCAACGGCGAGCCGGGCAGCGTCACCCTCGAAGGGCAGACCGACTTCAGTGTCGTCACCCTCGCCGACAAGATCGAGATTTTCAGGGACGGCGAGATCGTCAATGAAATCCCCTATCTCGACGCCAGCGGCAAAGCCATCGTCGGCGGCGGCAGCAAGACCGACCAGATCGCCTTCAGCCTCGATAACCGCCTGCTCTTCGTCGCCGGCGCGCACGGCAATATCCACGTCATCGACACCGCCACGATGACGGCGGCAACGAGCTTCAGCGTCGGCACGGCCAACGTCAGCAGTCTCGCCGTTTCCGGGCAGTGGCTCTACGTCGCCGAGGGCGGCCCATACGAGCCGACGGGCAGCTATCGTCTCCTGCGCGTGAACATCGACGAAACCGCTGCCGATTTTCTGGCCATCCAGCAGATCGAGCTACCCGCGACAGTGAGCGGGCAGAATGCGCCCTACGGCTACATCGACATGGCGATCACCCACGGCGCGCATAGCTACCTGGCGGTGACGGCCAGCCAGCAAAGCGTCGGGGTGGCCATGGCGGGCAGCCAGCCGGACAGCGGCAACGTCTTCATTCTTGACCTCGACCAACTGCTGGCAAGCAAGGGCCGTCTCACCGCCACCAGCGCCGGGGCTTTCCTGCAGGTCGATTTCCCGACCCGGGAAGGCAAGGGGCCACAGTACATTTCTTCTGCAGGCATCAAAGACAACACGCTGCGCCTGCTGCTCAGCGACGCTTTCGACCTCAACGCGGGACTGGCCACGGTCACCGTCCAACTGAGCGATTTGGGGAGACTGCAAGGAACGCCGGTCTTCAAACAAATCGCGATGTCCGGCGCCCTGCCCGGCATGAGCCGCCTCGACGGCGACTACCAACTGAATATCCAGCGCGCACAATCGCCAGCGGTAATCGTGACGCGCAACGGCGCCGAATACGCCCTGGTCGCCGACTACTTCTTCGACTTCGTCGATCCGCTCGACGCCCTGGACGACCCGCAGAACGCGCTCAGGCAAATGGGCGGCAAGATCGGCATCGTCAGGAATCCCTTCAGCGCAAGCCCGGAATACCTGGGCGCGACCTCGCCGCTCATCGACGCCAACTTCTCGCGCTTGCAGCTCGTCGACGCCGGCAAGACGCTATGGGCCGATATCCGCTACTGGCCAACGATCGGCGAACCGCCGCCCCCGAGCGGCCTGCTGGTCTGGGACCTGGACTCGCTGATCGCCGCTGCGGAACGCAATTCACTCGCCAGACAAGCCACGCCGCGGCCTCTGCCGATCGATCGCGAGCGGGTCGATGGCGTCACCACCCAGATCGTGACGCCCAGCAAACTCGATCTTGCCGACAGCCCGCAACTGACTTCCGGCTGGGTCTACGGAATGGCCACCAGCCAACTGCTCAAACCCGACACCGTCGAGTTCAGCGCACCGGTCGATGGCGGCCAGTTCCTCAAGACCACCATCGAACCGGACAAGGACGGCAAAGTCCCCGCGATCAACTACGGCGACATCGCCCGCATAGACCTCTTCAAGCTCATCCGTGACCAATACCCCAGCACGCTCGCCGACCTCAAAGATGCGGATCTCAACATCAACTGGGACAACATCGAAATCGGCGGAGCCGCGACCCTGGTCAAGGACAGCAAAGGCTTCCTGCTCACCGCCGAACGCGAGGATGGATATGCGTCGGCACAAGCGGCGACCGAGAAATCCTACAAGAGTCAACAGGCGGTCAATACCGACGGCGGCAAAAAGACGCTGAAAGAGAACGGCATCATCTTCCTCGCGCCGTCGATTGATGTCGATCGCCTGCGCCAAGGCAAGGCGCTGCTTGCTGGCGACATCACGATCACGATAAAGGGCTATGACAAGGACGATCCGGAAAAGCGCCTGCTGCTGAAACTGCGTGTGGTCGACTACACGCGAGCAGCTGAAACCGTGTTCTTCGGCGATCGGCCGCTGAATAATCCCGGGTATCACCCGTTCAAGCTAGCTGGCTCTGTTGGCGTCGGCGCAGAGAACCCGAATAACTCATTGGATGTCTGGCGAGTTGAACAGAGATTGCGATATCTTGGCTTTCCTGCCTACCAAAAAGGCTCAGGAATCAACATCAAGGATTTTATCGTTGATGGGGAATTCGCAGGAGACGAAAAAGCGGCGCTAAAGCTGTTCGAGAAAATTATTCGATTCCGCGTACCAGGCGAACCCGGTTACTCAAAGACTGGCACACTTACCAATGGCAATCCGGATCCCAAAGCCGTTGGCAACAACAAGTACGCGGGCGACTTCAACGGCGCCGATGGGGAAATCTCTCCGGACGATCACGCAATTATTCCCGACAATAGCGCAAGCGGTACGTCTCTTGAATGGTTAAGCGCCTACAACGCGCCGCACTGGATTAATATTGGCGCTCAAATGGAGTATATTGGTAATACAAAACAATCGAACTACAGCCTTCCTATGTGGCAAAACGGAGACCGCGGAGGTGAAACTTTTGGTGTCAGTTGGATGCGCGATCTAATGCGGGCTCAGGAGTACGCCGACCCGCAATACCTGTCGGGGTTGCCGACCACGGGCTCGCGCTTTACCGCCGCCATTGATGGAAACGGAAGCAATCCGGGAAGCCATAGTGCGCATTGGCTTGGAATGAGCTTTGACCTTTCCATCAAGCCGTATCTCGATCCATACTTCATGGGTAGCGAGGCGCCAGAATTTCCTACGACACTCAGCATTGATAATTTGCCGAGTCCACTTCCGACGAAAGACAACGACTGGGCATGGAGCAATGAGAATGCGCTGGCATTGGCCGAGCAGCTAAGCAATCTGGAGCAACCGGGACAAGGCAGAAACTTTATGGCCGATGCCCTGCGCAATTTTCTCGCACTATATTCGGTAACGCGACGGGATGACGCCTCTGCAGGTTCTGGCTGGAATTCCCTACGGATGATCAACGGGGATGAAGCACGAAATGCCATCTTTGGAGACGGTTCTCGGGGCGAAAGTTCGATTGGCCGGGTGATTATCGGCGGTAGCAGACCCGGAGAGGCGAAGCTCAAGCGTATGAAGGAAATAATCGACCTTCTTGGGCTAACCAGCTGGCAAAGCTTCCAAGTCTCACCTCACCACCATCATTTCCATGTCGACCTTCACGTGCCGACTTTCTCGAAGATCGGCAGCAATTCATTGTTGCTATCGTCGCCAGAAAAATCCAACAGCCCTGCAAAGGACCGCACCATGTTACCCATGGATAGCCCACCGGCATTGGACGTTCAACGCCCACCTACTTTAGCTACCCAGACAACTCTTATCGCCAAGTCATATGATGGCTTGGTAGGGATTTGCCTGTTTGTCGAATCTAGCCCAATGGTAGGTTGGGCTATCAACAACCTCGTCCCACTTGGGGCTGTCGGGGACTACTTAGGGGGTCGATCAAAGTTCGATTTATCCGGAACAACGGAAGTTACCATCCTTGAGCAACCAGCACACGGAGAAGTGAAGCTCTACTCCGAACCTCGCGGTGGAGGCTACTATTACTCTGCTACCGATCCCGAGTTTCGTGGCAAGGAGCAAGTGGTCTTCGAGGTCAAAGCCTTGGGAAAACGCTTCAAGGTGACCTATACGTTGTACGTTATCGGTAGCGTTGATCATATCCCGCCCAGCACTGATAGACTCTGCCCAAAAGAGGGAATCGGTTACCCCATTTCGCCAGCAAGCGATGGCGGGCATCGACGCAATCAGCTGCTTGACGGTATGTGGTCATTTGGATCGGTACCAAGCACTTCGGAAGTGGACCTGCTGAACATTCCTTTAGGTGGTGTCACCGTGGATTTCGGAGAAATGGCAAGCGGCACGGTAGGAAGCACTTCCGCGACGAGCGCAAGACCGGCCATCACCCTCTCCCCCACCGCCGCTGGCTACGGCTGGTTCATAGACCCCACCCCATCAGACAACGCCGAATTCCTCCCCACCAGCAACCCATTCGAGTGGATCGCCAAGCCGGGCTCCGAGGCGGAGGGCAGGATGGATCTCCTCACCGTTCTGCTCCATGAATACGGCCACGCCGTGGGACTGGACCACACCGCCGACAGCCACGGTGTGATGGCCTCGACCCTCCTGCCGAGCGTCCGCCGCCTGCCCTCTTCCACCGAACTCATCGCCCTGCGCGGCCTGCTCGCCGGCACGGACTCCGCACCCCTGCCGTACGATCCCTCTACGCCGCCCGGAGCACCGCTGCCGCTGAGCCGCAGCGTCGGCTCCCTGCGGCTGAGCCGCCTACGCCCGCCGGAGCCAAACAACCCGACCGGCGACGAGCTCAGCGCTGCGCTCACACAATTCAGTATCGTGGCCAACCCCACCCTGCTTGACCCCGCTTTCATCGACGGCGCGGGCTGGTGGTCCACCAGCGGCGAAGTCATTTTCGTGCTGGGGTCCGCGACGCTCAAGGAAACGGCCTCTTCACAAACCCGCCTCAACCAGGCCTTTGTCCTCGGCGCCAATGATCGAAGCCTGTCCTTCACCTTGGCCGACATCGCGCTGGACGATGTGGACGCAGCCCCCGACGACGCTTTCGAAGTGGCGCTGATCGACGCCAGTACCGGCCTGTCACTGCTGGGAGGCACCGGCCTGGCTGACAACGACGCGATCCTCAACCTGCAAGCCGATGGTAGCGAGCACAAGGCCGCTGGCGTCACGACGCTGCGCAACGCCGACGGCAGCCTGTCGGTCCTTGTCGACCTCACCGGCATCGCGACGGGTACCGTCGTCAACCTGAGCTTCGACCTGATCGGCTTTGGGCGCGGCGCGGCTGCCGCCAGCAGCCAGGTCAGCATCCGCGACCTCCATCTCGGCGGCGGCCAAAGCATTGAAGCCCGCGACGATGTCGCTACCACGACCGAAGACACGCCGGTGACCATCAACGTCCTCGGCAACGATTTGACCGGCGACTTCGGCAACAACCCCGGCGGCGAAACGAACGGCATCGTCCCCGCGCTCGTCCCCATCCTCATCGACGGCCCTGCACATGGCGATGTTGCCGCCAACCCCGACGGCAGCTTCACCTACCGCCCGCACGCTGACTGGCACGGCGAGGATCGCTTCACCTATCGCCTGCTCGGCGACGGTGTCGAATCGAAGCCCGCCACGGTCCGCCTGATCGTCACGCCGGTCAACGACGCGCCGACACTAGCCGAGATCGCCGCCAGCAGCGAACTCACCCTGCTCGAAGGCCAGCACTTTACTGCGAAGGCTTTCGGAACCGACGTCGACGCTGGCGATATCCTGCGCTATTCGCTCGATGCCGCGCCAGCCGGCGCGACGATTGACCCGACCACCGGGAGCATCGACTGGCAAGCCAGAGACGGCGACGCCAACTACGATTTCAGCGTGCGCGTCAGCGATACGGCGGGTGAATCAGCGAGCACTCACTTCACGCTGAAGGTCCTCAACGTGGCGCCGACGCTGAGCGCTGGTGGCCTGCAGGCGACCTTCGCCGGCGAGGACTTCACGCTCGCACTGAGCAGCAGCGATCCGGGCGACGACCGCATCGACAACTGGCGAATCGACTGGGGCGATGGTCAGATCATCGACATTGTGGACATCGCCGGCAACCCTGGCCAGGTCAGCCACCGCTACACGGGAATACTCGGCGAAGTCCGTATTCGCGCCACCGCCATGGACGAGGATGGCAGCTATACGCTCGAACCGCTGGCCGTGGCCGTGCTGCCGCTCCCCTTGCAAGTCAGTTCGTTCACCTACGACTACAACGGCTTTGCGCTGCGTTTCAACGACGTCTTCGACGCCAGCCAGATCAAGCTCCACGACTCGCTGCTCAGCGGCCTCGGTGCGACCGACATCGTCCTCGCGGGTAGTGCCGGCATCGTCAAAGGATCGCTGGTGATTGACGCCGACTACCGAGGGTTGCGCTACCTGATCGGCGGCGGCGGTCTCTACCCCGACACCTACCACCTGACGCTGACCAGCGGGCCGCAGGCGTTTCGCAGCGCATGGGGCACTCTCGACGGCAACGCTGACGGCGTCGCTGGCGACGATTACCGGACCTCATTTATTCTCGACGCCCTGCCAACAACACAGCTCTCGCTGCCCGACTTCATGCGCGGACCCGGCCAGGCAGTCAATGTACCGGCTGCCGGCGAGCATCTTCCGCTGACGCTGCTCAGCCCGGGTGAAGTGCGGCGCTTGAGCTTCGTCATCCGCTTCGATCCAGCGCTACTGGAAATCAGCGCGGCGCTCCCCGGTTCCGGCCTGCCCGCGGACGCTTCGCTGGCGATCGACCGCTCAGTCGCCGGAGAGCTCCGGGTGAGCATCGCGTCGGAAACGGCCATCGCCGCCGGCACGGTCACCCTGCTCGACCTCGTCGCCAGCGTACCGGCGACGGCGCCGTACGGCGCGCAGCAGATACTCGATATCCAGCAGGTGTCGATCAACGCGCACTCCCTGCCCGGCGTCGACCGCGACGGCCTGCATGTGGTCGGTTACGTCGGTGACGCCAACGGCAACGGTACCTGGGAAAGGGCTGATGTGTCGCTAATTCTGCACATTGCGACAGAGACAGACGATGAATTTGCCGCCTGGTCGCGGATCGATCCACTCCTGGTTGCCGACATCGATGCCGACAAACGAATCACTTTTCGGGATCTAGCGAAGATCAGCCAAAGCATAAATGGCGTCCCATGGCCAGCGATTCCAGAGCTGCCGACCGGCCTGTCCTTGACCTTTGCGGCGCCGCAGGCGTGGCCGGAGCAGCCGGCGCCGGGGCAGAGCCCGCCACAAATCGACTTCGGCGCAAACTTCGCCGACTTCGCGATCGGCAGCGACGACCCACGCTACCGGCGCGACAACTGGAAGACATCCTTCGTCACCCAACTGGCGAGCAGGACCATCAGTCCAAACAGCCACTTGCAGGTAACGCTTGAGGCCGCTCCGCAAGTAACGCCGTCGGCATGAAGACAGGTTCGAACGCTTTGTTGCGGGCGTGCTGCCGACAAACGGTCATGACACGCGGAGACACCCCTTATCATGAAAGTCATGAACCGTTCGTCAGGCAAGGCCGATTTCGGCAACTGAGCGACAGCTTTGAAGCGGGAGCGGTCAGCGGGTGTAGGATGGCGTCGGTTGGCCGCCGGCCAGGAAGAGACGGTGGAGAAGTCTGTCGAAAGCAGTCCTTGAACGGGCCTGGGTGTATGCTATCGATCTAGCCATGCGAAAAGGCTTTCTGCCGAATAATTCCACCACCGGAAGAAGGCTCTGTAGCGGGCCGTCATACCGAACTACAGTGGAGTGGAGTAATGGGCGATCGATTGAGGTTCCTTCTAAACCGGATCGGCGAGCGGCTGTGGGTCCGGCCTCTCGCGATGTGCGTGCTGTCAACGGCGGTAGTGTTCCTTGCGAAGACGGCGGACGATACCGGAATCGGCCCACTTGTTCCGGCGATTACTACAGACTCGATAGAGACCCTGCTTAACATTATTGCTGCAAGCATGTTGGTGATCTCCACTTTTGCTGTCGCATCCATGGTCTCGGCCTATGCTTCGGCCAGCAGCACCGCAACGCCGCGCTCTTTTTCCCTGGTCATCTCCGACGACGTTTCCCAGAACGCTCTCTCGACTTTTATTGGTGCCTTCATCTTCAGCATCATCGCGCTTATCGCCTTACAAAATGGCTATTACGATAGAGCAGGCCGTTTCGCGTTATTTTCTCTAACGTTGATGATGCTTGCCATGGTTGTTATTACGTTCGTGACCTGGGTGGATCGCATCGCACGCCTTGGGCGCCTCGGGGAAACCATCGACAAGGTTGAGGCAGCGACTGCGGATGCTTTACAGCGAAGGCGATGCGCCCCTACCCTTCGCAGCGTCCCTGCAGGGCCGTGTCGGAATGAGGGCCGGGCCATTTACGGCGGGTCGATCGGATATGTACAGCGCGTCGATGTCACTGCGCTGCAGACGTATGCGGAAGAATCGCGAGCACGAATCACCGTAGCCGCCTTGCCCGGTACTTTTTCTGCGCCGGGCCGAGCGCTTGCATATGTGACCGCCGACTCAGGTGATTTGTCTGACATCGATGCAAGGCAGGTAGCACAGGCATTCATACTCGGTAATGGCAGGCAATTCGACGAAGATCCTCGATTTGGTCTTGTCGTTCTTTCTGAAATCGCAAGTCGAGCGTTGTCACCTGCGGTTAATGATCCAGGTACAGCAATCGGAATAATTGGAACGTTCGTGCGACTTTTTGCGCTATGGAGCGAGCCGATCGATGAAAGCGATACACCAATTTCTGAATGTGATCGCGTGGAGGTGCCAAAAATATCTTTGCGGGACATGTTCGATGATGCCTTCACAGCGATTGCTCGTGACGGAGCTGGTACCATTGAAGTCGCGGGGCGGCTACAAAAAGCGTTTGCATCGCTGGCATCGATCGGAGGTGGTGAGATGCGGGATGCCGCGATACACCATTCCCGCTTGGCACTTGCTAGAGCAGAAAATGTGCTAGAAATTCCTGAAGACCTGGAGGTTGTGCGAAAACTGGCGAAATTGGCCAGTTTTGTTTAACCGAATGAGTTCTGCCCGATTAGGCATGCACGTAGCGGGCAGCAGCAATTGACAGCTCCAACTGAACAGGGAAGGAACACAAATGATGAACTTCGAATACAGCGGCGCCTTAGGCCTCCTGATACTGATCGGAGATATCTGGGCAATTATCAATATTTTTCAAAGCTCTGCTTCGAGCGAGAAGAAGCTGATTTGGATAGTCGCAGTGGTGCTGCTGCCCGTGCTGGGCTTGATCCTCTGGTTCTTCCTTGGACCGCGTAATCGAGGCGCGTAGCGTACCAAGTTGCACTTGGCTGAGAGGCGTCCTGCCGGGAACTGTGAGTGAGTCTTTACTTGCGGGGCGGGGTCAAGCCTTGACTATTGCCCATGGCACAGGGAAAGACCTGACCCCAAAAACACAAAAGGAATGCATATGGACTATAAACAAAAAGCAAAAGGATAATTTATGCCGAAAGAACTGACCTGGTTACACATCTCAGATATCCATTTTTGTCCGCACACGGAATGGCGAGACAGCTTATCCAGAGGTGAGCTTCTTGATTATCTAAAGACTCATTTCACTACAAGCGAATGGCCGCAGCCAGATTTAATCTTTTGCACTGGAGATATCGCATTCGGCCATAGTTCAAAGCAACCAATAACAGAGCAATACTCCGTCGCGGAGCAGTTTTTCGATAAGCTGCTCGACGTATGTGGATCCGAAGGTACTTCTTTGCCACGCGAACGGTTATTCATCGTTCCTGGTAATCACGACGTAAATCGCGACGCCATCAACGGCGATGCCCAATCTGCGCTTAAAACTTGGGCAAGGGACTCATGGGCGCATGTCGGTGAAATTAACCAGCGCTTCAACGACAAGTCGACGGAGTTTCTTGATACTATACGGCGACTGAATGAGTATGGGGAGTTCATAAAAAGATATCTTCCTCATCTAAGCGATCCAGGGCAGAGGCACGTTTATGCTAAGACTTTTGAGATAAACGGTATATCGATCGGCGTGTTCGGCTTTAACTCGGCTTGGACGTGTGCAGGTTTGGAAGATGATCGCAATATATGGCTTGCAGCGGAGTGGCAATTCAACACGGCGAAGAAAGAGTTACAGGATTCAGAAGTCCGAATCGGTTTAATGCACCATCCTATTGATTGGCTAAACCAAACAGAGAGAGAGCTAACAAATCGACGGGTCGCAAGTGATTTCGATTTTTGGTTACATGGGCACAGCCATAACGCATGGGTCACACCGATTCAGAGTCACATTGTTATTGCAGCAGGGGCCGTTGGCGCCGGTAGTAGTGATGAATTCGGAGTCAATCTATGCAAGATAAGTCTCTCAGATAACACGGGCGCAGCGCGGTTACATGCCAAGAAGGCCGGCGCATCCGGCTGGACAATTATGCCAATTGAGGAAGTCGCTCCAGCCGGTCTATGGCGGTTTGATCTTCCTCTCCGCCTGAGAAAATCTCCAAACAACCCGGAGGCGCATCAATCCAATAATAAGACCAACGTGCCCCAGGATCCGGCGCCCTTTGACTACATTGCTCGTTACCTGTCTAGTGAATTCGAGCGAGCTCTTAAATCTTTTTCAGGGCAACCTAGAGTCTGGGTTGAACCGATCCTTAGCAGAAAAGCGGAAATAGAAAAAGATGCGAAATTGGAACCTCCTGTCACGGCCGCTGAGCTAGTGAACTCGATCGCATCTATTATCATCAAAGCACCACCTCAATATGGATTGACGTGCCTGGCGAAGTATCTTGCTAAGCTGGCGTGGCACAAACCAAGTCGCGAATTTTGGTTGTATCTCGATGCCAAGCTGCTAAGGCCAAATTCGGCTTCCATCAACACGGAAACCGAACGCGTTTTAGGTCCGCTGAATCTTAGCTTTCAAGACATTCGGAGGGTGGTCCTGGACTCATGGTCGCCTACAGAAAAAGAAGGGCCAAAGCTTTTAATAAAAATCATTGAAATTTTTGGAGAAACACCAATCATCTGCATGCAACGTTCAGATGCCTCGATGGCTGAACGTCTTTCGAATATCGATCTGCGGCGTACTTTCGAAACATACTTTCTTTGGACATTGCCAAGAGAGGTCATCAGAAAAATCGTTAGTGGTTATAACGAGGCCCGACAAATCGGAGACGATGACGCAGTTACCAAACGCCTCGTTTCCGACCTAGAGGTGCTTAATCTGCACAGGACGCCTTTAAATTGCCTTACTCTCTTGAAGGTGTCGGAATTTGATTTCGACGAAAGCCCAGTCAACCGCACAGAGATGCTCAAGCGTGTCTTATTCTTGCTGTTTAATACCGATGGTATTCCGACATATAAGTCAAAGCCCGATCTCAAAGACAGTGAGCATGTGCTTGGCTACTTCTGCGAGCTTTTGATCCGCGAGGGTAGTTATTTCTTTACTCAGAATCGCTTCTTGCTGGAAGTGCAGCGATTCTGCAAGGACAGTCTCATTGATCTCGATACGCATATCGTATTTGATGTCCTCTACAAAAATAATATTTTGTTAATGCATGGGAGCCAGTTTTATTTCCGATTCTCTTACTGGATTTTTTACTTCGTAGCGCAGCGTATGCATCACAATGAAGCGTTCGCCAAGTATATTCTGTCGGAGATGCGTTACGCGCAGTATCCTGAAATTATTGAATTCTATACTGGTGCCGATCGGAAGCGGGACGATGCATTGCAAGTAATAATAAATGACTTAGGCGAGTGTTATCGTACCGTTAAGGAAAATTGCGGATTCCCAGAAAACTTAGACCCATATAAGCATGCCACATGGGAGTCGTCTCCGGAAACCCAAGAAAAGATGCATGAAGTCATAACAAAGGGAGTGATGGATTCCAATTTGCCTGCTGAAATAAAGGACCAATTCGCAGATAGAACTTACGATCCTGCACGCCCATATGACCAGACGATCGCAAATATTCTCACAGAACATTCGGTTGTTTGCTTGATGAAGCTTATTAGCGCTGCGGCGCGAGCCCTTCGCAATAGTGACTATGCTGCCCCCGAAACGAAGCGTCAGTTGCTTACCGCAATTATGCGTTCTTGGGACCAGTTATCAAAGATTGTTTTGGTAATTGCTCCGGAACTGGCTGAGGCTGGCCACGCATCATATGACAACGCAAAGTTTTTTCTTGTTGGAGATTTCGGGAAGAACCGGAACGAGCGGCTCGGCGCAATATTGTCTGTTATTCCATACAACATTGCCGCCTGGCACCAAGACGATCTATATTCTCCAAAAATGGGGCCGCTGCTATTTGACCAACTCGACAGCCCCGACCTTAGCAGCATTGCACGTCATGAGCTTTTGGTGCTCTTGATTCTACAGCGTCCACGAAACTGGTCGAAACATGTCGAGAACTATATCGCTAGTGTAGCAAAAAATGCATTCTATCTTAATGATGTTTTTGAGTTGCTACGTCATGAGTATAGATACGGCTTCGCATTGCCAGATACTCTCAGTGAGATTGAGCGGCTAATCAAAATGTCCTTAGTAAAGCATTTAACGGGACAAAAAAGACCGGGTGTTAAATCGATAGCGAAAACTTCCTTCAAAAAGACTTTGCTTCCTGAGCGTCCTTTATAGAGATCACGTGCACATTTTTGGGTAGAGCGCACACTTTTTGGGGTCAGGTCTTTCCCCGTGCCTTGGGCAAAAGTCAAGACCTGACCCCGTCCCGTGCGTGGGCGACATTCTCGTTGGCGGTTCAGCGGCAATTTCAAGGGGCACGTCATGAATCGATTGACGGTTGTAAAGCTTGTAAAGGCATGCTGGCCGTAGGAATCGAATCGTCATCCTGGCCTTCGCGTCCTTCGCGGCCGGCTCTTCCGAAGACAAAGCTGTCCATCGCCAGCACGCGGTGCGTGATGCCGCCGTCGATCACTGTCGCCGGCAAGGACGTGGCAGCCGCGCCGGCGGCCACCAGCAGTGGCCAGAAATGCTCGGCGGTGGGGTGCGCGCGTTGGCCATGCGGCGCCAAGGCGAGGGTCTGGCGCAACCGTGTGCTGTCGCCGGCGACAACGGCTTCGCGAACCCAGGCGGCGAATTCGGCCACATAGGCCTCTTCGTGCCCGTGCTGACCGTGGTGGCGGTGGCCGCCGCGAACCTCGTTGAGGTTGTGCGTCAGGCTGCCCGAACCGACGATCAACACGCCGTCGTCGGCGAGCGGCGCGAGCGCCTGACCGAAGGTCCAGGCCGAATCGGCGTCCAGCCGTGACGGCAGCGAGACCTGGAAAACCGGCACGTCGGCCGCGGGGTAAAGGTACAACATCGGCACCCAGGCGCCGTGGTCGAGACCGCGGCGCTCGTCCGGTCGCGGCGACCAGCCGGCTTCCTGCAGCAGATCGAGCGTGCGACGCGCCAGCTGCGGGTGACCGGCCACCGGGTAGTCCATCTCGTACAGCGCCGGGTCGAAGCCACCGAAGTCGTGGATCGTCCTCGGCCGTTCCACCATCCCGACCAGCGGACGCGGCGTCATCCAGTGCGGTGACACGATCAGCACCGCGCGGGGCTTGGGCAGTTCGCGACCCAGGGCCGTCAGACGCGGCCCGGCCAGGCCGGGCTCCATCGCGAAGCTGGGTGCGCCGTGCGAAACGAACAAACTGGGTAGACGGTCCATGGCGTCGCTCCTGGGTCGGATGAATGTTCGCGCGCTGCTGTTCAGCGCGCGCCGCGCGCGGCCAGCATGGCATCCAGCGACAGTCGACCCGCGCCGCTGATCAACAGCGAGAGCGACGCGGCGAGCAGTGCCAGGGCGAATTCGTAGCCGTTGTTGGCCATGAACAGGCCCTTGTCGATATGCACGCCGAAGATCGCGACAAGCATCGCGAACACCAGGGTCGCTGCGCCCGGACGCACCAGCAGCCCGAGGATCAGCGCCAGACCGCCGAAGAATTCGGCACTGCCCGCCAGCAAGGCCATCAGGTAGCCCGGCGTCAGGCCGAGTGAGGCCATGAACTGGCCTGTGCCTTCGAGGCCGTAGCCGCCAAAGGCGCCGAACAGCTTCTGGGCGCCGTGGGCAAGGAAAATGATGCCCACGGGAATACGCAGGGCCAGCGCGCTCCAGCCGGCGTTGGTGCCGACGATGCGTTGCAGGAGGGAAGTGGTGTTGGCTGTGCTCATGGGGTGCTCCGGACAAGGGTCGTCAATCGAAGAGTTCATTGTAGAAATTGCCTCTGGGCAGATAAACATGCTTGAATGCGATTCACTGTTCCGAATTTCGAGACCAATGGACCGATTCGAAGCCATGCGGGTTTTCGTCGCCGTGATCGACGCCGGCAGCTTTGTCGGCGCCTCCGACGCGCTGGCGCTGTCCAAGGCGGCGGTATCGCGCCATGTCGCGGATCTGGAGTCGCACCTGGGCGTGCGCTTGATACACCGCACTACCCGCAAGTTGTCCTTGACGGCCGAGGGCGAGGTCTTCCATGCGCGTTGCGAGGAACTGCTCGCCGGCGTCGAAGAGGCGGAAGCGGAAATCACCTCGGTCAGCGGCGAGGCCACGGGAATCCTGCGCATCAACGTCCCTTTCACTTTCGGCCACTTGCATCTGGCGCCGCTGTGGGTCGAGTTCATGGCCCTGCACCCGAAAGTGACGCTGGACGTAACCCTGGCCGACCGCGTGGTGGATCTGGTCGAGGAAGGCTTCGACATGGCGGTGCGCATCGCGCGCCTGCCCAACTCCACGCTGATCAGCCGCCAGCTCACCTCGACGCGCCTGGTGTTGTGTGCCTCCCCCAGCTATCTGCGCAATCACGGCACGCCGGCACATCCGTCCGAGCTGGCGCAGCACGCGGTCGTCGCCTACAGCCTGTTCTCGATGGGCGACAACTGGGCGTTCACGGGGCCACGAGGCATGCTGTCGGTGAAAGTGTCACCGCGCCTGCGCACCAATAACGGCGACACCTGCCGGGTCGCCGCGCTGCGCCATCAGGGCATCGTCTTGCAACCTTCCTTCCTCGTCGGCCCGGATCTGATCGCCGGAACCCTGGTCGAGCTGTTGCCGGCCTACCGTTCGATCGAACTCGGCGTGTACGCGGTTTACCCCTCGCGAAAGTTCGTCGCGCCCAAGCTTCGCCTGCTGATCGACTTTCTCGCCGACGCTTTCCGGATGCAGGCCTGGCCGGGATAGGGGCTATTGGAATTTCCGTGGCGGAGGCAGCCACGGCACAGGTTCAGGGGAGCTGCGCGCTGAGTGATGTCCGGTCGCGCCGGGGCCGCGCGGAAAATTCGCAGACGAATACGCCGATGCGCTACATTCCCGAACATCGGCAGCAAGGTGAAACCGGCCTGCCACCACCTCGCGCCTCTCAAGGAGAATCGCAAATGCCAACAACAGGTACCGTACAACTGCAGCGTGTGTTCAGAGCACCACCGGAGCGCGTCTATCGAGCCTTCCTTGAGGCAGACGCAATGGCCAAGTGGATCCCGCCATACGGGTTCACTTGCAAAGTCCACCACATGGATGCCAGGGTCGGCGGAAGCTTCAAGATGTCTTTCACCAACTTCGATACAGGGAACGCTCACTCCTTCGGCGGCGAGTACCTTGAACTCGTGCCGCACGAACGCCTTCGCTACACGGACAGATTCGACGACCCGAACATGCCCGGGGAACTTCAGGTTACGGTGATTCTCACGAAGGTTTCCTGCGGCACCGAGCTACACATAGTCCAGGAAGGTATCCCCGCGGTCATCCCTGTAGAAATGTGCTACCTCGGCTGGCAGGAGTCCCTGACGCAGCTGGCGACGCTCGTCGAGCCAGAGATCCCCGGCTAACAAGCTGCCGCCCAACGGCTATGGACAGATCGTGCGAAGCCACGATCTGATCCCTTTGTTGGACGCGCCCGTGCCGGAGAGCTGAGCGCTCCCATCGCCATCACGGCAGCCACGGCACGCGCAAAGTATCGCCGGGCGGTTCCTTGCACGGTGGCGCGAAGCGGTTTGTATCGAAATTTCAGCAAGAGATGCGGCAAGCCGATCAGGCGCCTGCAAGTGGCGTGCAGGACGGCAAAATTGCCATCCGTTTGCTACTGACCCCGTGGCCCTGGCGGTGGGCGCCCTGTTGGCGTCGAGCGGGAAGCCGCCACCGTGCGCCAAGCTTGCCATCGTCTCGACGCCTTCCTGCTCAAGCACATCGCGTCGGGTCAGCGAATGCAGCAGACGGCGGCGGACCCCGGCCCGCACTTCGTCGAGCAAGCGTAAGAGATCGCGCCCTCTTCGCCACCCCTGGCGGTTGATTCATCGCTAAACGAAGCGGGCTCTAAACGAAGCGGCCTTCGCCGACCGCTCTCGACTGGCCTCCAAAACGAAACTTGCTTCGCTTCGCGCGCCTGGCGTGCCGTGAAAACGCGCGCCCAATCGACTGGCACGGATTATGCGGTGCAACACCCAAACGGCGCGCCAACCGCTCGCCGGCACCCCTACCGGAGCTTGCCATGAACCACCGCCTTCTCGACTATCAGCCGCCCCTCGACGCCCTGGAGCAAGCGCTGGAGGCGCCGGGGAATGTCGCGGGATGGTCGAGTGCGAACGAAATGCGGGTCGCTGCCGAGTTGCTCGAACATGCCGACGAAGGCGTACTCGAGTCCTACCTCGACGGGATGATCGGAGGCGCAGACGGGCGCGCTGTCGCGAGCGACGTTCGCGCCGCGCTGGCCGGCATCCTCGGGCGCATCGGTCGGCCGCTCCTGCGCCAGGCCGGTGCCACGCCGAGATTGTCGGCGGGCCGCATCTTTGCTCTCGAACTCGAAGGCTTGAGTCCCGAGGACCAGGCTTTCGAGGTGGCGCGTCATTTCGGGCGCTTTGCCGCCGACGCCGCGCGACGTGCAAGTCGCGCTACCGGCACGGCTTCAGCGCAGTTGGTAGCGCGGCGCGCCGCGGTTGCTGCTGCGCAGGAGTTTGCGCCCGGCCTGGCGCCGACAAATCCGGGCAGCCGCCCGTCCACGGGAACGTGGTTTCGCAGAGGACGCCAACTCGTCGTCCTCAACCCTTAGTACCTGTCATTTGAGGAGCCTGCCATGCATGACATCGACCGCAACCAGATGGAGTTCGAGGACGAAGCATCCGAATACGAAACCGACGAGTTCGAGTCAAACGAGTCGGATTGGTCGGGTGAATACGCAACTGATCTCAGCGAAGCCGAGGAGTACGAACTTGCCTACGAATTGCTCAGCGTCGACAACGAGGAGGAGCTCGACCAGTTTCTCGGCAAACTTATCCGGCGGGTTGCCAAAGGTGCTCGCAAGCTGATCCGCTCGCCGATCGGCAAAGCGGTCGGCGGTGTTCTCAAGGGCGTCGCCAAGAAGGCCCTGCCGCTCGCTGGCGGTGCGCTTGGGGGCATCGTCGGCGGGCCACTCGGTGCCAAGATCGGCAGTGGCGTCGCCTCTGCCGCGGGTAGCGCCATCGGCCTCGAAGCCGAGATGGAGCAGGAAGAGCAGGAGTTCGAGGGCGCCAAGCAGTTCGTCCGCCTGGCCGCAGACACCGTGAAGAAGGCGGCCTCTGCAGCACCAGGGGCCGACCCACGCGCGGTGGCGCAGTCAGCGGCGATCAGCGCTGCACGCAAGCTCGCACCCGGCTTGATCAGGAGAGCCGGCGGCATGGCCGCTGCTGCGGGCCGGGGCCAGAGCGGGCGCTGGGCACGGCGTGGCGACAAGATCGTGATCTACGGGGCCTGAGTGAGTCGGCGCGTCATGACACCCTTCGCTGCCTGGATGCTGGCCCAAGAGGCGCGTGCTTTACGGACCCGGCTTACGCGCATCAAGCCTTTCGCGCTTTTGGAGCCGATGCTGCCGGCTGCCACCCTGCGGCCACGCGCGCAAGTGGCCATTGAACGCCACCTCGCACGCGGGCGCCGTGATCTCGAAGTCATGGTCCAGGGATTCATTACCTGGCTGCATGGCCCCGGACGCGCGGCCAGCGTAGCGCAGGCGCAGCGTCGCTTCACCTACCTGCGCCTGCAGTTCCACGCCGCGCTGACGCAGTTCGATCTGTTCAGCGACGTCATCACCCAGCGCAGCGAGCACGAATCGGGAGTCTGGCTCGCCGGGCTCGACGTGGTGGCCGCCGACGCACTGGCGCTGCCGGGCCACTACTACCCGGTGCCGCCGATCATCTGCTATCTCGACCGCGGGGCGGGTGCGGCAATTCGCCGTGCACGCACCCGCTTGCCGGGTGGTGGCGAGAACCCGGTGGCAGTGATCCGGGTGCCGCGCGAGCGCATGGTCGGTAGCGGCATCGCCTCGTCGCTGGTGCACGAAGTTGGCCACCAAGGCGCGGCATTGCTCGCTCTGGTGCCATCGATTCGCCCAGTGCTGCGTGGGCTGCAGGCGGTCGAAGGTCCCGATCGCAGTGCCTGGGAACTCTGGGAGCGTTGGATCTCGGAGATCCTGGCCGACTTCTGGGCCGTGGCACGGGTCGGCATTGCCTCGACGCTGGGTTTGATAGCCGTGGTCAGCCTGCCGCGCGCCTTCGTGTTTCGCATCGAGCGCCAGGATCCGCATCCGGCACCCTGGATCCGCGTGCTGCTGAGTTGCGCCATCGGCCAGGCGCTGTACCCGCATCCACAGTGGGGACGCTTCGCCGCGCTGTGGGCAGCGTTCTATCCGCCGCAAGGCCTGGACGCTGCGCGTGCACAGCTGCTGGCGCGCTTGCGCGCCACCATGCCGGCATTTGTCGCCTTGCTGGTGCAGCACCGGCCGCGCTCGCTGCGTGGTCGCAGCCTGGCCGATGCGCTGGCCACCGCCGAGCGTCAACCCTTGCAGCTGGCGCAGCTGTACCGCGACTGGTGCGCTGCACCGGCGGCGATGTATCGCGCCGCGCCATCGCTGGTGTTCGCGGTCATCGGGCAGGCGCGTGCCGACGGGCGCGCCAGCCCCGAGCTGGAGAGCGAACTGCTGGCCCGCCTGCTCACCCATTGGGCGCTGGACAGCACGCTGAAGGGCGCTTCGCAATGCGCAAACCTGCGCTCCATTCAAAGTTGATCTGCTGTTCACCAAGGAGAAAAACATGCCTGCCACGACCCACATCCCGAAGAGCACCCGCAAGGGTTCGATCACCGTCACCGTGGTCGATGCCGGTGGCGACGGCGCCGTCCTGCGCGGCGCCTGGGTGAGCCTTTACGCCCCCCCCGACGATGTTGACTGCAGCAACTTCCCGGACACCAACTGGCAGCCGGAGCCGCGCAACTGGCTGGCCAGCGAACGCACCGACGGTGCGGGCCAGGTCACCTTTGCCGAGCTCGATCCCGCGTGCTACTTCGTGAAGTACGAGCACCACCCGAAGATGCTCGCGCAATGCGTCGACGTCGGGTCGGGTTGCACCGAGTCGGTATGTTTCCAGCTGCCGCTCGAGGCGCAGCTGGAAATCACCTTCATGAACGCCGACTGCCAGGATATCGCCTGTCGGCAACCGCGCGTCAATGACCGGGCGCAGGCGCGCTTCACCTTCAGTCACTCCGATGTGCTGGCCGCGCACGTGACGATGCAGTTGGCGCCGGGCATGACACGTGTGCGCAACGAAAAATTCGTTGCCACGATGCCGATGAAGAACGCCGGTACGCAAGAAATCGGCGCGGCATTGGCGTTCAGATCGGAAGAGCACACGCCCAACGGGCAAGCAGGCGGGCAGCTGGCGGTGCTGGCCCTCGCGGAAGAATTCGACGTTGAAGAGCGCGAGCCGACGCCGATCAGCGGCAACCTCAATGTCGCGCTGGCACGCTCCGAGACCGCGCCGACGCCGGACCTGCGGCTGTGGGGGGCGATTCGCGCCAGCACCGAAGCGCTGTCGTTCGACAAGTACCTGCGCTTCATGGACTTGCTGTTCTGCAGCAACGGCCGGGAAAACCCGCCGGCGGCCGAAACGGCGGCTTACAACAGGCTGCTGCAAAGGCGCTTCCTGCCGTTTACCGACACCGACGCCTACCGCGTGCTGAAGGCTGCGACCGAAGCCTTCGTGATGGTCAACTGCGGCGTGTTTACCGGCGACCCGGGGGTCACAGGCGACGCCGACGTGCTGGCCGATCTGAATGACTACCTGCGGCGGCGCGACCTCCCCAAGCCCGGGCGAGAGCCGTACCTGGAGCAGGTCGAAGGCATCGGCATGCTGCCGTATCTGGCGATCATCCGGCGCAAGTTGCCCGACGTCCCTTTCAACGAACCGATCCGCCGCACCGAGCGTGAAGCCGATCTGTGCGAAGGCTTTGTGCAGGAGAAGCTGCGCAACCCCTGCCTGCTCGAACTCATCTGGTCCTACTGGCATGAAGAGTGCATGCAGGTACAGGCGATGAACGCGATCACGCGACGCTTCCAGAACGTGCGCGGCACACGCCAGCCCGACCCGCTGGCGAACGTCGAGGTGAACCCCTTGCGGCCGCTGAACAACCTGCTGTGGGGCTATATCCAGGACGAGCAGCACCGCCTCACGGTGGCCCGGCGCAACGCTGAGTACGACCACCACTACGGCTTGCGCCTCAAGGGTCGCGCGGTGTTCGATTTCCGACCCGCCGACACGCGCTCGAAGTTCGTCGAGGCCTTCCACCATTTGCTGAGACTGTGCACGGTGTTCTACAAGCAGGATGACAACACCACCGTCAAGGCCGACGCCTTCGGCGTGCTCAACGCGCTGAAGGAAGTGCACCTGATCCTGTCGCAAGGTGCACACAGCCAGTTCGGTGATCTGCCGCCGACCGCGCGGATCGAGATGCTGATCCAGCAGTGGCTGCTGTCGCGGCCCGAGTTTCGCGAGTTCCTGCCGACCCGGGTGATGGTTGCCTACCCCGAGCCGTGGATGGACCGGGTCGACGCGATGAAGAAGCTGCAGGGCTGGTCCGACACCAGCGTGGTGCACTTCCACAACCTGGCAGTGTTCGGCGAGCAGCTCCTGCTGTCGATCCGCTACGGTGCGTGGAGCACCGCGTTCGAGCCGACTCAGGCGTTCAATTTCGCGCGCTTCTGGCGGCCCCAGGTGCTCGGCTACATCCACGCCTATCGCGCCGCGACCGGTGTCGAACTGGGCGCGGAGACGGTCGAGACGCGCGTCGATTCCACCCTGCCTTCGGTACTGCTGCAAAGGCGCCTCGCCGCGCAGCAGCGGAGCGCGTGACGAGCAGCCGGCATGTTGGACTTTGCCTCGTCGCTCTACCTTGGCCTGCGCCATGGCAGCCGCTCGCTCGAACCCTGGGAGGCGCTCAGCCTCGGCTGCCCGGCGGCCTTGCGCGAGCCCGTCGAGGCGCTCTCCACGGCCCGCGAACTGGCGACCCTCGTCGGCTGCGCGGCCGGCACCTTGCTGCCTTCCAGCTTTCACCTCTTCTGGGACCTGCTCGGTGTTCTGAGCCGTGAACCGATCGAGATCTTCATGGACGCATCGACCTACCCGATCGCCCGCTGGGGTGCCGAGCACTGGGCTGCGAAAGGCGTGCCCTTGCAAACCTTCGCGCGCCATGACGCGGCTTGCCTGGCGCAATTGCTCGGGCGGCGCGGTAGCGGTCGACCGGTGGTGCTCAGCGACGGTGTCTGCCCGGGCAGCAACAGCCAGCCGCCATTGGCGGCCTACGCCGCGCTGGCACGCCGGCATGGTGGCTGCTTGCTGATCGACGATACCCAGGGCCTGGGCATTTACGGCCATCACCCTTCGCCGGCTGCAGCTTACGGACTCGACGGCGGCGGCTCGCTGCAGCGACACGGCCTCGCTGGCGACCATCTGATCGTCGGTGCCTCGCTCGCCAAGGGATTCGGCGTACCGGTGGCACTGCTCGCCGGCGACGCGGCGCTGCTGCGCCGCTTCGCGCGCGACAGCGCCAGCCGCGAGCACATGAGTCCGCCGTCAATGGCGGTGATTCGTGCCGCTCAGCACGCGCTGGCTGTGAACCGAGACGACGGCGAGTGCCTGCGCTTGCGGCTGTGGCGTGCCGTGCGGCGGCTGCGCGCCGGTCTCGGTGCACTGGACATCGCCACACGCGGCGGCGACTTCCCGGTGCAAACGCTGCTTGCGCCGCCGTCGACCGATGTGCAGCAGCTGCACACCCATCTGTTGCAGGCCGGCGTGCGCACTGTTCTGCACCGCGATCGCGGCGGCGGGGCGCAACTCAGTTTCCTGGTCCGCGCCGAGCACGATGCAACGCAGATCGACCACGCCGTGGCGCAACTGGCGCAAGTGCGGCATGCCGCATGGGAGCCGGCATGAAGGCAAAGCATTGATGCCGCTTCACGCTTCACAAGTGACTTCGCCCCTGTCAACAGGAGACCACTATGCACAAGATGAGCTGCCAATGCCCAAAGTGCCAGACCGGCACCGGAGCCGAATTCCAGGCCTTCGAATTTGAGGCCTTCAATTTCGAGGCCTTCGATTTCGAGATGTCGCCTCAGGGCGAGTTCGAGTTCGAGTTCGAGTTCGAGTTCGAGGACGAAAGCGAAGACGAAGCGCTGTACGAATATGGCGCAGTGGACGAATACGAGGAGGAAGCCAGCTTCGGCTCGCGCGACGCCGCGAGCCCGATCAGCGATGAAGAAGAGGCCGCGGCCTGGGATTCGGAACGACGACGTGGCCGTGCCGCATCGTCGGCTCGTTCGAAGCCGCAGGCTAGCCCCTCGCGTTCCGGATCGAAGGCCGGTTCGCGGCCAACATCACCTTCGCGCTCCAGGCCGCCAAGCCGGAATGCGCGGCGGCTACGGTCACGCTTCGCCGCGCCGGCGGCGCCATGCGTGTGCCCGGTTCATGGCACGGAGTACGTGCGCTGGATACAAAGCACACTGAACCAGGTCGAGTCGGCAAGTTTGCCGGTCGACGGGGTGATGAACGCAGCCACGCGCAACGCATTGCGCCGCTTCCAGAGCCGCAAGCGCTTGCCCGTGGATGGCATCGCCGGGCCGGAGGTTGAACAGGCACTGCGCGATGCACGCCGCCCGAGCGATGCCGGGGTGCCAGGTGACGAGCAGAGGCAAGACCAGGGTGAGGTCTATGAGTTTGAAACGCTGGAGCTTGAAGCGCCAACCAGGATGCCGACGCTGCGCCGTGGCTCGCGTGGCTCGGTGGTTGCCGATCTGCAGCGCCGGCTCGGCGCCGCCGGGTTCAATGCGGGCGCAGCCGACGGCATCTTCGGTTCGAACACTGACGCGGCAGTGCGGGCCTTCCAGCGCGCGCGTGGTTTGAGCGCCGACGGCATTGTTGGCTCCATGACCTGGGGCGCGCTGCTCAACGCGGCACCCGGTTCAGCAACGCCTGCGCCAGGCGGGAGCCCGTGGGGCGCCGGTGCAGGAGCAATCCGCTACGGCAAGGGCTGGGGTGGGTCGGAGGGGGTGGCTGACGCCGCGAAAGCAATCGCCGGCTCGATGGGTATCCCCGTGACGAGCGAAAAGCGCAACCTTGCCGACACCCGCCGTGTCGGCTCCAGCACAGATTCGGACCACTACACCGGCAACGCAAACGCCTTTGCCACCGACCTCGGAGTGAGTGGATCACGCGGCGACGAGCTGGCGCGTGCCATCGCCGCGAAGTACGGCATCCCGCAAAGCGTGATCGGCACCTACACACGCACCACGATCCCGGTGCAGGACCGGCGCTACTCGTTGCAACTGCTCTGGAAGGTGAGCGGCCACTTCGACCACGTGCACCTCGGGATTAGAAGGGTGTGAACGACAGCTCCGGGCAGCGCCATCGAGGTGCAAGGCGACATCCGGCAAGCGCAGAGATGAAATAGGGAAGCGAGAAGCCCCTTCGGCGACGCGGTTTGCTTATCGACGCATCAAGCACACAGAGGAGAAACACCATGGACAGAGTTGAGTTCGAGCTCGTACCGTTCGCGCCTGTCGACGAGTACGAAATGGAAGGCGATGGCTGGGAGTTGGAGCAGTCGCGTGGCCGTGCCGCATCGCGCGGTCGTTCGAAGCCGCGCACACAGTCCCGTTCCGGAGCACGCGCTGGTTTGCGGCCAAAGCCGCGCTCCAGGTCACCGATCTTCGAACCTGCGGCGCCATGCATCTGCCCCGTTCATGGCACGGAGTACCTGCGCTGGGTGCAAAGCACGCTGAACCAGGTCGAGTCTGCGGGCCTGCCGGTCAATGGCGTCATGAGTGCTGCCACGCGCCGCGCCCTGCGCAAGTTCCAGGGCCGCAAGGGTCTGCTGGTCGACGGCATCGCCGGGCCGGAGGTTGAACAGGCCCTGCGCGATGCACGCCGCCCGACCGATGCCGGGGCAAAGGCCGACGAGCCAGGGCAAGACCAGGGCGAGATCGACGAGTACGAAACGCTGGAGCCTGAAGCGCCCACCAGGACGCCGACATTGCGCCGCGGCTCGCGCGGTTCGGGCGTGGCCGATCTGCAGCGCCGGCTCGGCGCTGCAGGTTTCAATGCGGGAGCGGCCGACGGTATCTTCGGGGCGAAGACCGATGCGGCTGTGCGCGCGTTTCAGCGCGCGCGCGGTCTCGCTGTCGACGGCATCGTTGGTTCAAGAACCTGGGGAGCGCTGCTCGGTACATCGCCAAGCGTCCCGGGCGGTGGCGGCTCAGCGACGAATGAATGGCTGCTGCCCGCCAGCGTGCGCACCGCCGGCGACGCCCAGACCGTGCGCTATGACTCGCCGCCGGCGTGGATCGGCATGCCGGGCAATTGCACCGGCACCTTCACAGCCGGTGCGGCAGCGCTGAAGGCTCACATCCTGGCGACCTTTGCCGGCGTTTCAAGCATCGGCGGCTATTCGTGCCGAGCCAACAGCGCCAACCGCTCCGAGACATCGGTTCACGGCACGGGCCGAGCCCTGGACATCATGATCCCGACGCTCGGCGGCCGCGCCAACAGCGCCATCGGCGACCCGATCGCCAACTGGCTGGTGCGCAACGCCGCAGCGATTGGCGTGCAATACATCATCTGGAACCGCATGCGCTGGAGCGGCGGCCGCACGCCGCGCGTGGCGCGATACAGCGGCCCCAATCCGCACATCGACCATGTGCATGTCGAAATCAACAACGACGGCGCACGTCAGCGTACGCCGTGGTTCACCAATCCCGGGCAGGCCAGAGAGACTGAATTCGAAATGGCATGGTGAGGAAGACCGGCCGCCTTGAAAGGAGCGACGACATGTACGACATGTACGGAAAGGACGTCAACACGACAGGATTTCAGCGCTGGCCGCAGGTCGAGATATTTCACCCCGGCGAGATAGAGCGTTATGTCGGCAGCGCGCCGAAGCCGCCACCCCATGCTGCGTGTCGCGCAGATCCCTTGCTCTTCCGTTGCTTTCGATCCTACCGGACCGAGCTCGAAGCCTGGCACGAAGAGCAACTCGACCGCCTGGTGATCGACATCGTCAGCCGCGACCTCGACGGCAAGCCCGTCGCGCATGTACTGATGATCGGGCACGCCGCCAAGTGGAGGGCGAGCGACGACAAGTTCGCATTGGGGCAAGGACGTGCGGAAGCGGTAGAGCAAGGACTGCGTCGCCGACTCAAGCTGCACAGCAACGCGCTGGCGAGCCTGCCCATCACCGCGCTGAGCCTTGGCGACATGCTTTCAGAAGCGTCCAACGCGACGCAAACGGGGCGCAGCCTCAATCGCAGGGTATCGGTCAAGCTGCTCCTGGCGCCGCCGCCAGCAAACAAGACGAAATGCCAAGCGATTTCCGACGGCAGTTTGCGTGAGGCGGTGTTCGCGATCCTGGGTAGACGGCCCGAACAGTTCCAGGTGGCCAAGGAACTGTTCGCCTTCATCCGCCGGGCCGACAGCCTGGCGTGCAAGGCCCTGGGCAGCGCGACGGGAGCGATGGGCCCTGCCGCGCGCCTGGCCTGCATGTTCCTGAACAGTTTCGTCGAGACGCTCGCTAGCGAATTCGAGAACGATCCCGCCGTCCAGCTGGCTTTTGTGCGCGGCTCGGCTTACGCGCTCATGGACGCAGCGACGAACAGACAACGGCCGCTCAGCAGGATCCGCGGCGGCGCCAAGCTCGTGCGCGCCTTTTCGCTCGGCTACAGACACACCAGCGGGCGCCTGCTGACCCTGCGGGAAGACGCCAGGCTGCGCCCCAAGCTGGACGACCTCCTTGCCGCGATCGCCTGTCGTGACCCCCGCTCGTCGGCGTTGCGAACGATCTATCTGGCCATACTCGCCGTCGTGCGCAGCGAGTCGCCTTCGCTGGGCAGCAACGTCTTCATCGGCGCATCGGGGAACTGTGCTTTCGACTATCCAAGAATCCGGCATTTCAATTGCGGGCCCCTGCCCGACTGATGCCTCGCCAACGGTCATGACATGGCGTGATACCCCGGATCATGAAAGTCATGACCGCCCCCCTCTTCCCCCGGCCCTTCTCCCGCAAGGGGAGAAGGGAGTTTCGTGAGTCGCATGCGCGACTTTCACATTAACTACAGCGCAAGGAAGCGGCCCGAATGATCATCGACTGCCACTGCCACGCCGGCCTCGGCGACGGTCTCACCGGCCCCTGGGACACTGCAGCGCCACTGCACAACTACCTGCGCCGCTGCGCCGCCGCCGGCATCCGGCGCAGCGTGGTCTTCTCTGCCTTCCACTCCGACTACGCCAAGGCCAACCGCGAGGTCGCCCGCCTGGTCGCCAGCCGGCGTGACCGGCTCTACGGCTTTGCCTTCGTACACGCCGGGCGCGACCGCGGCCGCGTGCGGGCGATGGTACGCGAGGCGGTGCAGGAGCACGGTTTTGTCGGCATCAAGGTGCACCGGCACGACGCGCGCATAACGCGAGAAGTCTGCGAAGCGGCGCGCGAGTTCCATTTGCCGCTGCTCTACGACATCGCCGGCGAGGTATCGGTGTGCGAGTTGCTGGCGCAGCAATATCCCGATGTCGATTTCATCATTCCGCACCTGGGCAGCTTCGCCGACGACTGGGGGGCACAACTGGCGCTGATCGACCACTTGGTTCGCCACCCGAACATGCACGCCGACACCGCCGGCGTGCGTCGTTTCGATCTGCTGGAACAGGCGCTGCGGCGCGCCGGCGCACACAAGCTGCTGTTCGGCTCCGACGGCCCCTGGCTGCACCCGGCAGTCGAGCTGAGCAAGCTGCGCCTGCTGCGGCTGCCAGCGCAAGACGAAGCGCTGGTCCTCGGCGGCAATTTCATGCGCCTGATCGGACGCATCACTGCGTGGCCCGCTGGTTGGCGCGGCGGATCTGCAATGCCCGGTCGGTGACGCCCAGGCGCGCCGCAGCGCGCTGCAGATTGCCGCCCTCCTGATCCAGCGCGGCCTGAGTGGCCAGCTCAGTGGCGGTCTGCCCGATCTCCTTCAGGCCGATGTTCAGTTCGACGGCATGGCGAACGGCAGCTTCGAAGTTGCGGTCGGGCCAGTGCGGGCGCCAGACCACAGCCGCCGGCCGCTCGTCTTCGGGCACGTCGCCGACGGTGAGTGGGCCGTGGCCGCTGTGGCGCTGCCACAGCCGAGCCACGGTCTGGCAAAGATCGCGCACGTTGCCGGGGTATTCGCGCGTCAGCAGGTACTCCTTGACCGCCGGGTCCATCTCCAGAGGGGCGGCGCGAGGCTCCAGTTGGGCGAGGATGAAGCGCGCCAGCGGCAGAATGTCTTCCATGCGTTCGCGCAGCGGCGGCGCGGTGCAACGCCAGGCCGCAATGCGGTAGAACAGGTCGGCGCGGAAACTGCCGTTGGCCACGGCGGCATCGAGATCACGGTGGGTTGCACAGATCAGGCGGAAGTCGCTGCGCTGCCAGGTATTGCTGCCCAGGCGCTTGTACTGGCGCTCCTGCACCACGCGCAGCAACTGCGCCTGCAAGGCAATGCTCAGTTCACCGACCTCGTCGAGAAAGAGCGTGCCCCCATGTGCAAGCGCAAATGCGCCATCACGCGCCCCGGCCGCACCGGTGAAGGCACCACGCTCATGACCGAAAAACTCGCTGCCCGACAACTCGCTCGACAGCGTCGTGCAGTCGACGACGACGAACTCGCCCACTTCGTCGCGACCGTCGAGTTCGTGAATCAAGTGCGCGATCTGCTCCTTGCCGGTGCCGGTCTCGCCGGTGATAAGCACGGAAGACTGTGTCAAGCGTGCGACTTCGACGACGCCGCGCAGGAGCGATTGCCAGGCCGCGCCGCGTCCCGCCACGCGCTTGCGCACGATGTCCGAGTCGACCAGAGTCCGAATCGTCTGCCAGCGCTGCAGTCGGCAGGCGACGTCGTCAGCAGTGGCCGGAAGTGCAGGCCACAGCAGCAGGTCGGCGGCGCCGGCATCGAGCACGCGCCACATTGCGGCCGGATCCCATTGACCTGCGCCCACGGCGATGGCGAGCACGGAAGAGTCCCGGACCAGTTCGCGCAAAGCGTCGAGAACGCCGTCGTCGGCTTGCGCCAACACCGCGATGCCAAGCCCGCCGGCCTCTCGCCGCGTCGCCAAAACGTCTATGGCCGCCATTTTGAACAGCGCCGTCACTTGCGCCCGCAAGGCGGTCGGGACCGGGCCGAGAAACTGCAGCCACGCAGGGGTCGCCATCGCTCAAACCCTTTCTCGAATCAGGGTCCAGTCGTGCCGGGAACAGGCACTCGCGCCGTACACAAAGCTATTGCCCATGATCCGCTCCCACTTGAGTTCAAGACACCAAAGGTGGATCGTTGGAGTTGGATGATGCCTCCCTTACTGTGAAAGTCGTCTACACGACTCACAAATCGCCCTTCTCCCCCCAGCGGGAAAAGGACCGGGGGGTGAGGCGGGGAATTTCTGGAGTGTCGCGACAGGTCATGACCCTTGGGTCCGCTGCTTCCTTGCGCTGAAGTACAATTTTTCGACTGGGGTAAGGACTTCTTTCGATAGCTCGACTGTGTCGTTCAGCAAGCTCTTCGGCAAATTTACCCTGGTCCGCTGTGGTGTTATTTCTCTTTAAAACACCTTGGGCAATGTTGTCTGATGTTTGTTCAATGGCCCCTTGCACGACCTGCCCGTCAGCACTTGAACACGCTGATTCGCCGAGGGCGAGGCTCCGCATCTGCGCGTGACTGATTGGGCAGATTAGCGGATGAATGGCTGCTATTGGCCAGAGGTCCCGGAGCCGCCGACCCAAGCAGGAGAACAGGCCGACGACACCACCCGATAGACACTCACTCAATTAATGTGCATCGGTGTCTCAAAGTCATTGACACGTTCCGGGAATTACGTCCGTCCATGCTTCTTGTGAACGCGCGGACGTGATACGTTTCCGCCTGTGCCGGCAATGGTGCTGCGCAAGTTTGCTCACAACTTCAAGGATAGAGAGAGATGGCCAAGAAACAGTTTGAGGCGATATTGCCGGCGGAGGCTGGCTGGGTAGTGATTTACGTCGACACGTCGGCGAAAGACGACATCAAGAAGTGGAGCATCACCGAGCACCTCAACGTGATTGGTTTCGGCGTGCGCGCGGACGACGGCTACCCTGTGCCAGTCACCGCCATCGGTCCGACCACGCTGTGCAACATGGATGATGGCGGTGACAAGACGAACGACTGCTATACCGGGTTTTTCCTGCAAGCGCCAAACGGCTGGATTACCGGCGCCGTGCCGGAGACGAGATGGCCTGATCTCGACAGCTTGGTCAATCAGGCCGCCCACGTTTACATCGGCATGGGGCGCATTGAGCCTAGCGAACTTGTCGTCTGAAGCGCGCAAGGGCAGTAGCGCCGCGGCTCGCTTCGTTCGCGCAGCGGGTCAGTGCAGACAAAATCATCGCCCCATCTGCAGGCGGTAGGCGGCTGCACCTCCTCGCAAGGACGGGGCAGGCGCATGAATGCATGAATGCATGAATGCATGATTGCGTGATGGGGGCCGGGTGTGGCGACTGGGAAACCCTCGCTCACGCCACCGCCGGCAACTTCAATACCACCCGCAAACCACCCAGCGGCGAATCGGCGAGGCTCAGCTCACCGCCGTAAAGCTGCGCCAGCTCGTCGACAATCGACAGGCCCAGCCCGGAACCCGGCACCTGCTGGTCGGCGCGCACACCACGGCGGAGCACGGCATGGCGGTCGGCGGCGGCGATTCCCTGGCCGTCGTCCTCGATGGTGATCAGCAGCTGCCCGCTTTCGGCACGGGCAGCGACTTCGACGTGGCGGCTGGCCCACTTGCAGGCGTTGTCGAGCAGGTTGCCGAGCATTTCCTGCAGGTCCTGCTCTTCGCCGCGAAAGGCCAGGTTTTCGGCGATCGGGTGCAGAAGGAGCTCGAGCTGCCGCTCGGCGTGAATCCGGCGCATTGTGCGCAGCAAGGCTTCGAGCGCTGGTCGCAGCGGCGTGCGTGCGCCGGCGACACGCAGGGTCGCCGCAACGTGCGCACGCGAGAGGTGGTAGTCGACCTGGCGCTTGGCCGTGTCGACCTGGCCGACGACCAGGCGGGCGAGTTCATTGTCCTTGCCGCTGGCGGCGTTGGCGAGAACGCTGAGCGGTGTTTTGAGCGCATGCGCCAGATTGCCCGCTTGCGTACGCGCGCGTTCGATGACCTCCGCGTTCTGCACCAGAACGGTATTGAACTCGTCGACCAAAGGCGTGATCTCTGCCGGAAACTGGCCTTCAAGGCGTTGCGCATCGCCCTTGCGAACGCGGCCGAGTGCCGCGCGCAGGCTGCGCAGCGGCGCCAGCCCGACGATCACCTGCACCAGCGCGGCGATGACCAGGCCGGCAGCGAGAATGCCGAGCGCCAGCCAGAGCGCACCGTTGAATCTGCTTATCGGCTCGAGCATCAGCGTCTCGTCGGCGGCGATGATCAGCCGAAAAGCACGTGCCGCAGGCTTGGCTCCGGCAGCTCCGGCAGCTGTGCCGCTGCCCTCGTCGATGCGTACGACGCGTTCGACCATGCCCAGCCACCCGCCACCGGGACCGGCCACGCGGTGCTGATGAATCTCGCCGTCTGCCGGGGCATCGGGCGGCACGGCGAGCACGCTGTCCCAGAGCGAACGCGAACGCAGCAGGCCGGCGCGCGCAGCGCGGGCCTGGGCGGAGTCGCCCTCGGCCGCCAACGCGTCGACCTGCCAATAGAGCCCGCTGTACGGAAGGCTCAGGCGCGGATCGCTCAAAGGCACCGACAGCGTCGCCTGCTCTTCGCCGTCGACCGCCAGATGGGCGGTCAACTGGTTGAGGTGGGTTTTCAGCTCGGCGTGGAACTGCGTCGCCACGTGTTCGCGAAACAGGCTGCTCAAGCCCCAGGCGGCGACCGCAATCGACGCGGCGATCCAGAACAGCGTTCCGGCCAGAAGGCGGATGCGCAGCGAGCCGCGGGCGGCAAGCGGGAAGTGCGGGGCAGGCACGCTCATCCCCCCGCGGTCAGGCGATAGCCGAGGCCACGCACGGTTTCGATCAGCCCCGGCGGCAGTTTCTTGCGCAGACGGCCGATGAAGACCTCGACCGTGTTCGAGTCACGATCGAAGTCCTGCGCGTAGATGTGCTCGATGAGGTCGCTGCGCGAGATCACCTGCTCGCGATGATGCATCAGATAGGCAAGGACACGATATTCGTGGCTGGTCAGCGTCAAGGCCTGGCCATTGACGCTTGCCCGGCTGTTGCGGGTGTCGAGCGTCAGCGGACCGCAGAGCAGTTCGGCGCTGGCGTGGCCACCGGTGCGGCGAATCAGCGCACGCAGGCGGGCGAGCAGTTCTTCCATGTGGAAAGGCTTGGTCAGGTAGTCGTCGGCGCCGGCGTCGATGCCGGCGACCTTTTCGTGCCAGCCGTCGCGGGCGGTCAGGATCAGCACCGGCATGGCCCGGCCGGCGGCCCGCCACTTCTTGAGGACGCTGATGCCGTCGAGCTGCGGCAGACCGAGGTCGAGAACGATAGCGTCGTAGGAAGCGCTGTCGCCAAGGTGATGGGCGTCGACGCCGTTGCTCGCGGTATCGACCGCGTAGCCTGCCGTGCGCAGCGCGTCGGCGAGTTGCTTCTGCAACAGGGCTTCGTCTTCGACGATCAGGATGCGCATCAGTGCGGCTCCCCACGCGGCTCGCCACCGTCCGCACCACGGGGTTCGTCGTCACCGCCACGACGGCGCTCGCCTTGCCCGCGCTCCTCGCGCTCCTTGCGCCCCTTGACGCCGAGAATGCCCCCGTCACGCGCGTCGACCTTGAGTTTAACCAGCGATCCGCCGCTGCGCAGCAGCTTGATCTCGTACTCCCAGCGGCCGTGCTCGCGCTCGAGTTCGACTTCGACGATCTGCCCCGGATAGGCGGCTTCGACGCGTTCGAGGATTACCCGCAGCGGCAGCACCTCACCGGCTTCAAGCGCCTGACGCGCACGATCGTGGTCGCCGCCGTGGCTGTCGCCGGCACTGCCGGCGCTGACGACGGTACTCGCCCACGCGAGGAGCAGCGCAGCAATGGCCAGTAAAGTATTTCTCAACTGATTCATCTCCATAGTTTAACGGGCACAGACGCTTTCCAGGCCGCTGCGCGCGCCTTGTAGCGGCCTGCCCCGCCCGTTCTACCGCGTTGCAGCTGAACGCAGGATGAACGCGCACTTCAGCATCCGTTCAGTCAGCGCCGGGCAAAGTAGCGCCATGTCAAACCGAAGCGAAAGGGCACACGCATGAAACACCACCCGCGCAAGCAACCAGGAACGCTGCTACTGGCAGCGACGCTGGCGCTCCTGCTCAACACAACGGCGTTCGCTGCACCCCGCGACGAGCTGCTGGCCGGCTACGCCGCGGCGGCGAAAACCGCCGACCCGGCCTTCGCCGGTTTCTCGGCAACACGGGGCGAAGCCTTCCATCGCCAGTCATTCGCCGGCGGCAAAGCCGATACCCCGGCCTGCACCAGCTGCCATGCCAGGGACCCGCGCACATCGGGCCAGACGCCTGCCGGAAAAGCGATCGACCCGGTGGCCTTGTCGGCCAGCCCCGGCCGCTATGCCGACCCGGCAAAGGTCGAGAAATGGTTCAAGCGCAACTGCAACGAGGTGCTCGGCCGGCAGTGCACAGCGCAGGAAAAAGGCGACTGGCTGAGCTTCATGATCAGTCAGTAAGCCCCCGCAGGAACCGATCCACAGCCACACGCAGGCAAGCACTGCCAAGGAGAATCTGATGAAGCCAATGCAGCCAATGAATGCAATAACTCTGCCCTATCGCCCGATCGCGCTCGGCCTGCTCGCGATCGCCTTTTCGGCACTCGTTTTCCAGCGCGCGCAGGCCGGTGGCAGCCATTATTTCCCGCCGGTCGGAGACCCGGTGGTCAAGGAGGAATGCGGCAGTTGCCACCTCGCCTTTCCGCCCTCGATGCTTCCGGCCAGTTCGTGGAAGCGAATGATGGGTGAGCTGACGAACCATTTCGGCGACGACGCCAGCGTCGATCCTGCAACCGCCAGGCACATCACCAACTATCTGGTGAGCAATGCCGGCGATACCGGCGGCCAACGCTACAGCGACAAACTACTGCGCGGGACCTCGACGAGCAAGGCGCCGCTGCGCATCACCGAACTCGACCGCTGGGTCAAAGAACACCGCGAAGTTCCCGCCTGGGAGTGGCAGCACAAGGAGGTGCGCAGCAAGGCCAACTGCCTGGCCTGCCACGCCGGTGCCGAACGCGGCTACTACGACGATTAAATAGCGCAACTTCGACAACGCCACATGAACAGCTTTCACAAGACGTTCAGAAAGCGCCGCCCACCATCGGCCCGCCCTCACCTGCGCCTCCCCACAGCCCACCAACCGGAGATTGCCCGCATGACACTGAAAAGAATCCTTCCTGCCCTGGCCATCGGCATAGCCCTCGGCGCCGCCAGCACATGGGTCACCCCTGCCTTCAGCGACGACAAGCGTGCACCCGCCGCCGCTGGCCCCGCTGACCGGCAATGGCTGTCGATTCCGCAAATCGTCGACAAACTCGAAGCGGCCGGCTATCGGAACATCGAGAAGATCGAACGCGAGCACGGCAACTACGAAGTGCGCGCCACCAACCGCGATGGCAAGCGCAGCAAGCTCTACGTTCATCCGCAGACAGGAAAAGTCATCGACCATCGCCAGCGCGAGAGCGACGAAGGTGGCGAACGCAAAAGCGCCTCGGCCGACTGCAACGAACGGCGTTGCCGTGACGACCTGCCGCCGAGCGCCGTCGATGTGCCTCGGCCTGCCGGCAAATGAGCTCGAATTTCCATTCGCCGGGCGCCTCGCCCGGCGCCGAAGACTCCCCTGCCCAACCCACTGACGGAATGATGCGCTGACCATGAAAACCGCTCTCACCCTGATCATCACCCTCATCACCCTGGCCTGGGGCTGGGATGTACTCGTCGCCGGTACGCCCTCCGGCAGCGCAGCACTGTGGGTACTGCGCCAGGAAGCGCTCTACCTCAGCGGCCTGCTCGCGATCGCCCTGATGTCGGTGGCAATGTTTCTGGCCACCCGCCCGACATGGCTGGAAGCCCCACTGGGAGGCATGGACCGCGTCTATCGCACGCACAAGTGGGCGGCAATCCTGGCCTGCGTTTTCGCTGCCCTGCACTGGTTGATCGAAATGTCGAGTGACATCCTTAAGGCCATCATCGGCCGCGAAGGGCGAGTGCCCAAGGAAAACTTCGGCGGCTTTATCGAGGTGCTGCGCGATCTCGCCGAAGACCTCGGCGAATGGGCGATCTACGCGCTCCTGGCGATGCTGGCCATCAGCCTGTGGCGGCGTTTCCCGTACCGGGTGTGGCGCTTCCTGCACCGGGCAATGCCAGTGCTCTACCTGATGCTCGCCTTTCACGCGCTCCTGCTGGCGCCGACTGGCTACTGGACGCAGCCGGTCGGGGTACTCCTGGCGGCGCTCCTCGCCGGCGGCGTCTACGGCAGCGTGCTCGCGCTGGGCGGCCGCATCGGTCGCTCGCGCCAGGTGCGCGGAAGCGTCGTTGCGCTCGACCACCCGGCTGCCGATGTGCTCGCCGTGCGCTGCCGCCTGGACGCTGGCTGGCCGGGGCATCGGCCGGGACAGTTCGCCTTCGTCAGTTTCGACGACAGCGAAGGTCAGCATCCCTTCACGATCGCCAGCGCCGACCACGGCGACGGTGAAATCAGCTTCCAGATCAAGGCCCTCGGCGACTATACGCGACAGCTCGCGCGGCGCCTGACCGTCGGCCAGCCGGTGCGCATCGAAGGGCCTTACGGACGCTTCGACATCGCCCGCCAACAGCTCGACGCGCAGCAGATCTGGATCGCCGGCGGCATCGGCGTCACTCCTTTCCTCGCCTGGCTGGAAGCGCAGCAAGCCAGGCCCGCCGACGCGCCCGCTGCCGATCTGCACTACTGCACGCGGGATCGCGACGGGGATCCTTTCGTCGCCCGCCTGCAAGCGCTGTCCGCGCACCTTCCCGGTATCCGCCTGTACGTGCACTCTGCCAGGCAGGGTCAGCAACTCAGCGCTGAAGAGCTGGCCGCCGCCCACGATCGCGCACGCCCGGCCGAGGTCTGGTTTTGTGGCCCGCAGGGACTCGCCGACAACCTGCGCAAAGACCTGCGCGAGCTGTGGCAGGGTCGCCTGCGCTTCCATCAGGAGGCATTCGTCATGCGTTGAGCGGGTAATGCCGGCAGTGTCGAGCAAGCGAATGCCTCGCAATCACCGCTTGCGTCGACGACGCTGCCCCTCGCCCGCCTGGCCGCGCCCGTCGGCAAGCCACCTTCCCTGCACCAAATCCCGCACCCGAACACGGCGGCGCGCCCCGAAGTTGTGCGCCGCATCATTTTCGCGGCCTACCACTTCGCGCCGGCCAGGAAAACCTCCTGAAAAATCAATGCGCACGTCTTCTGGCACGCCACTTGCTTAAGCCACTTCATCAAGACGCATCGAATGGAGTCGCGAAAATGAGCAAGAAGAAACTGGTGATGGTCGGCAATGGCATGGCGGGCGTTCGCACGCTCGAGGAGTTGCTGAAAATCGCCCCCGAGCAGTACGAGATCGCCGTCTTCGGTGCCGAAGCACACCCGAACTACAACCGCATCCTGCTCTCGCCGGTGCTCGCCGGCGAGATGACCATCCAGGACATCATTCTCAACGATCACCAGTGGTATGCCGACAACGGCATCAAGCTGCATCTGGGCAAAACGGTCAGCCGCATCGATCGCGTCAAGCGCCGGGTGATCGCCGACGATGGCACCGAAGAAAGTTATGATCGCCTGCTGCTGGCAACCGGCTCCAACCCTTTCATGCTGCCGATTCCCGGCAACGACCTGCCGGGGGTGATTTCCTACCGCGACATCGCCGACACCGACGCCATGATCGACGCCGCGAAACGCTACCAGCATGCGGTGGTCATCGGTGGCGGCCTGCTCGGCCTGGAAGCGGCCAACGGCCTGAAGCTGCGCGGCATGGACGTGACCGTGGTGCATCTCGCCGACTGGCTGCTCGAACGCCAGCTCGACGAGACGGCCGGACGCATGCTGCAGAAGTCGCTCGAAGAGCGCGGCCTCAAGTTCCTGCTCGGCAAGCAGACGGAGGCCTTGATCGCCGGCGAAAGCGGCCGCGTCGCGGCTATCCGCCTCAAGGACGGCCTGCAGATTCCGGCCGATCTGGTGGTCATGGCGGTCGGTATCCGTCCGAACATCACGCTCGCCGAGTCGGCCGGCATTTACTGCAATCGCGGCATCGTGGTCAATGACACCATGCAGACCTACGACCCGAAAGTGTACGCGGTCGGCGAGTGCGTGGCCCACCGTGGCATCGCCTACGGCCTGGTCGCGCCACTCTTCGAGCAAGGCAAGGTGGCAGCCAATCACCTCGGCAACTATGGCATCAGCCGCTACACCGGCTCGGTGACCTCGACCAAGCTCAAAGTGACCGGCATCGACCTGTTCTCGGCCGGCGACTTCTTCGGCGGCAAGGACAGCGAGGAAATCATCCTCAACGATGCCGCCGGCGGGGTGTACAAGAAGCTGGTCATCCAGGACAACAAGCTGGTCGGCGGCGTGCTCTACGGCGACACGGCGGACGGGCCCTGGTACTACCAGCTGCTGCGCGACGGCCAGGACATCCACGAAATTCGCGACCACCTGCTCTTCGGCCAGTCGCACGTCGGCGACGTCGGCCATCAGGGGCACAGCAAGGCGGCGGCGATGGCCGACAGCGCCGAGGTCTGCGGCTGCAACGGTATCAGCAAGGGCACGATCGTCAAGGCGATCAAGGAAAACGGCCTGTTCACGCTCGACGACATCAAGAAGCACACCAAGGCCGCATCGTCCTGTGGCTCCTGCGCCGGCCTCTGCGAGCAGATTCTCTCGGCAACCATCGGCGGTGCCTACACGCCGGCGGCATCGAACCGCAAGCCGGTCTGTGGCTGCACCGAGTTCTCGCATCAGGAAGTGCGCGATGCGATTCGTCAGCAGCCGCTGCTGAGCATCGGCGAGACCATGCGCTTCCTCGAATGGACGACGCCCGATGGCTGCGACAAGTGCCGCCCGGCACTCAACTACTACCTGATCTCGACCTGGCCGAAGCAGGCCAAGGACGATCCGCGCTCACGGCTGATCAACGAACGCGCGCACGCAAATATCCAGAAGGACGGCACCTACTCGGTGGTACCGCGGATGTGGGGCGGGCTGACCACTGCCGCCGAGCTGCGGCGCATCGCCGACGTCGCCGACAAGTACCAGGTGCCGACGATCAAGGTCACCGGCGGCCAGCGCATCGACCTGCTGGGAATCAGGAAGGAGGACCTGATCGGCGTCTGGAAAGACCTCGACATGCCTTCCGGACATGCCTACGGCAAATCGATCCGCACCGTCAAGACCTGCGTCGGCGCCGAGCATTGCCGCTTCGGCACGCAGCTGGCGATGGCCATGGGCGTCAAGCTCGAGAAGATGCTCTTCGACATGTATTCGCCGCACAAGGTCAAGCTCGCCGTTTCAGGCTGCCCGCGCAACTGCGCCGAAGCCGGCATCAAGGACGTCGGCGTGATCGGCGTTGATTCTGGCTACGAACTCTACGTCGGTGGCAATGGTGGCATCAAGACCGAAGTCGCGCAGTTCTTCGTCAAGGTCGGCAGCGACGAAGAGGTCATGGAATACTCCGGCGCTTTCCTGCAGCTCTACCGCGAGGAAGCTTTCTATCTCGAACGCACCTGTCATTACCTCGAACGCGTCGGCCTGGAGCACGCCAAGGCCCGCGTCGTCGACGACGAGGAAAACCGCAAGGCGCTGTACGGCCGCCTGCTCGCCGAACTGAAAGACGCCAAGGACCCCTGGGCCGAGCGCATCGCCGGTGTCGAGAGAAACGAATACGAAACACTTTCGGTGTGAACCCGGAAGACATGGAGAACCGCAATGGCTGACTGGAAATCGATTTGCAAACTTGACGACATCCCGCGCCTCGGCAGTCGAGTCGTCAGGTCAATGAACGGCGATATAGCGTTGTTCCGTACTTCGTCCGACGAAGTGTTTGCGCTGCGCGACCAATGCCCGCACAAGGGCGGGCCACTGTCGCAGGGATTGGTCCACGGCAATCAGGTGACCTGCCCCCTGCACGGCTGGAAGCTGCGCCTCGATTCCGGAGAGGCGGTCGCCCCCGACCACGGCTGCGCCCGCCGCTACCCGATCCGCATCGAAAGCGGCACGGTTTTTCTCGATATCTGAAAGTCGCTCCCACAACCCCACCGACGGACTACGATCATGGATAACTCGTTCTGGAAGGCCGGCCACCGGCCAACCCTCATCGCCTCGTTTCTCTACTTCGACATGGCCTTCATGGTCTGGGTGATGCTCGGCCCGCTTGGCGTGCAGATTGCCAGCGATCTCCACCTGACCCATGCCCAGAAGGGAATGATGGTCGCCACACCAGTGCTGGCCGGCGCGCTGCTGCGTATCGTCATGGGCCTGATGGTCGACCATCTGAAGCCCAAGCTGGCCGGTGCCATTGGCCAGGTGACGGTGATGGTCTCGCTGTTTTTTGCCTGGTATTTCGGCGTCCATAGCTACGAGCAAACTCTGATCCTCGGTGTCTTCCTCGGCGTCGCCGGCGCCTCTTTCGCGGTCGCCCTGCCGCTCGCCTCACGCTGGTATCCGCCCGAGCATCAGGGAACGGCCCTGGGCATTGCCGGTGCCGGCAACTCGGGCACCGCGCTGGCTGCGCTGATCGCACCGAGCCTGGCCATCGCCTACGGCTGGACCAACGTCTTCGGCCTGGCGCTGATGCCGCTGCTGCTGGTCTTCATCTATTACATGATCGCCGCCAAGGATGCGCCGGAGTGCCCACCGCCGAAATCGCTGGCCGAGTACCTGAAAGTGCTCAAGGACAGCGACGCCTGGTGGTTCATGTTTTTCTACTCGGTGACTTTCGGCGGTTTCGTCGGCCTGGCCTCGTCGCTGACCATTTACTTCAACATCCAGTACGGGCTCGACGCCAAGACCGCCGGCTTCTTCACCGCCGCCTGCGTCTTCGCCGGCTCGCTGGTCCGACCGATCGGCGGCAATGTCGCCGACCGTATCGGCGGCATCAAGAGCCTGTCGGTGATGTATGTCTTCGCGGCGATTTTCCTGGCCATCGTCAGTATTGGCCTGCCGGAAGCATGGATGGCACTGCTCGCCTTCGTCGGCGCGATGCTGGCACTGGGCATGGGCAACGGCGCAGTCTTCCAGTTGGTGCCACAGCGCTTCCGCAAGGAAATCGGCGTCATGACCGGGCTGGTCGGCATGGCCGGCGGCGTCGGTGGCTTCTACCTGGCTTCGTCGCTCGGCTTCGCCAAACAGCTCACCGGCAGCTATCAGATCGGCTTCCTGATTTTCGCCGCGCTGGCCCTGCTGGCCCTGGCCGGGCTGAGCGCCGTCAAGAACCGCTGGCGCACCACCTGGGGCGCGGCGCACCTGACCGCGGCGAAGATCTGATTCCCCGCTTGCCCGAGGCAGCACCGGCAGCGCGGACAAGCCCCTCGCCCCTTGTGCGAGAGGCGCACACCGGCGAAGCGCTGACAAGCCCCTCGCCCCTTGTGGGAGAGGGGTTGGGGAGAGGGGAAATCGTCTACACAAACGCGCCCCTCGATTCCCGACGACCACAGGCGAATCGTCCGGCTTCCCCCCTCTCCCCCAGCCCCTCCCCCACCAGGGGTGAGGGGAGCAGGGTACATTTCACACTTCAGGTCGCTTGCGCACCCTTCCCCTTTCCGGAGCCCTGCCTGCATGCCACTTAGAGTCGATATCGGCCACTCCTCGCTCGGCGGACCGCGCGAGCGCAACGAGGACTTCTGCGGCATGGTCACGCCGCATGGCGCCGAGCTCGACAACAAGGGCCTGATCGCTGCCGTCGCCGACGGCGTCGGCGGCCACCAGGGTGGCCGCGAAGCCGCCGAGTACACCGTGCGCGGCCTGCTTTCGGACTACTACGCGACCCCCGACACCTGGAGCGTGCCGCACGCCCTGGAAAAGGTCGTCGTCGCGCTCAACCGCTGGGTGATGGCCGAAGCGGGCCGGCAACCGAATCTCACCGGCATGGCCACGACGCTGACCACCCTGGTCCTGCGCGGCCGCCGCTACATCAGCGCCCATGTCGGCGATTCCCGCCTTTACCTGCTGCGCGACGGAGTGTGCACGCGCCTCACCAGCGACCATCTCTGGGAACATCCCGAACTCAAGAACGTGCTCTCGCGCGCGGTCGGCCTCGACCGACACTTCCAGCTCGATTTTGCCGACGGGGAACTGAAGGTCGGCGACTGTTTCCTGCTCTGCAGCGACGGCGTCTGGGGAGCCATCGGTGACGGTCGCATCCGCTCGGCACTGCTCGCCCATCCCGATGCGCAGCAGGCGGCAGCGTCGCTGACCAGCCTGGCGCTGGCTGCCGGGGGCCAGGACAACGCCAGCGCCGTCGTCGCCCGCATCGAAGAACTGCCGGCAGAGAACCTGCGCGACTCGCTCGAGGGAAGCACGCGCCTGCCGCTGCCGCCACAGTTCAAGCCAGGCCAGGAAATCGACGGCCTGCAGATCAACGAAGTGCTGCACGACTCGCGGAGCACCCTGCTCTACCGCGTCACCGATCTCTGCTCAAGCCAGGAACTGGTGCTCAAGACGCTGCGCCCGGAACTGGCCGACGACGGCGACGAGATTCGCGCGCTGATCATGGAAGAGTGGCGCGGCCGGCGCATCACCTCGCCGTTCTTCGCGCAATTGCTGCCTGCAGAAGGCCGCAGCTGCCTCTACTACCTGCAGACCTGGCACGAAGGCGCAACCCTGCAGCGAATGCTCGATTCCGGTCTGCATTTCACCGTCGCCGACGCCGTCCAGCACGGCGTGCGCCTGATGAAAGGCCTGTCTGCGCTGCACCGCCTCGACGTCGCCCACCGCGACATCAAGCCCGACAACATCCACGTCGGTCGCGACGGTCGCCTGCGCATTCTCGATCTCGGCGTCGCCCTCAGCCTCTCCGAGGACGATCAAGCGACCGGCAGCCCCGGCACTCCCAGCTACATGGCACCCGAACTGCTCGCCGGCGAGCGCGCCGGCCCGACCCACGACCTCTATGCGGCCGGCGTCACGCTCTACCACCTGCTGACGCGAAAATATCCCTACGGCGAAATCGAACCTTTCCAGCATCCGAAATTCGGCGAGCCGGTGGCGCCGACGCGCTACCGGCCCGACATTCCGGGCTGGCTGGAGAACCTGCTGCTCAAAGCAGTCGCCAAAGACCCCGGCCAACGCTTCGAGACTGCCGAAGAGTTCCTGCTGGCACTCGAACGCGGCGCCAACCGCCCGCTCGACCGGCCGCCGGTGACGCCACTGGCGATGCGCAACCCGCTGCTCACCTGGCGGATCGTCGCCGGCGTTTCGCTGCTGCTCAATCTTGTGCTGCTGATGTTGTTGACGCGCTGACCCGTGGTCGCGGAAATGCCAAATGCCGTACTGAGGAAAGTCACATCTCATTGCTCATTGCCGCCAAGCTCCATTGCCGTTCGCACTCTTCCCCATTCAGTAATGCCATTGCCCCTGCCGAATTCGAGACCGGGTTAATCCACACAATGCGTCTCAGCGCCGCAATCCTCTTCGACTCCACGATGAATAGCGTCTGGACCTTGTCGTCCAGTGCTATGACTCGCTCGTCTGTGGCAATTGCCGCCTCGACCAGGAGCAGGTCCTTGATCATGGCGGACTTGTCGTTCTGCGACGCAGGCCCATCCTTGATGGCCGCCCTTACTTCGGACATTTCTTGCGTGGCAATAACGATCACTTTCTTCCGGGCAACCATCGATCTTCGCCATTTTCTTGCAAAAGCAGACTCGTGCTTCTCCCACTCCAGCCGTATTGCAGGGGTCATTACGGCTCTGTGACACATTATCAACACCTTCTGAAGGAAATCACGCACGGCTGTTGCTGTCGGATGGACGGCCTCGATACCACCCGAGGCACGCGCAATGGACGCATCAATGACCAGGCGGCTTGTCCGACCCCCTTTCATAATTTGGCGTTCCGAAATAGTTTTTCCTCCGCTGCGGAAAGATACTCGTTGTCGGCATCCAGTTCGACGTCGTCGAAATCCTCGGGCCAGTCCCCGAACGCACCAGTTTCATCAAGGTCAGAACTCACAATTGAAGTCTTTCCGGATTTATCACGTTGGAACCAATGCAATTTCACCAATTCCTGTGCTAATTCATCCTTCGCCACCAATGTTTGAATACCGCGAAGAAGCAGTGCACTGTGGGTTTCTACAATCACGATCACCCCTCGTCTGGCAGCCTCCGACAGAACAGTAGCCAACGCGCGTTGCGCACTCGGATGCAAATGAATTTCGGGCTGCTCAACATAGACCAGTTGCCCCGGCTCCGCCGCGAGCAAGGCCACCAAAACGGGCAAGGCTTGAGAAACACCGAAGCCTACATCGGCGATGCTTACCAGGTCATGCGCTCCTCCTTGCAGTCCGTGCGGCAAGCGCCCAACCTTCAATTCAACCTGTGTTTCATCCTTCTGTTCGGCCAAGACTTTCCAGGTCAGACCGAGCGTTTCCAACTGCTCGTTCAAGCGTGGCAAACGAGCATCCTTGCTTGTTTGCCAATATTGAATGACGCTGGCAACATAGGTCTCGAACGTTCCGGGGAAGGACTCGCCAACTGCCGTCGTCTTGTAGTTGCGCTCGGGGTTACCACGCAAGCCTGGAACATGTATCAGTCTCGCTATCAATGGCGCAAGCTTCTCTCCTCCATTTAATTTCGGGAGCTTGAACTCACCGAGATGCGTCACGATCTCGACAGCGAGAAAGGATCGGTCACGCACAACCCTGGCTTCCGCATCATGAAAAATTTTTTCTGGTAATCCGTAGTCAGAAAGAATGCTCTTGATATCACCAGGGAAATCACTTCCCAAGGTAAGAAGGACGTCGGTTTTCCCATCCGAAAGGGTGTTGCTGAATATCGCCAAGCCTTTACGCGGAACTTGGCGAAAGCAGAGGCCAATTTTCTTTTTACCCATCTCGAAGTCGATCGAAAATTCGCGAACCGAACGTGAACTTGAGCTTTTTGACAACAACTGGGTTGCTGAGGTCAAGCGCACGTTTGGTCCACCCAACAGGAGGCTGCCTGAATCGTACGGAGCGTCTATGGTCTGCTTGAGGAGCAATAAGGGCTGCATGATGCTCGATTTTCCACCGCTATTGGCTCCAGCCAGAACCGTTAATGGCCGAATCTCCATGCGCTGCCTGTCGGTGAGAGATTTGTAGCCAACAACCGAAATTGCGGTCAACGTCTCTCTTTGCGCCTTATTGACACCCCGCCGGCCCGACTTGCTTGGCGAAACAGTTCCTTTTACGGTCATTTCTTAACTCCTGAAAGTATTCAGCATCCCGGTCGCAGTCAGTGCACCCTCGCCGAGTGCATTTGCTGCTGCACGTACTGGAAGATCACCTCGGCCCGCACTTCGATGTCGTCGCTGGAGAAATCGTCCGGCATGCCGGCGAGCAGCCGGTCAATGATTGCCGCCTTCATCTGCGCCTGCGCCGAGGCGCGGTCGCGCAAGTTGCCCATTTCACGGCGCCGTTGCTCGACCGTAGCAAGCAGTTCGCTGGCCAACTGCTTGATACGCTTGATGTCGCTGCTTTTGAGACTCGCCTTGTCCTTGCACAGCAGGTCATACACGGCCAGCTCGCGCTCGCTCTCAAAGCCTTCATGCACATAGCGTCGCTCCTCCACGTCAAGCGAATCCTGGACCCTCAGCAAGTCTGCGAAGACCCGCTCGATTTGGGCGGCATCCTTGTCGCGGTTGAATGCGTCGATGATCTCCCGATAGCGTCGGTAGAGGTCAATACGGGTCGGGTTCCGGGCGAGCATCTGCTCAAGCCGCGCCTGAATCCTCTCCTGCAGCGTCAGGACGGTGGTGTTCTTGTAGGGCGACCTGGCGAACTCCGCGCGCAGGCGTTCAAAGTCGATACCCGACAGGTCGTACTGCTTGTTCGGCGGCTGCTTGAACCCGTCCCTCGGAGCAAGCTCCAGCGCGCTGTCGATCAAGCCGCGAATCTCCTGCATGATCGCGGTGATGTCAGCAGCGGATTTCGATTTCTGCAGGAGATTGTAGATTGCCGAGATCGCTCTCTCTTGCGGCTCGTACTTGAACAGGCCCGGGTTCGGAAACAAGCCGCGAAAGCGGTCGGCCACGTCCTCGGCCAGGACCTGGAAGGTCTTCTTGTTCTCGGCTGAACGGCAAACGGCGTTCTGCGCATCCAGCAAGGCCTGCCAGCTTTCCTCGCCCTTTTCGGCTCCGATCAATAAGCTCAGGTCAAAACCGACGCTCGCGAGATACGCCTCTACCCTGCCGATGGCTGTTGCGTATTCGGCCAAGGCCTGCTCCTCATCCAGCAGCGGATCGGCAGCGGCATCCTGGTCAGCTTGCGCGAAAGTCGCCAGGGCCTTGCGCAAGCTCTTGAGCATGCCGTTGTAGTCGATGATCAGGCCGTTCTTCTTGTGTGGCGTCACGCGGTTGACGCGCGCAATGGCCTGCATCAGCGTGTGCCCCTTCATCGGTTTGTCCAGATACAGGGTGGCCAGCGATTTGACGTCGAAGCCGGTCAGCCACATGGCGCAGACCACGGCCACGCGGAACGGGTGGCGGCCATCCTTGAAGCACTCGTCGACATCCCTGCCGCCGATGCCTTTGGCGATCACCTCGCGATACGGACGAACGTCGATACCCTCGGCAGCGAAGTCTTTGACCTCGTTCTGCTCACCACTGAACACGGCGTGAATCTGCGTTTCGGCCATCCACGTCAGCTGCTGACGCAAGCGCTCGACGTAGGCTGTCTCCGGCTTGCCGGCCCTGGCAAAGAGCGCCTCCTCTACCTGCAGTTTGCTGCGCAGCGCCTGCAACTTCTCCTGCCACCGGAGCTTGACGCGCTCAGTCATGCGGACGCAGGTGATCTTGTCGATACACACCAGCAACGCCTTGGCATTGCCGCCATACCTGGGGGCATGACCAGGCGGAGTCGGCGGCTCCAGCAGACGCCAGCGTTGGTGGTAATGCTCGACGAAGTCCGTCGCCACGTCGTTCAAGTGCGTCTCGGAGGTGAATACGGGATACTCGCGCGCCAGTTCCCGGTAGAGCTTTTCCTCCTGCTTCTCGCTCAGTTCGCCGTCCGCGCGTGCGGCATCGATGCGTTCCGCGATACGCTGGTTCAGCCCGGCGTCCACCATGCGCAGCTTCTCGCCGCGGTTCTCGTAGTACAGCGGCAAGGTCGCGCCATCGGCCACTGCGCGCTGGAAGTCGTAGACCGACACATAGGGGCCGAACACCTGCTCGGTGACGCTGCGCTCCGGACCGTCGATCAGCGGCGTGCCGGTGAAGCCGATGAAGCGGGCGCCGGTCAGGGCCATGCGCATGTTCAACGCCAGGCGCCCGTACTGCGTGCGATGCGCCTCGTCGGAGACGACGATGATGTCTCGGCGCTGGTTCCACGGGCTCGTCACCGGCTTGCGGAACTTGTGGATCAGGCTGAACACATAGCGGCGGTTCTCGTCGCGCAGCAGGCGTTCGAGTCCCTCGGCGCCCATCGCCTTGTCGCCCTTGTTGGTCGACACCCCGCAGCCGACGAAAGTACGGTAGAGCTGATCGTCGAGTTCCTTGCGGTCGGTGAGCAAAACGAAGGTGTAGCCGGCCGAAACCTTGCGGTGCACTTTCTGGCAGAAGAAGACCATCGAATAGCTCTTGCCGCTGCCCTGGGTGTGCCAGAAGACGCCCAGCTTGCCGGCCAGCACGTCGCTATCGCCAGCTTGCAGCCTGGCAATCGCCTTGTTGACGCCGATGTACTGGTGATTGCGCGCCACGACCTTCAGCGTGCGCTCCTCACTGCTGTCGAAAAGCGTGAAGTTCTCGACGATGTCGAGCAGCGCGCCCTGGCTGCAGGTGCCGCGCAGCAGAACGGGCAGGATCGGCGTCAGCGGCGCTTCCTCGTGCCGCGGCGCCGTGTCGGGGTCGTCCTCGTTGAGCCGCTTCCAGCGGCAGAAGTGGTCCCAGCTGCTGCTGATCGACCCGAAGCGCGCGTCGAGGCCGTTCGAGACGATCACCAGCGCGTTGTAGTGGAAGAGCAGCGGAATGGTGTCCCGGTAGTCACTATAGTTGTCGTCGAAAGCCGCCTGCAGGCCCTTGTCGTGGCGCTTCAGTTCGATGAACACCAGCGGCAGACCATTGACAAAACCGACCAGGTCGCAGCGCCGCCGGAACGGGCCGCTATGCACCCACAGCTCGCGCACCACCAGGAAGTCGTTGAGCTCCGGCGCCACGAAGTCGATCACCCGAACATGCGCATCCTCGGCGGCATTGCCCGTCGGCGACTTCAGCGTGACGCCGTCGCGGATCATTCGCCACTTCGCCTCGTTGTGCTGCAGCAGGGTCTTGGTCGGGTCGGCGTCAAGCAGGCGGTCGCGGGCAACAGCGAGCTGGTCGCGCCCCTGGCGCGTCGCCGTCAGCCTCGGGTTCAGCTTCGCCAGCGCCTTGTCCAGCTCACGCAAGAGCACGACTTCGGTCGCGTCCTTGCGCCCGAGCAATGAGTCAGCGCCGAAAGTTTCCGCGTTGAACGCATAGACCGAGCGCCAGCCCAGGTTTTCCGCGAACAGCCTGGCGGCGGGTTCCTGAACGTGGTTGTCTTCGGAGTAGTCGGACCTAGCCACGACGTTTCCAAAACACCAAGCGCTCACCTCCGACCACTCCCATCAATCAGGCGTGGAAGCATGAGAGCCTTGGCCCTGCACAGCCTCTCACGCTGCAGCGAAATATTGATAATCAATGAGTCGTAAGCGGTCAAGGTAGCGGCGATCCGATCCTGCGCTTCTCTAGGTGGCAGGCGTACCACAAAGTCAGGGAATTTGATCAAAGGGATTCGATCAACGGTTGCGCCACTGATCACGTTCGCCTCGACCTGGGAGCGCCATGCGGGCGAAAACATATAGTGATACAGGAACTCCGGATTGACTTTACCTGGGTCCGGCCGAATCAACGCCGTTCGACGCCCCAAACAACACACGAGGTCTTTGGGAATTCTTGCGTATCGATGAAGCGTGGCTTCGTATGTAAAAACGATGTCGTTCTCGCACGGAACAACGCGGCGCGTCCACCTCTCGTAGTCAGCCTCAGCCACCCAGCGCGCTGTTGCGAGATTCAAGTGACCATCGTCACTGATTTCTCGAATCCCGAGGAACACTGCCTTGCCCTCATCGAACAGCTTTGGCGTGGCATGTGGCCCGTCATAAACCCCACGACATAGACTTGAAATGGAAACGCTCCGTACCCGCTCTTTGCTCGTCATGGCAGCAACTCGGAAAGTAGTTCGTCCAAGGATTGCTCCAGCACACGCGCCTCGCTCTGCAACGCAGATATCTCTGCATGCAGTTCAGCCACAAGTGCGACCACGCTTCCATCCTCCTCGGGAGACGACAGAGAAGTCCCAACATAGCGCGAGGCTGATAGAGAGTAGTCTTTCGCCGCAATTTCCGCCTGCGACACCACCTTGCACAAGCCCGGCACGTCGTCGTACCAGCCGTTCGGAAAGCGACCGAGCAGCCAATGTCCCTGGGCGATGAAGTAGCTGGCGCGCTTGCAGGCCTCCACGGCCAGGTCACGCGCCGTGAGCTTCTCGCGTTTCCTGACATCGCGCGGAAGCAGGGCCTTCCTGGCTTCGCGCGCCGTTTCACCAGCGAAACGCGGCCACTGGCGGGCGCGTAGCGGTTTCTCTGCACTCTCCAGCAACTTGAGCCAGGCCTTGTGGCGGGCTTCGAGGGCGGCGAGAGCCGCTTTCACTTGCGGATTGACGGTTTCGAGCCGGGCTTGCAGCGCTTTGCGGGCGGCGAAGCTGCTGTCCGGCGGGTAACTCCGGATGTCGGGCAGCAGCGTGTCGGCGGCGCCGAGCGCCGCCTGTAAAGCGGCCTGCCAGCCGTCGGCCTGTGCTTCGAGCGTGGCCAGCTCGTCGCGAAAGCCCGCCAGCAAGTCGTCGGTCAAGCCGTGTTCGTCACCGAGCTTGTCGCGCACCGCCGCGACCGCCGCGGCATCGGCGGTGACCTTGCCGAAATCGGCCAGCGCGACGGCCAGGCCGCTGACCTTGCCGCTGTCCGCTGCAAAACGCTCTCGCATCGTCGATAGCCAGTCTCCGACTTCCTGCTGGTAGCGCCCCAGCAGCTCGACGAACTTCTCGTTCTCGCCACGGTAGAGCCAGGTGATGGCGCTCAGGTTGGCCAGTTGCTCGTCGGTGAATACATGCGAACGCGCCGAGACCACGGTGTAGACGTTGCGTGCGTCGATCATCAGCACGCTGTCGAGCAGGTCGGCGGGCTTGCCGCGGTCGAAGAACCACAAGGTGCATGGCAGGCTGCGGGTGTAGAAGAACTTGGTGCCGATCGAGATCATCACGTCGACGTGGCCGGATTCGACGAGTTTCTGGCGGATCTCCCGGTCCTTGTTGCCGGCGTCGGAAGCGCTCGAAGCCATGACGAAGCCGGCACGGCCGCTGGCGTTGAGGTAGCTGTAGAAATATTGAATCCAGAGGCTGTTGGCGTTGGAGATGGTCTCGCCCGCTTCCTTTTTTCGGCTCTTGGTGGTCGTCCCCGGCAGGCCGAAAGGCAGGCGGCCGGTCTGCTGCTCGCCGACCTGGCTCTTGATCCTGGCGACCTGAACGCCATCGACGTTGAACGGCGGATTGGCCATCACGAAGTCGCACTTGCCGAGCAACTGGTGATGGTCTTCGTAGAAAGTGTTGCCGATGCGGATATTGCCTTCCAGCCCGTGCACCGCGAGGTTCATGCGCGCCAGCTTGCTGTTGAGGTCGGCTTTCTCCTGGCCGTAGAAGGTGATATCGACTTCGTCCATGCTCCGGTGGCGCGCGTCTTCGATGAAGTGGCCGGTCTGCACGAACATTCCCGCCGAGCCGCAGGCCGGGTCGAGGACCGTGCCGTGGTCGGGCTCGATGACGTTCACGATCATGCGCACCAGGCTGGGCGGTGTGAAAAACTCGCCGCCTTCCTGCGCGCCACTCTGCGCGAACTGGTTCAGGAAGTATTCGTAGATGCGACCGAACACATCGCCCCTGGCGCTGGCCAGCAGCGGGCTGTTGAAAATCTTGAGCAGTTCGGCCAGCAGATCGCGTTCGAGTCCCAGGTAATCCTTGGGCAGCGCGCCGGCCAGCAGCTTGTTGCCGTTCTGATCAGTGACCGAGTCCTCGATGGCCATCATCGCGTCGCGAATCGCCTCACCGACGTTGGTGCTCGCCGGCAACGCGGCGAGATAATCGTAGCGCGCTGTTTCGGGCAGGTAGATCGCCGCCTTGCCTTGAAAACCCAGTCGGACGCGTTCTTCGCGCAGTGCGCCGCTGGCACGAGCGGGAATGCCCTCCTCGACCGTCGGCAGCAGCGCGTTGAAGCGCGTCGTTGCGTGGCGCAGAAAGATCAACCCGAGCACGGGCATGGCGTATTCGCTGGCCGTCAGCCGGGAGTTGGCGCGCAGCTGGTCAGCCGCTTCCCACAGATCGTCCTCGAGCTGCTTGAGTTCCTCGTAATCTTGCACTGGCGTTTTGTCTATCCCGAAAGCTTGTCGCCGTGTCGTCCTGACCGGGCAGCGGTCAGCTTTGCCATAGCGATTCGAAGTCAAAAGAGAGCTGTCGATGGTGGCGGATCGACAACAGGTAGATCGTCGCATCAAAGCGCGCGTAGAGCAGCAGGAAGTCCGGCAGAACGTACTCGCGAAGCTTGCCGCCTTCGCCGATCGCTGTCAGCTTGCGCTGCAAGACGTCGAGACCGTTACGCACCTCGACCGAGCGCGCGGGCCGACCCAAAAAGAGCCGCCCGATGTCGGGGAAGCGCTCCAGATTCGGGATGACGCTATCCATGAGCTGATCGAGCAGCGCGTCGAACCCCTGCGGCGCCTCCGCATCGAGCAAAAAACGCTCGATCTCTTCGAGATTGCGCTCGAAGTTGGCGGTGAAGCTGACGCCGACTGGCACTGTCGCCGCGGCCGCTCAGACGCCAGACGACGCCGCACGACGGCGCTTCATCGCCTGCAGGGAAGTACGTGCATCCAGCACCCGAGCAGCCGCCACATCGTCGAGTCCCTTGCCGGCATCGTCGATCAACAGCAGGTGAATGTGCTCGCGCTCCAGCTGGTGGTAGTAGTCGAGTCGCTCGGCGTCGATGATGGCGATATAGCTCTCGCCGTTTTTGGTGACGATTTTCTCGGCGCCGGCTTTGACCTGCTCGGCCAGCTCGGAAAGCGTGGCCCGCGCCTGGGAGAGAGAGATCACATCGCTGACCGAAAATGGCATGTCCGCCTCCATGTTGGAAGATGTACAGAATTGAAGCCATCATACGCGCCACTTTTCGCGCAGAGAATAATACTTACCGGCGCTGGCGAAGCTTGCCGGTACAGAGGCCGGGCCAAGAACAGTCCTCCGCAAAGCGGTCGCACGGTATCCCGGTCAGCGCTTCCAGACTGCCGAAGAATGCCTGCTGGCACTCGAGCGCGGTGCCAGGCGACCGGTGGACCGGCTCAAAACTGCCGGCGGGCTGTATGCCAGAGCCAGCATCAGCGGACATCGATCGGATATAAAATGAACGGCGCGAGGTAACGGGGCTACGCCCCCCGCTTCCTCCCTACGCGACCTACCCGATTAAGTCAGACCCTTGCCCGGAAAGGAACTCCCCTCATGATGCTTACTCTCCAATTGCTGCTCGTTCTGGCCTGCCTGTTCTACGGCGCACGCAAGGGCGGGGTGGCGCTCGGGCTTTTGGGCGGCCTCGGCGTCGTCATCCTCGTCTTTGTCTTCCAGATGCCGCCGGGCACGCCGCCCGTGGCGGTCATTCTGACCATCGTCGCGGTGGTCGCTGCCTCGGCGACCCTGGAGGCCTCGGGTGGTCTGGATGTGCTGCTGCTTCTGGCGGAAAAAGTGCTGCGACGCAATCCGAAGTTCGTGTCGATCATGGCGCCCTTCGCCACGACTTTTCTGACCATGCTGTGCGGTACCGGACACGTGGTCTATACGATGCTGCCGATCATCTATGACATCGCGATCAAAAACGACATCCGGCCCGAGCGCCCGATGGCGGCGGCCACGATCGGCGCCCAGATGGGTATCATGGCCAGTCCGGTGTCGGTGGCCGTGGTCTCGCTGGCGGCATTTCTCGCCAAGGCGCCGGCGGGTGCGCCGATCATCGACTTTGTGACGCTGCTGTCGATCACCATCCCGTCGACCCTGGCCGGCGTGCTGATGATCGGCATCTTCAGCTGGTTCCGTGGCAAGGACCTCGACAAGGATGAGGACTTCCAGAAATTCGTCGCCGACCCCGAGAACCACAAGTTCGTGTACGGCGAGACGGCCACTCTGCTCGGCAAGACGCTCGACCGCAGCCAGTGGATAGCGATGTGGATTTTCGTGGGTGCAATCGCCGTCGTGGCCATCCTGGGGGCGTTCGACGCCTTACGGCCGCATTTCCAGGGCAAGGCGCTGTCGATGGTGCTGACCATCCAGATGTTCATGCTCATGGCCGGCGCATTCATCATCATGTTCACCAAAACGAATCCGGCGAAAATCGGCAAGACCGAGGTGTTCCGCGCGGGAATGATCGCCGTGGTCGCCGTTTTCGGCGTCGCCTGGATGGCCGACTCGGTGTTCGATGCCAATCTGCCGGTCATCAAGGATGGCCTTGCCGACCTCGTCAAGATGCAGCCCTGGACCTACGCCCTGGCCTTGCTGATCGTCTCCAAGTTCGTCAACTCGCAGGCGGCCGCCATCGCCGCCATGGTCCCGATGGCGCTGTCCATCGGCCTTCCGCCGGGATACGTCGTCGCTTTCGCCGCGGCGTGCTATGGCTACTACATCCTGCCAACCTACCCGAGCGACCTGGCGGCAATTCAGTTCGACCGTTCGGGAACGACCCGCATCGGCAAGTACCTGATCAACCACAGTTTCATTGCCCCTGGCCTGATCGGCGTGGGCACCTCCTGCCTCGTCGGCTTCATTTTGGCGACGACGCGCGGGCTGGTTTAAAACGCTTGCCGACGACTCCTAAGAAACAGGACGAGTTCAGCTTGTTTTGATGCTCGCACGGGCGTCGGATCGATGTCGACGCCGAGAGCAGCTAGCAGGTCGCTTGAAGGCGGCGACGCTCCGCTGACGCTGCTGTTCTTCGTATCGCTGCTGTCCCTGGTCGACGCAATGCTTGCCTCACACGTTGAGCAGCGCCAGGTAATCAAACAGCGACGACCCGCCGATGGTCAGCAGCGGCAACAGGACTGCGCGCAGCAAGGGTTGGCGCGAGAAGGGGGCGAACGCGCCTTCGTCGAGCTGCTCCATGCGGCCGCGCAGCACGTCCAACTGGCCGACGAGTGCGTCATTGCCCAGCCCTCGGGCGCGCAGGCTGGCATCGCGCATGGTCTCAACGGCGTGGCTGCGCGATGCCTCGGCCGTCATCCGCAGCGCGATAGCACAAGCCAGCATGATCCCGAAACTCAACGTCGCGATGACGTACAGCGCCGGCGGCGTGTTCCAGTCGTCGAAGAACGAACTGCGCGCCGCGAGCATCAGCGACAGGGCGATGAACGGAAAATAGATCAGCCTGCCGACGACTCGGGATCGCCGGGCGATGAACTGCAGATCGATCCACTCGTCCAGGTACTGCTCAGGCACCCCGGTCATACGGAAAAAGACCTCCCTGGTGGGGTCCGGCCAGTTCACCTTGTGCAGACGCAGGCCACGGATGAAGAGCACGCTCAGCAACGTGGCGTCGGCAACGAAGAAGATCAGGAACTGGATCGACGGCACCGCCAGCCGCGTCGTCCAAGGCTGCATTGCGCTGGTCAGCCCCCCGCGCTGTGGCGATGCGGGAACCTCACCGAATGCGCGGAGCACCAGGAACGCGAATCCCATCATCACCAGCAGGCACAGGAAGGTACGTAGTAACCGTGCCTTGAAGCGGTTCTGTACGATGTAATGCTTCCAGAAGGAGACCGTCGCCTGGGACATTTTGAACCAGCTTGGCAGCCGCACCGGACGTTCGCGGTAGAAGCGTACCGACATCATCGATGCGAAGCGCTGAGACAGGCTTAGCCCCCGCCTCTCTTCGGTAATACGCGCGTGGAGGTGGCGCCGCATTACGCCGAGCCGGAAATCGCACGAGATCTGCTGGACGTTGCGGGCCAGTGCCGCCCAGGCCCACGCGGCCAGATACAGGCACACCACCAGCGTCACCAATCTAATGGCATACGTTGGCCAGGGACTGATCCCTTTGGTCAAGGACAAGGGCTTGCCGGAATGGGTGATCCAAGCAGCAATTTCCTGCCACTGCCAGGCCAGCACCATGGGCGGCAACACGGCCAAGGCGAGGCCCGCGACCAACAAGCTACCCTTGCGCAGTCGGCGCCACCCGGGGCTGGCCCCGCCTCCCGCGATGAAGCGGCGTAGCCGTCGCTTGGCGCCGCGGCTGATGACCAGCGCAGGCACCCACAAGGCCAGCATCAGGGGCGCGGCAATCAGGGATACCGCCGCCTTCGTTAGGTCGGGTGCCATCGGCGACGATGGAGGGTGAATAGCCACACAGGAGCTTTGAAAGGGCTGCCACCTCTTGCAGCCCGACAGGTCAGCTGGCCCCGCGGCGCTGAAATCGAAGAAGCCCGAGCGAGAAACCTCGAACACGCGAGGGGCCTTGAACCAGCGCTTGACCTGGTCAGTCTGCCCCAGAATGTCCGCCGAGCTGTTGCTGGCAAGGGAGTCCTTGTCCAGCGCAAGCAAGGTGCTGAAATAGACCGATGTCTGGTAGCTATCACGAAATGGCGGAAAACCATTCTGTAGCGAATCCACCAGGCTAAGGCCGAAGTTCGAGGCGACAATGAGGTTTCGCGCCCATTCCTGCTCACTCGGCAGCAGCAGGCGCGCATCGAGGTCGGTGGTAAAGAAAATGGCATGCGGCAACTCGCTTTGCAGGGCTTGCAGCACCAGCAGCTTGTCGTAAACATCGTTGCCGAGCACCCCGACGGCACGGATGCCGCCCCCCTTGGGCTGCGCCTTGCGCAAGGCGGCGTCGCGCTCACCGATACGCGTGGCCAACCGGCGCAGGTAATCGAACTGGCTTCGCCCCTCGGGGCGCTCGATGAAGGTGCCGTCGCCACCGATGGCGTCCTGACCGCCCTCCTTGGCGTCCTTCTCGGCGCCGCTGGCCTTGGCCGGTGCGCGGTCGCCGGGCAGGCGGCCGTCGAGCCCGCGCAGGTAGTACCAGCCTTCGACGCTGAAACCGGCGATCTGCTTCTCCCTGTCAAAGGAAAACAGTTGCTGCAGCTTTCGACCGTACAGCGTGTCCCATTCCGCGACGATGGCGACCGTACTCCGAACAGCCGCTGTATCCGACAGGGCATCTGCCTTGCTGCCGGCGGACGCCGGACAGGGCTTCAAGGCGCCATTCTTGTCGCCGCAGTGCAAACCGCGAAGCTCAAGTTCGTGGACCAGTGCGCCACCGAGGTCGTCGTCGGTGCCGATGGTGCGCAACAGCGGCACGCCGTGCATCAGGAACCAATCCGTGACTGACTTCTTCCCCTCTCGCCGATCCTTGAGGACGATGTCGTCGGACACTGTCGCGGCGCCGGAGAAGAAGCGCATGTCAAACGGCATCGGATTGTCCTTGTTGAACCTGAAGCCATCGAGATCAGCCTCGATGGCGAAAGCGCGCAAGCCGTCGGACGATTGCGGTCCGAGCACGCGCCAGCGGATCCGCCGCTCGTCTGACTCCTCCCGCACTGGCGTCACTGCCCGCGCGAGCGCGGCCAGTTTGTGCAGCGGCTGATCGACGTAGACGCTGCTGTCCAGCCACAGCAGGACGACTCGTTTGCCCTTGCAGTACTTCACTCCCCCGCACTGGAAACGCTCGAAAGGGACAACGTCCGGCTTCTTGTTAGGCTTCTTGTTATCCTCACAAGGCGGTTTCAAATAAAAGTAGCCCAGATGTTCGTTGTCGCTGGGCACGTAGTTGCGTCCGGCGAGCCCGGCGAGCACGGCATAGCGCATGCGCAACCGGCCCTCGATCTGCTCGGCATAGATGCCGCCAGGGATCATCACCGCCAGCACAACGATCTCGGCGTCGCGTTCGGCGTCCAAGTCATCGCGCAACAGGGCCACGTCGTGCTTTTGCAATTCATCAGCGGTCGGTGGTGAATCAGGCTCTTGCTGTCGCGCTCGCGCGACTACCGCCAACGGGTCCTGCCAGAGTCGAGCTTCCACGTCCTGTACTGCCTCGTGGCGCTCGCTGCGCTGTTCGGCCAGCACCGGTCGTCCCGTTTGCAGCGGTTTGACGGCAACGAAGAAGGCGCCCGCAGCGAGCAGCACGATCATGACGAGGCCGCCGTTCGGCATGCCACCAGGCGAGTCGTTCTTATCCATCGCTGTCTCCCGGTGAAGAGCGCAGGTTCCGCCGCTTCAAGCCTCTGCTCCATCCTTCTCGATGTCGAGACGCCCGCCAGCCGAACGCTTTTCGGAATGCCGACGCAAGGCACGTGCCAGCTTGGACTGCAATCTTAAGCCCATGACTCGAAACGACTTTCCAGGAACGCCAACGCTCACGGGTGGAAAAGTGGGTCCAGGATTACCCGCGGCGGCGCGCTCCGCGACCTGAATTGCCTTTGCCACGGACTCGCATCGTGACCCCGGGGTCCGCGAGAACAAGACGCAAGTGGCGGCGCAGAGAGCGGCGAACTTCGCGGGTCACATTCCACCCGGGCGGGTCGGCATTGCCCCACCTGCCAGCCGCCGCCCTGCTCCCAGCGTGCCATCGTCTTGGCATCTTCCGGACAGTTGGCCCGGGGAGCCCATGCCGAGTCATCCGAACCGCAGCGCGCTCTATTCCTTGGCTCATCGGACTCTCTCTCCTCGACGGCTGAGTGGATGAGCAAAGGCAGGGCGGGTCATACGACCGGCGATGTCGGCTCGCCAAAGTGGGTCTGCATGTCGCAGACGCCACCCGCGTCGGTGGCGAAAACGATGGATGGCTCGCTTCTCGCCGCTCCCACAGGAAGACCCCGCAGGAACAAAAACGAGAAGATGTTGCCTTTGGCTCTGGTTCTGTCTTGTTCGCTCTTGTTTCCCCGCCGGCTCCTCTCGCATCGGCGCGTATCGTCACCGAAGGGAACGCCTATTCAATTGGCGCCAATATCGCCCGAATGCCTGGCACCAATACTTGCCGCATAGCGCCGTGTGATCCTCGAACGCCGCAGCAAGCGCTCAGTCGCCCGGCCGCCACAACGCCATTGGCGCCACGCAATCCCATGATTTCACAGCATATAATCGCCAAGCTTAGGCTCGCGAGCAATCTGCTGTCAGCAAGGTGGATAATGCCTTGAGGCGATTAGTGGCGCGCCGGTGGCCGCAAACCCATTGCACACCGATCGCCAATTAGTGGTAATTTGTCCTCCGGAAAGACCCCAGCTTGACCAGGAAGCAGAGCATCGGCCTCTTGGCACAAGGAGAAAAACGAGGGTAAACCGTGCAGTGGCGAGGGAAAGCGTATGCGCAGCTGACCCGCGATGGATGCTCATCGCGACTACAAAAAGACAGCTTCACCCACATTAGGAGGTGGTCATGAACTTGACAGTCAAAGTATTGCTGGGAATGGCGCTAGGCATAGTGGTTGGCCTGGCGATCAACCTGGGCGGCCTGAGTCCAGCGGGCTCCTTCGTCAACGAGTACCTGGTCGATGGCTTGTTTCTCGTGGTCGGAAAACTCTTTGTCAACGCGTTGAAGATGATGGTGGTTCCGCTGGTGCTTTTTTCGCTGATTTGTGGCGTCTGCGGTATCGGCGACATCAGACTGCTGGGGCGTATCGGGACCAAGGCTTTCGTTCTGTACATCCTCACTACCGCGATCGCCATCGCCACAGGGATCCTGCTTGCTGCCGGACTGGGCATCGGCGAAGGCATGAATGCAGTCACGGAAACAGTATTCACCGGCAAGGATTCGCCACCGCTGTCCGAAGTGCTGATCAACATCGTCCCTTCCAATCCAATCAGTGCCATGGCCACCGGTGAGATGCTGGCGATCATCTTCTTTGCCATCCTCTGTGGTGTCGGTATGTTGATGGTCGGCAAGAAGGCACAGCCCGTCGTCGAGTTTGTCGAATTGCTCAACGAAGTGATGATGAAAATGGTCACCATCATCATGGCGCTGGCACCTTACGCGGTCTTTTGCCTGCTTGCCAAAGCGATCGGCAGCCTGGGACTGGATTTGCTTGTGAAACTGATCGGCTATGTCGCCGTGCTGATTTCCGTCCTGCTGTTCCATCTGTTCGTGACCCTGCAAGTGATACTCAAGATTTTCTCCGGGCTGAGCTCGATGACCTTCCTGAAGAAAATGCGCAATGTGCAGGTATTTGCTTTCAGCACCTCGAGCTCCAACGCCACCATCCCAGTGACGCTGCGAACCGTTACTGAACGCCTTGGGGTCAAGAACTCGGTGGCCTCCTTTACGGTTCCGTTCGGCGCCACCATCAATATGGACGGCACGGCGATCATGCAGGGGGTGGCAACGGTATTCATCGCCAACGTCTACGGTGTCGATCTCGGCTTTGGAGGTTATCTGACCGTCATCCTGATGTCGGTTCTGGCTTCCATTGGTACCGCCGGCGTACCGGGGGTCGGACTGATCATGCTGTCGATGGTTTTCGCACAGGTTGGTTTGCCGATCGAGGGAATCGGCTTGATTCTCGGGGTCGACCGCTTGCTGGACATGATCCGGACCGCCGTCAATGTCTCGGGTGACGCCGTGGTATCGGTAATCGTCGCGAAGAGCGAAGGCCAGCTGGACCTGGACGTTTATAACGACCCCGAAGCTGGCGCCTTCAGCACTGAAGATGTACACCTCGACAAAGAAGTTGAACGCGAGATGGCGCAGATGGTCCGCAACACGCACGACCACAAATAGCAAGGCCGGTCCCGGCTAACGGTCATGAAATGGCGAGATACCCCGGATAATGAAAGTCATGACCGCCCCCTCTTCCCCCGGGCCCTTCTCCCGCAAGGGGAGAAGGGAGTTTCGTGAGTCGCATGCGCGACTTTCACATTAACGGTCATGACACGTGGAGACACCCCAAATCATGAAAGTCATGACCGTCTCCCTCTTCCCCGACCCTTCTCCCGCGAGGGGAGAAGGGGGATTCGTGAGTCGCTGGCGCGACTTTCACATTAAAGGCCGGGACACCACCACCGCCATCGCCCAGCACCGGCGGAGTGACTCCCGACGACCACGCGCCCGCTCAGGCGGAGCGTGGTCGTTGGCCTTTCTGGAGCCTTCACGGAAGCAACAAGCGCCTGCTTGACGCCGTGCCAGGCCGCGCCGTTCGCGCCCAGCTGGCTGACCGGGCCTGCCACCGTCACGCGATCACCCATGGTGATCAAGCATTCGTTACACTGCGCAGCGTGGGCACGCGCAGACAGTCATTCTGGACGATATTTGCAAAGCGATAAGAGGAGAAAAAATGATGGAACGAAACGTGATGGTGAATCTTGTCGGTGGCACTTTTCTGGCCGCCACGCTGCTTCTCGGAGCCAGTGGCACGGCCCTGGCAGATGAGAAAAGAGAGCCGCCGGCCACGTCCGCGAAAGAGGTCAAGGATCAGCGAGCCCTCAAGCTGCTGAAGGACATGAGTGACACCCTGGCCGCAGCGCGGACGCTCCAGTTCAAGGCGCGCAGCCTGCTGCCACTGGAGTCGCCGACCGGGCAGTACATCAGCCTCTTCGCGGCTTCACGGGTGCTCCTGCAACGACCGGATCGCCTGTTCGTCGAGTCGCGCGGCGACCTCCTGCCCAACGACCTCTACTACAACGGCAAGACGGTGACGGCCATCGGGCCAGCCAGGAAATTCTACGCGCAGCAAGAAGGCAGCGGCAACACCGTCGACGAAGTCCTCCAGCAAGAACACCCGGGCGCGGACACCTTGGCACCTTTCGTTGACCTCCTGGTTTCGGATCCCTATGCCCGCCTCACAAAGGACCTGTCGAGTGCCTTTGTGGTAGGGCAGTCGACGATCGCCGGTGTGAAGACCGATCACCTCGCGTTTACCGCTCCCGGCATCGACTGGGAGCTATGGATCGGCGCGCAGGACAAGCTACCGCGCCTGGCGGTCGCCTCCTACCGCAGCGGTGAGCGGCAACCAACCTTCACCGTCGAGTTCTCGGACTGGAAACTCAATGCGCCGCTGCCGGCGCAGAGCTTCGAGGTCAGCATTCCGAAAGACGCCGTCAAGCTCGAGTTCAAGCGGATCGGCCTTGCGCAGTCCAGATAAGTGACACCAGGAAGAAACACAAGGAGCAATGCGATGAAACTGACGAAAACACTCATTCTCGGCGTCGCGGTGACCGCGAGCGTACTGGTTCCCCTTGCCGATGCCAATGCCTGGGTCGCTGCCGGCCGAGGCTGGGGCGGACGAGGCTTCGTTGCCGCTGGCCACCCCGGCGGCTACTACCATGGTGGCGGCTACTACCATGGCGGTTGCTACGGCTGCGGCGCAGCCGCGGGTGCGGTGGCCGGCCTGGCCGTGGGAGCGATGGCGGGTGCAGCGATCGCCAGCGCCTCGCAACCGGTTTACGTGGCCCCGCAGCCGGTCTACGTAGCCCCGCAGCCGACTTACGTCGTGCAGGGCAATCTGCCGATCGGCAGCCAGTACGCAGCACTGCCGCCCAACGCCAAACACATGACCGTGAACGGTACCCAGTATTACCAGAGCGGAGCAAACTGGTACAAGCCCTACTTCGGGTCGAGCGGCGTGTATTACGAAGTGGTGCTGGCGCCGTAACGGTCCTGCCGGGCAGTCGGTCAGCGGCGCCAGACGATGCGCGTGTTATTGGTCGAAGACGACCCGATGATCGGCAAGAGTGTCCAGCAAGGCCTGCGCCAGGAGGGCAGCAGCGTCGACTGGGTGCGCGACGGACAAACGGCCGAACTGGCCCTGACGACCGCGCCCTATGAGTTGCTGTTGCTCGACCTCGGCCTGCCCGGCAGGTCTGGTCTGGAGGTTCTCGCCCGGCTGCGACGTTCCGGCAACGACATTCCGGTGCTGATCATTACCGCCCGCGACGCTGTCGCCGACCGCATCAGGGGGCTGGACAGCGGCGCTGACGATTATTTGGTGAAACCCTTTGACCTCGACGAGCTGTCGGCACGCATGCGGGCGCTGCTGCGCCGCCATGCCGGTCGCGCCAGCCCGGTGATCGAGCACGGCGACTTGCGCATGAATCCGGCGACCCACGAGCTGACCCAGGACGGCAAGCCGGTGGCCCTTTCGGCGCGTGAATTTGCCCTGCTCCAGGCGCTGCTCGAACGACCGGGAACGCCACTGTCGCGGACGAAACTCGAAGAGCGCCTGTACGGCTGGGGCGAAGAAATCGAAAGCAACGCCGTCGAAGTCTATATCCACTCCCTGCGGCGCAAGCTCGGCACTGAACGGATCAAGAACATCCGCGGTGTCGGCTACCTGCTCCCCCCTGGCTGATGACCTCGATCCGCCGCCAGTTGCTGCTGGCGCTGCTGTCGGTGATTACGCTGACCACGCTGCTCGGTGCGCTGGCCACCTACCGGACGGCGCGCGACGAGGCCAACGCGATGTTCGACTACCAACTGCGCCAGCTGGCCCTGTCCTTCCGCGACCAGGTCTTCCGGAGCAGTGGGCAGCACAACTTCGCACTCGACGGTGACGCGCAGGACTTCTCGATCCAGGTCTGGCGCCCGGACGGCACGCGGCTCTACCTTTCGCACCCGCGCGACGGGCTACCCGACAAGACGCCGCTCGGCTTCGCGACCATCGATACCGGCCGCGGCAAGTGGCGCGTGTTCGGCATGCAGCAGCGCGGCCAGACGATTCAGGTCGCGCAACCGATGCATTCGCGCGACGAACTGGCGCTGGCCGCCGCCTTGCGAACGATCGCCCCGTTTCTGCTCATGCTGCCGATTCTCGGGGTCCTGATCTGGGTCGTTGTCGGCCGCGGACTACGCCCGCTCGATGCGGTCGCGCGAGCGGTCAGCACGCGCACCGCAGTCGCCCTCGACCCCCTCCCGGAGAATCGGGTGCCTAGCGAAGTGGTGCCGCTGGTGCGGGCGCTGAACGAGCTGCTCGACCGGCTCAAGCACGCCTTGCAGGCGCAGCGCGAGTTCACCGCCGACGCCGCGCACGAACTGCGCACCCCGCTGGCGGCACTGAGCCTGCAGGTGCAACTCGCCGAACGCGCGCCGGATGCGGCTGCTCGTGCCGAAGCCTTCGGCGAATTGAAAGGCGGCTTGCGGCGCGCGACGCATTCGGTGCAGCAGTTGCTGACCCTGGCCCGCCAGGAACCGGGCAGCGGCGGCCAGGCAGAGCGCATACCAAGCCCGCTACGGCTTGGCGAGCTGGTGGCGGCGGTGATCGCCGCGCAGCTGCCGCTGGCGGAAGCAAAGGAAATCGATCTCGGCGCCGCAGCAGGCAGCGGCGAGGACATGCTTGACGGCGACGAAGAGGCGCTGCGCATCCTGATCACCAATCTGGTCGGCAACGCCATTCGCTATACCCCCGCCGGCGGCCGCGTCGATGTCGCCAGCGGTGAAGACGAGAGCGGCGTGTTCATCGAAGTCAGCGACTCGGGCCCGGGCATTCCGGCCGCAGACCGGCAGCGCGTCTTCGACCGCTTCTATCGCCGCGCACAGAGCGACGAAGCGGGTAGCGGCCTGGGACTGGCGATCGTCAAGACCATCGCCGAACGCCACCGGGCGACGGTGCAGCTTGGCGAGGCCGCGCTCGGCGGCTTGCGCGTGCGCGTTCAATTCGAGCCCGGCGCAGCTTCCTCTCGCCCTCGCACCGTCTCTCGCGCCGCTGCCTCGTCCTTACCGCCCGGCCTACCGTCTTAAGTCAGCTTTAAGTCGTGACCCTCTATCGTACGTACCACCGGAAGCGAATCGCTTCCCCTCTGGAACGGAACAGGAGATCACCATGCACGCAGCGACCTTCAAACGCAGTCTACTGGCAGCAGCGCTGATCGCCGCAGTTGGCACCGGCTACGCTACTCTGGGTGGCGAAATCATCCGCCCCGCCGACGCCGTCGCAGCTCTTGCGACACCAGCCGCGGCGCCACTGGCCAACCCCGGCGTCGGGCTACCCGACTTCCGGTCAATCGTCGAGCACAGTGGGCCGGCAGTGGTCAATATCAGCGCCAGCGGGTCGTCGAAAACAGCCTTTTCAGGCGGCGGCGACGACGATCCGCGCCTCCCCGAGCTCTTCCGCCGCTTTGGCAGGCCAATGCCCGAGGGCGGAACGCCCACGCAGGGCATGGGTTCGGGCTTCATTGTCAGTGCTGACGGGCTGATTCTGACCAACGCCCACGTCGTCAGCGGCGCCGACGAGGTCACCGTCAAACTGACCGACAAGCGCGAGTTCAAGGCCAAGGTTGTCGGACTCGACAAACTGACCGACATCGCCGTGCTGCGCATCGCCGCCAAAGACCTGCCGGTCGTTCGCCTCGGCAGCCCGGGCAGTGCCCAGGTCGGCGAATGGGTGGTCGCCATCGGTTCGCCCTTCGGCTTCGAGAACAGCGTCACTGCCGGCATCGTCTCGGCGAAAGGCCGCTCGCTGGCCAGCGACAGCTACGTGCCGTTCATCCAGACCGACGTGGCGGTCAATCCGGGTAATTCGGGCGGACCACTGATCAACCTGAACGGCGAAGTGATCGGTATCAATTCGCAGATCTACAGCCGTAACGGCGGCTATCAGGGAGTGTCATTCGCCATTCCCATCGACGTGGCGATGAACATCCAGGAGCAATTGCTGAAAAACGGCAAGGTCAGTCACGGCCGCCTCGGGGTCACCATCCAGGAGGTATCGCAGTCGCTGGCCGAGTCCTTCGGCCTGAAAAACACCGCCGGCGCGCTGATCAGCTCGGTCGACAAAACAAGCCCGGCGGCAGCCGCCGGGCTCGAAGCGGGCGATATCATCCTGAAACTGGATGGCACGGAAATCACACGCTCGACCGAACTGCCGCCAATCGTCGCCGCGCTCAGGCCGGGAACGCAGATCAAGCTGCAAGTCTGGCGCAAGGGCAGTACCCGCGATATCGCCTTGGCGGTCGGCGAAATCCCGACGCCGGCACAAGCGACGGCGGACAGCCAGGAAGCCGACAACCCACGCCTCGGTCTGGCTCTGCGTCCCCTGAACCCGCAGGAGCAGCAGCAAAGCGGCATAGCCGGCGGTCTGCTCGTCGAAAACGTCAGTGGTCCGGCGGCCAAGGCGGGTATCCGGCGTGGCGACATCGTCCTGTCGCTCAACGGCCAGGAGGTGCGCGACATCGAGCAGTTGCGCGGGCTGCTCGACAAGGCCGGCAAAACCGTTGCCCTGCTGATCGAACGCGACGACGCGAAGATCTTCGTGCCGGTCGACATCGGTTGAGCATGGCTCGGTCCCGGCTAGCTGCCAGTGAAGCGGTCGCACGGCCTGCAGCGCGCGCCATTTTTCGACCGCGAGGCGGCAAATGATTGACGCCCTCTTCGACCTTCTCGGCACCTTCTATCAAAGCGGCCAACTGGAGCAGGCCGAATGGATCGCGCGCAGCATCCTGGAGGCGATCCCCGACGATATCGTCTCGCTGCAGTTTCTCGGTCTGCTCTATTACCGAAGCGCGCGCCGCAGCGAGGCGATGCAGGCCTTCAACGCGGCGCACATCGATGCCCCTGCGGCCGCTCCGGCAGCCGGCGGCGACCCGGATCTGCGGGCCTCGGCGCAGTGCTTGCGCGCCGCGAGTGGCCACGGCTCGACACTGGCGGGCGCGTGGTACGACCTCGGCCTGGTGCTCTTCCGCCTGGGCCATTACGGGCAGGCACTCGCCGCGTTGCAGGCGGCAATTGCCGCGCGTCCGGACTATCCGGCAGCGCAGACCGCGGTGCGCAGAATCTCCGGGTTTTCTGCGCACCGACGCGCGCACAGCAAACGGCAGCAAACAGCGCTGGCGGTCGCAAACACGCTCGACAGCCAGCCGAAAAGCTAGCGTCGGCAGCTGCGCCGCTGGCGGCGACGGCAAGGGTGCTTCACTAGCGCACGGCCATCGCGTATTCTCCGCGGATGGGTATTCTTGGAGTCATCGCGGCGTCGGAGCCGCATACCGCCGAAGCCGGCGCCTGTCTGCTGCGCCGCGGCGGTAACGCGGTCGATGCGATCGTCGCCGCCAAGTTCGCGGCAACGGTCACCGAACTGCCGCTGACTTCCCTGGGCGGCGGCGGTGTCTGCCTCTGGGGCGACGCTGACGCTGGCTACAAGGTCCTCGACTTTTTTGCGACCACACCCGGGCGCGGCCTTGGCAGCCCACCGCCCCTCGACTTTGCGCCGGTGACGGTCGATTTCGGACGCACCACACAGGTCTTCCATGTCGGTCGAGGGGCGGCAGCAGTTCCCGGAGAGCTGGTCGGCCTGCTCGAATTGCATCGTCGCGCCGGGCGCGTGCCGCTGCGCGAAGTCGTCGCTCCGGCGGTGGCCTCGGCCCGCGACGGTTTCACGGTCAGCCCGCAGATCGCGATGATCATCGCCCTCGTCGCGCCCATCGTCCGCCGCTCGCCGGCCGTGGCGAAGCGCTTCTTCCCGCGCGGAATTCTGCCGCAAGCAGGTGATCGCTTGAGCAACCCCGAGCTCGGCGACTTCCTGCACGCGCTTGGCGAAGCTAACACCGACAGCCACGTCGCCCGCTACTGGGCGTCGCTGGTCGACAACTTCGGCCCGGCGCAGGGCGGACTGATCACCGCACAGGACGTCGCGGCGTACGCACCGGTGATCCGCGAACCGCTGCACGTCGGCTTTGGCCCCTACACGGTGCTCACCAACCCGCCGCCGGCCGCCGGAGGTGGGCTGATCGGTGCCGGCCTGCATATCGCCGAGCAACTCGGCCTCGGTGAAGAGACCTTCCTGTCGCGCAAGCAGCAGCTGACGATGGCGGCGCTGCTGACAACAGTGTCGGAAATCCGCCAGGCCGGCTACGACCAACGCCTCTACACCGACCCCGGGGCTATCCTCGACCTGGCCGCTGGCGATGGTATTCCTGTCTGGGCCGCACGCGCGCAAAGCCTGCTTGCCGAGAATCAACTCGGCGCAACAACGCATATCTCGGTCATCGACGCCGACCGCATGGCCGCGGCAATGACCACCAGCAATGGCGAAGGTTGCGGTGAAGCCTTGCCGGGCCTCGGTATCCACGTTAACAATTTCCTCGGCGAAGACGACATCAACCCCGCTGGTTTCCACCGAGGGGCGCCGGGAACCTGGATGAGCACCATGATGGCGCCGACCATTGTCGTCGCTGCCGAGCGCGAAACAC
>QPGA01000005.1:101678-157593 GCA_003332265.1 Candidatus Accumulibacter meliphilus
CGGTATCCACGTTAACAATTTCCTCGGCGAAGACGACATCAACCCCGCTGGTTTCCACCGAGGGGCGCCGGGAACCTGGATGAGCACCATGATGGCGCCGACCATTGTCGTCGCTGGCGAGCGCCCGTGTTTCGCGCTCGGCAGCGGCGGCTCGAACCGCATTCGCAGCGCCATCCTGCAAACCCTGCTCAATCTGCTGGCCTATCGCCGCCCGCTAAAGGAAGCAGTGAACGCGCCGCGCCTGCATGTCGAAGGCACCCGGCTGTGGTTTGAAAGCCACGGCCTCGGCGTCGGGGCCGCGGAGGCCCTGCAGGCAGCATGGCCCGGAGCGACGCGCTTCGACGAGGCAAGCCTGTTCTTCGGTGGAGTGAACTGCGTCGCCAACGGCCATGACCGTCTCTACGGCGCCGGTGACCGCCGGCGTGGCGGCGTTGTGCTCGTTGCCGAGCAGTAGAGGGATCGAATGGTGGAGAGGCGGAGAGGTGACGTGCTCGACGGCGCAGGCATCCACACGCACCATACTTCCGAACTCCTCTACGCCCTTCGCTGCGCCACCGCTGCTCCTCAAAAGCTGTAGCGCACTTCCGAATAGACGCGGTCACTGTCGTCATAGCGCCCGAAGAATCCCAGTGGGGGTCCATTGAAGATATCGACGCCGACCGCCAGGTCCCAGTTCTTCTCGAAGTTCCAGCTTACGCGCGGGCGCAGCATCCAGTCGTTGCGGTTGAAGCTGGCGATATACAGCGCCTGCGCTTCGAACTGATCGCCGAACTTGTGGTTCAGGAGCAGGCTGTAGCCGTTTTCGTTGGTCGACGGAATGATATTCGGGTCATGATTCAGGAAATGATTCTGGAAGACCTGGACATTGATTCGGGTATCGGTGAACTGTGAGAAGTCGAGGCCGAGCACCCAGGTAAAGGTGTTCTGCTCGACCAGGCCATCGGCGTCCGTCAGGTCGGTCACCTCATACTTCTGGCCGCCGGTGTAGACCGCTTCGCCCTTGAGCACCATCGAACCGAGGTCTTTGGCAAAGGTCGTTCCGTACTGATCGATGCGCTCGTGCCGGGCCTGATAGATCACGCTTGGCTGCGCTCCAGCGATGATTTCCCGGTAGAAAGTCGGCGCTACGCTCATGCTGCTGTAGGCAAAAGCCGCCACATCCCAGCCGTTGTGGAGAACTGACAGGCGCATGCCATAGTTGGTGTTGGCAAGGTTGCGCGTCGGAATCTTCTCATTGCGAAACGTCGCCTCGCCGTAGGGTACCAGCGTGTAGTCGTAGAACTGCGCGCCCGGCTTGCCGATGTTGTCGTAGCTGGCTACCGGGATCCAGATCGCTTCGGCGTGGAAATCACCCTTGAAGTACTCGGCACGTGCGGCCCACTGCGGAATGCGCAGGATATCGAACTCCGGCAGCACGAAATGCCGCATGTCTTTGGCGGAAACGACGTCACCGAAGAGCAGACCGACCATCTCGCCCCAGATGATCTGCTGCCGGCCAAGACGGAAATCCCAGTCGCCGGCGCCGATATCGATGTAATTCTCACGCAACAGCACATTCAAGGTTTGATTGTCATTCACCTGTTGGGGGTAGAAATCACTCATGGCATAAACGGCGTCGAAGTCCACGCGCACCCCCAGGTGCCATTTGACGCCGCCACTGAAATCCCCCTGCGCACTGAGATCGGCGCGCGTCATCGCCTCCGACCAGTGCGATGGCTCGGGCGTGGTATAGGCCATCAAGTTCTGGACGAAACCGCGGTAGCGCACCGGTCGCGACGGCGACTTGGCAACGGTCTGCGCGGCCAGAGCTTTCGGCGAAGCGTCGTCGCCGTCGCCGAACGAGGAATCGCGGCTCACCGGTAGTTCACCACCTGGCGCAGCAGCGGCGGCTGGCTCATCGGTGCCAAACAAGGCATCGCGACTCAAGGGCACATCGCTTGCTGGAGCGGCAGCTGGAGCAACGACTGGAGCAGCGACCGGGGCTGCAGCAGGCGCCGCAGCCGGCTCGTCGGTGCCGAACAGGTCATCCCTGCTCATCGGCAAATCGTCCGCCTTCGCCGCCAGCAGAAGCGCCGTCGGCATTGGCGAGGCACGAACGGCGACGTCGCGGACAGCACGATTGGCAGCATCCGCAGGCTGCGCCAGGAGCGACAGCGGCAAGCTAGCGAGAGCCAGGGCGAGAGCGGTGAAAGACGGCTTACTTCTGATCTGCATGGTGGTTTCCCGGGTCGTTATCTGGCGCCTCGCTCGGCACGGCATTGTGCTTGTCTTTATCATTTACCGTTGGCGCCTCGGTCGCCGCGTCGCTGCCTGCGATGTCGGCAAGCGCTTCCGCCGGACGATGACGCGCAACCGACCACCTGCGGTTCGCACGTACGCCGAGCAGGGCGATCTCGCCATCTTCGACGCGAACCAGACGGTCAGCCTTGGCAATCACACGCTTGTCGTGGGTAGAGAAAATGAAAGTCGTTTTCAGTGCCCGGTTGATCTTCTTCATCAGCAGGAGGATTTCCTCGCCGGTCTTGTGATCGAGGTTGGCAGTCGGTTCGTCGGCCAGCACAATGGCCGGCTTGATCACCAGGGCCCGGGCGATAGCCACGCGCTGGCGCTGGCCACCACTCAGCTGGTTGGGACGGTGAGTCGCAAACTTCGTCAGGCCAACAATGTCGAGAAAGTAAGCCACCCGCCTGCGGCGGTCCGCAGCCGACATATCCCTGCGTTGCAGCAGCGGGTATTCGACGTTTTCGGCAGCCGACAACACTGGCAACAAATTGAAGGTCTGAAAAATGAAACCGATGGTCCGGGCGCGCAGATCGGCGAGTTGGTCCGGCGTGCGGCCGCTGACGTCCTGGTCGTTAATGTAAATCTTGCCGCTGGTCGGCGTGTCAATGCAGCCGATCAGGTTCAACAAGGTCGTCTTGCCACTGCCGGACGGACCGGCAATCGCCAGAAAAACGCCAGCGTCGAAAGCCAGAGTAATATCCTTGAGGGCTTGGACTTTCTGCTCACCGAGCTGATAATCCTTGCAGACGTGTTCGATACGGACAACGCTCATACGGTGGCACTTCCGGCCAACCGACGGAGCGGTCAGCACAATGGGGTGAAAACGATGGAAAGCATGACGATCCGCCATTCTGGTGTCAAGACGGCCTTGGTGCTTCTCTTGCTAACTTTCTCGGCCTGGACCGCAGCAGCGCCGGCGGCGATGGCCGCGCAGGAAGAAGCAGGCAACCCGGCAGACAACCAGGAAGACAACGAGGCCATGGCTCGGATGATCGTCCAAAATGCCGACGAGGTGCGTTTTCCCGCCGACGGCTTTCAGGTCGACGTAACAATCACCACGACCGATAGGGACGGCCAGCCCGACGTGCGTAAATACCGAGTGCTATCGAAGGGCAACACCAACAGCGTGGTGATGGTCACCGAACCGGCGTCCGAGCGTGGTCAGATCATGCTCATGAAAGATCGCAATCTGTGGATCTTCATGCCAGAAGTCTCACAGCCGATTCGGCTCGCTCTCTCGCAAAGGCTGACCGGTCAGGTTGCCAATGGCGATCTGGCGCGCGCCAACTTCGCCGACGACTACAACCCCAAGCTGCTGCGCAGCGAGAAGATCGGCGATGACGACTTTTACGTGCTCGAACTGACCGGGGTCGACCGCGGAGTCACCTACCAACGAGTGCTCTACTGGGTCCGGAAAAAGGACTCCTGGCCATACCGCGCGGAATTCTATTCACTGTCCAGGCGCCTGTTGAAATCCTGCAAGTACGAGAATTTCCAGACCATGGAAGGCAGGAAGCGGCCGACACGACTAGTCATGGAAGACGCGCTGCGCGGCGGCGAGCAGTCGGTCTTGGAGTACAACAGCATGAAACTGCGCGATCTGCCGGACAAGATTTTCACCAAGGATTACCTCAAGAAACTCGACTAGAGCGCCGCTCACCGAGGCTGCGGGCGCCACTTCGTAGTAGTATGCTTGGCTGCTGTCGGCAACTCGCCGGGCAGCCAGAAAAAAGCAGAAAGGTAGCCGATGTTTCTTTCGAACTTGACAGAGCTGACCATGAGCCAGGGCTACCGGCGGTTCTTCAAGGTCGTCCCGGCACTGACCGACGAACTGCGTGCCGAGAACTACCGCATTCGCCACGAAGTGTATTGCCGGGAACTGGGTTATGAGCCACTGCGTCCCGAGGGCCTCGAAGCAGATGCCTATGATGAGCAGTCGCTGCATTGCCTGGTGCAGTCGGTTTCGACAGGCGAGTTTGTCGGCTGCGCGCGCCTCGTGCTGATTGATCCCAAAATTGCGCAACAGGCCAGGCTACCGCTGGAGATCAGCTGCGCGGACACGCTCGACCGCTCGCTTGTCGATCCGCTGACGCTGGACCGTTCGCGAATCGCGGAAATCTCCCGCCTGGCAGTGATTGGCAGCTACCGTCGCCGGCCGGGCGAGAAAAATAGACCGATCTCCATCGCGGAGGAGGACTTCGGCACAGCCAAGCAACCGCGGCAGCCCTACCTGGCTCTGGCGGTCTATCTTTGCCTGATCGCGCTGGCCCGCCAATACGGAATCACGACCCTCTTCGTGCTCACCGAACCGCGCCTGGCGTCAAACCTGACGCGCATGGGCGTGAAGGTCACACGGATCGGCGGCGCGATAGAACACCGCGGTACGCGTATTCCATCAATGCTGTCGGTCGAGGAAACCATTGACGGCATGAACTTCGTTCTCCGCGCGCTCTTCGAAGTCGTCGCGCGCGAGGTCCAGGACGGTATCACCGCCGCCGGCAAGAACGCCGTTCGCGCCAGCCACCACCCGTCTTCCTCGCCCTACACCCAGACGCCTTCGCCCACCCACTCGCTGCCGCAAGGATAGTGCTTGGCGCCTCAGTGCACTGCATGTATAGCTGGCCGGAGCCCGTTCGCCACGCCATTGAGTCGCGCCGAGAACGCGGCCTTCATCGCCGAGAAGCTGCTGGTGAAGCAAAAACGTCCCTTCAAGATCGCCGGCATGGATTTCTTCATCACCATCAGCGTGGGTATCGCGCTCTACCCGGACGACGGCGAAAACGCGGAACTCCCTATCCGCAAAGCCGACATTGTGATGTACCAGATCAAGGGGCGTGGCAAGAACGGCTACCCCCAGTTGACCCAAGCAAATGCCAATCCGTCGCAGCTATGCTACGCTTCCACCTGACGCTGGACGTGACCTCTGTTTAACCGATTTCCTCGCGGGAAAGTGATTGAATTCATTGCATGCATGAGTATTGAAAAGTCAGCCATCTCAGGAATTTATTCCGCATTTCCAAGACCCCTGTCAGCCTTGCGTCGGCGGCTGATGGAGAGTCTGTCCGGGTGCGTGACACGCTTGTCACGCACGCAACTGATACGCTTGGTCACAGCGCTGCTTCTTGCCAGTGGTATGGCCCTGCCGCTGGCCGCCCAGGGTGTTACGGCGGTAAACGGCGTATGGCTCAAAGTGGATACGCAGGAAGCCACCCTGACAGTCATGAACGGTGACCAAGCGCAGAAGGTTTTCAAGGGTATTGCCATCGGCCGCTATGGAACAACCGATGTGAAGATGCAAGGCGACCACAGGACTCCGTTGGGGAGCTTTACCATCGGCTGGATACCCGAGAAGTCCCGCTACCACCGTTTCCTGGGCCTGACCTATCCCGACATCGAGCGCGCCGACCGCGCCCTGGCGGAAGGGGAGATCACCGAAGCACAGTGGCACGCCATCCGTCGCGCCTCCGAAACGAAAGGGCGCCCGCCCCAAAACACCCCGCTCGGTGGCTTCATCGGCATCCATGGTACGGGTGCCGGGGATGCCAAGATACACCAGCAATACAACTGGACCAACGGCTGTATTGCATTGACCAACGAGCAGATCGATCGCCTGATGACGTGGATCAGGGTCGGAACGCCTGTCGAAATTCGCTAGGCGGTATTTAGCTCGGGCGGCTTCCTGGCTACTACCTGGCTACCGGCCGGCGAAGCAAGGGCCGACCGGCTGACGCAGACGGGAACTTATGCTTTTTTTTTTGGAATGTGTTTTAAGGTAGGCTATGCTAGCAGCGTTACAAACCGTCGCTGCCCACGCCGCTGTAGGTGCAGGAGTGGCAGCGTCAAAGGAAGTTATCCGTCTTAACAAGCAGGTCATATTTTGACCAAGGAGAAAATAATGAAGGAATCCCTAATGAATCGCTCACGCGTTTTGGCCATTGTCGCAATAGCAGGCGTCTATGCCGGGCTTACCGGTTGCGCCACCAATGGCGACATCGAGGCGCTCAGAACCGAGATCAACCAGAACAAGCAAGCGACGGCTTCGGCCGCCCGGGACGCCTCCGATGCCAAGGCCATGGCACAGAATGCCGTGACTACGGCCAATGCGGCCAAAGCGACGTCCGACGATACGGCGAGCAAGCTCGACCGCATGTTCAAGAAAGCGATGTACAAGTAACAGCCAAGCACCTGCTGCGCAGGCCGACCGGCGATTGACCGGTCGGCCTGCGGCAGCGACACTGGTGTCTAGTACCGCCAGGCCCCTGCGGGGGCTTCTCTGTTTCCGCCACCATAAAGCGGCTCCGAGACCATCACCGGAATGCCGCTATGTTCTGCGAACGCGGCCCTGATAGCGTTATCGTCGAGCACCACATCCTGTGGGTTTCCCGCCCCGGCAACGGCCTCTGCAATGCGCTCCGACGCAGCAATCATGATCTCCTGGTATTTGTCCTGGTCTTCATCCAACGGCGGGTGCACCTCGACGTACAAGGCACCGTCCAGCCAGCCGACCTTGATCGGCTGGTTGACGAGTTGCACCTCTGTGCGCAGAGGAACCTGATCGAACAATTGTTCGATATCCTCCGGATACATGCGTATACAGCCGTGCGTAACGCGCATGCCGACCCCGTAGGGCTTGTTCGTGCTGTGAATCAGATAGCCCGGCAATCCCAGCCGCATGGCGAAGCGCCCGAGAGGATTGTCAGGCCCGGCCGGCACGACATCGGGAAGGATATCGCCCTCCTTGGCATGTTCCTCCTTCACTGACTCGGGAGGACGCCATGAGGGATCCCGCTCCTTGGCGGTGATTTTCGTTTTTCCCAGCGGCGTTACCCAGTCCATACGCCCGACACTGACCGGGTGGGTGATCACCACCGGCGTCTGGTCGCGCAGCGGCTTCGGATAATAGTACATACGCATTTCCGGCAAATTGAGCACCAGCCCGCTACGTTCCGCCCTCGGGAGGATATAACGCGTCGGGAGAGTAACCGGCACCCCCTCTTTGGGCAGCCAGCGATCGACCTGCGGATTGGCCAGCAGGATTTCATCCTGGCCGATATCGTAGCGGCGGGCAATATCCAGCAAGGTGTCCTTGCGGCTGGCGGGGACGGACTCGACTTGTCCGACCAGATCGACACCGGGTGGCGGCAACGGGAAAGTCCCGGCTAGCGCATTACCGGCAATGAACACGGCGCACAGCAGCACCGGAAAATAGCGAAGCGTGATGAAAGTGATGTGTTTGATGGTTTGTCCCCAAGGCCCCGGAGCGGGATTGAATGCGGATCTTAAGGTAGCGCTGACGAATTGTCATTCTGTGCAGTGGTCGTCGGGGGTGCTATGGTCCCACTTCGGCCGGCATCAACGACAACAGGATCCTCGCAATGCACCAGAAGATTTCGCTCATCGTGCAACCCGGCGACAGCTTCTTCCCGATCGTACGGGCGATCGACCGTGCCGATCGCGCGATCAACCTGACCGTCTTCCGCATGGACGATCCGATCATCCAGCGCGCACTCATCGAAGCCCGCCAGCGCGCTGTTCGTGTTCGCGTGCTGCTCTCCAGCAGCGCCCGCGGCTGGGGCGAGCGAAACCACAAACTGCTCAAGGAAGCCAGCGACGCAGGTATCGCGACCCGAGCGCCCGCTGGCGACAGCAAGCGGGCGCGTTACCACTACAAGATGATGACCGTGGACGACAAGAAAGCCTTCGTATTCACCTTCAACCCGACCCGCGAAAACCTCCACTACGCGCGTGACTTTGGCATTGAGGTGTTCAGCCCTGCCGTCGCCGGCGAGATCAATCGTCTGTTCGCAGCCGACTGGCACGACCGGCCTTTCACGGCCAACCATGAATCACCTTTGTTGGTCAGCCCCTTCAACAGCCGGCAGAAGATGACCAGCCTGCTCGCAAATGCCAGGAGCTCGATTCAGATCGCCGACGCCAAGCTGCAGGACCCGGCGATTGTCGCCCTGCTCGTGAAGAAGGCGCGCAGCGGTATCCCGGTTCGCGTCCTCGGCGACGAACGGTACGCTAGCACACTGCCGGCAGAGATCGCCTTCCGGGCCGTGGCACGCTACCGGCTGCACGCCAAGTGCACGATCATCGACGGCGCGACGGCGGTCATCGGCAGCATGAACCTGCGTACCGAAAGCCTCGACCGCCGCCGCGAGCTGTCGATCACGGTTGACGATAGCGCCATCCTGCGGCAACTGAACGCAGTTTTCGAAAGCGACTGGGAACGCCGGGCGCCACGCTCCGACAACACGGCAACGCAGGTCATGCGGGCGTTTCCGACATCGTACCCGGCGTCTGCCGAATCGTTCGCACCCAGCTTCGTCATGATCTCCCGCAACGACACACTGCTGCGCCATGCCATCAACAACGGGATGACGACCATTGGACGAGCAGAGGAAAACGATGTGGTGATCAGCGACCCGCTAGTGAGCAGATATCACGCCCGCTTGGTGCTGAATGCGGGCATCTGCACCCTCACCGACCTCGATAGCGGCAACGGCAGCTTCGTCAACGGTGAGCGGATCACAGGCGAAAAGCGGCTTCGCCCCGGCGATGTCCTGAGGTTCTCCGAAAGCGAGGACTTCCGCCTTCTCGAGGTTTAGGCGCTTTGAAGGCGGCCGGCAAGTTGCGGTCGGGGGTTGAAGGCGAGTCGGCACCCTCCGCTCGGCGCCCAGGGAGTAGCTGCGGCGCCCGACCACCTTGTACCACGTTTGGAGAGATGATTCATGACAGGCGACATCCTGCTGGTTTTTGGCCTGCTTTTGGCCACCATATTGCTTTTCGTCAGCGACCGGCTGCGGATGGATATTGTCGCCATCCTGGCGGTACTGGCCTTGATGCTGAGCGGCCTGCTTGCGCCAAAGGAGGCGCTCGCCGGATTCGGTGATCCGTTGGTGGTCTTGATCGCCGGGCTGTTCGTCATCGGCGAAGGCTTGTTTCGCACCGGCGTCGCTTTTGCGATCGGCAACTGGCTGCTGGGTGTCGCCGGTAGCAGCGAAACGCGTCTGCTGGTGTTGTTGATGCTCGTCGTTGCCGGCCTCTCGGCATTCATGAGCAACACTGGCGCGGTAGCCGTCTTCATCCCGGTCGCCCTGAACCTGAGCAAAAAGGCCGGGGTGCCGGCAACTCGCCTGCTGATGCCGATGGCTTTCGCTGGCTCGCTCGGCGGCATGCTCACCCTGATCGGTACGCCGCCCAACCTGGTGGTCAGCAATCAGCTTTCCCGGGAAGGCCTGCAGGCCTTCAACTTCTTCAGCTTCACGCCGCTCGGTGTGCTCATTCTCGTCGCCACGATCATTTTCATCATCGTGCTCGGGCGCTTTCTGCTCCCCAAAGATGGCGGTCCAGGGGCGAATGCCCAGGACCGCCTTTCGGTCGACGATCTGATCAAGACTTACGCCATCGACGACCAGCTTTTCAGGCTGCGCATCGAGTCCGGCTCGCCACTGCTTGGTCAGACTCTCGGGCAGGCCCTGCTGCAAAGCCGCTTTGGGGTCATCGTTGTCGCCGTGAGCCGGCCATCGCGAGGCGATGCAGCGGTCAAGCCGGCGCTCGTCCAGACCGAGTACCGTGCCGGCGACACTCTTTACCTGGTGGCGACGGAGCAACAGTTGGGCGAGTTGTTGCGTACGGTGGGGGGCTTGCAGCGCTTGCGCGTCGAGGCGCAGCAAAGACAGCTCATTGCCCAGGAACTCGGTCTGGCAGAAGTCTTGCTGACCCCACGCTCGCAACTTGTCGGCCAGACCATCAAAGAGGCACATTTCCGCGAACGTTACGGACTGTCGGTGCTCGCCATCCTGCGCATGGGCAAGCCCATGAAAGGCGATTTTCTCGCCACGCGCCTGGATTTCGGCGACTCGCTGCTGATTGGCGGCGGCTGGCGGCAGATCGATCTGCTGCAGGCCGAGCAAAGCGACTTCTCGGTGCTGACCATTCCACGCGAGATGGACGAAGTGGCGCCGCAGCGCGAGCGCGCGCCCTGGGCGCTGGCCATCGTTGCCGGCATGTTGGCGCTGATGACCTTCAACATCGTCCCCTCGGTGACGGCCGTGCTGCTGGCTGCCCTGGCGATGGTTCTGACGCGCTGCGTGTCGATGGAAGAAGCCTACAAGTCGATCAACTGGCAAAGCATCATCCTGATTGCAGGCATGCTGCCGATGGCTACCGCACTCAGCAAGACCGGCGCGCTGGAACTGATGATCTCCGGCCTGGTGTCCAGCCTCGGCGAACTGGGGCCACTGGCGCTGCTGGCCGGTCTGTTCGTTCTGACTTCGATTTTCAGTCAGTTCATCTCCAACACCGCGACGGCGGTCCTGGTGGCGCCCATTGCGATGGGCGCGGCAACAAGCATGCAGCTCTCTCCCTACCCTTTCCTGATGACTGTTGCCCTCGCCGCTTCGACAGCCTTCTCGACGCCCATGGCCTCGCCGGTGAACACTCTGGTTCTCGGACCTGGCGGCTATCGATTCAACGACTTCGTGAAAATGGGTGTACCCCTGCAACTACTGGCCATGGTGCTGACCCTGCTCGCCGTACCGCTATTGTTTCCCCTGCATTGATGTGAAAGTCGCGGACGCGACTTTCACGGCAAGCGTTCTCGGCCGCCTTGAAAGGGGCTCTGCTTTCGCGCCGGGAGCCGGCTGTACTATTACGTGTACACTATTTGCTTGCCAGCTTCACACCTCCGATCAACATCACCCCTGGGAGACTGACCATGGCCGAATACTGCGCACACCTTCTCTGGCTCCGTGGCGAGCAAGATTTCCTTGGCAACCGCTATAGCCGCCGGCACCTGCTGCGCTTCGATGGCGGTCTGGAAATCCCCGCTTCGTCGTCGCCGCACGTCGTGCCAGTACCCATGTCCGACCCGGCAGGGGTGGATCCCGAAGAAGCTTTCGTCGCTTCGCTGGCGAGTTGCCACATGCTGTGGTTTCTTTCTATCGCGGCCCGGCGCGGCTTCTGCGTCGATCGCTACGCCGACAACCCGGTCGGCGTGATGGCGAAAAATGGCGACGGCAAGCTGGCCATCACCGTTGTCACCCTCAAGCCCGAGGTAGCATTCTCGGGTGATCGCCAGCCTGAGCGTGACGAGCTTGCGCAGATGCACCACCGGGCGCACGCGGAATGCTTCATCGCCAACTCGGTGAAATCCGAAGTACGTTGCGAGCCGGTGCTTGCCGCGCCAACAAACTGACGGTCATTCCCCGCCTCGCCAGCGCAGCGCGGGCCGCTACCCGGGCAGGACGCCGGTCAGCGCTTCGAGCAGGAGCCCGTCCACCACTTTCGCCAGCGCAGCCCCCAGGCGTGCATGCTGGTCGGCGTCGAGATGCACTCCGTCGATCTGGCTGACAGCTGCCACAGTACCGGCATCGAAATAGTGACAACCAAGCGTGTCGGCCACCTCGCGGCAAGCGGCGGCATGGCCGATGCATTTGCGATCGCCACCGACGAACTTCGGCGCGATCGTTCCCCGCGGTTCCTGCTGCGGCGGCGGTGCGACGAGCAGGATCGGCGCCACCGGCATATCCGGTTCGATCGGCGCCTGGCGAATGGCATTGACCAGGGCGCCGAGCCCCTGCGCCGAGTGCCAGGCGTTGTGTGGGTGCATCGACTGAAAATCGTTGCTGCCGAGCATCACGATCACCAACGCCAGTGGCGAATGGCTCTCGATGCGCTGGGCGAGGCCGTCGATGCCCTTGCGGCCAGGCTTGAAGGGATCGTCCCAGACGGTTCGGCGACCGTTGAGGCAGTCCTCGATGACACGCACCCGGCGGCCGGCGGAGTTGAGCGCGGTTTCCATCACCCCCGGCCAGCGCTCGTCGAAACTCAGCCGCCGCCGTGTTTCCGGAATGATCCCCCAGGACAGGGAATCGCCGTAGAGAAAAATCTGCTGCATCGGAAGCACTCCTCGAGCGTGTCATCAAGGAAGGAGCTTGCCACCTGCGGCGGCGATCGGCAAGCATCCGTGCGCAGCAACGGCACTCAGGCGACCCCCGCCGCTGCGCCGCGCCCGGCCCCCCAGCACTACTGCATCGAGTGCAAGCCGATGATGTTGCCTTCTGTGTCCTGAACCAGCGCGATATGGCCGTACTGACCGATCGCCATCTTCGGCTGGATGACCCGACCACCCGCTTCTACCGCGCGTTCGGCTTCGTTGGCGGCATCCTCGCAGTTGAAATAGACCATCGTGCCGCCCTTTCCCGGACCGTTCATCGGGTGCCGCACCAGCGCCCCGGCAGCGCCGCCGCCGCCCTCGACCCACGAAAAAGCATACATTTCGCCCTCCTCGCCGATTTCCGGCAGCGCCGTCAGCTCACGACCGAAAACCGCGGTATAGAAGTCGCGCGCGCGGGTCATGTCGGAAACGTAGATCTCGAACCATCCGACCGGATTCGCTACTTTGTCCATGCTGATACTCCTCGGTTTGTCATTCGAAAAGGATGGCGATGTTCTGCCGGTGGAAAGCCAGTACGCGCCTACGAATACGGGCTCACTGGCTCAGAAGCGATGCAGCAGGACCTCGGCGACAAAGCGGCTGCCCATATAGGCCAGCAGCAGCACCAGAAATCCGGCCAGCGTCCAACGCAGCGCGATGCGGCCGCGCCAGCCGTAGACGCGACGGCCGACCAGCAGTGCGGCGAAAATCGCCCATGAGGCGAAGGCGAACAAGGTCTTGTGGTCGAGAACCATGGCCTTGCCGAAAATGGCTTCGGAGAACATGACGCCACTGAGCAGGGCCGCGGTGAGCAGCAGAAAAGCGACCGTGATCATGCGAAAGAGCAGCGCTTCCATGGTCAGGATCGGTGGCAGGCTGGTCAGGCTCTTGGTAACCGCCCGCTGATGCAACTTGCGCTCGGCGAAGCCCATGAAGATGGCGTGCAATGCGGAGAGGGTGAACAGACTGTAGGCCAGCATCGCGGTCAGAAAATGCAGCTGGAAACCCCAGGCGCCGGCGTGTGCAATGACGCGTAGTTGTGGAAACACCGCCGGCGCCAGCGCACCGAGCGCGGCCAGTGGCAGGACCATCGGCTGCAGCCCGTCCATGCGCGAGTGGAAACTCTCCAGCCAGTAGATGAGGACCGCCAGCCAGAGCATCAGCGACATCGCAAAACTGAACGAGAAGCGCATGCCACCGGCAGAAAACAGCCCCTGATAGAGCCCGAAACCCTGGACCACCAGGGCCCCGAAGAGAACTCCGCGTTCCCAGCCCTGCATCGGCAGGGTGACCAGTGGGCGGTCGCTTTCACGCCAGCGCGTATGCCAGAAATGCGCACCCATCACCGCGTAAATCAGCGATGAAACGATGTGCGGGAGAAGCTGCAGTAGAATGTCTGGCATTTTTTGAGTTTACACCAAGCTGGAATCCAAATGCTCGACAACCTGACCCAACGTCTTGCCCGCGTCATGAAGACGCTGCGCGGTGAAGCGCGCCTGACCGAAGCCAATATTGGCGACGCGCTACGCGAAGTTCGCCTCGCTCTGCTCGAAGCCGACGTCGCTTTGCCGGCCATCAAGGAACTGATCGCCGCGGTGCGCAAAAAAGCGATCGGCGAAGAAGTGATCGGCTCGTTGAGCCCCGGACAGGCCCTGATCGGCGTCGTCCACCGCGAATTGACGAAACTGATGGGTGAGGAGCACGCGGGTCTGAATATGGCCACGCAGCCGCCGGCAGTGATGCTCATGGCTGGCCTGCAGGGTGCCGGCAAGACGACCACCGTCGGCAAGCTGGCCAAGATGTTGCGCGAGACGCAGAAGAAGAAAGTGCTGGTGGTTTCCTGCGACGTTTACCGTCCGGCCGCCATCGAACAGTTGAAGACCGTCGCCGCGCAAGCGGGCGTGGACTTCATGCCTTCGACACCGAGCGAGAAGCCGGTCGATATCGCGCGCAACGCGCTCGACTGGGCCAAGCGGCACTTCCACGACGTACTGCTGCTCGACACCGCCGGCCGGCTGGCAATCGACGAGGCGATGATGCAGGAGATCGCCGAGCTGCACGCGGCAGTCAAGCCGATCGAAACGCTGTTCGTCGTTGATGCCATGCTCGGTCAGGATGCCATCAATACCGCCAAGGCCTTCAGCGAAGCGCTGCCGCTGACCGGCATCATCCTCACCAAGCTCGACGGTGACGCGCGCGGTGGCGCGGCGCTGTCGGTGCGGCAGGTCACGGGCAAACCAATCAAATATGCCGGCGTCGGCGAGAAACTAACCGGGCTCGAAGCTTTTCACCCGGAGCGCATGGCATCGCGAATCCTTGGCATGGGCGACGTGCTGTCGCTGATCGAAGACGCCAGGAAGGGTATCGACGAGCAGCAGGCGGTCGACTTCGCCAAGAAGCTCAAGTCAGGCAAAGGCTTCGACCTCAACGACTTCAAGGGCCAGATCAGCCAGATGCGCAAGATGGGCGGCCTGTCGTCGATGATGGAGAAGCTGCCGGCGCAGTTCTCGCAAGCGGCCGGACAGTTACCGGCCGGCGGCGAGGAGAAGGCCGTGGCACGCATCGAAGGCATCATCAACTCGATGACGCCGAGCGAACGGGTCAACCCGGAGCTGCTCAAGGCCGCGCGCAAGCGCCGCATCGCGCTCGGTGCCGGGGTTCAGGTGCAGGAAGTCAATCGCCTGCTGAAGCAGTTCGAGCAGACGCAGAAAATGATGAAACAGTTCTCCAAGGGCGGCATCGGGCAGCTCATGCGCGGCCTGAAGGGGATGATGCCGGGGATGCGCTGAGCGCCCGCTCAGCGTAGGGCCAGCGCGCTCCAGGTGTACTTCCACTGCTTGTCCCAGGCGGCTCGCACCATGTTCGGATAGGCGGCCTGACCGAGGCTGCCGTTGTAACGGCCGAGTGCGCGGTAGAGATCGCCGCGCTCGATGTCGAGGTAGTGGCGAAGGATGGTGCATCCGTAGCGCAGATTGGTGCGCAGATGGAACAGGTTGTCGTCGCTGCGTCCGACCAGTTTGACCCAGAACGGCATCACCTGCATGAAGCCGCGCGCACCGGCGCTCGATACCGCGTACTTCTTGAAGCCGCTTTCGACCTGGATCAGACCAAGAACCAACTGCGGGTCGAGACCGGCACGCGTCGCTTCGTAGTGCACCGAGCGCAGGAACTCCAGCCTGGCGACCGGGTCGGGAATGCGCTTGGCAAGGCGCCCCGACATCTCGGCGAGCCAGGCGGTGGCGACCGCCGAATCGTCGAAAGAGCTGTGCTGCGGAGCACGGTCGGAAACCGAGCGCGACAGCGCGCCATGCACACTGGCTGAAAGCGGTTCGTACTTCTGCGCACCGGCGAACGCTGCGAGTGGTGCTACCAACAGCGCCGCCAGCAGTGCGGGCAGAAGCGGAAAATGCGTCAGGAAGCGGCGCACAGTCTGGCTTTCAGGAAAGGGCCGATCTCGGCCAGGGGCAGCATCTGCGACTCGCTGTCGCCACGGCCCTTGTACTCGAGCTTGCCTTCGGCGAGGCCGCGGTCGCCAACGACAACCCGGTGCGGGATGCCGATCAGTTCCATTTCCGCGAACATCACGCCCGGGCGCTCATTACGGTCGTCGAGCAGCACGTCGATGCCGGCGCCGCCCAGTGCGGCGTAAAGAGCATCGGCCGCGGCCTTCACGGTTTCGCTCTTGGCATAGCCCATCGGCACGATACAGACTTCGAACGGGGCAATCGCCGCCGGGAAACAGATACCGCGTTGATCGTGCCCCTGCTCGATGGCCGCCCCGACGATGCGCGTGACGCCAATCCCGTAACAACCCATTTCCATGATCTTGCTCTGGCCGCTCTCGTCGAGAAAGCTGCATTTGAGCGCCTCGGCGTATTTGGTACGCAGCTGGAAGATATGCCCTACCTCGACGCCACGGCAGAGTTCCAGGCAGCCTTTGCCGTCAGGAGACGGGTCGCCGGCGACGACGTTCCTGAAATCGGCAACCAGCGTCGGCGCGGCGACGTCGCGGCCAAAATTCACGCCCCTCAGGTGGTAGCCGGCTTCGTTGGCGCCGCAAACGAAGTCGCCCATCACGGCCACGCTGCGATCAACGTAAATCGCCACCTCGCCAACCGCCACCGGACCGAGATAGCCGGGCTGACAGCCCAGTGCGGCGATGATCTCGTCTTCCCGCGCGAAGCGAAACTCGCCGAGATGCTTGGCCGCTTTCACTTCGTTGAGGTTGTGGTCGCCGCGCAGAAGAATCATGGCCAATGACCCGGGACTTTCGGCCTCCGCGGCCTCCGGGTTGAGGACGATGGCGATCACCTTGACCGTTCGAATCAGCGGCAAGCCGAGAAACTCGGCGACGTCGGCGCAGGTGATGCGCCCCGGCGTGGCGACTTTCTGCATAGTCTCCGCAGCAGCCGGGCGGGCAACCGCCGGGGCAAGGGCTTCCGCCAGTTCGACATTGGCCGCAAAATCCGAATCCGGACAATAGGCCAGCGCGTCCTCGCCGGAATCGGCCAAAACGTGGAACTCGTGCGATCCCGTACCACCGATCGAGCCGGTATCCGCGGCAACAGCGCGGAACTTCAATCCCAGGCGAGTGAAGATGCGCGTATAGGTTTCGAACATGTTGCGGTATTCGCGCTGCAGGTCTTCGAAACTGGTGTGGAAGGAATAACCGTCCTTCATCAGGAACTCGCGGCCACGCATGATCCCGAAGCGCGGCCGAATTTCGTCGCGGAACTTGACCTGCACCTGGTAAAAGTGAAGGGGTAGCTGGCGGTAGCTCTTGACGTCCTTGCGCACGACGTCGGTAATCACTTCTTCGTGCGTCGGGCCAATGACGAAATCGCGCTGGTGGCGATCCTTGCAACGCAGCAACTCGGGACCATATTTCTCCCAGCGACCGGATTCCTGCCACAGCTCGGCCGGTTGCACCGCCGGCATCGACAATTCGATCGCCCCGGCACGATCCATCTCCTCGCGCACGATCCTCTCCACCTTGCGCAGCACGCGCAAGCCCAGCGGCATCCAGGTGTAGATCCCGCCAGCAAGCCGCTTGATCATTCCGGCGCGCACCATCAACTGGTGGCTGATCACCTCAGCGTCGGAAGGCGCCTCTTTGAGCGTCGCCAGGAAAAAACGGGAAGTGCGCATGAGAATCCGCTGAAAAAGGAAGGAAACGGCGATTTTACTCGACAGATGGCCAATCGGCGACGCCAATTGCGCACGCAAGCACAGGCAACCACTGCCGGCGAGCAGGTGACCAGCGCCAGCGCGAGCGGCGAGTTCGGGTGGGCATCGCGCCTGTCGCGGGCAGGACTTTGATCTAATTGCGCCAACCTTTGATCTAATTGCGCCAACGCCCGCCCGTGCTGCAGGTGGCTCGCGACGACGAGTCGGCAAGCGCTACGGCGCCAAGAGCGCGGCGCAACGCACGGCACTTGGCGTATACGCTCCTTTTCAAGGGCTTGAAATTGTGGAAAAATGGACGCAATCAATCGAATTGCAGGATCTATAAATGCTTGATCGTGAAGGCTATCGCCCGAACGTCGGCATCATTCTTTGTAATACCAAGAACGAGGTGTTCTGGGGCAAGCGAATCCGCGAGCATTCATGGCAGTTTCCGCAAGGCGGCATCAAGCGGGGCGAAACGCCGGAACAGGCGATGTACCGTGAGTTGCATGAAGAGGTAGGCTTGCTGCCGGAGCATGTGTTCATCCTTGGTCGCACCAAAGACTGGTTGCGTTACGACGTTCCGACGCACTGGGTACGACGCGAATGGCGTGGCAGTTACCGGGGTCAGAAGCAGATCTGGTTTCTGCTTCGCTTGATCGGGCGCGACAACGACGTTTCCTTGCGCGCCTGCGACCATCCTGAGTTCGATGCCTGGCGCTGGAATCATTACTGGGTGTCACTCGACGCGGTCATCGACTTCAAGCGCCGGGTCTACGAGCAGGCATTGAATGAATTGGCCCGCTTCCTGAACGCCGACCACCGGCAGACGCGCCGTTCAGCCACGCCGAGCGCGCAGCGTTCAACTTTGGCGATTGAGGCGACAGACGAGAAATGAACAACACCTTCCCGGAGCTGACACGACGCACGTCATCCAGTCGTACACTATGGATCTCACGCCTCGCATGCTGGCTCTTGCCCCTCGCCGCACTGCTGCCGTCGCCGGCCTGGTCAGCCCGCGACGAGGGCAACGATGGCGACTCCGCAAAGCAGAGCACAGAGGCACGAGAAGTCCAGTTTCCCGCGTTTCCACAAGCCGAGAACTTGATCCCTTTCGTGGTCAGTGCGACCGCCGACAGCAAATTCATGATCGACGGCGAGTCACTATCGGTCACGCCCGATCGCGTCGTCTACTACACCCTGGTAATCGTAAGCTCTGCCGGCGCGCGCAACGTCAGTTACGAAGCGATCCGCTGCGCCACCGCCGAGCGCCGTGTCTACGGCTTTGGTCGCTCCGATGGCACCTGGTCCAAAGCCCGTGGCGATCAGTGGCTACGCATCGAGGAACGAACAGTCAACCGGCAGCATGCGGCACTTTTTGGCGAGTATTTCTGCACCCTCGGGACCAGCCTGCGCGATGCGGACGATGCACGCCGAATTCTCCGTTCTGGCGGCCATCGGCCCTAACGCTCACTGATTTCTTGAACTCGCAGCGCAACAACCGGAACAGCAAAGGCCGCGCATGATCACTGACCGCATCGTCATCGAGTTCGACAAGGCTCTGCGCACCCTTTTTGCGCCAGCGCCGACGACACGCAAGATACCCGGCTGCGAGCAGGCAGAAGCGATCCTGTCGGAAAAAGAGCGCGCGCACGCAGAAGCGCTGATGCGCATCAATCATGTCGGAGAGGTCTGTGCGCAGGCGCTTTACCAGGGCCAGGCGCTGAGTTGCAGCGATCCGGGAGTCAGGCAAGCGCTACAACAAGCCGCTTATGAAGAAACAGAACACCTGGCCTGGACCGAGCGCCGCCTCGCTGAATTGCGCGGGCGTACGAGCCTGTTGAACCCGCTGTGGTACCTTGGCGCACTGTCGATCGGATTTGGCGCAGGCAAACTCGGCGATACTTGGAGCCTCGGCTTTCTTGCCGAGACGGAGAGACAGGTCGAGGCACACCTCGACCATCACCTCAGCGATCTCCCGTGGCAGGACCTCAAGTCACGCGCGATTGTCGAGCAAATGCGCCTCGACGAGATTTCACACGCCGCAACGGCCGTGCGCCTCGGCGCTCGCGAACTACCAGCCGCCGCAAGGCTGGCCATGCAACTGGTATCACGAACCATGACTCGCACGGCCTACTACGTTTAAGGCGACTTTCGTACGCCAGGAAACCGTCTCTGCGCAGTCCCGAAAGCCCGCCTCAATCTTCGATGATTTCGAAATCGTGCGTTATTTCGGCAGTCTTTTCGAGCATGCTGGTGGCCGAACAGTATTTGTCCTTCGACAACTCGATGGCGCGCGCCACCGCTTCCGACTTGAGCTGCTTCCCGGTCACGCGAAAGTGGAAATGAATGCGGGTAAACACCCGCGGCTCGACATCCGCACGCTCGGCCTGCAGGCTGACCTCCACGCCTTTGACGGCGTGTCGCCCTTTTTTGAGAATCAGGACCACGTCAAAGGCCGCACAACCACCGGCACCAGCAAGCATTAGCTCCATCGGACGCGGCGCCAGATTGCGGCCACCCGCCTCGATCGCCCCGTCCATAACGACCGTGTGATTGGTTCCTGTTTCAGCAATGAACGACATTCCATCGCCGGTCCACTTCACTTTACAGTCCATGCACTACCCTCCCCTTGTTTCCCGACGGGCATGACGACGTGTCAGACCCCGACCGCCAAGACCTGCCTTGCGCTCGCCACTATTGTAGCCGCAAGGCCCCTAGCACAGGCAGCTCATGCCAATGTTGCGTCGCAGCATTCTTACTGGGCAGCAACACCAAACAAGTGCGTCAGAAAGATTGCATATTGTGTAACGAATATACTATATATGTAACTCCTCAATAACCCCGGGCATTCGTGCATGCGCTTGGGTCGGAGCCGGAAGGCTGCGGTCACTCGCAGAGCACGCGCCTGAAGTTTCGGTCGAGGGGATAGACCCAGACGGTTTTGATGGGCAGCAAGGCTTGGTGGTGGACATCGAGCTTGCCGCGGCCGGNTCGTCGGCAGAGATATCAGGGATACGGGGTAGTGTCCGAGGGGGCTCCGTGCTCATGCTTGCAATTGAACCACGCTTCGCGAGCTGTGTCCAGCACTACCTGCAAGCAAGAATTCCAGATTCAGCGAACGGCCATGCCCGGGGTTTTTGAGGAGTTACCTATATATACAGCAAACCGTTGGATTAATGTCACTTTCATTCTTCAACCATGCCTTTGTCGTGGATGCCGGAAAAATTATGGCGCAGCGCACAAATAATACTTGACCTTTACACTCGGATGGGTCATAATTCTTTCATCGTAAGCAGTAAGCACTTTTGCTGATTCACCTTTTTGGCTTTTTCGGTTGTCTCCTCCACCCTCCTCCTTTGGTGTGGATTTAGCGCGGTTCCAACGAGCCGCGCTTTTTTTTGCCCTGCGACCGACCGCCAGAGATGGCGACGAGCAGCGCCAGAAACGCGCGCCAGCGACCGGGCACCGGTTGTCGAGTCTCGACTTCGAAAACACAGTACCGGTGCGCACGGCGAGCACCGGCCCTGAACAAATCTATCGTGCCTGGCGGCCAAACATCGATTGACACCAGCAGGGCACTTGCCATAACATGCTGGGCTTTCCGTGATCAGGCAAATAAGGACGGCGTTTTTGATGAAGACTTTCTCCGCCAAGTCGCATGAAGTGACCCGCGAGTGGCTTGTGGTTGACGCCACCGACAAGGTATTGGGTCGCCTTGCAACCGAAATTGCTCGTCGCTTGCGCGGCAAGCACAAGCCTGAGTTCACGCCGCACGTCGATACAGGTGACTACATTGTCGTCACCAACGTCGAGAAACTGCGCGTCACCGGCAACAAGGCTGAAGACAAAAAGTACTACCGCCACTCGGGCTACGCTGGCGGTCTCTACGAGACGAACTTCAGTAAGATGCAGCAGCGCTTTCCAGGCCGCGTCCTTGAAAAAGCGGTCAAGGGTATGCTCCCGAAGGGGCCTCTTGGTTATGCCATGCTGAAAAAGATGAAGTGCTACGCGGGCACAACCCATCCGCACGCTGCCCAGCAGCCGAAGGTTCTGGAACTCTAAGGGGTCACAATGGCTGATAACTATTTCTACGGCACCGGCCGACGGAAAAGCGCCGTAGCGCGTGTATTCATGAAGCGCGGCAGCGGCAACTTCGTTGTCAACGGCAAGCCGGTTGATGAATTTTTCTCGCGCGTCACCGGGCGCATGATCGTCCGCCAGCCGCTGCAACTCATTGAGCAACTGTCAGACTTCGACATTCTGGTCAACGTGCAGGGCGGTGGCGAATCTGGACAGGCTGGTGCAGTACGGCATGGAATCACCCGCGCCCTCATCGCCTACGATAGCGATCTCAAACCAACGCTTTCCAAGGCCGGCTTCGTAACTCGTGACGCGCGTGAAGTCGAGCGCAAGAAAGTCGGTTTCCACAAGGCCCGTCGGCGCAAGCAGTTCTCGAAACGATAAGTCTGCGTCTCGAAAAGCGGCTGCGCACTCGCTACGTACCTGCTACGTACCCGCTACGTGTTTTTTCGTAGCCAAAAGCCGCCCCAGGGCGGCTTTTGTGCTTTGGGGAGCTCGGGACCATGATTGCTGGCTATCCGGGAGTCTTTCATGATCAAGGTTGGAATCGTCGGCGGCACCGGCTACACCGGTGTCGAACTCTTGCGCTTGCTGGCACAACACCCGCAGGTGCAACTCATCGCCATCACCTCGCGTGCAGAAGCCGGCACGGCAGTCTCGAGCATGTTTCCCAGTCTGCGACGAAGGCTGGATCTCAAGTTCGCCGATCCAGCCAGCGCGGATCTGCAGAGTTGTGATGTCGTTTTCTTCGCAACGCCCAACGGCGTCGCGATGGCCCAGGCGCCAGCGTTGCTTGACGCAGGAGTACGGGTCATTGACCTGGCGGCCGATTTTCGGATCAAGGACGTTGCCGAATGGGAGCGCTGGTACGGGATGTCGCATGCCAGCCCCGCGTGGGTAGCGAAGGCGGTCTACGGACTCCCCGAGCACGACCGTGCCGGCATCGGTAACGCTCGCCTGGTGGCCAACCCGGGGTGTTATCCAACAGCCGTCCAGCTGGGCTTCATGCCCCTGGTCGAAGCGGGCTTGGTGGACCTCGACCAGCTGATTGCCGACGCCAAATCGGGTGTCTCGGGGGCCGGGCGCAAGGCCGAGGTAGGCGCACTTTTTTCCGAAGCCGCCGACAATTTCAAGGCCTACGGCGTCCCTGGGCATCGTCATCTGCCCGAGATCCAGCAGGGCTTGTCGAGCATGGCCGCGCAGCCAGTGGGGCTGACCTTCGTCCCGCACCTGACGCCGATGATCCGGGGGATCCATGCGACGCTCTACGCGCGCATCAAGAGCGAGGCCGACTTTCAACAGCTCTTCGAAGAACGCTACAACGGCGAGGCCTTCGTCGACGTCCTGCCGCCCGGATCGCACCCCGACACGCGCTCGGTACGCGCCGCGAACGTCTGCCGCATTGCGCTGCATCGACCGCAGCAAGGCAAGGTCCTGGTCGTGCTGTCGGTCATCGACAACCTCGTCAAAGGGGCTGCGGGACAAGCGGTACAGAACATGAACATCATGTTCGGTCTACCGGAAACTGAAGGCCTGTGGCAGCTGGCGGTGCTTCCCTAAAACTCGAACGCCTACGCCAACACTTCGGCACCAACGCACCACTGACCGCCCGCACAGGAGTTCAAGGGAGCGCTCGAGCTCCTGCTCACGGTACGCCAGGAAGGCAAAAATGTTATCATTGAGCGGCTGCTTGCGGGTCGAGGGCAGTATCGCGGTGTCACACGCGGCGATCAACGGCGCCGTCGTCGGCCCGATCGTGGCCAGAGACGCGCTGGAACTCCTCCCCAATGCGCGTGTCACAGGTGACGTTGAAGACCGTCAAATTGAATACCGTCAAATCGAAATTCAGCTGGGAGCTGTTGTCGACAGCCGTCTCATGCACCAGGCAGACACCAAGACGCAGGAACTTAAACTGGCTTCAAGTAGCTGACTTGGCCGTCAGCAGTCTCAGATATCCGCTTCAGGAGAACCACCCATGAATGCAGCAACTGAAATGCCCATGCCTTTCGTTTTTACCGACAACGCGGCCGGCAAAGTGAAGGAATTGATCGAGGACGAAGGTAATCCGGATCTGAAACTTCGGGTTTTCGTCACCGGCGGCGGATGCTCCGGCTTCCAGTACGGTTTCACCTTTGACGAAGTCGCCAACGACGACGATACGGCGCTGCAGAAGAACGGCGTCACCTTGCTGGTCGACCCGATGAGTTATCAGTATCTGGTGGGCGCCGAAATTGACTACACGGAAGGCCTCGAGGGTTCGCAATTCGTCATCAAGAACCCCAACGCCTCGACTACTTGCGGTTGCGGTTCGTCATTCTCGGTGTAGGAAAAGGGCAGCAGAAAAGGCAGCAGGAAAGCCTGCGCAAGCATAGGTTGGCAGCGTTTTCCTGCGCGCTCCACATACCCCGTCCGTCACGCTCGCAGTTTGCGCTGACGCCCGATCAGCCGGCCCCGTCCGAGGCCGCGACCCAGCGCGAACAAAAGCGGCCTGAGAACAAGCCCTAGCGGCTGTCAGGATCGCCGACTGCCTTCTTTGCATTGAACCAGCGCCACAGCAAGCCCTGTGCATCCTGCCCTGTCAGGACGTATTCGAGGGCATTGCGATTGTCGAGCGTCAGGTTCTGCGCCGCCTTGGCGGCCCGCGTACCGGCAAACAAAAGTTGGTCACCCGGTCTCAAAGCCGTTTCATCGCCCGGCAACTCCTGATCGCGTCCGTCGCGCACCAGCAGCAGCGGCAGAAGCGGCAAAAACTCCTGGCGCGCCGCCGGGTCGCGCCGCAAGATTCCCATACTGATCTTCACCTGCTCCATCATCAGCAGCTTGTGCGCCGCCGGCGCGTCTGCCGCGTTCAGTCGGACGCTCCAGACCAGGGGTACGCGGTGGATGCAGAGCTCCTCAAGTTGCTTGGCCACGGTTGCAGCACGTGCATCTGGCCAGGCGCGGATATGACGCAGAAAACGGGTCAGCAGCGGTGAGGTAATTAGCGCCATGCACTCACGCGCGACGATTCGTGACGGAACCATGGTGAAATCGGCGTCGTAAGCGTCGAACAAGACCTCATTGGCCACCCGGTTCTGACGCACCACGACAAACAGCTCCGGGTTGATCTCCTTGGCAGTCATCGCGATCGACAGGTTGTTGGTATCGTTGTCGCCACCGGCGACGATTCCGACAGCGGTCTCGATTCCCGCCTGGCGTAGCGGCTCCGCTTCCATGCCATGGCCGACGATGTGGCGGACGGTGACCGGCAGATTCTGTTCCGGCGCGATCACTGTCAGGCTCACGCCCTGCCTCTCCAAATTGCGCACCACCGCCTGACCAAACAGTCCGTAGCCGCAAACCACCCAGTCGCCAACCGGCGGATCGTGCCGCTCAGGAACTTCCTGGCCGGGCAGCCCGGTGAGCAGGTCGACCAGACGGAACCAGCTCGGTGAATGAATCGCCTGCGCCAGATAGTCGGCGAACTTCTCGAAGTGATTGACCACGTAGTGAGTCCCGAAGGACATCATGTTGCGCTCGACCGCCGGACTGGCGACGCGCGTCACGACCATCAAGCGTGGATTGACCAGCCGGCTGGCAATCGCCACCGCGAGATTGGCTGCATCGTCGTCGGTGATCGCCAGCACGCCGCGACAACTGCGATGCTTCAAACCGGCGAGCAACAGGTTTTGCGGTTGCGCCGCATCGGCACAGAGCACCAGAATGTCCGCTGCGAAGTCTTCAAGCTCCACTTCCTGGATGCGCGCATCATTGCGCTCCAGCGCCACCACACGGATGCCGCTGCGATCGAGCGCACGTGCAATCAGCAAACCCGTTTCGCCACAGCCACAGACGATATAGAAAGGCTCGCCAAGATGCCTGACCCGGCGCGCGAACTGGCCGCTCCGCAGTACCTCCTGAAAGCCCTTGTCCTGAACCAGTGCCAGCAAGCTGATGATCGAGTACGACCAGCCGATCACCGAGAGGAAGATACACACCGTGACCCACATCCGCTGGGCGTCGGAAAAGGGCACCGGAATTTCGCCAAAGCCAATGGTGCTGGCGGTGTAGCTAACGAAGTAGAAGGCGTGAAAGAAACTCATCGGCGGTGCCGGGTGGCCTTGCTCGTCGATGCCGGGAACCAGCGTCAGGCCAAGGGTGGACACCGCATACAGGACGATCAGCACAATCAGCGGCACACGCATCCGCCGCAGGGCCAGGAAGAAGATGCTGGTATTCATTCCGGCGCCGCCATCAGCGTCGCAACATCACCGTTTCCGCGATCAGCAGCACCAGTGAAACGAAGTTTGCCAGCAAGGCTCCGCCACTGAGCGAAACGACACTGGTGGTGACGTCAGGCGACATTCCCTCGCCTGTGACATGCATGGCGATGGCCCATACGCAGGCTGCGGCCACCAGTTGCAGGTCAGCGACCAGGCTGGTCGACAGGTGCACCGCGCCGATCTGCGTGCGGTCGCCGAACTTCAGGACAGTGGCGATCAGGTTGACGACGATCGCGGCAAACAGTTCATAGATGTGGTGGTGCCTCGGATTGTCGATATCGCCAATGAAGAAGCCGAAGTTCAGCGTTGCCGCGAGAACGATAAAAAAGCCGAAAATCACCTTCTCGAGATTCATGAGCACCCTCTCCGCGGCAGACAAAGCCGGCGCACGACCGCCAAGCACTTAGCTTGACAGCATACTCGCCTGCGCTACGAAAGAAAACCGCCGAGCCGCAGAGCCAGCGACGACGAGAGCGTAAACTCGCGCGACTGACCCGCATGGTCGATCGCCTAGCCCGCCGGCAGAACACGCCCGGCAGTCCACCTCGAAGAAGCTCAGCGCATCACGCATGCCGTAGCCGGGCGTCAGATTGGCGCTGATGGTCACCGCCCGCCGCTGACCGTGGCACCATCCTTGAAGTTGATCGCAGCGCTACGGCCGGCAATCTCCGACCACCAGTGCTAAAGTTCGGCCTGGAGTTTTCCGTTGACCGATTGTCTGCGGATGGCCCGCAGGCCGCTCGGATTCTTTGTGTAGCGGTCGCTTGTATGGAGAAACCGCAAAATGAACCGGGATAGGAGAGAGCAGGACAATGAGAATTCCCGCTGAAGTGGTGCCGCCCGTCGCGAACATCAGGCGAGAATCCGACGACGTCAGCAAACCGGAACCCGTGACCGGTGCCAAAGGCATCAACAACGAGCTTTCGAGTGCGCTGCCAAAGCAGCCCTGGCCAGCCCCTGAGCGACCGCGGCGCGAGCCGCACGATGCTCCCGAAAACACGCCGACCGAGGCGGAGAATCGGCCAGCAGCGGTCGAGCGACGGCAGAAGGAACGGCGCTCGGAAAAGCGCCCCGTCTTGCTCGACACCCGTTCAAAAAGCGGCCGCCGAAAAGCCGGCGGCGACGTCAAGATCAACATCAAGGTCTGATCGCCAAGCACGCTCGGCCAGCATGGCTCAGCTCATCGATCAGTCAGCACCGAGCACTCACACCAATACTCACGCTACGGTGGTCTGCGCTTCGCCCTCGCGGCGCGGCTTGATGCTCCCGATGACCAGCGCTGCTTCGCCAGCATCGTTCAGGATCTTGATGGCCTGTGGTGCGTCCTCGCGGGCGACAACAACGACCATGCCGATCCCGCAGTTGAAGACACGGTGCATTTCGTCGTCGCTGACGCCGCCTTCCTGCTGCAGCCAGTCGAACAACTTTGGCCGCTGCCATGCCGCCTGAGCGATCTCGGCGCGAACATTGTCCGGCAGGATGCGCGGCACGTTACCGGTCAAACCACCCCCCGTAATGTGCGCCATGCCCTTGACCGGCAGCGCCTGCATCAATGCCAGGAGTGGCTTGACGTAGATTCGCGTGGGCGCCATCGCCGCGTCGGCCAGGGTCTGCTCGCCGTCGAAAAGCGCCGCCAGATCAGCCCCGGAACGGGCGATGATCTTGCGTACCAGCGAGTAGCCGTTGGAATGCGCACCCGACGACGGGAGGCCGAGCAGCACGTCACCCGGAATGATGCTCGACCCATCGATGATTGCCGATTTTTCGACGACGCCGACCGCAAAACCGGCCAGATCGTATTCGCCTTCGGGATACATCCCCGGCATTTCGGCGGTCTCGCCGCCGATCAAGGCGCATCCGGCCCGCTCGCAGCCCTCGGCAATGCCCTTGATGACGCGCGCCGCAGTACCGACATCGAGCTTGCCGCAGGCCAGGTAATCGAGGAAGAAGAGCGGTTCGGCACCTTGTACGAGAATGTCGTTCACACTCATCGCTACCAGGTCGATGCCGATCGTGTCATGCCGCCGCAGCTGGAATGCCAGCTTGAGTTTGGTGCCGACACCATCGGTACCCGAGACCAGTACCGGCTCGCGATAGCGCTTCGGGACCTCGAACAGTGCACCGAAGCCGCCGATGCCTCCGAGTACCCCTTCGCGCAGCGTCTTTCTGGCAAAGGGCTTGATACGTTCGACGAGTTCATCACCGGCGTCGATGTCAACACCCGCATCGCGATAGGAGAGAGATTCCAGAGTCATCTTGTAGCGCGTCCCGAGCAAGGCTGGCAGATGCCACGTAGTGGTAGAATGGGCCACTTCGATCTGCCCGATCCCGAATTTTATCCGAAATGACCCTCCTGCGTGCTGATCGCACCGCAAACCCGCAAGGCTTGAACTACTCCAGATGCGCCAGTTGATTCTCGACCTGCTGCCGGAAGAGCGACCCAGCTTCGAGAATTTCGTCGTCGGCAGCAACGGTGAAGCGCTGACCGGATTAGCCTCCTGGCTGGCGCCGGCCAACCGCGAGCCGCTGTTCTTTCTCTGTGGTGAAGCCGGCGCCGGTAAATCGCACCTGCTCCAGGCCAGCGCCTCCGTGTACACGGATGCGCGCGTGGACCCGGATCTCTCGGGAATGTCGCCATTCGCGCCGAACGACAGCGCCTACGCCGTCGACAACGTCGAAGCACTCAGCGCCAGCGGACAGATCAGCCTTTTCAACCTGATCAATCGCCTACGTGCCAGCGACGGACGCCTTGTCGCAGCGGCCAGCGTGCCGCCGCGACAGCTCGCCTTGCGCGAGGATCTGCGTACGCGGCTCGGTAGCAGCCTGGTCTACCGACTGCAACCCTTGAGCGACGCCGAGAAACTGGCAGCGCTCGGCGAGCAGGCCCGGGCACGCGGGCTGACCCTGCCGGCGGACGCTCTGGCCTACCTTTTCCTGCGCGCACCGCGCGACATGCGCAGCCTGAGCACCTTGCTGATGGCCATCGACCGCTACTCGCTGGAACACAAACGCCCGGTCACCCTGAGCTTGCTGCGCGAAGTCCTGCAGGCGCCACTGCAGCTCTAAGCTGCCCGAAAGGCCTACCCATGGATCTTGTTCTTTTTGACCTTGACAATACCCTGATCGCTGGTGACAGCGACTTTGAATGGGCGCAGTTCCTGATCGCCAAAGGGGTTCTCGACCGCGCCTTGTACGAAGCACGAAACCTGGAATTTTACGAGCAGTACAAGGCCGGCACGCTCGATATCGAAGTCTTCCTCGATTTCCAGCTGCAGCCGCTGACGCGCTACCCACGCGAAGTACTCGACACCTGGCTCGGCGAGTTCATGAGCCGACACATCCTGCCGATCGTCGGTGGCAAGGCACGCGCCCTGGTTCGCCGGCACCTCGACAGCGACGCACTGTGCGCCATCGTCACCGCTACCAACAGTTTCGTCACCGCGCCCCTGGCCCGCAATCTCGGTATCGCGCACCTGATTGCCACCATTCCTGCCCACGAGAACGGCCGCTTCACCGGCCAGCCTCGCGGCACACCGTCGTTCCGCGAAGGCAAGATCATTCGTGTCGAGGCCTGGCTTGAAGCGATGGGCCTGTGGTGGGGAAGTTTCGAGCGCAGTTGGTTCTACAGCGACTCGCAGAATGACCTGCCCTTGCTGTCGAGGGTCAGCAATCCGGTCGCAGTAGACCCTGACCAGACGCTGCGCGCGCACGCCGAATCCGCCGGCTGGCCGGTTGTCAGCCTCCTAGGCTGACGCGCAGCACCGATCAATCGCTGATGGCGCCAGCAATATCGGCTATCATGCCGCGCCTGGAGTACCACAACACAGGACCAAGAATCCATCGATGATCCGCAAGTTCATATCCCGCGTTCTCGGAAGAAAAGGCAGCGACAAGCGCGACGAACCGGCACTGATCGCCGTTGACCAGCACGGCCTGCAGCGGGAGCAGATCAGCCGTGGCTGCCGGCAGACTGTCGAGGACTTGCAGCAGAATGGCTACCAGGCCTACATCGTCGGCGGTGCGGTTCGCGACCTGCTTGCCGGATTGACGCCGAAAGATTTCGACGTCGCCACCAACGCCACACCGGAGCAGGTCCGCCGCTGCTTCCGTCGCTCGCGGATCATTGGCCGCCGCTTTCAGATCGTGCACGTCAACATGGGCGCGGAAACCATCGAAGTGACCACTTTCCGCGGCCATCACGGCGAAGACGGTGCACATGGTGGCAACACGGCACAGACCGACGCGCAGGGCCGCTTGCTGCGCGACAACGTTTTTGGCAGCCAGTCGGAAGACGCCGCCCGCCGGGATTTTACGGTCAACGCGCTGTACTACGACCCCAGCTCCGAAACCATCATCGACTACCACCACGGCGTCGCCGACCTGCAGCAGAAGACCCTGCGCATGATTGGCGATCCCAAGACGCGCTACCGCGAAGACCCGGTGCGCATGCTGCGGGCAGTGCGTCTGGCGGCCAAGATCGGGCTGGCCATCGACCCGGCGGCACGGCGGCCGATCCGCGAGATGGCTGATCTGCTCGACAACGTGCCGCCGTCGCGCCTGTTTGACGAGATGCTCAAGCTGCTCACTTGCGGGCATGCGCTGCGCTGCGTCACACGTCTGCGTGAAGAAGGGCTCCATAACGGCGTCCTGCCCATGCTCGACGTGATCCTCGAACAGCCGCGCGGCGAACGCTTCGTGGTGCTCGCCCTGGAGGCCACCGACCGGCGCGTCGAGGAAGGCAAACCGATCTCGCCGGGCTTTCTGTTCGCCACGCTGCTCTGGCATCAGGTCCTGGCCACCTGGGAGCCGCTAAAGAACGGCGGCGAACCCGCGATCCCCTCACTTTTCCTGGCCATGGACAAAGTCCTGCACGTACAGGCCGAAAAGCTCGCCATCACCCGACGCATTGCTGGCGACATCAAGGACATCTGGGCTCTGCAGCCGCGCTTCGAACAGCGCTCCGGAAAGCGAGCCTACGGCGTGCTGCAGCAGCTTCGTTTCAAGGCCGGCTACGACTTCCTGCTGCTGCGCGTCGAATCCGGCGAAGTCGAGCAGGAGATCGGCGACTGGTGGACCGAGTTTCTGCATGCCAGCGATGAAGCCCGCGCGGCGATGCTCCTGCCGGCGGCACCGGGGATGGCCAAGAAACGCCGTCGCCGGCGCCGTCGCGCCAGCGAGGACACTGGGCAAAACCCCAACGCTGGGGAATGATTCGCGCTGACGCGGCGCTAATGGGCGCTGATCCCGCGCAGCCGGCAGAAAGAAGCGCCAAAGCCAAGCAACTGCCGCCCGCGTCGCGCACCGACAGCACAGGCGAGCATCTGGCCTACGTCGCCCTGGGCGCCAACCTGGCGGACCCTCTGGCGCAGGTCCGTGCAGCCGGTCGCGCGCTGGCCGACGTACCCGAATGCCGACTGCTGCGCCTGTCGTCGCTGTACCGCAGCGCGCCGGTGGGAAACCGCTCGATCCGCGGCCAGGCCGATTTCATCAACGCCGTCGCCGCCCTGCACACTCGCCTGACGCCGTCGCAACTGCTCGACGCCCTGTTCGCCATCGAACGTCTTTTTGGACGCCGCCGCGAGTATCACCACGCGCCACGCACCCTCGACCTCGACCTCTTGCTTTACGATGACCAGACCGTCGATAGTCAGCGGCTGCGCGTACCGCACCCGCGCATGCACCTGCGCGCTTTCGTCATCGCACCGCTGCTCGAAATCGCACCGCAGGCGCTGATCCCCGGCCGCGGCAGCGCTGCCGCCTGGCTACCGGCGGTCAGCATGCAAGGCATCGCGAGGTTGGCTGATTAATGTAAAAGTCGCGTACGCGACTCACGAAACTCCCGTCGCCCCTTGCGCGAGAAGGGCCAGGATCAGGCCCCTTCGGCAAGCGACTGATCAGGAAGAACTCGTCGTTCGCACGCATCGATGTCATGTTCGCCATGCGGTTCGACATCGGGGAAAAGGCAGCCACGGCGCCAATGTCCCAGATGTCCGGATCGGAAAATCCGTGCTCGCGCAGGACAGTGAAATCACCGCAGCCGCCCCCCACCAGCATCGTCACCGGAGGAATTCCCGCCAACGCGTCAAACGGTACTGAAGCAGAGGTACTTGATCTCGAGATACTCATCAAGCCCGTGCTTCGAGCCTTCACGGCCCAGCCCGGACTGCTTGACACCACCGAAAGGCGCGACCTCGTTCGAAATCAGGCCGGTATTGATGCCGATCATGCCGTATTCGAGTGCTTCGCCGACGCGCAGACAACGCGCGACGTCACGCGAATAAAAGTAAGCGGCAAGGCCGAACTCGGTGTCGTTGGCCATGTGCACGGCCTCCGCCTCGTCGGCAAACCTGAACACCGGGGCGACCGGGCCAAAGGTTTCTTCTTGCGCAACGCGCATATCGCTGCTCACGTCGGCAAGTACCGTCGGTTCAAAGAAAGTGCCGCCACGTTGATGACGACTGCCGCCGGTCACCACCCGCGCGCCCTTGCGCAGCGCATCTTCGATATGCGCCTGCACCTTGCTCAAAGCAGCTTCGTCGATCAACGGCCCCTGCGTGACACCTTCGTCGCTTCCCGGTCCAACGCGCAGTGACTGCACGCGCCTGGCCAGCTTGGCGACAAAAGCGTCATAGACGCCGTCCTGAACCAGAAAACGGTTGGCGCAGACGCAGGTCTGTCCGGTATTGCGGTACTTGGCGATCAGCGCGCCTTCGACCGCCGCATCGACGTCCGCATCATCGAAAACGATGAATGGCGCGTTGCCGCCCAACTCGAGCGACAGCTTCTTGATCGTCGGCGCGCTCTGCGCCATCAGCAGGCGACCGACCTCGGTCGAGCCGGTAAACGACAGCTTGCGAATCACCGGGCTGGCGGTCAGCGTTGCCCCGATGGTCTTCGGGTCACCGGTCAGCACGTTGAACACGCCGGCCGGCAGTTCGGCGTCGTGTGCCAGCCTGGCCAGCGCCAGCGCCGTCAGCGGCGTCTGCTCGGCCGGTTTGACGACCACCGTACAACCGGCGGCAAGCGCCGGCGCCACCTTGCGGGTGATCATCGCCAGGGGGAAGTTCCACGGCGTGATCGCCGCACAGACGCCGATCGGCTGGCGAATGGTCAACAGGCGCCGATCAGCGGCCGGACTTGGAATGCTCTCGCCATAGGCACGCTTGCCCTCTTCGGCAAACCACTCGACAAACGACGCCCCGTAAGCCACCTCCCCGCGCGCCTCGACAATCGGCTTGCCCGATTCGGCAGTCATCAACTGCGCCAGGTCCTCGGTGTTTTCAAGGATCAGGTCAAACCAGCGGCGCAAAGCCGCGGCGCGTTCCTTGGCCGTCTTTGCCCGCCACTCCGGCAGTGCGACGGCAGCCGCATCGATCGCTCGTACCGTCTCGACAGCGGTCATCAACGGCACATCGGCAATGGCTGCACCACTTGCCGGGTCAATGACGGCCAGCGTTCGGCCATCGTCGGCGGCTTCCCAGCGACCATCGATGTAGCAATCGGAGCGCAACAGGCGCGGATCGTTCAGATGCATGACAATCTCCGTATTTCTGAAAACCGCAGTTTATACTGTGCGTCATGCGTGTACTACAGATCCTCGTCGTCAGTGTCCTATCACTGCTGCTTGTGGCATGCGGCAGCGTCCCCGCGCCAAGAGCGAGCAGCTCGGCGGACAGACCGCTGGCCAGCGAAAAAGGCATGGACGTGGTGATCTTCGCGCTCGGGCTGATCGACACCAACTACCGCTTCGGCGGCAAGAACCCCGAAGCCGGCTTCGACTGCAGCGGTATGGTCAGCTACATCTACCGACAGGCAGCCGACGTCAGGGTCGCTGGCAGCGCAGCCGACATCGCGCGTCACGGCCGCCCGGTGGACCGCGCTGAGCTGCGCCCTGGTGACCTGGTTTTCTTCAACACCCGCAACGCCCCGTATTCGCACGTCGGCATCTACATCGGCGATGATCGCTTCGTGCACGCGCCATCGACCCGCGGCCAGGTGCGCATCGATAAACTGGCCGCCAGCTACTACGCACAGCGCTTCCAGACGGCACGCAACTACTTCGACTGAACGCCACTGAATTCCACTGAACTTGCAGCTAGTCGTTGCGTAGCTCGACGCGGCCCTCGACCACCCGCACCCGGTCGCCCTTATGCACCGTCGGCTCGTCGCTCTGTTCAAGGAAAGCGAAACTGCCGTCCTCGTAGCGAACGGTAAGCACGTAGATCAGCACCGGCGCCGCCGCCTGGCGCGCATCCTTGACGGTTGTGCCGGAAGCGAGAACCGGTGTCGTCACCATGTGCGCGGTGGGCGACGCGGGGTTCTGGCGGGCGGCGTTGGCCGGATCGCGACGACCCGACGCCTGGCGATTCTCCGAACGTAGCCCGACGACGACACCACAGCGCTCGCAAGGCCCGCCACGTTGCGCTCGCTTCAACTCGCGATAATCATCCACGCTACTGGGTAACTGTAACTGCGAGTTGCCTTGCGCCAAAGCCAGCGGCGATAAGGCAAGCGCCAGCAACGAGCCGGCGAGAATGTGTTCGTGCTTCATGACCTGCTACTCCTTCTCAATGCAGTGAGTCTCGACGGCCCGCCCTGCCCGCAGGCGGCAAACCGGCCAAGCGAGTGATCTTAATGTGAAAGTCGCGCAAGCGGCTCACGAATCTCCCTTCTCCCCTCGCGGGAGAAGGGTCGGGGAAGAGGGGAAACGGTCATGACTTTCATGATCCGGGGTATCCCGACATGTCATGACCGTTAGCACCACCGGAGCAGGCGCCGGCAGGCCGAAAGCACGTTAGTATTGGGCTCTCGACCCACTTGGCCGAGTTCTCGGACAGCGCACCATGGACCCCAAGTCTTTCGTTGACTCCGCAGTGCTCTTGCTGGTCGTCGCCGCGATCGCCGTTACCGTGTTTAGGCATTTCGGCCTCGGTTCAGTGCTTGGCCTGCTGGTCACCGGAATCATCGTCGGGCCGCATACGGCGGGGCCTTTCGTTACCACCAGCGTCGACGACGTCCGCCAATTCACGGAACTCGGGGTGGTGCTGCTGCTGTTCCTGATCGGCCTGGAGATGAAACCACGCCATCTGTGGGATCTACGGCGCACCCTCTTCGGCCTCGGTTCGCTGCAGATCGTTCTGTCCGCTTTGCTGATCGCCGGCTACTTCTGGCTCTTCGAGCACCGCTGGAGCACGGCGCTGCTGATCGGCTTCAGCTTCGCCCTGTCCTCCACAGCCTTCGTGGTGCAGATGCTCAGAGATCAGGGCGAAATCGCCAGCCATCACGGTCAGACAGCGTTTGCCGTGCTGCTGATGCAGGATCTGGCGATCGTGCCGCTGCTGGCGCTGGTGCCGGTCCTCGCCGACGTCGGACCACTGCCCAAAGACATGCCCTTGTGGGAGCAGCTCGGCGTGGCAGCGGCGATGGTCGCCCTGGTAGTCTGCGGCGGTCGCTATCTGGTGCCGCGGATCCTCGACCATCTGGCGCGCCAGAACAACCGCGAAGCTTTCCTGCTGGCGGCAATGGGCGCTGTGTTCATCGCCGCCTGGGCGATGCACCATGCCGGCATGTCCATGGCCCTGGGCGCCTTCCTGATGGGGATGATGCTCTCGACCTCGCGCTACAGCCTGCAAATCGAGGCCGGCATGGAGCCGCACAAGGGGCTGCTGATGAGCCTCTTCTTCGTCGCCGTCGGCATGTCGCTGGACGTGGGAGTGCTGGTCCAGCACCCCTTCAAGTTCGGCCTGCACGTGCTGGCGATCATCGTCATCAAAATCCTCGTGCTCTACCTGCTCTGTCTGAGCTTCGGAACCGGGCGTCGCATCGCCTTGAAAGTGTCCTTCCTGCTGGCGCAGGGCGGCGAGTTCGGCTTCGTGCTCTTCGGCGCCGCCAAAGCGCTGGGAATCATCGACGATCTCGTCTTCGTCATGGCTGCGGCCGTCATTTCACTCACCATGCTGCTCACCCCGATGCTGGTGAAGCTCGGCAACTGGCTCGCGCAACACACCGCAGTGCCGCCCACCGGCGTTGACCCGAGCTTCCGTTACTCCGGGCAGGGCGGCGAATCGGCAGTGCGCGTGGTGATCGGCGGCTATGGCCGCGTCGGCCACACCGTCGGGACCATCCTGGCCAGTACCGGCATCTCCTACGTCGCCTTCGATACCGACGCCGTATTGGTCGCCAAATGGAGTGCCGAAGGTCATCCGGTGTTCTACGGTGACCTCGCCGACCCGCAGTTGCTGATCGCTGCGTCCTTGCAGAACGTCGACCTGGTCGTGCTGACCATCGACCAGCGGCACACCGCCGTCCGCGCCGCGTCGCTGATCCGCTCGCAACTGCCGCAGGTGAGCATCGTCGCCCGCGCGCGCGATCTGGCCAGCTGCGATGCCCTGCTACGCGCCGGCGTCAGCAAGGCCTATCCCGAGACACTCGAAGCCAGCCTGCGCCTGGCGGCCGAAACCCTGGAATCGCTGGGCATCAGCAACGACGAAACCGATATGCTGTTGCGCGAAGTGCGCAGCGCAGACTATGCACTAGTGCGCTCCGGCCCGGAAGGGCAAGCACCGTCGCGCCGCGCGCGCAAGAGCTGAGACCGCCATCGCCACCTGGCGACCATCACCAAGAGGGCGAAAGCAGGCTAATATGGGCTTGTTCACTCGCCGCTTGCCGCTCCCGCGCTCCCCGATACCATGCCATCCGTCATCCCGATCCGTTACATCGAACCTGTTTACCGGCCACCCAGCGAAGCCGAGTCGCTGATCCTGCCGATCACCGACGGCTGTTCGTGGAACCACTGCACGTTCTGCGAAATGTACACCGCGGCGCAGAAACGCTTTCGTGCACGCGACGAGAGCGAGGTGCTGGAGAGCATACAGCGCAGCGGCGAACGCTTCGGCAGCGAGATCCGGCGCGTCTTCCTGGCCGACGGCGACGCCCTGGTACTTCCCACGCGCCGCCTGCTCGCCGTCCTCGACGCCATCCGCCAGCACCTGCCGGCCGTGCGCCGCGTATCGAGCTACTGCCTGCCGCGCAATCTGCGCCGCAAATCGGTCGACGAACTGCGCGAACTGGCCGCCGCGGGCCTGTCGATCGCCTACGTCGGTGCCGAATCCGGCGACGATGAAGTCCTCGAACGGGTCAACAAGGGCGAGACTTTCGAATCGACGCGCGCCGCACTCGACAAGCTCGGAGCCGCCGGCATCACGCGCTCGGTGATGATTCTCAACGGTCTCGCCGGCCCGGCGCTGTCCCTGCGCCACGCCGAGAACTCGGCACGCCTGCTCAATGCCACGCAGCCCGAGTATCTGGCAACGCTGGTGGTCAGCTTCCCCCTCGGCGAGGAACGTTTCCGTGGCGGCTTCCCGGCCTGGCGGCCGCTCAGCCAGCACGAGCTGTTCGTCGAAATGGAAAGTTTTGTCGACCAACTGCAACTCAAACGCACGCTTTTCCGCAGCGACCACGCGTCGAACTGGCTGGTGCTGAAGGGCACACTGGGCGCCGACAAGCAGCGCTTGCTGCAGCAGCTGCGGCAGGCAATCACCGATCCGCAAGGCGCGCCACTGCGACCGTCCTGGGCGCGCGGACTGTAAGTGCCTGCCGACTACCAGCGTTGCGCGGAACTGATCGCCCAGGCCGATGGCCTGCTGATCACCGCCGGCGCCGGCATCGGTGTCGATTCCGGCCTGCCCGATTTTCGCGGCGCACAGGGTTTCTGGGGCGCCTACCCGGCACTCGGTCGAGCGCGCATCGCCTTCGAGCAGATTGCCAATCCGGCCGCCTTCGAGCGCCAGCCCCGCCTCGCCTGGGGCTTCTACGGGCATCGCCTGCAGCTCTACCGACGGACCGTTCCCCAGCAGGGCTTTGCGATCCTGCGCCGGATCGGCGAAAGCTTGGCGCATGGCAGTTTCGTATTCACCAGCAATGTCGACGGGCAATTTCAGAAAGCGGGTTTTCCCGACGAGCGCATCAGCGAATGCCACGGCTCCATCCATCACCTGCAGTGCAGCGCTGGCTGTAGCGCCGACCGCGACAGCATCTGGCCCGCCGACGACTTCGAGCCCGAGCTCGACGAAGAACGGTGCCTGCTGACCGGCGACTTGCCGCTCTGCCCCCGCTGCCGGAAAATCGCCCGCCCGAACATCCTGATGTTCGGCGACTGGGGATGGCTGGGGCAGCGCAGCGACGCCCAGGATCGCCGCCGGCAAGCCTGGCTGCGGCGCGTCGAGCGCCTGCTGATCATCGAAGTCGGCGCCGGCACCAACATCCCGACCGTGCGCCTGCTCGGCGAGCGCCTCAAGGGAACTCTGATCCGTATCAACCCCAGCGAAGCGCAACTCCCCGCTGAAAAAAGCGGCAAAGACGGAAAAGCTGGCCACGGCCTGGCTATCGCTGCCGGCGGTCTGGAAGCGCTGCGCGCCATCGCCGCGAGTCTCGAATAGCGAGCAGCGCCGACCTCCGCTGATGCCGCTTTGCCACGTCAGGCGGCTGACGGCGGGCCCAGATCTCGCCGGAACGGCAAGTGCTCGGCCGCCTGCTCGCGGTAATCGGCCAGCGCCTGGCCCTGCAGCGCCAGATGCCGGCCAAGCAAGGCACGCATTTCCGGATCGCCGATCCAGTGCGCAGAATGCACAGCGGTCGGCGTGAAGCCGCGTGACAGCTTGTGCTCGCCGCCGGCGCCGGGCTCGAAGCGCGCCAGTCCCTGCCGCAGGCAATAGGCGATGCCCTGGTAGAAGCAGAGTTCGAAGTGCAGGCTGTGGTAATTGCCGCGGCAACCCCAGTAGCGCCCATAGAGCGCTTCGTCGCTGCGAAAACAGATTGCCACGGCTACCGGCAAGCCGTGATCGCGAGCGATGAAAGCGACCATGCGGCGACCCAGCGCCGTCCCCAGAGCGGCGAAACAGGCCGCCGAGAAAACGGCGTGATTGTTGAACTTCTCGAAGGTATCGGCGTAGAGGGCGTGCAGCAGCGGCCATTCGGCGGGATCGATCTGATCGCCGTGCCTGATTTCGATCGCCAGGCCGCTTTCCTGCACCCGCCGTCTTTCAGCGCGCACCTTGCGGCGCTTGGCGGCGCTGAAGCTCGCCAGATAGCCGTCGAAATCGCCACACCCCGGGTTGATCCAGTGGAACTGAACGTCGTGGCTGATCAACAAGCCCTCGCTCTGCAACATCCTTGCTTCGTCCTCGTCCGGCAAGGCCACGTGCCAGGAAGACAAACCGGCGCTGCTCAGCAGCGTCCTGGCGCCAGCGAGCAAGGCCTGGCGAACGCCAGCCGCCTGCGGCCCGGCGGCAACCAGCAAGCGTGGCCCGGCCACCGGCGTGTGCGGCAGGCAGCTCATCAACTTCGGGTAGTACTGCCGGCCAAGCTGCCGATAGGCGGCGGCCCACGACCAGTCGTAGATGAAATCGCCATGCGAATGGGTCTTCAGGTAGAGCGGCAGAATGCCGACGACGGCACCGCTTGCGTCGCTGGCCACCAGATGGCGGGCCGCCCATCCCCATGCGCGCGCCGCCGCGCCATACTGCTCGATGATGGTCAGGAAATCGGCGTTCAGGAAAGGATGACCGGCAGGGCAGAGGCGATCCCACGCCTGGCGCGGAATCGCGCTCGCCGAAAGGGCGGTGCTGATCGAGATGCGAGAAGGCAAGCGGGTCTCCCGGAGCATGGCGGCAAGGGCCGGCGCGGCGCCAGCCCTTGTCGGCATCCTGGTTTCAGCGACTGGCCGCAGCTTCGGCCATCAGTTCACCGAACACATAGGGCAGAATGCCACCCGACCAGTAGTACTGAACCTCGATCGGTGTATCGATGCGACATAGCAGTGGACGCTCCAGGCGCTCACCGTCGGCCCGTACGATAGCCAGGGTGAGGTTCTGCATGGGCATCAGATCCGGGCCCAGACCCAGGATCTCGAAGCTCTCGTCGCCGCGCAGCTGCAGCGCCGTCGCCGAGTCGTCGGCCATGAACTGCAGGGGCAGCACGCCCATGCCGACCAGGTTGGCGCGGTGGATGCGTTCGAAGCTGCGCGCAATCACGGCACGCACGCCGAGTAGCCGCGTTCCCTTGGCCGCCCAGTCGCGCGACGAGCCGGTGCCGTACTCTTCGCCGGCGACGACGATGCTCGGCGTACCGCGCTCGAGGTAGGCCATCGCCGCCGCGTAGACCGTCGTCTGCTGACCATCGAGCAGAGTAAAGCCGCCCTCTGGTCGGCGCCCTGTGGTGTCTGCCGGCAGCATCAGGTTGCGAATGCGGACGTTGGCAAAAGTGCCGCGCATCATGACTTCGTGGTGCCCACGGCGTGCGCCATAGGAATTGAAGTCGGCGCGCTCGACGCCCTGGGCCTTGAGCCAGCTGCCCGCCGGCGTCGCCTCGCCGAAAGCACCGGCCGGCGAAATATGATCGGTGGTCACCGAGTCGCCGAGCAGCAGCAGCGCGCGTGCGCCGGTGATATCGCCTGCCGGCAGGGCCGGCAACTCGAAGAATGGCGGGCGCGCGATGTAGCTCGATGGCGGCCAGTCGTAGACCGCGCCACTACGTGCCTCAATGGCATTCCACAGCTCCTGGTCGGCGCTGACGTCGGCGTAGCGACGGCGGAAAGTTTCCGGATCGAGCGCCAAGGGGAGCAGCGCCTCAATTTCTTCCGGCGTTGGCCAGACATCGCGCAGAAAAACCGGCTGGGCATCGGCGCCGATGCCCAGTGCTTCGCTGTCGAGATCGATGTTGACTCGCCCGGCAATGGCGAAAGCCACCACCAGCGGCGGCGAAGCCAGGTAATTGGCGCGCAGGTTGGGATGGATGCGCGCCTCGAAGTTGCGGTTACCGGAGAGCACCGCCGCGACGACCAACTGGTTTTCGTTGATCGCCTTGTTGAAGGCCGGATCGAGGTCACCGGCGTTGCCGATGCAGGTCGTGCAACCATAGCCGGCCAGCGCGAAGCCGAGTTCGGCGAGCGGCGCCAGCAAGCCGGCCTTCTCCAGGTAGTCGGTGACCACGCGTGAGCCGGGGGCCAGCGAAGTCTTGATGTGCGGCTGCACCTGCAGGCCACGGGCCACCGCTTTCCTGGCCAGCAAGCCGGCGGCGATCATCACCGCCGGGTTGCTGGTATTGGTGCACGAGGTGATCGCTGCAATCAGCACGTCACCATTGCCAAGAGCAACGCCTGGTCGCTCGCTCGGGTAGCGCTGCGTCAGCGTCTCGGGCGGCCGGGCGAAGCCGTCATCCGCTTCCGGGGCGCTGAACAAGGCATTGAATTTGCTCGCCATATCGGGCAGCGCGATGCGGTCCTGCGGCCGCTTCGGCCCGGCCAGAGAGGGAACGATGCTGGCCAGGTCGAGGCGCACGCTACGCGAGTAGTCGATCTGGCCGGCACGGGGAATACCGAACAGTCCCTGGGCACGAAAATAGGCTTCGAAAAGCTCACAATCTGCTTCGCTATTGCCGGTGGTCCGCAGGTAACTGACGGTCTTCTGGTCAACCGGGAAGAAACCCATCGTCGCACCGTACTCGGGCGCCATATTGGCCAATGTCGCGCGGTCGGTGACCGTCAGCGTACTGGCACCCTCGCCGAAATACTCGACAAAGGTACCGACCACTTTCTGGCGGCGCAACAGCTCGGTCACCGTCAGCACCAGATCGGTCGCCGTAACCCCTTCCCGCAAGCGCCCGACCAGTTCGACGCCGACCACGTCCGGGGTTAGAAAATAGACCGGCTGACCGAGCATCGCCGCTTCGGCCTCGATGCCACCGACGCCCCAGCCAACGACGCCAACGGCGTTGATCATCGTCGTGTGCGAGTCGGTACCCACCAGCGTGTCCGGAAAACACAGGCTGCCGCCTGCGCTTTCCTGCCGGCGAACGCCGGCGAAGAGATGTTCGAGGTTGACCTGGTGCACGATGCCCACGCCGGGGGGTACGACACGGAAGGTGTTGAAAGCCTGCATGCCCCACTTCATGAACTGATAGCGCTCGTGGTTGCGCTCGAACTCCCGGCGCATGTTCTGCTCCAGCGCCTGCGGCGTGCCGTAATAGTCAACCTGCACCGAATGATCGACGACCAGATCGACCGGCACCAGCGGCTCGATGCTGCGCGGATCGTGGCCGCTGGCCTGTGCTGCGTGGCGCATCGCCGCCAGATCGCAGAGCAGCGGCACGCCGGTGAAATCCTGCAGCACCACACGCGCGACGACAAAGGGAATCTCCTCGCTGCGTGGTGCCCTTGGCTGCCACTGCGCCAGCTCACGGATATTCCTCTCGGTGACCCGATGGCCATCGCAGTGGCGCAGCAACGATTCCAGCACGATGCGCAGGGACACCGGCAGGCGGGCAATGTTGCCGATCTCGGCCGCTGCCAGCGCCGGCAGCGAGTAGAACAGCGCCTCCGGCTGAGCCGGCGGATTGAAGCGGGACAGCGTATTAAACGGCGAATGCGACATGGAAGACCTCCGCAGGGTTTTGCACGAGATACAGGAAACAATCGGGCCGACATCGCGCAGCAGGCAATTGCGCAATCGGGCTCGTTGCCGCCGCTGGGCACGCAGCCAACCCGGCCGGCGTGGCTTGGTGGCTGGCGTGGCCTCCGCAATCGCAGCTGCGGGCGAGTTCTGGTCGGCGACAGCTTCAATAATAGCCGCTAACGGTCATGCCACGTGGAGACACCTCAAATCATGAAAGTCATGACCGTCCCCCTTCCCCCGGCCCTTCTCCCGCAGGGGGCGAAGGGAGGTTCGTGAGTCGCTTGCGCGACTTTCACATTAACGGTCATGACAGTCGAGATACCCCGGATGATGAAAGTCATGACCGTCCCCCTCTTCCCCCGGCCCTTCTCCCGCAGGGGGCGAAGGGAGGTTCGTGAGTCGCTTGCGCGACTTTCACATTAATGCAACGCCCTCCCCTTTCTGGGAAAAATGCACGCCGCGCGACGCCGTCCCGGCAACTGGCGCCCGGCAGCGCCTGCGCATTCGACAGGCTTTGTATACAATCCTTGCGTATCAACTTCGTGACGCTTCTTTCGAGCGCTCGTTTCCCTCACCCCAAGGAGACCCAAATGGCCGCAAAAATGATTCTGATGATCACCGGTGACTTTACCGAGGACTACGAAACGATGGTTCCCTTCCAGGCCCTGCAGATGGTCGGCCATACCGTGCACGCCGTCTGCCCGGGCAAAACCGGCGGCGAACAGGTACGCACCGCAATCCACGATTTCGAAGGCGACCAGACCTACAGCGAGAAACCGGGACACCGCTTCACGCTCAACGCCGAGTTCGCCACCGTGAACGCCGAAGACTACGACGCGCTGGTCATTCCCGGTGGCCGCGCGCCCGAATACCTGCGCCTCGACCCGGCAGTGATCGCCATGGTTCAACATTTCGCCAGCGCCGGCAAACCGATTGCCGCCATCTGCCACGGTGCGCAACTGCTGGCTGCCGCCGGTGTGCTGGCGGGACGCTCGTGCTCCGCCTATCCAGCCTGCGCGCCCGAAGTCCGCGCGGCCGGTGGCAGCTTCGCGGACATCCCGGTCGATGAGGCGCTGGTCGATGGCAATCTGGTCAGCGCACCGGCCTGGCCCGCACACGCAGACTGGCTGGCCAAATTCCTGAAGGTTCTGGGAACGCGCATCGAGCCATGAGGCGCTAACGGTCATGACAGTCGAGATACCCCGGATGATGAAAGTCATGACCGTCCCCCTCTTCCCCTGACCCTTCTCCCGCGAGGGGAGAAGGGAGTTTCGTGAGTCGCTTGCGCGACCTTCGTATTAACCCCCGGCGGGTGAGCCGCGGCTCACCACAGCTTGCGCGTATCGAGCCAGCTCACCCGTCCGGTGCGACGCTTGACTTCGTGGTACATGTGCGCGGTTCCGCCCGGGCCGTCGCCGCCACCGCCATTCCACAGACAGATGAAACGCACCTTGTCGACCCCCCAGGCCAGGGCGGTGTACAGGAGCCAGAGGTTACAGCGCTCGAAAGCATTCGCCGCTTCGCCACGCAGATCCTTTGGCAGCGTACCGAGTTCCGCCGGCATGATCCGCGGCTCCTCGGCAAGCATGCTGATCAGCGTGAAGTAGCGCTGCCGCCACTGCTCGCCGTTGCTCGCCGGCAGCACCGAGCGCTCGATGAACTCGGGTTCCTCGAAAGGGAGCATCGCTTGCAGGCGGACGCCGCGCGCCTGACAGGCTTCCAGAAACAGCAGGTCGCCGCCACTGGCGGCCTGCGCCAGCGCCAGGTCCCCTGGCCCCGCGGCGAGCTGGTCGAGCGCCTCGGCGATCTTCGCTGCCGCCAGCGCCTCCTTCTCGGCAGCAAAACGCGGCGGTTGGCGGCCGGCGGAATCGATCATGTGACCGCTGAAGAGCAGCACCTGGCGGGGCTCGAACGGCGGACTGCTGCGCTCGATCTCGCGTTCGACGATGGCCAGCGCCGCAGCCGTCTCGGCTGGCCGGAAGTCGATATCGCGCAGAAGCTGCAGCGTCTGGCGACTCGAATCGAGCGCGAACCAGTCGCCGTTGGCCGCCGCCACCATGTTCGCGTACTCCTTGCCGATACTCGCCGGCGGATTGACCAGCAAACAGAGTTCGGCGTAGCTGGCGCGCGCCCAGTAGTCCTTGCGATCGCGCTCCTGGGCAGTCAGGCTGGACCAGAGGACACCACCGACGAGGTTGTCGATCACCGTCTGGCTGGTCTCGCCGCCACAATGCCGGCGCAGAAGTTGCAAGGTCAGCGCGTTGATCCCCGAGTAATGATGTGCCGGGTCGGCGATGAAGGCCTGGTAGTAGGGGTCAATGGCCTCGCCAAGCGCCGCATTCTCATGCTTGGCGGCAGCGTGCATCTCTGCCGGCGTCAGCCCTGGCCGGCGCCAGCGCGCCAGCCAGTTCTCCTTTTCGACGCGCCCGAGCAGTGCCCAGCATTCGGCATCGCGAGGATAGTCACGCGTCAGTTGCCGCACCCATTCGCGCGCCTCCTCGAAGCGGCCCAGGCGACCCAGGCAGACCGCTTTCTTCTCCCGGCTGGCCTTGTCGTCAGCGTCGATGGCCAGCGCCAGGTCGAACTGCTCGAGCGCCAGCTGATACTGCTTGAGCTTGAGCAAGGCGTTGCCGGCGGTATGCCTGGCTTCACGGTGCAGGGCGCGGATCGGCGTCTCGTCGGCGAGCAGCAGAATGTCGCCGGGACGGTTTTTCTGCCGCGCGATCTCCATTCGCCGATCCCAGCTGGCATGGGCATCGGAAAACTCGTTGTGCTGTTCGAGCAGCAGCTGCCGCCACTGCGGCTGTTCAAGATTGGGGATGCGCTTAAAAACGGGGCTCACCTTGCGCCGCGTCGAGCTGGCCATGCTGGCGCGCGCCATCGCCGTCAAGGCGGCACAGTCCGCGGCCAGAGTGGCCGGGTCAGGGGCTCCGTCGCGCAGCGTGTAGCGCAGCTTGCGATCGGTATAGGTGTCGAAGGGCTGGCTGGCCCGTGGCCCCTGCACCAGCACCACGCCACGCGCGCGCAGCGCGTGCCGGATACCGAGCTCATACCAGACATTGGGATTGTCCAGCGTCAGATCGGCAACCACCAGATCGGCGAGCAGCAGTTCCTGGAACATGTCATCCAGGATATCGCCGGGACGCTCCTCTTCGTCGGCCTTGAAAACTGCCATCCCGGCCGCCGTCAGGGCCGGCCAGATGTACTCGGCGTAGACCCGATTGAAATCGATCAGCTGCCCATCGGGCCCGCGCTTGCTGCCGAAGGGCATGACGACGAAAGCGTGGGCCTTCATGCCCGTCTAAGCGTCATAACATGTAGAGACACGCCAGTCAGCGCGCAACGACGCGGGCACCGTCACCGTGGCCCTCGACATAGACGAGCTGTCCCTTGCGCAAACCCGAGACACCGGCCTGAGTAACTGAAATCAGGACACCACTGCCGGTACGCACGACGATCTGCTGCCCGGCGACCGGTTGCTCATATTTCTTCTCGATCTCATTACCGGCGAGCGCGCCGCCGACGCTTCCCAGCACCATCGCCACATCGCGCCCGGTACCCGCACCGATCAGGCTGCCAACCCCCAGACCGGCCAGACCACCAACCACCGCGCCGACACCCGGATGATGATTGCTCGGCAACTGGACCTCAAGGATCTGTTCGACGACGCCGCTACGAATCGCCATTTCCCCCGCTTGCCGGCTGGCGCCGGCACAAGCCGTGAGGAAGCTGACGAGGACAAGGACCGACAGGCAAGACAGGAACTTCTGCATCATGGCTATCCTTTCTGAACGATGGTTGATGGAAAAATGGCTGTACACGTCACTTGCTACAAGCGGCGGAGGCGGCAAACGCCCCTAGCGTTTCCGCGTCGCGCGTTGACGCCCGGCACTGGCCGCTGCCTTCGACGGCAGTGCTTTCGCCAACGCCGCCGCGACCGGCGTCGCACCATGCGGGCGATCGCCTCGCTGGCATGCGCCGGGCCTGAGGCGTTCAGCAAGAGCGATCAGGCGGTCGGCCGCCAACTGCCAGCCGCCGTCACCGTGATCGTGACTTAGCGAGCGAGCGTCACAGAATCGGGAAAACAGGCAAATCTGAGCGACCACCGAGTCGAGCTGCTTCGGCTTGAGGCAAAGAGAGGACAGCGTCTCCTGGAAAGCGCGCGTCACTTCGTCGAACGCCAGTTGGCCAACAGCTCCCGAGTGCATGAGCCGAGCATCGAGCAGGTGCTCGACGAGCAGCGACTCAGGCTCGCGCATCGCGTCCCAGAAATCGGCACTGCGTGCGTAAGCGTCGCGGGCCGCGGAACGGCAGTAACGCGCCAGGGCAATGGCCTCGCTGTCGGCGTTGGCCGCGTTGCCCTCCTCTCGCCGCTCGCCATCTGCCGGCACCAACAAAGCCTCGATCGCCAGCCGGTTGAGCGCGTTGTAGGATCGGAAAGCCGCATCGCCCGGCCGTCCCTCGCCTTGCCGGTAGAAACCAGCGCTGTCGCGCAAAGCCTGGTCCATCTGCGCCAGCGCGCCTGCACTGTCCACCTGAGCTGCTTTGCTGCCGGCTTCGGTCGCGCTTCCCGTCGCGGCGTCGGCGGCAAGCGCCCGGCGTGCAAAAACATTGGCCTTGCGCTTGGCAGCACTGCCGCGCAGTGCGCAACGTTCGCTATTGACCTGACCGCTAGCCGCCTCACCCGCCGCATGCGAGACCAGAGCGTCGAGAGCGCGCAGACGTTCGAGCGCGCTCTCGATCAACTTCAGCGCGCCGCCGTCCTTATCGTCCTTATCGTCACTTTCATCCTTCTCGCCCATGCGCGCCTCGATATTGGCCAACTGCTCGATGTCGCGTATCGGCACCTGTCCGTCGCCGTCTTCGGACTGGATCGCGTCGAGGTAAGCCGCCCGCGCCTTGGCGAATTCACCGAGGTCCGCCCACACGCTCGCCAGCGCCGACTGTAGGGCCGGTAGGCGTAACCAGCCTGGCGGACAACGCTCCCTGAGCAAGGCCTCGATGCTGCTCACCTGCGTGTCAAGCTCGCGCCGGGTCTGCCGCTCGCCGGCACGCGACAGCGCCGCACGGCGGCTGGACAGTTCGTCGAGCAATTCGTCCGGCGAGACATAGGCAACCGCGGCAGCGGCTTGGCCCGACAGGCGCGGTTCGGCCAGCCAACCCGGTTCGCCATAGGCCTGGTAGGCGCCCCAGGTGATGTCTTCGCGATTGGCCTGCCACACCGCCCGCCTGGCTTCGAAGACCGCCTGCCCGAAGGGGCGGCCTTCGAGCAGCAGGCTCTCGTAGAAAGCTTTGCCGAAGATCATCGCTCCCTTGTCGTCCACCGCCCAGCCGGCAACGACCACGCAGCGCACACCGATATTGATCAACTCGCGCGCGACGCTGGCCGCCAACAGGTTGCCGTCTTGCAGCGTGCGCTCGCCGCTGTTGTCGTTTGCTCCCTTGGCGCTGCCCGTATCGACCTTGCCAAGGTGGCAGCAGCTCAGGAAAACGAGCTCGGGCACGCTTTCCATGGCGCGGATCTCGGCGGCAGTAATCAACAGACCATCGGAAAGGACGACGCCCGAACGGCGGCGGCCATCGACGTGCTGCTGATCGAAAATGCCGTGCGCCGAGATATGCAGCAGCCGATAGGGATGCTGGTAGAGCCGTGTCAGCACGTCGGATGCGTTGCGGTCGCTGCCGATCTCGGCGACTACCTGGTAGGCAAGGCCCTGCAGGATGGCGGCCACCTGCGTAGCTTCCTCCTCTGCGCCCGGCAGCGGTGGCGGGTCGAGAGCATCGGGATGCCGCGGATCCGGAAAAGCCGCGACAAAACCTTCAACCGATGGATTGCCGACGACAAAGGCCGTGCGCTCCAGCCCCTGCCGCACCTGACGACGAAACTGCATGGCCGCAAGCTGCCGTACCACCGGGGTACGCAAGGCCAGTGGCAGTTTTTCCCCCGCACCACGCTGATCGTCGGCAAACATCAATTCCCACGGCAGGTTGGCAGTGTAGTCGTCGACCACCAGGACGATGCTCTCGAGCTGTCGTGCGGCATCCTTGAAGTCGTGCGGCACCATCAACTGGAAGAGCACGCGGCCGAAGTCCTCGCGCCACACCGGCCTCTGGATCTGCTGGCGCACGAGTTTTTCGACCAGGCCCGGTTGCCGCTGGAGAACCACCGACTCGGCGCGCGCACGCTGGCCGACATAGAGAAAGCGTAGCCGTTCGGCGATCGCCGTGCGCTGTCGCGGCGCGCCTTGCGACGCGCCCCCTTGGCCAGAGTCGCCGGCCTTGGCGTCGTCGCACGCCGGCAGCCGAACGGCCAGGCCCTGCTCGTGGCGATCCGCGTCGGTGACGATCAGCCGTGGCCAGTAACTCGGGTTGCCGCTGTCGAACAGGCGCCGACGCAGTCCTTCGCCCTGTTCGAGCTCCGGCCAACAAACCAGCGCCACGTCGTAGCGCCGGGTCAGTTCGGCGAGCCGGTCGGGCATTCGCCGCAGCGCGTAGACGGCGGTGATCGCCGTATCCTGATAGAGCTCGACGATATCGAGGCGCGCCACGCGAATATCGAGTCGTGTCGTCTCGTAGAAACGTGCGTTGGCTTCCATGACGCCACGCAACAGCGCCTCGACAGAGGCCGCGACCGAGAGGTTCGCCGAAGAGTTGTAACCGAGCAGCAGCGCCGCCAGTGGCAGTTCGCGTTCGTCCTTGCCAAGCACGTCGATGACCTGCAGCAGGTAGCGCAGGACGCCGGCGCGCACCGCCTCGATCAGATCGCCAACGCTGAGGTTGCCATCGTAGGCGCCGAGACCGGTAACAATCGCGCCAGTGAGGCTGCCGCGGCGGCGCTCCTGCTCGTTGGGAACGCGCAGGACGACGCTCGCCGTGCCGCGCGGACCGGCATAAAGGCCGAGGTTGTAGCGCTGGGTGAGATCACCATCGAGCAGTTCGCTGTCGATCAGCGCCTCGGCGCCAGCAATCGGATCCTGCTCGTAGTGACCGAGCAGAACGGGTTGGGCCAGGAAGCGCAGGTCCATGGCCTTGACCTTGACCTCCAGGCGGCGCTTCGGTCGCGCCGCGACGCGACTGCGCGGCGATCCGCCGAGCAGACCGCGTGCCACGGCCTCGCCGCCGTCGAGCGTCGGCGGTCCGGCGTCGTAGGTCACCGGTAGCGGCTGCTCTTCGCCGCGCACCGCCGGCGGGCTGCTCAGCAGGGCGCCGGTCCCGCCGCTGCTCAGCAGCTCGCCAAGCGCCGGAAAGTACTCGCTGGTCGACGGCAGATCGCCATGCTTGGCCGGCAGGTAGTAGTGACTGCCGACATTGCCGATGCGCCCGGAAGCCCAGGTGACGGTGCCGTCACCCTGGCTGGTGCCGACCATTTTCAGGCGCCCTTGCACCTCGCGAATTCCGCACGGGGTATTGCGCGCCACACCAAAGACATAGACGGCTTTGCTGGCATAGGCCTCGGGAAGCGCCGGCGTTGCCTCGCCGTCCTGTTGCCAAAGCCAGTTCGCCGCGTCCAGCTGTGACTGGTCCGGTGTCGCCGAATTGCCGTTTCCGAACCAGAAATCGAAGACTTTCGCCTGGTAGTCGACCCAGGTCTTGGCCAGCCAGAAATCCTGCTTGTCGTCGCCGCCGTCGGGCTGCCCCTGGAAGGTATCGACAAAGCCGCGCTTGGGCAGCAACTGCAGCGCGCCGCGAAAACCGGAGACGATCTGCAGCACTTCCCGCATGTCGTGGCGGACGTCGAGACGCACCAGGGAGCGCAGCGTATCGCCCTTGCCGAGCAGGTTCTCGACCATCGAGTAGGCGCCCTGATTGGGCGTCCCGAGCATCACCAGGCGCGCACCATCGCGCGCCATCAGCGCGTCGATCACTGCACGGCGCTTGTGGATGCTGGCGCGCACCACCAGTCCGCCCATGCTGTGCGCAAGCAGGCGCACCGGCTGCGTCGTCTCGCGCAGCAAGCGATCGAGGAATTCGGCAAAGCGCTCGGCGAGCACATCCAGCGGTTGCCGCCAGTCGTAAGCGAAGGGCTCGACGCGGTGACTGGTCGACAGATACGTGCAAATGTCGCCGTAGAACATATCGAACAGCTTCTCGGCCTCGACGCCGGACTGCTCCCAGGCGATCTTGCTCAGGCCACCGCTGGCGATATCCAGCGGGTCGAACCACACCCGGTCCTGGCCATTCACCGACAGGTGCGAACCCATCACCCCCGGCAGCACGACAAGCACCGGCAAATCGGCACGCGGCGTCTCCGGCGAGCGCGATATGCCACGCGCAGCACGCCTGCGACCGTCGCCCGCAGCCGCCTCGAGCGCGCTTACCTCGCCATCCGCGAAGGGACCCGGCAAAGCCTGGAAAGCCGTCAGCGGCAAGACCTCGCCGGCCACCAACCAGTCGCGCAGGGCAAGGCGCGTGTCGATGTTGGTGAAGTAGCGGAAATGCGAGACCTCGGCACCGCGATCGAACAACGCCCGTGCCCGCGCCTGCGGCGCAATGCCGGCAAACATCGAGTCGCTATCGACCACCAGGTCGTTGTCGACGTTGTCGAAAAAGAGATAGTCGGTAAGCAGGACGCCGAGACGTTTGAGCAGATTGCCGCCTTCGATGTCGCCAGCGATCACCGCCATCTCGATCCCGGCGCGCACCGGTGCGTCGCGCAAGAGACGCGCCATCGGCGAATCCGGCAACATCGCTTCGATGCCGGGAACCAGATGCGCGTTGGTGCGCTTGTGGGCGATTTCCAGCACCACCCGTTTGAAAGCCGAATAGAAGGGGTTGCCGAAAAAGAACGGCACCTGCCCGATCAGGGTCAGCATCCCGGACAGGAAGAGGTCCAGGTTGCCGCTGGCCAGCCGCGTTCCCTGCGCCGGACTGGCCACCCGCACGTAGCGCTGCACGACCAGCTTCCTGTCCGCCAGCACCCTGGACAGCTGGCGCAGTTGCTCGCGCTGCTCGGCGTGCGCCGAGTCGACTTCGCGACGCACGTCCTGCGCGGCAGCTTCGCTCTCGTAGGCGTCACCAGTGCCCGGCAGATCGGCTTTGTAGAGCTCGATCAGCGGGTCGAAATCCTGCACGCAGAGCAGGTCGGCAACCAGGCCGCCGCGCGAGTGCGAGACCAGGTTGAGCTGCAGGCCGTCAGGCAACATCGCCAGCAGCTCCAGGGCGTTCTCGATCGGGCTCGCGGAGAGCGTGCGGTGCTCGTAGGCGTAGATACCGCCGCTGAAATGGCGCTGCAAGACGCTCCACAGATCGCGCTCGTCGAGCGGCAGGTCGCCAAAACTGCCCACGGTATTGGAACCAGTGCCATGCACGAAAACCAGCACCGGCAGCTTCTCGGCAGCGGCGCGCTGTAGCTCGCGCTGCGCGCGCGCCAGCGCCTTGCTGTCTTGCGCCTCGGTGGCACGGCGTCCGCCGTCCCAGCAGTAAACGCCGGTCGGCCGACCCAGCCGCGCCTCGATCGCCCACATCAGCGCCTTGGTGCCCAGCCCGCTGACCCCCAGCTCGGCGAGTTCACCATCACCGCCACCTTTGCCCAACTCGCCAAGCTTCTTCTTCGCCGCCTCGATGATTTCGTCGCTGGCGGTCCCTACCGCCAGCGCAAAGACTTTGCTGATCAGGCCGCCGACCGCGTCCCCGAGCAGCCCGCGCGTGGCTGCTCCTTCGCCGCTCAGCTGATCGAACAGAATCTCCCCGTCGCTACCGATCAGCTCGGGTCGGCTGCGCTCCAGGGAAGCCTTGAGCTTGCCGGCCGAAGTGATGAGAACACCGCCGTCGGCGAGTTCGATGACCAGCACCTCATCGCCCTGCGCCGCATACTGCTGGGCACTGACGCTGGCCCCGGCAGCGCGCACCGCCGCACCGACTTCAAAGCTCGCCCGCGTCTTCAGGTAGCCGGCCGGCAGGAAAGGATCCTCCGGCTCACCCGCCGACCGTCGAACGTTCTGCAGCAGTGCCGGCAACTGCTTCTCGTCGCTCTGCCGACCAGTGAAGTTGAGAGTAGTGGTGTCAGCCATCATCGCCTCCATCGAGTTCTTGCCACGCCAGATCCTGTAGCGCCCTGGGTCGGCTCAGGCCGGCCTGTCACGCCTGGACATTTGGACTGCCTACAGAGCGGCCATCAAGTGAAAATCTGGCGCTTGCACGCATCCTCGCTGCCAAAAATCTGCGGGCTTTGCGGATACGACGCCGACGGCAGGTAGGCCGGGCTGATCGCCGCATGCCACTGCGCGTAAGTGGCGTTGGCTGGCAGCTGTTTGAGCGCCTTCAGCGCGTAATAGCTGAACGCGCCACAAGGACGGCCCGCGATGCGTGCATCGTAGCTGAAATTGTTCGGCCCCTCCTTGCAGCCCGCCAGCAGCAGATCGCCCATCATTTGCGACAGCGCGCCGGTAAAAGGAGAGCCTCCGGTCACCGGCACCGCCGTCAGCGACTGGCCGCTGATGCCGTGCGGCAACTTGTTGGCGGCCAGCCAGTTGCCCATCGGCAAAAACCGGGGACGCGGCGCATCGTCGGCGTCCGGATCGGCAGCCGCGGCACGGGTCACGGTACCCGAATGGCAACTGTCGGAGATCAACAGCAAGCGCACACCCGCCTTGCGCGCCGAAAACAGGGTGTTGATCTCGTCATCGATCAGCGCACCCCCACCGGTCTGAATGTCGTAGGGGCAAAGCGCCTCGTCGAGGCCGTCAATCTCGTCGCCGTTGGTGTCGGGGACATAGGTCCCGTGTCCGGAATAGGTAATTACCAGCACATCGCCACTGACCCCGCCGGCAATCAGCGACTGGATGGCGTTGAACATCGCTGCCTTGGTGGCCTGGCTGTCGATCAGCTTGCTGACCGCAAAGCCACGCCCCGCGAGCTCGGCAGCCCAATCGTTGGCATCGTTGACACAACCACTGAGATCCATGTGAGTACCGGGGTAGTTGTTGATCCCCATACAAAGCGCGCGCTTGCTCATGACTGCCTCCTGTCGATTGATCGGTGATGGTTGATCGCGGACTGCGGCTACGGACTACGGACTACGGACTACGGACTACTGACTACTGACTACGGACCTCAGTCTAGCAAGCGCCAAGGCAATAGCAACCCTCGCCATTTCTCTCGCCCGGGCGACTCCTCAAGGCACTCGGCAACGCGCTGCTCGCTGATCCACGCCGGGGAGTTCTGCCAGCGGCTTGCCGCAGGCATCGGCACGGGCGCGCCGACGACGCGTCGGCGATCGGTACACCACCCGCGACGCTGTCCAGGACCGTGACCCCTACTGCCGACAAGCCTGGCCTATGCGGTGCATGATCTGAAACTACTCAGCAGGCATTGGTGTGGGGGGAAAGCGTTTGCCGAGAGGAAATTTCCTTGCCAGTTTCACGCTGTGCGCAGCGGCCTTGCCCGTACTGGCACCATCGTCGAAGGACCTCGTTAGGCGCGCCAAGCCCCCTGGGCCTGGCTGCGAGTACAGACCATCAGGTCACCATGAAGTCGAGGTTGCTCAGCGCCAGTCCGCCGCTCAGGGTGGCGAACTGCACCGCAACGCCCGCTCCGTTGCCGTCGGCGTCGTAGTACAGCGCCCCTGAGCTGCTGTTGTAGATCAGGTAGTCGTCGGCATCGGCGGCGCTGATGACGCCCGCGCCAGAGCGGAACGAGCCGGCCGCCAGGGTGCCGGAAGTGATCAGCGAAGTGAAGATCGCGTTCTCCAGCTCGACGGTGTCGTCGAACACGTTGTAGTCGCTGATCGTGTCGCGGTTGGCGAGGGCGTCGAACAGGGTGTCGAAGCGGAATCGGTCGGCGCCCGCGCCGCCGCTCAGCGTGTCGTTACCGAGCCCACCGACCACAAGGTCGTTGCCTGCCCCGCCACTGAGGCGGTTGTCGCCGACGTTGCCACTCAGACTGTCGTTGTAGTTGCTGCCGGTCAGCCTTTCGATACTGATCAGGGTATCGGAACCCGAGCCGCCGGTGGCCTGGTCACCGGCGATGGCGAGGCTGACGGTCACGCCGGCAGTGGCATAGGCGTAGGAAACGGTGTCCGCACCGCTGCCGCCATCGAGTAAGTTGTTGCCAGCGCCTGCATAGAGCGTGTTGGCCAGGGAATTGCCAGTAGCATTGGCCGCTGCGCTCGACAGGATGCGCAGGTTCTCGACGTTGTCCGGCAGCGTATAGGCAGAAAGGTAGCTGTAAACCGTGTCGTTGCCACCGGCCATCGGCTCGGTGTTGGTTTCACTCACCAGGTCAGCGACGTTGTCGACGTAGTAGGTGTCGGAGCCATCGCCACCGATCAGCGTATCGACACCGGCACCTCCGTTGAGGACGTTGGCCAGACTGTCGCCCGTCAGGCGATCATTGTAGTTGCTCCCGGTGAGTCGTTCGATATTGAGCAGAGTGTCGAAACCGGAACCGCCGGTGGCCTGCGCAAGACTGCTGGCCAGGCTGACGGCAACGCCGGCTGCCGCGTAAGCGTAGGACACGGTATCGGTGCCACCGCCGCCGTCGAGAACGTTGTCCCCAGCGCCGGCATAGAGCGTGTTGGCGAGAGCATTCCCCGAACCGTTGGCAGTCCCCACGGCAAGAATGCGCAGGTTCTCGACGTTGGCCGGCAGCGCGTAGTCAGCCAGAGTGCTGTACACAGTGTCGTTGCCCCCGGCGGTCAGGTCGGCGTTGGTTTCGCTCACCAGATCACTGAGGTTGTCGACGTAGTAGCTATCCGAGCCGTCGCCGCCGATCAGGGTATCGGCCCCCGCACCACCATCCAGCGTATCGTTACCGGCGCCACCGTCCAGCCAATTGGCGACACCGTCGCCGGTGAGGCGGTCGTTATACGCGCTGCCCACGAGATTCTCAATGCTGATCAGGGTGTCGGACCCGGAACCGCCGGTCGCGTGCGCCGCGTTGCTGGCAAGATTGACCGCCACGGCGGCCGTGGCAAGGGCGTAAGACACGGTGTCAAGGCCCGCGCCACCATCCAGCACGTTGTTGCCCGCACTGGCGAAAAGCGTGTTGTCGAGGCTGTTTCCGGTACCATCAGCCGCGCCGGTGGCAACGAGGCGCAGGGTCTCCACGTTGGCGGTCAGGGTGTAGGCGGCGAGACTGCTGTAGACGGTGTCAGCGCCACCGCTCGCCAGAAGCGCGTTGGTCTCAATGACGAGGTCGCCAGCGTTGTCGACGTAGTAGGTGTCGGAGCCGTCGCCGCCGACCAGGGTATCGGCTCCGGCACTGCCGTCCAGGAGGTTGGCGGCGCTGTTGCCGGTGAGGCTGTCGTTATGGCTGCTGCCGGTGAGGTTCTCGATGCCGATCAGGGTGTCGGTGCCAGCACCGCCGGTCGCCTGCGCCGCGCCAGAAGCAAGACTGACAGTTACTCCGGAAGGGGCATTGGTGTAGGAAGCTGTGTCGTCGCCGCTACCGCCGTTGAGCGTGTCACTGCCCGGACCTCCGCTCAGCAGGTCGTTGCCGACGCCACCGTTCAGAACGTCGTCACCCGCACCGCCGTCGAGCGTGTCGTTGCCTTCGTTGCCACTGATGGTGTCGTTGCCGCCGTCACCATAGACCTTGTCGTCCCATTTGCTGAAGCTGCCAAAACTGTTCGCGCCGTCACCCAGGTGCACGCCGAGCGTGGCGATCAGTTGCTGCGCACCCATGACCTGGGCGTCGCCAAAGGTGATCTGGCTGACGATCTGGTCGTTGTAGTACTGCGCGCGGTAGAAGTAGTCGGCGAGTGTCAGGACGTCGCCACCCGCAAACTGCAG
>QPGA01000041.1 GCA_003332265.1 Candidatus Accumulibacter meliphilus
ACACCCCAAGTCATGAAAGTCATGACCGTTTCCCTCTTCCCCTGACCCTTCTCCCGCGAGGGGAGACGGGAGTTTCGTGAGTCGCGTGCGCGACTTTCACATTAAGAGGGAAACGTAAGGCGTGCGGGCCGGCGTCACGGGCCTCCGATCAGGCTATCCGCCTGGCAAGCCAGTCAACTCGCGCTGCGTCAGGTAGAGGCGCAAATCGAACTCGAGCTGGTGATACGCCGGCTCCATGTGGCTGCACAGCTGGTAGAAAGCGCGGTCGTGCTCACGTTCCTTGAGATGCGCGAGTTCGTGCACGACGATCATTTTCAGAAACTCGGGTGGCGCTTCCTTGAACACGCTCGCGACGCGAATCTCGTGCTTGCGCCTGATCTTGCCGCCCTGCACACGCGCCAGCTTGCCATTGCTGCCCAGGGCGTTGGCGGTGAGCTGCAGGCGGCTATCGAAAAGCACTTTGGCGGGCGAGTCGGCGTTGTGCAGGAAGCGGTTCTTGAGCGCCAGGGTGTAGTCGTACAAGGCGCCATCGCTGCGCACCGCATGCGTTCCCGGATACTTGGTGCGCAGCATCGTTGCCAGCTGGTCCTGGGCGATCGCCGCGCGTACCTGCCGCTGCAGATCGTCCGGATAGCCGGCCAGGTAGCGCAACGGCAGCATGCTCAGCAAACGTCGGCGAGGACCTTGTGCAGCCAGGCTTCGATGTCCTGCAGCTCGTCGTAACAGACCGAGTGCTCGGCGACATAGCTGTGCCACTCAACCGCGTATTTCTCCGCTTTTAGCAGTTTGCTGGAACGTTTTCCGAAATCGAAGGGGATGACCGGGTCGTTCTGCCCGTGGGCCATGAAAATCGGCACGTCGCGGTTCGCTTTCGACGCCTTGGCAGCCAGCTTATCGGCCATCGGCAGATAGCACGACAGCGCCAGGATTCCGGCCAGCCGCTGCGGATGGCGCAAGCCGGCATGCAGGGCAAGCACGCCGCCCTGCGAAAAGCCGGCGAGAACGATGCGCGCATCGGGAATTCCGCGTTCGTTCTCGCGCGCGATCAGCGCCGCGACCTGTTGCGCCGACTGAGCCAGGTCGTCTGCCTCTTCCCTGCCCGGCGCGAAATCGGGCGAAATGATGTCGTACCAGGCGCGCATCACGAAACCGCCATTGATGGTCACCGCGCGCATCGGTGCGTGCGGGAAGACGAAACGCAGCGCCGGCAACTGATCGAAATCGAACTCGTCGACGATCGGCTCGAAGTCGTGCCCATCGGCACCGAGACCGTGCAGCCAGATCACGGCACACTTGGGAGATTCGCCGGTCTGGCGTTCAACGCATGGCAGCAACAGGTCGTCGGCGTGGCTCACTTCTGAAGTCATGGAATTGATCCTTGTTCGGAGAAACGGCCATCATTCTAGCAGGCTGCCTGCCGGGCATCGTCGCCTCGGCAGAGGGGCGGGCTCGCAAACGAAGCGGACGAAGCGGACGAAGCGGGCAAAGCGGGACGGACCGCCCGGCGTGCAGAAGATCAGCCGCGTATGTGCGCGACGAGCGCGCGGGTGATTGCCGCCGTGCCGTCCTCGCCACCGAACTCGATCGGCCAGATGCTGGTCATCGTCTTGTCCACGGCGCGCTCGAGAATGCGGGCACCGTGCGCCAGGCGCGGCTCGGCATGCTGATCGGCGAGCCAGTCGAGCATCAGGGCCGCCGCGAGGACCTGGGCGACCGGGTTGGCGCGGCCCTTGCCGGCACAATCGTCGGCGCTGCCATGGGCCGGCTGAAAGATTGCGTAGCGATCGCCAATGTCGGCCTTGGGCGCCAGACTCTGGCTACCGGCAAGCGCCGCCGAGAAATCGGCAAGAAGTCTGCCAAGAGCGTTCTCGGTGACCAGCACATCAAAATCCCAAGGGGCCCTGACGAGCTTGGCGGCGATCACGTCGCCGTGCGCATATTCCACTTCGACCTCGGGATGCGTCGCGGCAACTTCGCTGAACACCTTGCGAAAAAGGGCCATCGACGCCAGCAAATTGGCCTGGTCGACACAGGTCACCTTGCCCGGCCGGCGTTTGCTCTTGGCACGTCGACCGGCCAGTTCAAAGGCAAACTCGACCACTCGGCGGCTGCCGTGGCGTGAAACAACCATCGTTTCCCGCACCCGGTCGTCTTCGAGCGTTCCGCAACCGTGCGACGAGAGCAAGCCTTCGCTCTGCTCACGAACCACCACCAGATCAATCTCCGCCGCGCGTTGGTCGGCCAAAACCAGCGGCAACCGCGGATAGCCGCGGATCGGGCGCAGACCGGCGTAGATATCCATCGCCATGCGCAAATCAAAGTGGGCGGAGACTTCGGTTCCATCGGGGTAACAAACCCGCGGCAGACCCATGGCCCCGAGGAGCACGGCGTCGGCGTCGCGGCACTCGGCGAGGGTGTCGTCGGAGAAGACGACACCGGTCTTTTCATAATGCCCAGCCCCTCCTTCGCGCTGCCGGAAGTCGAAACTGATGCCACCCAGGCGCTCGCAGAGCACCTCGAGGATGGTCAGGCAGGACTGTACGACTTCGGGGCCGATGCCGTCGCCGGGTAGAACGGCGATCCGGAAACGTGGATTGTTGTACATGTTCTTCTTCCCATTGGTTCAGAAGGCGCAGCGACCTGGGGGCCTGCGCAGAGGGACGTGCCAGCAAGCTGCCGACAAAATGCCCAGTGATTGCACGTCGGCAATCATTGACGGGCAAAAGGCGCTGGCGGTCAAGTGCTTTTGTCGGCTGAGCTGCATTTCAACACGCAGGCGAAGGCTCGGGCGCCGGCACTTCTCCATGCACGCCTGGCGTGCTACGTTTGCCTTTCCCATCACCATCAGGAGGGTATCGACATGGCCTTCAATCCCGCATCGCGCGTCCAGGACTACCTCGTCTTCGGGGAATTCGGCGACGTCAATCCGTCAATCACCGACTCCTCGACCTATACCTTCCTGAGCCCGGAGCGAATGGAGGAGTTGTTCGAGCACGAGATCGAAGGCTGCTTCCTCTACTCGCGACACTTCAACCCAACCAACAAATATCTCGCCAGCGCCCTGGAGCGCATGGAAGACGGCGAATCGGCGCAGGTCATGGCCTCCGGCATGGGCGCGATCAGCACCACTCTGATGACCCTGTGCGCTGCCGGCGACGAGATCGTCTGCGGGCGCAGCATCTATGGCGGCACCTACGCCCTGCTCAAGAACCTGCTGCCGCGCTTCGGCGTCAACACCCGCTTCGTCGACCTCGGCGACCACGACGCCGTGCGCGCAGCGATGACGCCACAGACCCGCGTCCTCTACTGCGAGTCGCTCAGCAACCCGCTGCTCGAAGTCGCCGACCTGCCGGCGCTGGCCGCCATCGCCCACGAACACGGCGCACAACTGGTGGTCGACAACACCTTCACGCCGATGATCCTGTCACCATTGCGCCATGGCGCCGACATTGTCGTGCACAGCCTGACCAAGTTCGTCAATGGCACCAGCGACTGCGTCGCCGGCTGCGTCGTCTCTGCGCACGACTTCATTTCCCGCCTCACCGACATCAACGCCGGGCCAAGCATGCTGCTCGGGCCGGTGCTCGACAGCACCCGCGCAGCGAGCATCCTGAAGAATCTGCACAGCCTGCACATCCGCCTGCGCCAGCACGGCGCCAACGCCCTCTACCTGTCCAGCCGGCTCGAAAAGCTGGGATACGCCGTGCATTACCCGGGCCTGGCCAGCCATCCGCATCATCAACTGCTGACACAGCTGATGAACCCCGGTTACGGCTATGGCGGCATGCTGACTCTCGACGCCGGCGACCTCGCCGCCGCCAACCGCCTGATGACGCTGATGCAACGCGACAAGGTCGGCTACCTGGCCGTCAGCCTCGGCTATTTCAAGACCCTGTTCAACACCCCGGGGCACAGCACCTCGTCCGAGATCCCGCCCGCAGAACGCGAAGCGGCCGGCTTGCGCGAAGGCTTGATCCGCTTCTCGATCGGCCTCGACGAAGATATCGCCCAGACCACCGCGCGCATCGAAAACTGCCTCAGCGAAGCGGAAGTCCGCGGAAGTCTGTAGAATCCCGTCCCGGGCCTGTAGCTCAGTTGGTTAGAGCAGAGGACTTAGCGAAGCCAGCCTGGACATCGTCAGATGAGTCGCTGGTTTCATGGGTTGCCCGTCGGCAGCAACACGCTGGTGGCGGGTAGAACTGGTCAAATTCGGTGGAAGCTGGGGCCTGCGGGCGACGCCAATACCGAGCCAAGCCCCCGCAAATAGCGCGGGGGAAGGTGTAGAGACTAGACGGCCAGCCTGTAACGGGAAGGTATAGTCCAGACCACAAACTCGCCAGAGGCGGCGAAAGCCGTAGTGGTAAGCATAATCCTTTGGTCCAGGGTTCAAGTCCCTGCGGGCCCACCAGACAAGAAGACCAACCCCTCATCGGGTTGGTCTTTTTTTGCGCACTGCCGCGTGTTTGCGCGGGTTCGTGCGGAAGCCTGTGGACTTCGAGATTTCCCGCGGGCGCCCGGATTTGGCCATTTTCATTCTCTCCTGGCCATTCTTCTCTCCGGCCTCGCGCCCGTCGACGACCCGAAGTCCACGAGCGCCTCCAACGCGACCATTGCAAATCAACAGCTTACACGTGGTCCGATCAAGCAGTTGATTTGAGGCATTGGTAGGCGGAGGAAACATCGATGGTGCTCCCGCGATCGCGATGCTGGAAGGATTGCTGCTGGCGGGCAGCTTTCGGCCAGGAGATACCGATGGCGACGAGCAGCATAGTCCCTTCACGCGGGCTCGGTCGCAGACTTGATTCCATGCCCATTCGTCGGTCCCTAAGCGCCGCCTTCACCTAACTTCAGCACTTGAGCGAATGTCGCTGCGCTCTTACGGCTGACCGGGATCGCCACATCGCTGTTGAGAGTGCTTGCCCGACATAGTGGCTCGCCTTCCGTGCTTTGTTGTTCCTGTGTTGTACCAAAAAATGTTGACAGCGGAAGATGAGATCACTACATTAACGCACTCGACAGTTCGGAACAACGCAGGAACAACGGAGGAATTATGGCCGATAACTTCTACACGGCGAGCCTAAGCAGGACTCAGGGTCGCAATACTTGGGCCGTCATATTCCGACATCCGAAGCGAACGGACCCCACCACCGGCAAGGAGGGCCTGCGAGTCCGGCAAAGCCTGAAGACGGACAAGGAGGAGGAGGCGGCGACGCTTCGGGATCAAATGAATATGCTGCTGGAAAACCCGCAGCTATGGGATCTTGGCGCGCGCGAACAGGCACTCGCACTTTTTGATCCGCGCGTCGTTGATATCTTCTTCTACAAGCTCGAAGGCGGTGAAACCGACTTCCTGATGCTGCGCGACGGCGTGATCGCGCTTCCGTCCTCACAGTCCAGCGACTACCGACGCGCGCTCTTTCTCGGCACCACCGGCGCTGGAAAGACGACGGCATTGCGCCAGATTATGGGCACCGACCCGGCGAAAGAGCGCTTTCCCTCGACTTCCACAGCCAAGACCACGGTTCATGAAACCGAAGTGCTCCTGCAAGACGGTCCCTATAGAGCCGTCGTCACGTTCTTCCCGATGGAAGATGTGCGCGAACACCTGAAGGAGTGCGTGTCTGCTGCCGCTCTGGCGGCGTACCGGAACGAGTCCGACGCCGAGCAGATGCGTCGCTTGCTGACGCACGTTAATCAGCGTTTCCGCTTCAACTATGTTCTTGGAAATGGCCCGGTCAAGGACAGCAGCGACTTCGACGATGACAGCAACGGCGACACGGACGCCGAAGCCAGCGACCTGCTGAAGGGCACGAACGATGTGCTGTCGTCCGCGCTGGCGTCGGTCAAAGAGCTCGCAGTGCGCTACGGGACCTCGCTCCGCACGGAGCTGAACGCAACCGAAGAAAAGGATCAGCGCGTCATCGACGAACTGTTCGAAGAAGAGCTCGACAACCGGACGCGCGACGATGAGGCATTCCAGCAGGTTGTCGATGCCGTCATGGACGAGATCGAAGAACGCTTTGCCTTGCTGCCCGATGGTAAGCTTCGGAAAACCAAGGTCGGATGGCCTCTGACGTGGACCTGGGAGACCGAAGATCGCGATGCCTTCATCGCGGCGATCTCCCGCTTCGCTTCGAACTACTCGCCACTATTCGGCACATTGCTGACCCCGCTCGTAAACGGCGTCCGCGTGGCAGGACCGTTCTACCCCACGTGGACAACTGACCAGCCGAAGCTGGTGCTCCTCGACGGCGAAGGGCTTGGCCACACGCCCCGCTCGGTGTCAACCATCTCGACGACCCTGTCGAAACGCATCGACATGGCTGATGCCGTCATTCTTGTTGACAACGCGACGCAGCCGATGCTTGCCGCGCCCGTGGCGGCGATGAAGGAGCTAGTCTCTTCGGGCAATTCCGCCAAGCTGATCTTCGCGTTCACGCATTTCGACAAAGTAAGCGGCGACAACCTACCGAGCCCGTCGGCCCGTGCCCAACATGTGCTTGCATCGGCGGAAAACGTGCTCTCTGCCATCGGAGAAGACCTCGGCCCATTCGCCGAGAGGGCACTCCGCGCGCGTCTGGCGAGCTCGCGCGTCTTCCTCGCGGGCCTCGATCAGAGACTGGATGTCGAATCCAAGGACGGTAAACGTACGACCAGTCAGCTCGGCAAGTTGCTGGAGTTGATCGACGGCATCGTCGAGCGTCCGAAGCCGATTGACTCGCGCCCGATCTATGACCGCATGAACCTCGTGCTGGCCGTCGAGCGCGCGGCGGAGAGCTTCCACAACGGGTGGCGACCCCGCCTCGGCCTGTCGGTCAAGCAGGGCCAAGTGAAGGAACACTGGACACGCATCAAGGCCCTCAGCCGCCGCTTCGCGATGGGGTCTGACCACTACGACACGTTGCACCCTGTCGCCGACCTAAAAAAGGAACTACAGCAACGCCTCTACGTGTTGCTTCAGAACCCGGTTGGCTGGAACGGACCGGAACCGACCGACGACGACAAGCAGAGCATTTTCGACGCCATTGCCGAAGACCTCAGCCGTCGCCTGCTTGACCTCGCCTCGCGCCGGGTGAAGTCGGAGCGGTTGGGTGACTGGCGCAACGCCTACGACGAATCCGGCCCGCGCTCGACTTTTCGGCGCGCGAAGCTGATCGCAGAGCGCGTCTATGACCTGGCCGCCCCGGTGCCTGATGTAACGCCATCGCCGGATCGGAATGCCTTCCTGCAAGACGTGGCAACCGTGACCAGGGAATCGGTCGAACTGGTCGGCGCAACTTTGCGCTGAAGTATGGGTATATGAAGATGAAGATCGATGAAATCTTCCCGCACGTTGTCGGAGATCGGTGCTCGCTGAAGGACCAACTCTTCCAACGTGCGAAGGAGCAGGGCTTGTCGGCCGAGCAGGCGAACGAATGTTTCGCCTCGGTTCCTTCCCCGCTGATCGACTCAGGGGCGTTCCTCGACAACTTGACCGGTCTGTGGCGCTATGAGTTCGGCGTACCATTCGAAATCGAAGGGACATATGTCTGGGGCGCTCATATGTGGGTCCCGGTCGACTACCTGCACCGCGCCATCATCACGGCCAACGACCGCCTTTCCGAGCAAGCACGCTCTGCCTACTACACGCGATTGAACGAGCCGGAGCGGCACGCGGTTACGCTCACCGAAATGATCCCAGGCAGCAAACTGCCCACTGGCGTGCCCGCCGAATTTGAAGTGTCAGGGTACGGTGCAGGAAACAGCACAGTGGATTGGGTGGTTCACACGAATAGTCGCCGGGTGCTGCTTGATGTGAAAACCCGTAGCAGGGACTTCATCGAACAAATGGCTCGGGAAGATGGCGGCAAAGAGATGCCAGAGCCGGAGCACGATCCCGCGTTGCTCTTCCGCAGCCTGGACAAGAAGTTTCGGCCCGAAAATCCGGACGAGCTTCTACAAGGCATCTGGATCGCGACACACATTCAGCAAAGTGTAGACGCTCTAAACAAGGCCTTCGGAGCGCTAGACCCTAAAAAGGTGCACTTCGCCATCCTCGGCGATTGGGAGTCGGATGTTCACCTTCTGGTGAGGCGGGAAGCGGATCGCGAATACCTGCTTGATCTGTTCGGGGCAACACCGTCAACCCGGTTCACCTTTACGCCATAGGCGAGCACTTAAGGGCGGCAAACCTCGGCCACAAAACGGGGGCATGGTCAGATCTGTCGTCGTACCTGCTCGTGCGCTCGGTATGCGAGAGGCCGAGGCTCGCCACATGCTGGACGGGCCGACAGGCAGCATGGAGTTGCGTACGGCCATCACGCCTGCATTGCATGCTCGGAGGCCGCCGCCGATCACTCCGCCTGCAAGTTCTCGCCAACCACACCAATTCGCTTGCGCTGCTCCTCCCACAACACCGGCGGACTGATCGCCAGATCATGCACGCCAACCTGATGCGGCAAGGACTCATCCAGGATGGCCGCGATGATATCGGGCGCCAGCGTGGTCAGGTTGAGCATTCGGCACATGTAGCTGTTGTCGATCTTCTCCCGGGCGGCGAGCTCGGTGATGGACTTGGCTTCGCCCGATTCGAGCATTGCCAACCAGTGATGGCCGCGTGCCAGTGCCAGTTGCATCGGCGTGGCGGCGACATCCCAGGGCCTGGGCTGGGCGGCTTCACCGTTCGGCAAGGTAACCAGTTTCCGCCCGCTGCGGTGCTTGATTTGTATCGGCACCGACAGGGTCAACCTGCCGTCGCTGGCGGCGATGACATCTGACGCCCCGGTCCTGCAGATACGGATCCCGTTCATGCCAGCGCCTCCTGCCGCCGTTCGGCCGGCTCCGGGCGCAAGTCCAGCACCAGGTGTTCGACGCCATTGGGGCGCAGGCGCACTTCCAGATCAGTAGGTGAAACGATCACCTTCTCGACCAGGAGTCTGACGATGCGCGCCTGCTCCGCTGGGAACAACTGGTCCCAGATCACATCCAAACGCGTCATGGCCACGGTGACCGTGGCCTCGTCCAGGGTCGGATCCAGCTTGGTCGCTTGCCGCAGCACATCGCCGAGCAAATCAGGCGCGCGCAGGATTCCTCGAAGCTGTTCGAGTACTGCCGATTCCAGTTCTGCCGCCGGCAAACGTGGCAAGCCAGAGGCCCTCGCTTGCTCCTTGGTATCGCGCATCGGGATGTAATACCGGTAGCGGCGGCCGTTACTCTTCTTCGTCGTGTGCCAGGGCGACAGGGCCCGCCCGTCATGGCCGAAGACGATGCCCTTGAGCAGGAAGGGAACGACCGCCCGCGTGGCGTTGCCGCGCACCCGGCAATTGGTGGCGAGGATGGCGTGCACGCTGTCCCACACTTCGCGTTCGATGATCGGCGGATGCACCGCCGGAAACCACTCACCCTTGTGCCGCAGTTCGCCGAGGTAGGTGCGGCTGTGCAGCAACTTGTAGATCATCCCCTTGTCGATCGGCTTCCCCTCACGGACCTTGCCGTCCAGGGTGGTCCAGGCCTTCGAGGTGACGCCGTCGAGCTTCAGTTCGTTGAACAGCGAGGTGCTGGAGCCGAGTTCGACGAAGCGCTGAAAGATGTGCCGGATGAGTTTCGCCTCGCGTTCGTTGGGGACCAGTCGCCGGTTCTCGACGTTGTAGCCCAGCGGCGGCACGCCCCCCATCCACATGCCCTTGCGCTTGCTGGCGGCGATCTTGTCGCGGATCCGCTCGCCGGTGACCTCACGCTCGAACTGCGCGAACGACAGCAGGATGTTGAGCATCAGGCGACCCATCGAGGTCGTGGTGTTGAACTGCTGGGTCACCGAGACGAAGGAAACACCGTAGCGTTCGAAGACTTCCACCATCTTGGAGAAGTCCGCCAGGCTGCGGGTCAGGCGATCGATNGACCTCGCGCTCGAATTGCGCGAAGGACAGGAGGATGTTGAGCATCAACCGGCCCATCGAGGTCGTGGTGTTGAACTGCTGGGTCACCGAGACGAAGGAAACACCGTAGCGTTCGAAGACTTCCACCATCTTGGAGAAGTCCGCCAGGCTGCGGGTCAGGCGATCGATCTTGTAGATCACGACCACGTCGATCTTGCCCGCCTCAATATCGGCGATCATGCGCCGGAGAGCTGGACGCTCCATGTTCCCACCCGAGAAAGCGGGGTCGTCGTAGTCGTCTGCCACCGCAATCCAGCCCTCGGCGCGCTGGCTGGCGATGTAGGCGTGACCGGCGTCGCGCTGTGCATCGATGGAGTTGTACTCCTGGTCCATCCCTTCGTCGGTGGACTTGCGTGTGTAGACGGCGCAGCGCACGCGCCGCTTAAGGGCTTCGCTCATCGCCGTAGTCCTTTCCTGGTGGACACTTCCGGCTTGGCCGGGCCTTTGAGTCCGAAGAAGAGCGGTCCCGACCATCGTGTTCCGGTGATCTCGCGCGCGATCATCGAGAGGCTCGGGTACATCCGGCCGTTGAACTCGTACTGCCCGTCGGCGGTGGCGACCACACAGTATTCAACGTCGCGGTATTCACGCGTCAGCACGGTGCCCACTGCCGGTCGGGTATCGCGGTCGCGCTTCCCTACCTTGCCCGTTTCCAGGAGGGCGGCGATCCGGCGCTGGTTTCGCTCCAGCAGGCTGGCGTCAACCTTGCGAAACTCGACTTCCTGCAGCCGGTAGGCGATGCGCCGTTCCAGGAAGGGCCGATTGTAGTTGGGCGTGTCGGCGCCGAACAGCTTCTGCCAAAGCGCCTTGATCTCTGGCATCGGTAGTGCGGGCAAGCGGGCGATCTGCGCCAGAACCGACGGCGGCGTGGCGGGAATGCGAGGTGACGTGTTCATCATGACTCCGTATTATTCCTTGTGGACGGGGTGTGAATGAACGCGCTGGTGGCCGGAGAAGGCAAGCTCAAACCCGTTCTCTCGGGCCACGGGGCCATCGGCGCTGCGCAGGCGGATCAGCCCATTGGCGAGCAACGAGGCGATCTCGCACCGACGCTGCGCCGCTGTCATGTGCTCCGGGGAGAGGTGGGTAATTTCATGCACTGGCTATCTCGCCCTTCGTCCAATTCGCTCGAACCGCAATTGTCTGATCGCGGGATAAAAAATGCCATAAGGGAATTTTGGAGGCGAGCGGGCTGCTGCGGGTTGGTGCGTAAACCGGGATCAGCTGGCATTTGATTCTCGATTAGTGCGGGACGCTGTCCGTCTGGCGCGAACGGCGCATGGTCATGCTCAACAGGGCTCTCGATAGCCTTTTAGATCTCTCTTTCGCCGACCTTCGCAAGGCGGTTTCAGCCATCGCTGCCGCCGGTGTGAACTTCGCGCATGTGGCGATCCATCGCGTCCAGCCAATCTGGTGGCCGTCTCGAATCACTTGTACATTTAGGCATGAAGAATGATTGCGTCGCAAACCTAACGCCAGCAAAGTTAAGCACAACGATGGCGAGAATGAGCGGCAGTCTTGATCACTTCAGCGAATGAAACTGGCACGATTGGTGATCAACGGATGGTGGTTCTGGATTGGACATTGTGTGCAATCCGGATTCTGATTGTTTCATTGGTTTTACTACGGCACCTGCACTAGGTAATTCGTAAGTGTAGAGAAGACCGCCCGGTGCACTTCCCATCCTCGCAACACGTCATCAGCGTTAGTGCCCGCGCCTGGATAAGCCGGAGTCGACGGCGGCAGCCCCTCGACCAACTCCCTGTCGCCACGCCGGCCCACGACGACGCAGGCGTGGCGATGACGGGTACACATCACGCACAAGCGGCCGGCCTCAAGGTGGAACTCGTCAGCCTCGTCCAGCGATGCCAAGGGGTGCCAGCAAACGACAAAGTCGAACTCGAGCCCTTGTAGCTTGTTGGCCGTGTTTACAACCACTCTGGTCAGGCCGCAGTGATCAAGCAACACGCGGACCATCGCCTTCTGATCATTGTGGGATACGGACACGGCGATGCGCTCGGCGATTAGCGGCGCGCCCTTGGAATGATGTTCGCACACGAGATTGCAGGTTCTGTGCAGCAGCCGTGCGATTAGATCGACGATCAACTGGGCTGTTTCCGGGTCGGCCACCAAGGTCTGTAGCGCAGGCTGCTCTAGGTAAGCCCATCCTGTGTGCGCAGCCAAAACCAGGCTCTTGTCGAGCGCCTTGTCAAGAGGTCCAGCGGCGGTGGCCGGGCCGAGGTTCATAACTCTTACGCCATCGGCTACGGCAGCGCCGAACTTGTGATCGGCAGAATAGAAGTGTCTTGCAATAGACGCACCACGCTCATCGAGCCGTCGTGTGATTGGGAAGCGGTGCCTTGGCGTAGTCGGATGATTCGAAAGAAGCACGTCCACGGCCGTCTGCAGTGGGTCCTCCGCAAGTCCCTTCCATTGTCGCCCGACCTCAACAGTGGTGAATGGCTGGATTTGACCGCTATCCCCCACACACAAGTGCCGCGGCGCTATACCGGCGAGGGCGTAGTAGCTAGCAGAATTCGCCTGGTAGCTCTCGTCGGTGATTAGCGCGTCGAATTGCCCGAGAGCCTGCGTCGACTTGTTTCGAGGATTAACTGCTGACGCGAGCTTGTGAATTGTACCAACGACCACCGGCTGGGCCGATGCCAGATGTGCCGGCGTAAACGAGACGATGTTCGGACGCCGGGCCCACGACGGAAGTTCAACGCCCTGTGCCGGAACATACGCAACGAGTTCCGCGGGGTCGCTGACGGCGATGGAAGAAACCAGACTGAAGACCTGCTCGTTGGTGGGGGCAGCCACGGCCACGCGAATGCCGCGGGGCCGGCACTTCTTGACAGTATCGGTCACGAAGTAGCTCTTGCCAGCGCCTGCGACAGCGGACAGTGTCACCGCACCCTGGCCCGTGATACTGAAAAAGTCGTTCTGGGCCACTTGGGCGATCTGATCGGCCGCATCGATAACCGCCTGATTGAACATCGTCATGCCGCCTGTTCTCCCAATTCGCTGTAGTCGAGGTCGACTGGAAAGGGTGGCGCTGCCGCAAGGTGAGTCCAAGGCGCCTGTTGAGGTAAGAATAATTCGTAGCCGGGGCGCGTGTTGAACTGGGAAAAGCATGCCCGACTGCCCACGATCGGAAGACACACGTCTGAGACGCGGTTCGTCTGCAGGATTAGCGTTACGTCGGACCCGCCGCTTGCGGCGATCACGCTACCCAGCAACCACTCCCTGCCGTCCGGCATCTGAGTCCACCAAACCTTGGCCCCCGGAAGCATCAAGCACGGTTCCTGTGTGCGCACGATGACGCGAGGCCGCAGACATTTGCGGCTATTGATCAACTCGCGATGCGTCTTGTCACAATCGATGACAACACCTGCAAGGGCCTTCCCGGCAAGCAGATGGGGCGCCATTCGCAATGGATCATCGATAGCCTCTTCGGCCAGGAGACGCGCGTGCGCCTGCTCAAGGTCATGGAGGCGCATCGCAGCGCCGCGAGCGGTCATCCGAGTCTTACGGCGGCCCTCAGCGGGACCTGCCATCCACTGGAGGTGCGCGGCGAAAGCGATGCGATCCTCTCGCACGCGTCGCACGACGGACGCCGCTTCGGGCTTTGGCTTTTCGCGGGCAACTACCTTCCACATCAGATTCCACGTCTGATCGACCATGCTACGATAGTGCGCCCGCAATGGCCAAACGAGTTTATCAACCACACCCGGATCCGTGCTTCCGGCGCGTTGGTCGTTGAACGTATGCATCAGTGAGTGAACCAACTCCCCATCCCTGGGGCTAGGGACCGGGCCCACGGCATGGATCTCGGCGAGTTCGGCGGCGTTGAACCCATGCATACCGGCGGGAGGGTCAATCCAGGCGTCCATCGCCGGCAGCGATTGCATCTCGATCGCGCTCATTGCGCTTGCGTAATGCGTCGTGAGCAGATCGGTAGCAGACACAATCAGCTGTTGGCCCGGCATCTGCGCGTGGTCAGCAATCCACATCAGATGGCGACCGAGACACGGCAGCAGTGGATCGGCGGGGTGCGGACCAGTCGTAGGCAGGTACGCAAGGCGCCGACCCAACCGGCCAAGGAGGCCGATGGTCTGGGCGTTTGGTACAACTATTTGCGGTAATTCCAGAGGCACCGCGAGTTCTGCTCCATGGTGGAGAATGTCTTCGCAGGGGCCACCGGCAAAGTCCTCGAATGCGGGACAAAACTCCTTGGCAAACCCAACGAGCGCAGCGAAGAGCAGGTCGCGGTTCAGCGGATAGCCGGGTACAAAAAGCTTGAACCCAGACGATTTTCTCCCGATCGCGATGGCGCCCACGCTGTAGGCCTCCGCACCGAGCTGCCAGGCGACGATGCACAGCGGATCGTCGGAAAGTGCTCGGTGCCTTCGAATGGCGGTGGGCAACGCACGCCCATCCGTGTGTGCGCGCGCGGCCAACAAAGCCTGGAAGCTCACAGTGCACCCTCAATCAATACACGGTTGAAGACGGAGTTGGCCCGTACAAGCGCAGCAGCCGCGTGAACCTCGGTCGGAGCCGGACTTGCGCCGTCGGCCAGTTCGGCCGCTCGAGGCAGGGTCCTGACACCGGGAAGCAAACGCACGACCGAGCTTCCGCACAACGTTGCCAGGCCGGTCGTTTGCGCTCGACCTCGGCACAGGCGGCCCATGCCACAGTCCTGTAGGCAATCGGGGCGATAGTTAGTGCCGACTTTGTCCATCATCTGCTCCAGCGTGTCGAGACGCGCCTGTGGATCGACATTGCTGGCTGGAAACTGCAGACCGCTCGCAACCATCAGCATGTCGTCGCCGGTCGGCGTCGATGCGAGCAGCCTATCGGCGCGCCGAACCCGGGCCGCCAGGTTCTGGATCAGCAGCGTTGGAGTCAGGCCGACGCCCATCGGCAAAATAATGAAGCCCTCGTCGGACACAGCGTCTGGCGACAGCTTGAGTTCGATGAGCGCACGTCGGCAGAGCAACACGTACCAAGCGGCCTGTTCGCACGCGGTGCCCAGCTTGTCGTTGTCGCAACGGCCGTCGGTTATCGGGAATGACTTCACCTCGGCCACATGGAGCTTGCCATCGGAAGCGGCGGCAAGACCGTCAGCCTCGAAGTATGCCGTCCTGCCGGCGATCGTGCAGGTCAGGACTGCTCCGTCAATGATGTTTGGGGCGTTAATGGCCTTGTGCGCGATCATCTTCAGCAGCTGTCGGGTTTCGGCGGCGCGGTGTTTAAGGCCGATTTCATTGGGTATCGCGCCGCTGCGCAAGTCCCGGATGCGGACGTCGGTCAGAGCAAAGCCGGCCTTCTCGCGCAGCAACTGTATTAACACGGCGTAGTCTTTGTCCTTGACGCGCCGCTCGAACATCTCGCCTCGCTGGAACGCCTGGGGATCCTGACCGAAGTCGACGGCGAAGTACGTGTCATCGCACAACTGGTCTAGGTTCGTACGGGTGGCCAATGCCAGCCTAGCGAAGGTGCAATCGTTGTGTGCCGTCGCAGTTGCAAGTGCGCGGACTGTCGGCCGCTTCTCCGGTGCCTTGCCACGCACCTTGGCGAGTTCGTCTTGTGTAGTCATGATTGCCCGTCACCGTTCCTTAGTTCAAGCAATAACATGCGGTATCGCCCCGCCCCAGATCTGCTGTTCGTCATCAAGGCTGCGCGTCGCACGCTCAGCTTCGCGTTTTCGCCAGTCTTCGTCTTCCGCCTGGATCAGTTGGAGTTCACCAATCACTGCTTGACGAACCCGCACCGTGTTTACCCCAGACCCAAAGTCCCACGCGTTATCGAGGGCGCCGGGGACGGTGCGCGCGTATTCGGCGAGCAATTTGCCCATGCGGACCGCTGCCCCTGTCTCGCGACACGCGGATTCCGCTTGATCGACCAGGTAAAGACATACCTTCAGGTGATCGGCCCGTGGGCTCAAAGGCCCGACGATTCGCTGCCAAAGAGGCCAATGGGACAACGCAAAACGCCCTCGTCCAGCAACCAGCCAAGGTCCCTCAAGCGCGGGCACCAAGTAGGTTTCACGCCTAGTTCCTGAGGTCCAAGAGCGGAACTCATCTCGACGAATGGATGCAATGCCCCGCAGGTCGAAAGGTTCGCCTCCGCGGGCTTCGCTGTAGGCGGCGATAAGCTTCGGGGAGCTGGGCACATTCAGTTCCATGACAGCGCTGATAGCGCGTTCGCGCACGCTCGGCACTTTGCTAAGTGCCGGCCTCTTCGCACGCCGCTGCCCAAGCCGCCGTGCCTGTTGCCACGCCATTTCGGCCTCGCGCTGAAGGCGGGCTGCTACCTCCATATCGCCACGCTTCAACGCCTCGGAGGTCTCCGTGGCCAAACGCGCGGCTTCTTGCAAGGCTGAAGTCAGGTCATCATTCATGGGCGAACTTTACCAGATACTTTCCAGACTTACAATAATAATTCCAGATATACTCTGGAAACAATCTGGTGAAAGCCAGGGAGAGATCTGTTTGCCGAAAAGAAACCGACCACCAACGACTGGGCAGGGCGGTTTTCAATGGTTACCGACTTAGGCGCCGCCTAAGTCGGTAACCGAAGCCCGCCATTACCAATTTGAGCGACTGAACGTGTCCTCCATAGGAGATTTCGATGAACGATGCAGAAAACCTGTCCAAACTGCTCGGCCACCTGCCGCCGGCGGTCTTCAGTGAATTCATGGCCAGCGAATTCGATCTGGCGATGCCGGACTTGCACGCCAAGCAGACAAAGCGGGAACAGCGCGCAGCGATGGACGAGGGCCTCTCGGCTCTTACGGTAACGGTGCGGCAGCAGATCGAGGAGGTGGCTGAACGAATCGTAGTGCTGTCGGACGGCGCCGGGCAGGATGTCATAGAGGGTTTCCGCCACGACATCTTCGACGACGCAAATCGCGAGGCCTTCGCCGCGATCTGCAACCAGTACGAGCGCGCTCTGTGGCTATACGTCCATGACCCCGAGGTCTTCAAGGAGGCACTGGATGCCCGCCAGGCCGACGTCTTCCGCCAAAGCCGGTCGTGCTACTCCGGTTTCATGGCCCCCAAGAGCCTCTCGATCAAGGACGATGAGGCCTCGAGGGTCGCTTTTCATCAGACCGTCGCCGAACATCTGGGCTGCGCGGTCGATGCGGTGGCCGTCCAGATTTTCAAGCGACTGCGTCCCGACACGCAGACGGGCGAGGGCGTCGCCCTGTATCAGGTCAGCATTCACCACAACCGCCCGCCGGAGATCATCGACTGCGTCCATGACAGCGAACTCGTCGCTCAAGAGGTGATCAGGGCTATCTCTTCGCACATCACCTACGAACCTGCCCAGGGTCATCTGGAAGTGCTGTCCAAGGACAACGATGGCCGCGAGACGCTGGCCCGGATCGTGGCAGATGCCTTGCTGCAATCACCGATCTCCGGCGAGAAGATTCCGCTGAAGCAGTACGACTATCAGAGTCTCGCCGCGCCGCGAAACTTCGACCTGGCCGGGGAGAACGTGGCATTCGTCAAGGTGGTCGAACTCGGATACGCCGCGTTGAAGCACCGCTCGCTGCTGGTGAAGATCTGGTCGACGGATGCCGACGACATTCATGCCGCTGCGCGGGATCTGATCAGCCCCACGTTCGACTTTCGCCATCACCACCTGCACTACGCCAAGCTCTCCATCCGCCTGAAAAAAGTCGGCAACGAACGCGCACGGACGATCACCATCATCTTGCGCGAGGACAACAAGTGCAACATCAAGACCAAGCGTGAGAAGGACCGGGCATTGTGCGACCGCCTGCTCGCCAAGTGGCATCTGGTGAAGGAGATCGGCGATGTTACCAATGCCCCTGTCGACGCGGTCGCTGCTTGAGTTGCTCGACCTCTTCGAGCGATCCAGCCAGTCGATCAGCGATACGGCAGGCCAACGCCTGCGCGGCGTGCCCGGATGGGACGTCTTCCACAACACGTCCCTGTCCGCCCGGGAACTAGCAGACTGGACGGAGTGCGTCGGTTACGCCGGGTGCTATCCGGCGCCCTGCGGTGACGAGCGAGAGCCGGTCGAACTGCATGAGGACAGAGATCCGACGCGCTACCGCTATCGGTGTCCGGAGACGCTTCGCAGGAAATCCGTCGCGGCGACAGAGGTGGCGGTCTACGCCGTTCACGTGCCGATGCTCCTCCATGTCATCGCCGACCTGCTCGACGTGCCGCAAGCCCTTCGCCGGGGCATCGAGTCGCCGTTACTGGACGGCCATCTCTGGAAGGTTGGCAAGGCCCGAATCGGACCGGCCCTTACCGACGTCTGGTTTGTGCGCAGCCTTGCGTCCTGCATCGATGAGCTGTTCCGCCATTTTCACGAGCAGGCACTGCCGGATCAGGGCCTCATCGTGTCCTCCGGCATGGTGCCGCCGGACTTCGTGCGGCCGCCGCGAAGCTACCGTTTTGCTTCCCTGCACGACGTGATCGTCGACTACGTCCCGGAACCACGCATGGACGTCGACCTCCTTCATCGCATTCTGACCAGTCCGGCCGACGGCACGCTTCGTCCCGTGCTGCCGGTGCACTTCAACGAGTACACGAACATGCTCACGATCCGCAGCAAGACCAGACCCTGGCACATCAAGGGCCAGCGCCAGGCTGCCGCGGTCAAGTACCTTTACCAGCAGGCGTGCAACGACCGATGGCTGGTGAACGCCGGAGAGATTCTCGCTGCTGCCTACCCGGACAAGGAAACCGGCAAGAGCACGCGGATGCAGAGCCTGTTCAGCGCCAATGGCGAATGGAAGGACTACATCGCCAACCCTGAAAAGGGGCGGTACGGATTTCGACTGGATTGACCCCGCCACAAGCAGTACGGACAACCGCCTTCGGGCGGTTTTTTGCTTTCTGGGACACGAATTTCCCCATCCAGCCGCGCCCGTACACCAGCCCGTACATGGCGACGCTAGATGCCCGTACACCTCGACCCAAAAAATGACGGAACGTTTTCGCAATCACCAGAAAGGAGAAAAACGTGCCTGTCAAACACCTCAACCAAGGCCAACTGGCGGACCGATGGGACGTCAGCGAGGCCACCCTCGAACGCTGGCGAACCGCGGGCATCGGCCCCGTCTATCTGAAACTTCAAGGGCGCGTGCTGTACCGCGTCGAGGACGTCGAAGCGTTCGAAACCGCCAGTCTGCACCGTAGCACCAGCGAGCGTGTCACCGCTGGAGGTGCCGCATGAGTTCCGGCTCCCTCCAACACCTCCTGGCGACCCCAGCCAGCCAACTCGCCGAGCAGCCCAGCCAGGCGCTGTTTCAGATCAAGAGCGACGCCGCCGATCTGCTCGCAGCCGCCAAGACCATCGTCGAGCACGTCGACCGGGCCGTGGAGTTGAAGTACGTCCACCGCGCCCGGCAGCTGCGCCTCGCCGCCAGCAAGGACAGCGGCGTCGTGCACTTCGACGACGACCAGGTGCGCATCACCGCAGACCTACCGAAGAAAGTCGAGTGGGACCAGAAGCAACTGGCCGACATCACCCGCCGTATCGCCGCCAGTGGTGACGACCCGTCCCAATACGTCGAGGTCACCTACCGCGTCTCCGAAACCAAATTCAACGCGTGGCCGGAGTCGCTCAAGAGCGCCTTCGCCCCGGCACGCACCCTCAGAACCGGCAAGCCGGGATTCCGTCTCGCCCTGCTCAAAGGAGCAACCGAATGAGCCTCCCCATCATCAGCGCCGATCAGCGCCTCGCAGAAAAGCGCGGGGTCAAAGGCGTCCTCGTCGGCAAGAGCGGCATCGGCAAGACGTCGCAACTGTGGACCCTCAAACCGGCGGCGACGCTGTTCTTCGACCTCGAGGCCGGCGACCTGGCGGTCGAGGGCTGGGCCGGAGACACCATCCGCCCGCGCACCTGGCAGGAGTGCCGCGACTTCGCGGTGTACATCGGCGGGCCGAACCCGGCCTTGCGCGAGGAGCAGCCGTACAGCCAGGCGCACTTCGACGCGGTCTGTGCGCGCTTCGGCGATCCCGCAGTGCTCGACAAGTACGACACCGTGTTCGTCGACTCGATCACCGTTGCTGGGCGGCTCTGCCTGCAATGGTGCAAAGGACAGCCGCAAGCCTACTCCGAGAAGACCGGCAAGCCCGACAGCCGCGGCGCCTATGGCCTGATGGGCCAGGAGATGATCGCCTGGCTCACCCACCTTCAGCACACGCGCGGTAAGAACGTCTGGTTCGTCGGCATCCTCGACGAGAAGCTCGACGACTTCAATCGCCGCGTCTTCTCGCTGCAGATCGACGGTTCCAAGACCGGCCTCGAACTGCCCGGCATCGTCGACGAAGTCATCACTCTCGCTGAACTGAAGGCCGACGACGGCACCAGCTACCGCGCGCTCGTCTGCCACACGCTGAACGCCTGGGGCTACCCGGCCAAGGACCGATCCGGACGACTCGATGCCATCGAGGAGCCTCATCTCGGCCGCCTGATGGCCAAGATCGCCGGCCCGGCGAAGCCCGCAACCGAGCGCCTCGACTTCGCTCGCCCCATCGCACCCCTCTCACTTCCGACTCAGGAGTCCTGATCATGAGCTATTTCGATTTCAACTCGGCTTCCGAGCAAGCCAGCTTCGACCCGATTCCGAAGGGTACCCTCGTTCGCGTGCGCATGACCGTCCGCCCGGGCGGCTTCGATGATCCCGCACAGGGCTGGACCGGCGGCTACGCCACGCGCAACGACAAGACCGGCTCGGTGTATCTCAACTGCGAATTCGTCGTCACGGAGGGCGAGTTCGCCCGTCGCAAGATGTGGTCGCTGATCGGCCTGCTCAGCCCGAAAGGCCCCGAGTGGGCGAACATGGGCCGGACCTTCATCAAGGCAGTCCTCAACTCGGCCCGCGGCATCCATCCGGGCGACAACAGCCCCGCGGCACAGAACGCCCGGCGCATCGCCGGCTTCGCCGACCTCGATGGCCTCGAGTTCCTGGGGAAGGTGGACTGGGAGAAAGATCAGAACGGTCAGGACAAGAGCGTCATCAAGTCGGCCGTGACGCCTGATCACAAGGACTATGCCCTGTTGATGGGAGCCGCCAGTCCGTCATCCCCGCCGGCCAGCAACCCCAACGCCTATGCCCAGGCCAGCGGACGGGCCCCGGTCACGGGCCGCCCCAGTTGGGCCGAGTGACGGAGGCCAACGATCATGATGCTTCGTCCCCGTCAAACCCTGCTCGTCGAACGCACCCTCGCGGCGCTGGACCAGCATGGCAATACACTCGCAGTGGCACCTACCGGATCGGGCAAGACGATCATGTTATCGGCGGTCGCCGGCAGCCTGCTCGCCGAACCCGATGCCAAGGCCTGCGTCCTCGCCCACCGCACCGAACTGACCGGCCAGAACCGCGCCAAGTTCACCCGCGTCAATCCGGGACTCACCACCTCGGTATTCGACGCCCACGAGAAGTCGTGGGCGGGCAACGCCACCTTTGCGATGGTGCAGACGCTGTCTCGGGGTTCGCACCTCGAACAGATACCCGTGCTCGATCTCCTGGTGATCGACGAGGCCCACCACGCTTCGTCGCCGAGCTACCGCGCGGTGATCGATCGGGTGCTGGCCAGGAACCCGAAGGCCGGCATCTGCGGCCTGACGGCTACCCCGAACCGCGGCGACGGCAAAGGCCTGCGCGAGGTGTTCTCCAACGTCGCCGACCAGATCACCCTGGGCGAGATGATCGCCAGTGGTCACCTGGTACCACCGCGCACTTTCGTCATCGACGTCGGTGCCCAGGAGGCCCTCGGCAGGGTGCGTCGCACGGCGATCGACTTCGACATGGACGAGGTCGCCGCCATCCTCAACACAGCGCCGATCACCCAGGCGGTGATCGGCCACTGGAAGGCCAAGGCTCCGGAGCGCAAGACGATCGTGTTCTGCTCGACGGTCGCGCACGCCGAGTGCGTTACCGATGCCTTCGTCGCGGCCGGTGTTTCCGCGGTCCTGGTCCACGGCGAGTTGTCGGACGCCGAGAGGAAGGCACGGCTCGCCGACTATGAGACGGGTACTGCCCAGGTCGTGGTGAATGTCGCGGTGCTCACCGAGGGCTACGACTACACCCCGACGAGTTGCGTCGTGCTGCTGCGCCTGAGCTCCTACAAATCCACGCTCATTCAGATGGTCGGCCGCGGACTGCGCACCGTGGATCCCGAGGAATATCCCGGCGTAGTCAAGACCGATTGCATCGTCCTCGACTTCGGCACGGCCTCGCTGATGCACGGTTCGCTGGAGCAGGAGGTCGATCTCGATGGCCAACTGCACCAGGGCGAAGCGCCGACAAAGGAGTGTCCCGACTGTGACGCCGAGGTGCCGCTGGCATGTATGGAATGTCCCCTGTGCGGCTACGTCTGGGAACGCAATCACGATGCCGTGCCGCTGGCCGAATTCGTGATGAGCGAGATCGACCTCCTGAAACGTTCCAACTTTTCCTGGTGCGACCTCTTCGGGTGTGACGACGCGCTGATGGCCACGGGCTTTAGCGCCTGGGGTGGCGTCTTCTTCCTCAACGGCCGGTGGTTCGCCGTCGGCGGTGGCAAGGATCTGCGCGCCAGGCTGCTCGCGGTGGGCGATCGCACCGTATGTCTGGCGCACGCCGACGACTGGCTCAACGAGAACGAATCGCAGGACTCGGCGCACAAGAGCCGACGCTGGCTGCGCGAGTCGCCGACCGAGAAACAACTGCAGTACCTGCCGCCGCAGTATCGCCAGGACTTCGGTCTATCCCGCTACCAGGCCTCGGCACTGCTCTCGTTCCAGTTCAACAAGGTCACAATCCGGCGCCTGGTGCTGGACAACGAGGCACACGGCGATGCGCGGGAGGCGGCTTGAAATGCGCGATCTGTTCCCGAGAAGCTCGAGGTTTTGGTCTCTTCAACCCTCGACTCAAACGCAGCGATCCCCGTCGCTACGCCGATCGCTGGCAGTTCTGTTCGATGCGCTGCCAGGACGCCTTTGCGCGCCTGCTGGACAAGACGGAGGGGCAAATGATTGACCCGACCGAAACGGAATTGGCCGCGATGCGCGCGGCACTGGCGCCCCTGGGCGACTACGTCGCTTCCATCGGCATGGATCGGCCTCTGGCCGGCTACGGCAAGGCGGAAGTCCTGCGCCTGGTCGAGGTCGTGGTCGATGCCTACCAGGCGCACATGCTTCTTGAGCACGAACGGGCTGCCGCTCAAGAACGTGCGTACTTCGAGGGGAAACTGAGCAGTCAGCCCGCCTCGTCGGGAGGGCTGCGGTGATGCTCGACTTCAATCATCAACCGAAGCTCCACGAGCGGTTCACGCAGGTGATCGATCAGGCGCTCGACGCCGAGCGATCCCAGCAGACGCCCCGCCGTTACCTCGGGGCGTCACGCCTCGGGGTGAGTTGCGAGCGCGCATTGCAGTTCGAGTACGCCGGCGCTTCGGTCGACCCCGGACGAGGTTTCTCGGGGCGAACCCTGCGCATCTTCGAGGTCGGACATGTTCTTGAGGATCTGGCCATACGCTGGTTGCGGCTGGCCGGCTTTGAACTGCACACCCGCCGCAAGGATGGCGGCCAGTTCGGTTTCTCCGTCGCCGGTGGGCGGATCCAGGGGCACGTCGACGGCATCTTCAGTGACGGTCCAGCCGAACTCGGCCTCTCGTTCCCGATGCTCTGGGAGTGCAAGACGATGAACGACCGGAACTGGAAGGCCTGTGTGAAGTCCGGCGTGGCGGTCACCAAGCCCGTCTACGCGGCGCAGGTGGCGACCTATCAGGCGTACATGGCGTCGTCGATTCCGGGCATCTCCGACCACCCGGCGCTGTTCACCGCGATCAACAAGGACACGCAGGAACTGTGGTTCGAACTCCTGCCGTTCGACGGTGGATTGGCACAGCGCATGTCGGACCGCGCGGTGCGGGTGATCCAAGCGACCGAGGCCGGCGAACTCCTGCCTCGTGGCTTTGTTGATCCGAGCCACTTCGAGTGCCGGTTCTGCAATTGGCAGGAGCGCTGCGCCGGCTCCGGAGGTGGGCGATGAGCGCGGCGCTGAAGCGTTGGTCGCCGCCGAGCCCATTGGTGGGGCAGCGAGTCATCGAGAAAGTGCTGCGCCGGCATACCTCAGTGCAGTGCCCCGAGGCCGATCTTGTAGTGGCGGTTATCGGCCGGGCGATCGTCGATTGCCTCGATCGCGAATCCTACCTACGGGCCAGTGCTCGGCGTTTCATTGCCGGCCGTCATCTCGATGAATGGACTGGTCTCGTCGGCCTGCATCCGGACTTCGTTCGCGAGATCGCCGGCAAGGGGGGCTACCTCGCCAGCGAAGAGGCGCACTGGGTGAGCGTGCCCCGAACCCGTAGAGCCAAACCGGGCGTCGCGGTGACTGCGTTGGAGGTCGCCGATGCTTGACTTCAATGACGCGCCCACCGTCGGCCGAGCAGACCTGGCCGCGCAACGGGAGGACGTGCGTGCCGAACTGCTGGCGCGCCTGCCGGCGGTGCTGATGGCGCTGTTTCCTGCGGGCAAGGTACGTGGCAGGACCTTCGTAGTCGGCGATATCGACGGCAATCCGGGCGACAGCCTGGAGATCGTGCTCACGGGCGAGAAGGGCGGTCTTTGGACCGATCGCGCGACGGGCGAAGGCGGCGATGTGTTCGAGATCATCGCCCTCCACTACGGACTGGATACGCGTACCGCCTTCCCCGCGGTGATGGAGGCCGCCGCCGGTCTGCTGGGTCGAGCTCTGATCCATCCGGCGCCGGCGAGACATGAAGCGCCTCTCGACGAACTCGGACCACACACCGCCAGGTGGGACTACCTGAGCGTCACTGGCGAACTGATCGCCTGCGTGTACCGCTACGACCCGTCCCTTGGGCGAAAGGAGTTCCGTCCCTGGGACGTGCGCGCGAGGATGTGTCGCGCGCCAGACCCGCGGCCGCTCTATAACCTGCCGGCCATCGCGCAGGCCGAAGCTGTCGTGCTGGTCGAAGGTGAGAAGTGTGCCGATGCCTTGATTCGCCACGGCATCGTCGCCACCACGGCGATGAATGGCGCCAAGGCGCCGGTGGACAAGACCGACTGGACGCCGCTTGCCGGCAAGGCGGTGCTGATCTGGCCCGATCGCGATGCGCCAGGGTGGGATTACGCCGAAGCCGCGGCGAGAGCGTGCGTCGCTGCCGGCTGCCGGTCGGCGGCGATCCTCGTGCCGCCAACGGACAAACCCGAAAAATGGGACGCGGCCGACGCGTCAGATGAAGGCTTCGATGTCGCCGCCTTCATCGCAGAGGGCGAGCGGCGGGTGATGAAGGCAGCGGCGCCGATGCTCCCGACCTTCAGCCTGGGGGCGCTACTCGATGACGATTCGCCGCTGCCACCGGACCTGATCGCCCCTCGCGTGCTGACACCGGCGGGCATGTTGGTGTTTGGCGGCGCACCCAAGGTCGGCAAGAGCGATTTTCTGCTGTCGTGGCTCACCCACATGGCCGCTGGCGCAACCTTCCTGGGCCTGGAGCCCGCGAGGCCGCTGCGCGTCTTCTACCTGCAGGCCGAGGTGCAGTATCACTACCTGCGCGAACGGGTGAAGGCGATCAAGCTGCCGTCACACCGAATTCTCGAGGCGCGGGTGAATTTCGTCGCCACCCCGCAGTTGCGGTTGCTCCTGGACGATGCGGGCCTGGCCCAAGTGGTCCCGGCAATCGCGCAGGCCTTCAGCCCGGAAACGCCGGACATCATCGCCATCGATCCGATCCGCAACGTTTTCGACGGTGGCGAATCTGGCGCCGGCGAGAACGACAACGCCGCCATGCTGTTCTTCCTGTCGCAGCGGGTCGAACGCCTCCGGGATGCGGTCAATCCGGAGGCCGGGATCGTGCTGGTGCACCACACCAAAAAGCTCGGCAAACGACAATTCGAGGAAGACCCGTTCCAGGCGCTGGCCGGCGCAAGCAGCCTGCGCGGCTACTACTCGACCGGGATGCTGCTGTTTCGCCCGGACGAAAACCGGACCCCTCGCCAGCTGCTGTTCGAGTTGCGCAATGGACCGGCCATCCCGAACAAGCACGTCGACAAGATTCAAGGCGACTGGCGGGAAGTGACGGCCGGCGAGCGGCTGGTCTTGCACGAGTACGGCGCCAAGCTGGATGCAGAGCGGCGGCGCAAGCACGACGTCATCTTGCAGGTCCTCTACGACGAGGCTTTGGCCGGCCGCTGCTACACCGCCCAGCAGTTCGGCGAAAGCTTTGAGGGCCAGGCCGGACTTGGCGGCGAGCGAACGATACGCGATCGGGTTTCGGTGCTCGCGACGCAGGGCTACATCAAGTTCTTTCGGGAGGGGTCTCGCTACGGACTGGCGATGACCAGTCGCAGCAAGTACGGCTATCTCTGCGTGGAAGACATGCGGCTTAGGCAGTCCAACGGCCCGCCCGATCCGGACAGCGGCGAGATCGACATCCTTGAGCACTCGATCTCGCCCACCCACTACAAGTGCCCACAGACCGGCGCATTGCTGCCGGTCGAGAACCCGAATGTATGGCTGTACCAGGACGAGGAGACGACATGAATACCCCCCCAGCAGAGTGCTACGGCAGATGGAAAAAAGCTTGCCATCTGGACCCCGGAGTTTTCCATCTGCCTCAGATGGAAATTGTTTGCCATCTGGATTTCTCGGAAAATCAAGCACTTGACACCCAGATGGAAAAGCCGGCAGATGGAAACGCTGCGATCTTTCCATCTGCCGGAAATGCCCGTGTTTACTGGCTTTGCGGGGCATTTCCAGATGGAGAAATCTCTCCCTCCTACTACGTAGGAGAGGGAACAGAGGTTCCCTCGCCGTTACGTAGGGAGGCGTCTGCCCCATGCTGGCGGGTACCCGACCCGGAGAACACTACCTGTCTGTTAGCCCTGGATCTGGGTACGCAGACCGGTTGGGCGTTGCGCAGTCGGGATGGATCCATCGTCAGCGGTTCGGAGTCGTTCCGACCTGGACGCTTCGAGGGCGGCGGCATGCGCTACCTGCGCTTCAAGCGCTGGCTCACCGAGATCAAGCACTCGGTCGACGGCATCGATGCGGTGTACTTCGAAGAGGTGCGTCGTCACGCCGGTGTCGATGCGGCGCACGCTTACGGCGGATTTCTGGCGCATCTGACGGCGTGGTGTGAACACCACCAGATTCCCTACCAGGGAGTGCCCGTCGGCACCATCAAGAAACACGCGACGGGCAAGGGCAACGCCGGCAAGGAGGCGATGATCGCCGCCGCCAAGGCACGGGGACTCGATCCGCAGGACGACAACGAAGCCGATGCGCTCGCCCTGCTCGCGTGGGCAGTGAGTCAGGAGGTGGCGTCATGAAGATCCCTCCGCAACGCTATCGCTGCCCGCTGGGGCGGTTGCAGCCAGACGTCACGAATCTCGAAGCGGTCAAGGAAACCGGCTGGCGCGAGCAGCGCATCCTGGTCGTCTCCGACGCCGACGATCGGCTGAACTTCGTCGAGCGAGAGTTCGTCCGGCGGTTGGGCGAACGACTGTACGGCACAGGAGGTCGGCGTCATGGCTAACTGGACCCTCGAAGACGTCGCGGCACGATTCACCGAGGCGGCCGAAACGGGCCGGCGACTGCCGCGCGTTCGGGTGCAGGGCTACTTCAACGTCTGGCCAACCTTTGCCCGAGACACATGGGAAGCCTATCCCGAGGAAAACCGTGACTACCGTCCGTTGCCGCCCAGCCCTGATGCCATCGACCGGATGCTGGAGACGATGCGCTGGGTGCAGTGGCTGGAAGTCGAGCAGCGTCATATCGTCTGGATGCGGGCCAGGCGCTACGGCTGGCGGGACATCTCGATACGTGCCGCTTGCTGCACCAGGACAGCGCAACGACACTGGCAACGCGCCATCCAGATCGTTGCCGATCGGCTCAACGAACCGAGGGCCGTGGCTTCGTGAGGAGTTCGGATAGTTTCAGAGTACATCAGCGTGCTGGCGCGTAAGCCTGCGGAGAAATTCGAGTTCCAAGGCCCGGAAGGGGTGTCGCATCTCGGACCGTTTTGACCTACAGTCACGGCTATGGTTGGGAAAGGTGCGAGAGCAGCGACGCTGCCCTCAAGCCCGAGAAGTTCTTTCCGCCAGCAACACTATCGACCCGCCCCTGTGGCGGGTTTTTGCTTTCAGCGCCGCACCCTCCTGGAACTCCCGAACACCATGCTCAACGTCGAGTACCGCAAGGTCGAGGCGCTGATTCCCTGCGCCCGGAATCCGCGTACCCACACCGCCGAGCAGGTGGCCAAGATCGCCGCCAGCATCGTCGAGTACGGGTGGACCAACCCGATCCTGGTCGATGGCGACAACGGTATCGTCGCCGGTCACGGCCGGCTCGCCGCGGCGCGCAAGCTGAACCTGGACGATGTGCCGGTCATCGAACTGGCCCACCTCACGCCAACCCAGAAGCGCGCCTATCTCATCGCGGACAACCGCATGGCGCTCGATGCCGGCTGGGACGACGCGATGCTGGCGCTGGAACTCGAAGAGCTGAAGCTGACCGACTTCGATCTCTCGTTGACGGGTTTCGACGCCGATGAGATCGAGGCCTTGCTGGCCGACGAGCACACCGACGCAGAGCCGCCGGTCGACGGCAACCCGCCCGATGCCGCCGATAACGTTCCCGAGATCCCGGCCAATCCGGTCTCGCGTCCCGGCGACGTGTGGGCTCTGGGCCCTCACCGGCTGATCTGCGGTGACGCCGCTGACTCTGCCGTGATCACGCCGCTGATGGCCGGCGATCGGGCGCGGGTCTGCTTCACATCGCCGCCCTACGGCAACCAGCGCGACTACACCAGCGGCGGCATCACCGATTGGGACGGCCTGATGCGCGGCGTGTTCGCAGATCTCCCGATGAGCGACGATGGCCAAGTGCTGGTCAACCTCGGCCTGATCCACCGCGACAACGAAGTGATCCCGTACTGGGACGGCTGGGTGGCGTGGATGCGGACGCAAGGCTGGCGGCGGTTCGCGTGGTATGTCTGGGATCAGGGACCGGGGATGCCCGGCGACTGGGCCGGACGTTTCGCCCCGAGCTTCGAGTTCGTCTTCCACTTCAACCGGCAGAGCCGCAAGCCGAACAAGATCGTGCCCTGCAAGCACGCCGGTCAGGAATCGCACCTGCGCGCAGACGGCTCCTCTACTGCGATGCGCGGTAAGAATGGCGAGGTCGGCGGCTGGACGGCAGCGGGCCAACCCACGCAGGACAACCGGATCCCCGACTCGGTGATCCGGGTGATGCGCCACAAGGGCAAGATCGGCGAGGGCATCGACCATCCCGCGGTCTTCCCGATCGCCCTGCCCGAGTTCATCCTCGAGGCGTACTCGGACGCAGGCGACATTGTCTTCGAACCCTTCTGCGGTTCAGGCACAACGATGCTCGCCGCACAGCGTACTGGCCGCATTTCACGGTCCGTTGAGATTGCTCCCGAGTACGTGGATGTGGCGATCAAGCGTTTTCAGCAGAACTTCCCCGCCGTGCCGGTAACGCTCGTAGCGACCGGCCAGACCTTTGCCGAGGTCGCCGGCGAGCGACTGGAGAGCGACGATGCTGACCGTTGAGCAGTGGCCGATCGATCGGCTGATCGAGTACGCGCGCAACCCGCGCAAGAACGACCATGCCGTCGACCAGATGGCTGCCGCGATCCAGGAGTTCGGTTTTCGGATTCCCTGTGTCGCGCAGTCCGATGGCCGTCTCGTTGACGGCCATCTGCGCCTGAAGGCGGCCCGTAAGCTCGGCCTCGCGACCGTGCCGGTGATTCTCGCGGACGACCTGACGCCGACACAGATCAAGGCCTTTCGCCTGCTGGCCAACCGCTCGGCGACCTGGGCCGAATGGGATGACGATCTGCTGCGCCTCGAGCTCGATGAACTGAAGCTCGACGACTTCGATCTGGCACTGACCGGCTTCGATGCCGACCAGCTACTGGAAATCATGGCCGGCGAGGAGAGCAGCACCGAAGGCCAGACCGACGACGACGCCGTGCCGGACGTTCCGGAAACGCCGGTGTCGCGGTTGGGTGATGTGTGGGTACTCGGCAAGCACCGGCTGCTGTGCGGGGATGCCACGCAAGAGGACAGCTACCTGGCACTGCTCGGCACCGATCGTGTGTCGATGGTCTGGCAAGATCCGCCGTACAACGTGAACTACGCCAACAGCGCCAAGGACAAGTTGCGCGGCAAGAATCGCGCGATCATCAACGACAACCTGGGCGAGGGGTTCTACGACTTCCTGGTGGGGGCCCTCAGACCGGCGCTGGCGCGCTGCGATGGCGCGGTCTACATCGCCATGTCCTCCAGCGAACTCGACGTGCTGCAGTCCGCATTCCGCGCCGCCGGTGGCCACTGGTCGACGTTCATCATCTGGGCGAAGAACACCTTCACGCTGGGTCGCGCCGACTACCAGCGCCAGTACGAGCCGATGCTCTACGGCTGGCCCGAGGGCGGCAAGCGCCACTGGTGCGGCGACCGTGACCAGGGCGACGTGTGGCAGATCAAGAAACCGGTGAAGAACGATCTGCACCCTTGCCTGTGCTCTGGCACAGAGGTGTTGACGGACAACGGTTGGCGAATTATCGAATCGTTGGTTGCCGGTGACAGCGTCCTTGCGGCGGACGGGAAGTTCCACTCCGTCGAACTGGTGTCGTCCCACGCTATCGAAAAACCTGTTTTCCGACTGACTGTTTCAGGCGTGGAGCGCGCAGTTGATGCCACCGGCAACCACCCATTTCTCGTTTTGCGTGATGGCAGTTTGGCCTGGATCGAGGCTTGTCAAATCATTGAGGGAGACGAGATATGCTCACCAGCAAAGGCTATATCAGAAAATGGTACGGTGATCGGCTACGCATGGAACACGACGTCGTGTGGGAACGAGACTTTGGTGTCATCCCAGACGGGTTTTGCGTCCATCACGTCGACCACAATAAGCAAAATAATCACATTTCAAACCTGCAACTTGTCACCCACCTTGAGCACAAGCGGATTCACTCCGGTTGTGAACTCCGAGATGGTGTTTGGTGGAAGCCCTGCAGCGCTTGCGGATCGCTCAAACCTGTTTCCCCAGAGCACTGGTATATCAGCGCAGGAGGAGCGCCGTATGGATGGGGCTGCCGACCGTGCCACGTCAAAAAAATCGTACAGCTTCGCTCTGCGAAGCGTAAGCAGCACCGAGAAAATAAACTACTCAGGGTTGGTGTGGAACTTGTCGGTGGAGGGCAGCCCTACGTTTGAAACGCGCATCGGCATGTCTCATAACACAATGAAGCCGGTCGAACTGGTCGAACGCGCGATCCGCAATTCGAGCCGCCCGGGCGATTTGGTACTCGATTGCTTCGGCGGTTCTGGAACGACAGTGATCGCCGCCGAGAAGGCGGGCCGCTCCGCGAGGTTGATGGAACTGGACCCGAAGTACGTCGATACCATCGTTCGCCGCTGGCAGGACTACACCGGCAAGAACGCCACCCGGGAGTCGGATGGCGTTGAGTTTGACGCGGTGTTCGGTCAGGCCGAGAGTGCTTCCTCGGTGATCGCGCAGTGAATCACGAACCCGGCCAGGTAGGGCAGGCCCCGCGGGATGCCGGAGTCTTTGCTGGTCCGGCGGTTGATCGTCCACCCCATCCATTGGGTGATGGCGGCGTGAATCGCCTGCTCGACGTGCTTGCCGACCAGCATCTGGTTGCGGACGTCATCAGAAAAGTGTCGTCCGTGGCGGCTGTCGAGGAAGAGCCTGACCGATTCGAGCGGCTCGCCGGTGGCGTTGGAGATTGCGGTCATGGCCAAAAGCCATGCGACTTCGGCGTTGTCCTGCATGCCGCCGTAAAAGCCCCAGTCTTCGTTCTCGGTGGCGGGGATCGGGTTGGCGATGGTGTTGGCGGTGGTCATGGCGTCTCTCCTGGTTGTGTTTGGCTGTCTACTTGCGGCCCGTAACGGCGGTCAGTTTGCTGCGCGCGGGCCCCGTCCAGAAGCAGGGGCCTTTTCCGCTTTTGGCTTCGTCGTCCCAACGCTCAAGGATCTCGGCGTCGGTCCAGCCTTTGGCGGCGAGGTAGGCGTAGTCGTCGCTGTTGAAGTTGCTGTGCTTGCGGAGGGTCTCGTTGGTGGTCATGGTGTTTCTCCCGTTTGCGTTGATGACATAGACATGATTGCTCTACCACGAACACAAGCCAAGTGCTTTCTCAATCATTTTGGCAACGCTTTCAGTCTTCCCAAATAGACGTTGCATCGCGTGCAATCCAGATGCGCGCCCGGTCGTCGTCGCTTGCTGCTTCGACCAGCGCGCTGCCTGTTTTCGTGTTGACGCCCGCTTTGCCGGTGGCACAGAAAGTCTTGCCGTCGTGGATGATGATGCTCGGCGCCAACTTGCTGAACTCGATCCGGATGCTCATCACGCCGCGGCTGCGACCATTGGTATCGGTCACGTTGGTCTGGAGGGTAGTCTTGGCGGTCATGGCATGCTCCTCGGGGTAGTTGGCTGCGACACCCGTATGAACGCGCTGTTCGATTGAGAAGGCAAGCGCGTTCTCAATCATCGCGGGCCCATGGCGCCTTGGCTTGCACAGACGCGCCGTGTGGCGTCGTCGTGTCGCCGGCGAGTCCTTGCTTGGCGACGCCGATTCAGCACCACGTCACGCCAGACCGCAGTTCGTGGGCAACCGCCAGCAGGTGAAAGACTTCCTTGAGGCGCCGGACGACACCCTCCTGGTCGATGCCCGGGTCGATGACGCGAACGCCCCGCTGGATGGTCGGCTGGCCGTCGATCTCAAGGATGCGGGTCGGACCGCTCTCGTCGGTCGGTGCGACGGTCTGAATTCCCCAGGCTTGATGCAACGCCCGGATGGCCCGCTGACGCAGGCGCGGTAGTTCGGCGAAGTCGATCTCACCGCAACCGTCGGAGGTGTCGATGCCCGGCGCGCCCAGCACGATGGCGGCATTGCGATTGGAGTAGTTGACCTCCGTTTCGGGCTGCTGGTCGATGCGGATGGTGATGCTCATGGTGTGGCTCCCTGGCGTGGTTGGTGGCGACACCCCGATGAACGCGCTGTTTGATTGAGAAGCCAAGCGCCACGACGATCATTCGCGTGACCCGACGTCTCGTTCGAGACGGCCTCAACCCTGGCTGTCGAGTTGGAAACTGCCCGGGCCGTTGCCTTCGTCGTCGGCGAGGAAGATGAGGGTTCGCTTCTGCCCGTTGGGCAAGGTAATGACCAGACCGAAGAATTCGTCGCCGTACTCGTCGACGCGGGTCCGGGCAAGGTTCGTGATGGTGCCGCCCAACAGCGGGCGCAGTTGCTGGAGATGAAAGTCGGCGGCAGAGGGTGGGGTGCTGGTAGTCATGGCGGGCTCCGGGTGGGGTGGTTGATGACGATCGTATGAACGCGCTGCCTGGCGCCGAAGCCAAGCTTTTCAGTTCATCGCCGCACGGCGCACGTCGATGAGCTTGGCGAGAACATCGTCGCTGAACGCAAACCCATCGAGCTGACTGAGCCCTTCTCGTTCGAGGATGTGTCAGCGCGCGGCATCGCTTCCCGCCCGTCGCAACTCGTCACTGAGTTCATGGAGATAGAGGTTTTCTTCGTCGGTAAGCTGGCGCGGCTGCGCCTTGAGGCTTTGCAGGATGGTGATGAGTTTTAACATGGTGGTTTCTCCCGATCAGGCCACGGGGTAGATGCGCTCACCACCCTGGGGTTTCTCCGAGGTGATGGTCAGCCCGAGTTTCTTCTTGAACGCGCCAGCGAACGTGCCGCGCACGGTGTGACTCTGCCAGCCAGTGGATGCGCAAATCTGCGCAATCGTCGCGCCCTCAGGCCGTTTGAGCAGGGCAATCACCGCCGCCTGCTTGCTGTTCTCCCGGCTGCGGGGTTTCGTCGCTGTCCGCGCCGGGGCGAAAGCGGCGTCCACGAGCCGACATAAATCTGGTGTGAGGAACGCGGGCTCCGGGGCGTGGAACCTTTGGTTTGAGCACGCAGAGGGAGGGCCGATCCCCCGGAGTGAGGGCGATCGGAGCCGGCTGGTAGAGAACGGGTTCTAAATCAGGCGTCGTGCTGCTCGCGCATGCGGTAGGACGGTCCTTCGATGACCAGTGTCTCGGCATGATGCAGCAGGCGGTCGAGCAAGGCGGCGGTGAGGGTGCTGTCGTTGTTGAAGATCTCCGGCCATTGTTTGTACGCTTTATTCGACGTAATGATTGTCGAACCGCGCTCATAGCGCTGACTGATCACCTGGAAGAGGCCATCGGCGCCAAACTTGTCAATCGGCAGATAGCCCAATTCATCGACGCAGAGGATGGCGGGTTTGAGCAGTCTGGCCATCTCGCGTTTGACCCCGCCGGTGGCCTGGGCGGCGGCGAGCGCATTGACGATGTCGACGGCGGAGGTAAACAGCGTCGTCAGGCCCTGCAGGCAGGCCGCATGAGCAAGAGCGATGGCGAGATGGGTCTTGCCGACGCCGACCGCGCCGAGCAGAATCACGTTGCCATGCGGGGGCACGAAGTCGAGGCGGAACAGATGCTGGATTTGCGCCCGATTGATCTTCTTCGGCCATGACCAGTCGAAGCCGTCGAGCGTCTTGATGCCGGGCAAGCGCGCGGCCTGGATGCGGCGGGCAATCAGCGCCTCATCGCGGCGAGCGACCTCGCCGGCCACCAGGTCTTCGAGAAAGCG
>QPGA01000042.1 GCA_003332265.1 Candidatus Accumulibacter meliphilus
TGTTTGCCGACCTGCTGATCGGCGTGACCAGCTTCTTCCGCGATCCGGAGGCCTTCAAGGTCCTTGCCGGACGGATCATCCCGCAGTTGTTCGCCAACAAGCCCGATGGCGAGGTCGTCCGCGTCTGGTCACCGGGATGCTCTACCGGCGAGGAGGCCTATTCGATCGCCATCCTGCTGCTCGAACAGATGGAGGCGATCGAGCGCCGGTACGCGGTGCAGCTTTTTGCGACCGACATCGACGGGCGGGCGATGGCGACCGCGCGCGCTGGCCGTTATCCGGCGAGCATCGCCAGCGACGTGTCGCCGGAGCGCCTGGCGCGTTTCTTTACCCGGGAGCCCGATGGCAGTGCTTACGTGATCAACAAGAGCGTTCGTGACCTGTTGATCTTTTCCGAGCAGGACGTTTGCCAGGATCCGCCGTTCTCGCGGCTGGACCTGATCAGTTGTCGCAATCTGCTGATCTATTTCGGCCAGGAGTTGCAGCAGAAAGTCATTCCCCTGTTCCATTACGCGCTGAATCCCGACGGCGTCCTGTTCCTCGGCACGTCGGAAAGCATCGGCGGTTTCACCGATCTGTTTGCCGTGGTGGACAGCAAGGCGAAGCTTTACCAGCGCAAGGAGGGGGTTACTGGCGCGGCACGCCCGGGCCTGGGCTGGTTTCTGCCGTCCAGGCCGGCACGCTACCGGAGCGCTGCACGGACCCGCCTTCCCGATGAAAGTGCCGCTGCGCGAGGTCACCGAACAAGCGATCCTGCAGCACGTCGTGCCGCCCTGCGTCTTGGTCAACGCGCAGGGCGACATCCTCTACCTGCATGGCCGCTGCGGCGCTTACCTCGAGCCGCAGCCCGGAGAGTCTGGCGCCAACAACGTGATCAAGATGGCCCGCCAGGGGCTGCAGCACGAACTGAGCAAGAGCCTGCATCAGGCGAGTTGCAGCAAGGCCGCCGTCCGGGCCCCGGGGCTGCAGGTCAAGACCAACGGCGATTTTACGCGTGTCAACCTGAGCATTCACCCGCTGACCACCGGCCCAGCCGCGACACCGCAGGCACCCCTGTACCTGATTCTCTTCGCGGACGCCGCCGCGGCCGATCCTGAAGCGCCGCCGCAGGCGGCCCTGCCGATCGGCGCCGGCGCCGGGCGCGCCGACGCGGCAGGCGCCGGCGCCGAAGCGGACAGCGACGCCCGCATCGCGGCCATCGAAGAGGAACTCCGGGCCAAGGACGAATACCTCCAGAGCATGCAGGAGGAACTCGAGACCGCCAACGAGGAGCTCCGATCGTCGAACGAGGAAATGCAGTCGGTCAACGAAGAGCTGCAATCGACCAACGAAGAACTGGAAACCTCCAAGGAAGAGCTTCAATCGCTCAACGAGGAACTGGCGACGGTCAACAGCGAGCTGCAGACCAAGGTCGGCGATTTGTCGCAGGCCAACAACGACATGAACAACCTGCTTGCCGGCACCGGCATCGCGACGATCTTCGTGGATGCGCAACTGCGCATCCTGCGCTTCACACCGGCCGCCTCGTCGATCATCAACCTGATCCCGAACGATATGGGCCGCCCGGTGGCGCACTTCGCCGCCAACCTGTCGGCTACGACCGTCTGGTGACCGACGTGCAGACGGTCATCGACACCCTGATACTCCATGACGCCAAGGTACAGACCGTCGATGGCCTGTGGTACCTGATGCGCATCCGACCGTATCGCACCCTGGACAACGTGATTGGCGGCGCGGTGATCACCTTTGTCGACATCACCGAAATGAAACGGCTGGAGGACTCGCTCACCCAGGCCAATGCGCAGCTTCGCCGCCTGGCCGTCGTGGTCCACGACGCGTCCGACGCGATCACCGTCCAGGACCTGGAAGGCCACATCCTGTCCTGGAACCCGGCGGCGGTGAAGATGTATGGCTGGAGTGAGGCCGAGGCGCTGGAGATGAACACGCGCGACCGCATCCCGCCCCGGCTGCGCGAGTTATCTTTGGCCAGGATCCATCGTCTCAGCCGCGCCGAGGTACTCGCACCACAAATGACCCAAAGGCTGACCAGGGAAGGGACGGTGGTCGATGTCTGGCTGACGGCCACCGCGCTGGTCGACGAGGCCGGGCGGATGTACGCGGTGGCGACCAGCGAGCGGGCCAACAAAGCGGCGGTCGACGGCTCCGCGGGATGATGCCATGGGGCACAAAAGTCAGCACCATCACCCCTCGATGCCACCCATGGCCAACGACGCGCTGAGCGCCGAGCAAGCCATTCGCCAGCGTGCCGAGGAGGCGCTCCGGCAGCAAACCGATCGCGCACTGGAAGAAGACGAAAGCCTGTCACACGAAGCGATCCGCGAAGCACTGCTCGAGCTGCGCGTGCATCAGATCGAACTGGAGATGCAGAACGAAGAACTGCGTCGGGCACAGCTTGAGCTGGAAGCCGCGCGGGCGCGCTATTTCGACATTTATGACCTGGCCCCGGTCGCTTACTGCAGCGTGAGTCAGGCCGGGCTGATCCTGGAAGCCAACCTCACCGCGGCGACCCTGCTCGGCGTCGCCCGCGGCGCCCTGGTCAAGCTGCGCTTCAGCCGCTTCATTCGCAAGGCCGACCAGGATGTCTTCTACCTGCACCACAAACAGGCCTTGTCAACAGGCCAGGCGCCAGGCTGCGACCTGCGCATGCTGAAGTTTGACGGGCAGCCATTCTGGGCGCATCTGGAAACCGCGACGGCGCAGGACGCCGATGGCGCGACGGTGTTGCGCATCGTCATCAGCGACATCACCGAGCGCAAGCGGGCCGACGCCGATCTGCGCATTGCCGCAGTCGCCTTCGAATCACAACACAGCATGATGGTCACCAATGCCCACCACCTGATCCTGCGGGTCAACCGGGCGTTCACCGAGGTCACCGGCTACGCTGCCGAGGAAGTCATCGGCAAGACTCCCGGCATGCTGTCATCGGGCCTGCACGACGCGCACTTCTTCCGCACAATGTGGAAGACCATTCACAGTACCGGCATCTGGCAGGGAGAAATTTTTGACCGGCGCAAGAACGGCGAGGTCTATCCGACCTGGCTGACGATTTCTCCGGTGCGCGACGGCGCCGGCACCGTGACCCATTACGTGGCCACGCATTTCGACATTACCGAACGAAAGAAAGCGGACCGGAAGATCGCCGAGATGGCTTTCTTCGATATCGTCACCGGGGTGCCGAACCGCGCGCTTCTGCTCGATCACATGAAACAGGCGATGACCGTCAGCGAGCGCAACAGGACCTTCGGTGCGCTGCTGTTCATCGACCTCGACCACTTCAAGACGCTCAACGATACGCTGGGACATGACCAGGGCGACCGGCTGCTCAAGACCGTCGCCCAGCGTCTCGTCGCGGGCATACGTGAGGGCGATACCGTGGCGCGACTGGGTGGCGACGAGTTCGTGATCCTCCTGGAGAACCTCAACGCCAACATCGACGAGGCGGCGACGCAGACCGAAATCGTCGGCGAGAAGGTTCTCGCCGCCCTGGCTCGCCCCTACCTGCTTGGCGCCGTCGATCATCGCGGCACGGCGAGTGTTGGCGCAACCTTGTTCCGCGGGCACGAAACATCGATCGACAACATCTTGAAACAGGCCGACATGGCAATGTACAAGGCCAAGGAAGCGGGTCGCAACAGACTGCATTTCTTCGACCCGACGATGCAGATCCTGGTGCTCAGGCGCGCCGAACTCGAGGCGAGCCTGCGGGGCGCTCTCCGCGAGAGCCAGCTCGAGCTCCACTATCAGCCGCAGTTCGCCGGCGACGGCAAGCTGATCGGAAGCGAAGCCCTGTTGCGCTGGCGACACCCTGTGCACGGCACGGTCGCTCCCGCGGAGTTCATTCCGCTTGCCGAACAGACCGGGCTCATTCTGGCGCTGGGGGACTGGGTTCTCGAAAACGTTTGTAATCAGCTGGCCAAATGGGCCGATCAACTGCCGCTGAACCGGCTCGCGGTGGCGGTGAACGTCAGTGCACGGCAGTTCCGCGAAGCGGCCTTCGCGGACAAGCTTCTGGCGATCCTCGGTGCGACGGGCGCCAATCCGAAATACTTGACGCTGGAGCTGACGGAGAGCTTGTTAGTGCATGATGTCGATGATCTGATCGAGAAGGTATCGCGGCTGAAAGCCCGCGGTGTGGGCTTTGCGCTCGACGATTTCGGTACCGGCTATTCGTCGCTGTCCTATCTGAAGCGCTTGCCGCTCGATCAGGTGAAGATCGACCAGTCCTTCGTGCGTGATGTGCTTGACGACAGCAACGAGGCGGCAATCGCCAGGGGCATCGTGGCGCTGGCTCACAGCCTGGAGCTGGAGGTGATCGCCGAGGGCGTGGACAGCGAAGCGCAGCGGGACTTTCTGGCGAGTGCCGGCTGCGACGCCTACCAGGGCTACTTCTTCAGTCAAGCGCTGCCGGTAGACGATTTCGAGGCCTTCGCGCTGCGCGCTTGATAGACGTATGCAGCGTCGTTTTCAGCCGGGCACGAGCAGGCGTTACGCAGGCCTTTTCGGTGCGGTCAGCCGAGAGTCCTCCGTTAATGTGAAAGTCGCGCAAGCGGCTCACGAATCTCCCGTCGCCCCTTGCGGGAGAAGGGCCGGGGGAAGAGGGAAACGGTCATGACTTTCATGACTTGGGGTGTCTCCACCTGTCATGACCGTTAATGTGAAAGTCGCGCATGCGACTCACGAAACTCCCGTCGCCCCTTGCGGGAGAAGGGCCGGGGGAAGAGGGGGGGCGGTCATGACTTTCATGATCTGGGGTGTTTCGATTGTCATGACCGTTAAAGTGGTCCCCATCCGAAGCGGATGGCCTGCCTTTCATGATTTCTCCTCTTTCGCCCATTGCGCCGCGTGGAGCTGCTGAAGGGCGGCGGCGCTACGCCATCTGCGCCGCGCGCCGCAGCTGATCGCCCAAGGCGCCGAAGCGACGGCGATATTGCGCCGGGGTCAGTATCACCTTGCGCTTGAACAGGCGTCCAAAGAAGCTCGTGTCCTGGTAGCCGACCTCTTCAGCAATGGCTTCGATCGGTAGATCGCTAGCCTCCAGCATCTGCTTGGCCTCCTCGATCCGTAGCGTGTGGATGTATTCGAGCGGGGTCGTTCCGGTGGCCAGTTGGAAACGCCGCTTGAACGTGCGCTCGGGAAGGCCAGACAGTTCCACCATCTGCATGACCGGTGCCTCCACACGGTAATTGGACGCAGCCCACAGCTGGCAACGCGAAATCAACTCATCGCTCGCGCGGCCGCCGCGGGTCAGCGACGCATACGCCATCGGACTGGTCTGATTCATGTCAAGCAGGTTGATGCGCGCAACGTGCATCGCGTCCTCGGGCGAGGAAAAGCGTGCGATCAGCGCCAGCACCAGCATGTGCCACGCGATTCCGCTGCCAGCCATCAGGATGCGCCCTTCGGGGCCGGTGACCACCAGACCACGATCGGCATGCCAGCGGGTGCGCGGATGCTCACGTGCCAAGCGATCGCAGTAGGCCCAGTGCGAGGTCGCATCGCTTTCCTCAAGCAGCTCGGTTTCGGCGAGCAGCAGTGCGCCAGAGCAAGCGCAGGCCAGCGTTGCGCCCGCATCCCAGGCTCCGCGCACCCACGCTGCCGCGTCGCTGTAGCGTGCCGGCAGCGGCGCGTCGGGGGCGATCATCAAGTCGGTCACGCAGACGACCTGCGGCCGCGGGCAGTCGGCAAACGAGGCATCGGGTGTGATGCAAATGCCGTTGGCTGAACTGAAGGGCAAGCCGTCGGCGCTGACGACGAGCGGGCGAAATGGTGATTCGCCCGGCATGCCGCCATGCAGCAATTGCCAGTCGCGCCGCGTACCCGACAACAGGTCGTAGAAGCCATACAAGGTGGCGGCGCCGATCTCGGGAGTGCCGAGTAACGCCACAGTCACCGGCTGAGCGGGAGTAGGCATGGCAGTTTTGGCCGATTTGTTGCACGAATGCCTTTAGCGGGAACGACCATCGAACAAGAAACTGTGAGCCGTGTCAACCACCTGGAGGTGTTTCCCATGCCCAATCCTATTGATATCTTTCTCGACCCCGTGACGCTCGCCGTACTGGCCATGTCCGCCGGCTTGTTCGTCTGGGAGCGTATCGCTCCCGGTCGTGATGTGTCAGCCCGCAACTGAAACGGAAACTGACTTGAAGGAGAAACGAAATGAAGATGATTGACAGCACCGGTCACCGCGTCTCGGGTGCGAATGCGAAGAGCCTGCAGATGTACGAACAAGCGGCGCGAGAACTGCTGTGCATGGTCGACGACCCGGTCGCCAGCGTAGAAGCCGCTATTGCTGCCAGCCCCGAGATGACCATGGGGCATGTGCTGAATGCCTGGCTCAATCTGCTCGGCACCGAGCCATCCGGCATTGCGCCGGCTCACGCCAGTTTGGACGTGGCCGAAAGGCTTGACGCCGACGAGCGCGAGCGAGCGCATATCGACGCCGCCCGGGCTCTCGCCAATGGCCGTTGGCAGGAAGCGGGGTTTCGCCTCGAAGACCTGAGCGTGCGCTTCCCGCGCGATACGCTCGCGTTGCAGGTCGGGCACCAGATCGACTTTTTCCGTGGGGATTCGCGCATGCTGCGCGATCGCATTGCACGCGCGCTGCCGGCTTGGGACGCCAGCGTACCGGGTTGGCATGCGGTGCTTGGCATGCACGCGTTCGGGCTCGAGGAAACAGCCGACTACCAGGGCGCGGAGGCGCAGGGGCGGCGCGCCGTCGAAGCTGAGCCGCGCGACAGCTGGGCCTGGCACGCGGTAGCGCACGTGCACGAGATGCGCAACGCCACCCGGGCTGGCATCGAGTGGCTTGCGCCGACGCGCAACACGTGGGCGCAAGGCAGCTTCCTCGCTACGCACAACAGCTGGCATCTGGCGCTGTTCTACCTCGAACAGGACCGCCACGACGAAGTGCTGCGGCTGTACGACGAAGCCATCGGCGGCACGGGGTCGGAGCTCATGTTGGACCTGATCGACGCCAGCGCCATGTTGTGGCGACTGCACTTGCGCGGTGTCGCAGTGGGCGACCGCTTCGACGCCATTGCCAACCGCTGGGCCGCGGCCCATGTTGCCGGCCAATACGCGTTCAACGATCTGCACGCGATGATCGCTTTTGTCGGCGCCGGTCGAGCGCAGCAAGAGCACGCGCTGATCGAAGCCATGCGGGCGGCGTGCGCAAGCGATGTCGACAACGCCATGTTCACGCGCGATGTCGGGCTGCCGGCCAGCCACGCGATTCAGGCGTTCGGCCGCGGCGACTTCGCCCGCGCCACGCAGCTGCTGCGCTCGATACGCAGCGGCGCGCACCGCTTCGGCGGCAGCCACGCGCAGCGCGATTTGATCGACTTGACCTTGCTTGAAGCCGCCCGGCGCGCTGGTGACCGTCGGCTGGCCGCGGCACTTGCCGCCGAGCGCTCGGCCCTGAAGCCGCGCAGCCCGTTGGTACAGCGGATGACCGCCACGAGCCGCATTGCTGCAACCCTTGCCGCCGCAGCGTGAAAGGTGAACAACGTCCAAGTTCCCAAGCCTCGGCGCGCGCAGCTCGCAAACGGACTTCGTCTGGAGAACCTCGAACAGGGTCCGCGTGGTGCCGCCACCATCTTGCTGTTGCACAGCAGTAGCGATTCGTGGCGATCGTTTGAGCCGGTGCTGCCGTCGTCGGCGCATGTGATCAGGCTGTCGTAGCGCGGCCAAAAAAGGCGAGGTCGCGCAAGCGATCTCGCCGTTCTTGGGGGGCGTAGCGGCGGAGGGCTGCCGCAGGCAGTCCCCCAAGAGGGGGTAGAGCAAGCAGTGGTGTCACCAGCCTGCGCTTGGACAGGTTCGTAAAGTCACCACGCATCATGCCCGACACCTTCGGTTGCGGGATGCCCATGCGTTTCGCCGCCTCTTGTTGAGTCAGCCCAAGGGCGCGCATTGCCTTCCTGATTTCGACCGCCAAGCCGGTCTTGCCACGCAAGAAGAGGGGTTGTCGTGAAATTCGCCATCCTTTTCAGGGATGCAGGTTTTGCCATCGTGTGGAAAGAATTCGTCGCCACCGCGGCCATCGGTTGCCTGTTCTTCACCGCTGCGCTCCTACGCTTTCGCAAGACGGTCAGCAAGATGCGGGGTTAATGTGAAAGTCGCGCACGCGACTCAGGAAACTCCCGTCTCCCCTCGCGGGAGAAGGGCCGGGGGAAGAGCAACTGTGTTCGAAGTCAAGCATTTTTAGGCGCTTTTCTGATGCTCTGGGTTCCAAGGAATACCCGATTTGACTATGGCGTTCAAGATCGTCAGCATTTTGTGCATGCAAGCGACCAGCGCAACTTTCTTGGGCTTTCCCTTGGCGATCAGACGTTGATGAAACGCCTTGATCACGGGGTTGTAACGTACGGCACTCAATGCGGCCATGTATAGCGCGTTACGCACTGTCGTTCGACCGCCCCAGGTGATGCGCTTGCCCTTGTGGCGGCCACTATCCGCGTTCAATGGCGCGACGCCCACCAGCTTGCCAATTTGCGCATGCGTGAGCTGTCCCAGTTCGGGCAATGCCCCCATCAGACTCGCCTGTGCGCATGGCCCAATCCCTTTGAAATCTTTGAGCAGGGCGAGTTTGTCGGAAAAATACGTTTTCAGCATGCCACTCATCTCCTTGTCAACCGCGGCAATCTGTCGGTCCAGCATTTTGAGCACCGCCTTGATGCTCTTGTGCTGCGAAGGATGGCTCTGGGCCAAGCGGTTTCCTTCCGCCACGCGCATGCCGACCAGCTGGTGGTGGCGCACGAGCAAGGCTTCCAGCGCCTCTTGGTTGGCATCAGGCAGCTTCATCAATAGCCGTTCCCGCTGCGCTGACTGGTGCAGCGTTCGCGCAAAGTGGGACAGCACCCGAGCGTCAATTGCGTCCGTCTTTGAGAGGTATCCCATTGATTTTGCGAAGTCTCGTGCTTGTCGTGGGTTGACCACCATCACGGCTAGGCCGGCCGCACATAATGAGGCGGCCGCTTGGCGTTCGAAGCCTCCCGTGGCCTCCAGGAGAACCACGCCAATTCGCCCGGAAAGCGGGACCAGCTCTTTGACCAAGGCCTCTATTTCGGGTGCGCCGTTGGCGATACATCGGGTCTTTGATTTATCGTCGACCGCTACCTCAAGAGTCTCTTTGGCAACGTCAATACCGACAAAAATCAATTCAGAAGCGTTCATCTCTAGCCATCCTTGCAAATACGAGGTCACGGCCTTGCGACGCGTGCCAACAAGCAACTGTTCGGTATTCAGACAAACGGGCAACAAGGCATGCCAAGCGCTCTTCCACGGGCTTGATGTCCCAGAGGGGTGTCGGGCTATGCCTTGCCTTCCGAACTCTTTCCCACAACGTCCACGTAGCAATCTACGATCCACTCTTTGGGGCTCCGCCCCAAACCCCGCACTCGCCGTGAGGCAGCGGTCGGGGATGATAACCCTTCCCCGACCACTCCCTCGAGTGTTACTGGCTTCCAGGGTGTCAAGAGGCTTTCGCGGCATAAACGCAAGAGAAAAAAACCTCTCTTGCATTTATTCCACGGTCCTCTTGACACCCTTCCAACCATCAATTCCAACCCCACCCTCGAATGAACGAAAGACCACAAGACGAAAGATACAAGGGGGGCGGTCATGACTTTCATGATCCGGGGTGTCTCGACATGTCATGACCGTTAATGTGAAAGAAGGCACTTGGAAGGCGTACCAGACCCCGTCATGAAAAACGGGGAGACCCAACAGTCGTATCACCAGCCGCCATTTGCGCCCCTCGTCCGCTACCGACCCAGACCAACCAAGGCCATAGTGATGCAAATTGTCCGCAGTGCAACGCCGGATCATCACCACTCCTCCAGCCATTTTCGCAACTCCCGGGACGCCAGATCGACAAACGCCCTCAGCTTGGGTGGCATGAAGCGCTGGCGAGGATAGACAATGTGGAGCGGATCGGCTTGCGCCCGCCATTGCGGCAGGACTCGCATCAGTCGGCCATGTTCGCATTCCGGACGACACAGATAGACCGGCAGCAGGGCAACGCCATCGCCAGCCAGGGCCATTGAACGGATCACCCGCACATCGTTGACCATCACCTGGCCGGACATCGGAATGGTCACGCTGCCATTGCTGTCGTTCAGCGTCCAGGCATCCTTGCCGAGGGGCGTGAATTGCAGACAACAATGATCGAGCAGCGCCTGCGGAGAATCCAGCCGCGGTGCCGATTTCAGGTAGTCGGGGCTGGCGAAGGGCACCCAGCAGGCGATGCCGGCGTGTTTCGCAATCAACGTCGAATCCTTGAGATGGCCAGTGCGGATGGCGACATCAACGCCTTCGGCCACCAGGTCGACATAGCGATCGGTCAGCATCAATTCGACCCTGACCTTGGGGCAATTCCGGCGCAACTGATTGATGATGTCCGCCAGGATGCGATCGCCGATATCCGCCGGCGCCGTCACCCGTAACAGTCCTTTTGGCTCGCCATCAGCTTCCGTGACCGCCGCTTCGGCATCGAGCATATGGCCCACTCCGGTCGACGCATGTCGGTAATACAACTCGCCCGCATCGGTCAGGTGCAGGCGGCGCGTCGTTCGCTGCAGCAGCGTTACGCCGAGCCGCTTCTCAAGGCGCGCCACCCGGGTGCTGACGGTCGAGGTCGGCAAGCCCAGCAGGCGGGCAGCAGCGCTAAAGCTTCCGGCGTCCACCACCTTGACGAAGACGGCGGCTTCGTTGAGATCCATTGTTCAACTCATTGAAAAAAGTTTCCGTATTTAACCATCTAGTGCGCCAATCGTCTGCCTTCTAAACTGAAGCTCCTCACCAACGGAGTGCAGTCATGAAAAAATTGGCATTCATCAAGCGCAGTAACGGCAAACACTGGGTCGGCGATGGCTTCCCGGTCAAAAGCATTTTTTCCTACAGCGACATCGCCGAGGAAATGTCGCCCTTCCTGTTGCTGGACTACGCCGGGCCGGCCGATTTTCCGCCGACCACGCGCAAGCTTGGCGTTGGCCAGCACCCGCATCGCGGCTTCGAGACGGTGACCATCGTCTACGCGGGCGGCGTGTCACACCGCGACTCGTCGGGTGGCGGCGGCACGATCGGCCCGGGCGATGTGCAGTGGATGACGGCAGCTTCCGGCATTCTTCACGAGGAATTTCATAGCCCGGAATTCGCCGAAAAAGGCGGCGCCTTCGAGATGGTCCAGCTCTGGGTCAACCTGCCGGCTCAGGACAAAATGTCGGCGCCGGGATATCAGGGCATTACCGCCGGGCAGATTCCGGAAGTGGCGCTTCCCGACCAGTCTGGTACTGCACGCATCATCGCCGGCCAGTATGGCGACGCAACCGGTCCGGCCCGCAGCTTCACTCCGATGAACGTCTGGGATCTGCGCCTGCAGGCCGGCCATCGTGTCGCGTTCGAGCTGCCGGCCGGACATACCACGGCGCTCTTCGTGCTGCGCGGTGCCATTCGCCTCAGCGAGAGCCACATGGTGCGGGCCGCAGAACTGGCCGTCATGGAGCGTGAAGGCTGCCATCTTGAATTCGAGGTTACCGACGACACGACCCTGCTCTTGCTCAACGGCGAACCGCTCGCTGAACCTGTCGTCGGCTACGGCCCCTTCGTGATGAATTCGGAGGAGGAAATCGCCCAGGCAATGAATGACTTCAACAGTGGCCATTTCGGACAGATCGGCCATTAATGTGAAAGTCGCGCAAGCGACTCACAAACCTCCCTTCTCACCTCGCGGGGGAAGGGTCAGGGGTGAGGCGGGGAATTCAGGGAGCATGCTCCCTGCCCGGCGAACGATTCCGGCGTGCAAGCCGGAATGCGCACTATAGTGGTCCCTGGAAATCAGACCGTGGTTTAAGCTGTGCTCCATGATGAGGAGCAAGAAGCGATGAGTGAAATAACGACGCGGAAGGCAAAGTACTCGGCCAGGCGAACCATCAATTCGCTCATCGCGGATAGCCCTTCAGGTACACGTCCTCGTACTTGACGCTACGCGAGAGCCGCTCGACGAAGATGTTGTCGAAACCCGCCCCCGCCCATCCATGCTGATGACCTACCTGGATCCCGAGCAGATCTTCAAGGTCCATCTGCAGGTCGCCGATATCGAGCAGGGCTGCGCCGGGCAGAGGATCGACCAGCAAGTCCCGATCGTTGGTCGCCGTGTCTTCTCCGCGTAGAACGGAGCCGAAATCCTGCCGAACCAGCACTCAAGGGAGTTCGACACTCGGGCCGAATGTCGCTTCGAGCCTGCTCGTCGTCGGATTTGGCAGAGCTGACCTTCCCTGTTCGGCGCAATCGTCACGGTTACAAGCGGCACCCACCATGGCGCGACCTTGAGCAGGTGGGCAAATTCGGGATTTGACTGCTTTTTGAATCGCCGCCCCGAACGGCCAGACCAGCTGGCGGCGCGGATCAGTGATGAATGGCGAACATTGATGCCGGTGGTATGGCTTGCTGCCGGGCAATTGGCTATGATAGGCCTGCCTTTTCGCCAGAAGGGATCGCATGCTTTCCATCTACGAGATCAAACCCCGTTTCCAGAGCCTGCTCCGGCCGCTGGCCACGCGATTGGCCGCCGCTGGTGTGACGGCCAATGCGGTGACGCTGGTGGCGATGGCACTTTCGGTGGCCCTTGGTCTGCTGCTGGCGATTTTTCAGCCCGGGGGGGCGGCGTATCTGGCCTTGCCGATCTGGTTGTTTCTGCGCATGGCACTCAATGCCATCGACGGCATGCTGGCGCGCGAGCATGGGCAGAAGTCGACGCTGGGGGCCTATCTCAATGAGCTGACTGACGTCATCTCGGATGCGGCGCTCTACCTGCCTTTTGCTTTCGTGGCACCTTTTGGCGCTTTGAGCGTAGGGCTGGTGATCTGGCTGGCGGCGGTATCGGAGATGGCCGGCGCGCTGGGACCGATGGTCGGGGCGTCGCGCCGTTACGAAGGGCCGATGGGGAAAAGCGACCGGGCTTTCGTGTTTGGCGCACTGGGCCTGTGGCTGGGGCTGGCGGGGCAGTTGCCGGCCTGGCTGGCCTGGCTGATGCCGGCTATCGCGCTGCTCATGGTGGTGAACATCATCAATCGCGTGCGCGCCGGCCTGTCCGAGATCCGCAGGCAACAACAAGGAGGAGGGTGAGGATGGGGATGGCGATGAATGCCATGCATCGACTGAACGAACGTCCGGTGATCGAAAGCCATTTCGCGACCGACGACGGGGTCGAGCTGTTCTACCGCCACTGGCCGGCCAGCGGCACGCGCCGGGGCACGGTGCTGATGTTCCATCGCGGCCATGAGCATTCCGGGCGCATGGCACATCTGGTCGATGAACTGGATCTTCCGGATTTCGACGTTTTTGCCTGGGATGCCCGCGGCCATGGCCGCTCGCCTGGCGAGCGCGGTTTCTCGCCGAGCTTTGGAGCCTCGGTGCGCGATGTGCAGACCTTTGTCGATCATCTTCGCAACGCCCATGACGTGGCGCCGCAGGAGATGGTGGTGCTGGCCCAGAGCGTGGGGGCGGTGACGGTCGCGACCTGGGCGCACGACTACGCGCCGCAGGTCCGCGCGCTGGTGCTCGCCTCGCCGGCTTTCAAGGTGAAACTCTACGTGCCTTTCGCGCGGCCGGGCTTGCGTCTGCTGCAGAGGCTGCGCGGCAATTTCTTCGTCAACAGTTATGTGAAGGCGAAATTTCTGACCCATGATCCTGCGCGGCAGGCCAGCTTTGCTGCCGACCCGCTGATCACGCGCGCCATTTCGGTGCATATCCTGCTCGCCCTGTACGAGGCTGCAGAGCGCGTGGTGGCCGATGCGGCCGCGATCACCATCCCGACGCAGATGCTGATTTCGGGCGCGGACTGGGTGGTGCATGATCAGCCCCAGCACGATTTCTTTGATCGCCTCGGCAGCACGGTGAAGGAAAAGCATGTGCTTGAAGGTTTCTTCCACGACACTCTGGGCGAAGCCGATCGGGAGCGGGCGATCGCGCTGGTGCGCGGCTTCATTCTGCGCCAGTTCGACAGCCCCGCGCCGACGCTGGACCTGAACGATGCCGACAAGGCCGGGACCACTTTCGACGAGGCGCAGACGCTGGCCGCCCCGCTACCCGAAGGAAGCTTCAAGGGCTGGTGGTGGAAGATGTACCGCAAAAGCCTGCGCTGGGCCGGCATGGTGTCGGATGGCGTGTCCTTGGGGCATCGCACCGGTTTCGATTCGGGCAGCACGCTCGACTACGTGTATCGCAACGAGGCCAGGGGCGCGGGCTTTATCGGCCGCATGGTGGACCGCAACTACCTCGACGCCATCGGCTGGCGCGGCATTCGCCAGCGCAAGGTACATCTCGAGGAACTGATCCGCGACGCCATGGCCCGCTTGCGTGCCGACGACACAGCAGTGCGCGTGCTCGACATTGCCGCCGGCCACGGCCGCTATGTGCTCGACGCACTGATGGCCGAAGGCACACGTCCGGAAAGCGTGCTGCTGCGCGACTACTCGACCATCAACGTGCGCGACGGCCGCCGCCTGATCGCCGAGAAGAACCTGGCCGGCATCGCGCGCTTCGAAGAGGGCGACGCCTTCGATGCCGAGTCGGTGGCCGGCGCGCAGCCAGGCACCACGATCGGCATCGTCTCCGGCCTGTACGAGCTGTTCCCGTCCAACGACCTGGTTCGTGCTTCTCTGGGCGGCATGGCGAGGGCGGTGGAGGCGGGCGGTTATTTGATCTACACCGGCCAGCCCTGGCATCCGCAACTGGAGATGATCGCCCGCGCGCTGACCAGCCATCGCCAGGGTGAGCCCTGGGTGATGCGCCGGCGCACGCAAGCGGAAATGGACCAGCTGGTGCGCCAAGCGGGCTTCGAGAAAATCGGGCAACGCATCGATGAATGGGGCATCTTCACCGTCTCGATTGCGCGTCGCAAGGCGCCATGAACAGCATCGGCTCCGCTCCGATCGGGCCGATCCGCTGGCAGCACAGCGTCGCCTGGTTGCTGCTGCTGGCGCCGCTGTTCTTCCTGAGCTACGGCTGGACCAACCAGCTGGCAGCCAGCCGCGGAGTGAGCGCGAGCATCGTCTTCGGCTGGGAGCAGGCGATCCCCTTCCTGCCCTGGACCATCGTGCCCTACTGGTCCATCGACCTGATGTACGGCTTGTCCTTCCTGGCCTGTCGCACGCCGCGCGAAGTCAATCACCACGGCCTGCGCCTGCTCAGCGCGCAACTCATCTCGGTGACCTGCTTCGTGCTCTTCCCCTTGCGCTTTTCGGGCGAAAAACCCGCCGCCGACGGTGTCTTCGGCACGCTTTTCGATGCCCTTGCCGGCTTCGATCTGCCCTACAACCAGGCGCCGTCGCTGCACATCAGTCTGCTGGTGATCATCTGGTGGGTGCTCGTGCGCCGCGCTTCGCCCGGCCGCCGCATCGTCTGGCATGTGTGGGCGCTGCTGGTGGCGGCGTCGGTGTTGACGACCTGGCAACACCATTTCTTTGACCTGCCCACCGGCCTGCTGGCGGGCCTGTTGTGCCTGTGGCTGTGGCCCGACCTGGGTAGGCCGCCGCTGTTACCGCCTGGCAAGGGGGAGGGCAGGCGACCGCGGCTGAGCCTGGGCTATTGTTGCGGCGCCATGATCTGCCTGCTGATGGCGGTGCAGGGCGGCTGGGCGCTGCTGGCCGCGTGGCCGGCGACGGCCCTGGCACTGGTGGCGGCCAACTACGCCTGGGCCGGCCCCGGCGGCTTTCAGAAGCACGACGGCCGTCAGAGCGTCGCGGTGCGCTGGCTGACGGCGCCCTACCGGCTGGGGGCATGGATCAACAGCCGGCTATGGACCTGGCGAAAACCCGAGCCCGATCAGGTCGCCGATGCGGTCTGGCTGGGCCGCCTGCCGACCCCCGCCGAACTGGCCCGGCAGCGCTTCGATGCCGTCGTCGATGTCACCGCCGAATTCGATACGCCAAGCGGGGCGGCCCGCTCGCACAGCGTGCCGATGCTCGATCTGGCCTTGCCGTCACTGGCGACCCTGCGCCATGCCGCAGCGACGCTGGACACCGCCGTCGGGAACGGCGGCCGGGTCCTGGTGTGCTGTGCGCTCGGTTATTCGCGCAGCGCGCTCACCGTGGCTGCATGGCTGCTGCACAGCGGTCGCTGCGATTCAGTCGAAGCGGCGATCGCCCGAATCAGGGCGGCGCGACCACAGGTCGTGTTCTCCGAGGCTCACCTGACGCTGCTCAGGGACTTGTCCGATGCTCACTGACGATGACTTCACGCCGCGCCTCGCGGCCGATGCCGCCGTCACCGCGGGTCTCCTCGACAGCGGTCGACCCCTTGCGTGGGTGAGCGGCACGATGCTGCTGATCATGGCCGTTGCCTGGCTGATGGGGCATCCGGTGGCTTTGCCGGCGTTCGTCGGCGCTGTCCTGATGGCAACGGTGCAGGGGGCTTTTGCCCAGCGCGTACGCTTCGACGCCGGAATCTTTCGCTTCTGGGCATCGCGCTGGCATCATCCGCTTTCACCGGCTGCCGATCTGGCGGCGTTCGATGTGCGTGTCGGTCGACAGGCGCCGCCGGCCGCTTCGGTCGAAGCGGATCTGGCCGAACGGCGACGCGGCGCGATCCGGCTGCTGATGTGGCAGGCTGCCTGCACTACCCTGCAACTCGGGTTCACCGCCATTGCCCTTTGGCCCTGACGGCACTTTTTTGCGAAGCGACGAACGATGATCGAAAAACTGTTTGGCCTGCTGTTGTGCAACTTCGCCAAGCTGCTCACCGGCGTGCGCCCGCTGTGGCAGAACTGCGAGCCCGAAGCGAAGCTGCGCGTGTACTTTGCCAACCACCGCAGCCATGGCGATTTCGTCTTGATCTGGGCGGCGTTGCCGGCTGTGTTGCGCCGTCAGACGCGCCCGGTCGCCGGCGCCGACTACTGGCTCGATAGCCGCTTCAAGACCTGGCTGATCAACAAGGTCTTCCACGCCGTGCTGGTGGATCGCCGGCCTGGGCGGGACGGCCCTGATCCGGTCGAGCAGATGGCCGCTGCGCTACAAGCCGGCAACTCCCTGATCTTGTTTCCCGAGGGCACGCGCAATCTCGACGAGGCGCTGCTCCCTTTCAAGAGCGGCATTTTCCATCTCGCGCAAGCGATGCCGTCGGTGGAGTTTGTGCCGGTGTGGATTGAGAACCTCGGCCGGGTGATGCCCAAGGGTGCGATCGTGCCGGTGCCACTTCTCTGCACGCTGACCTTTGGCGCACCTCTGACGCTGACCCCGGGAGAAGCCAAGGCCGAATTCCTTGCCCGCGCCCGCCACGCGCTACTCGACCTCGCCCCGCCGGCGAACTGACCCAGGAGCCGCGATGAGCCCCGATCACACCCTGTTTAATGTGTTTGCTGCTGTTTTCGCCGCACTGGCTGTCGCCAGCGGCATTGCTGCCGGACTCAAGTGGCGGCTGGCGGCGGGCGCCTCTAGCGTTGTCATCGACAACCTCAACGCGCGCATCAACGCCTGGTGGTGGATGGTCGGTGTACTGGCGGTGGCCTTCTGGATCGGCGAGGGCGGCATCATCGTCCTCTTCGGGCTCATTTCCTTCCAGGCGCTGCGCGAGTACATCTCGCTCACCCATACCCGGCGCGGCGACCACCACGCGCTGATGTGGTGTTTCTTCTTCTTTCTGCCCGCCCAGTACCTGCTCATCGCCATCGACTGGTACGGACTGTTCAGCATCCTGATCCCGGTGTACGCCTTCCTGCTGCTGCCGATCTCGGCCACCTTGTGCAGCGATGCCGAGCGCTTTCTCGAGCGTGCCGCCAAGGTGCAGTGGGGGTTGATGATCTGCGTGTATTGCATTTCGCACGTGCCGGCGCTGCTGACGCTGGAGATTCCCGGGTTTTTCGGCCGCAACGCGCAGCTGATCATCTTCCTGGTGCTCACCGTGCAGTCGAGCGACGTGTTTCAGTACGTGTGCGGCAAGCTCTTTGGCAAACGCAAGCTGGCACCGGCGATCTCCCCGTCGAAGACCCTCGAAGGGCTGGTCGGTGGCCTGCTCACCTCGACCGTCCTCGGTGCCGCCCTGTACTGGCTGACGCCTTTCAACGTCTGGCAGGCGGCCCTGGTGGCGCTGACCATCAACATCGTCGGCTTCTTCGGTGGCTTCGTGCTCTCGGCCATCAAGCGCGACCGCGGTGTAAAGGACTGGGGTACGCTCATCGAAGGCCATGGCGGCATGCTCGACCGTGTCGATTCGATCAGCTTTTCGGCGCCGATCTTCTTTCACATCGTGCGTTACTGGTGGGTGTGATCGGAGTGGCACGATGCCTCCGCCCCATTACGAGCACTTCGCAAAGGTTCTGAAAGCCCCTATTTGCAGCCGCCTATGGAGCTGGGGCGACGTGCGCGACGACGGCGCGATCTTCCTCCGCTGCTGGGATGAGGAGATCAAGAAGGGCGTCGCGCTACTGGGTAGTTCCTATGAAATTCCCCCGCAGGAATTGCCTCTATTGTGCGAATGATTCTGACATGTTGAAAGCGGCTGGAAGGTCGATACGGCGGCAGCGGACGGCGGCCCACATTGCTTTCACGCCGTTTTGCGTGACCCGGTAGAGGCGAGAGTTGTTGACCTTGGCGATCAGGGCATGGCCGCGCAGTTTGGCGATCAGGCGGCTGGTTCGATGCGTGCGCCGCTTGCCTTCGGCGGTGTTGTTGGGAGGGACCGTGTAAAGTTTGGCCTGTCCATGTCGCCTCCCTTGCCGTGCGGTGGTCTACCTCCTAGGTGGGGTTGAGGATATTGTCCTCGCAAATTAAGGCGATTTCTGTCAAATAACCTAGCATCTTGCTTGTCTTTTCGGCCGTCTTCTGCGTTGTCCGACAACAGTTACATAGTTCGACTATGCGCCTGTTGTCGCGCCTTGCAGTCGACCGAAAATCCGGCGCAATCTGGCAGGTTCTTTTCCGGCAATCGCCTAAATCCGGCGGCATCGGGGGGCGACATCCCTTTTTGGTTGCGGCCAACGGCCGCGCTAACGGTCATGACATGTGCGGACACCCCAAGTCATGAAAGTCATGACCGTTTCCCTCTTCCCCTGACCCTTCTCCCGCGAGGGGAGACGGGAGTTTCGCGAGTCGCGTGCGCGACTTTCACATTAACGGTCATGACAGGTGCGGACACCCCAAGTCATGAAAGTCATGACCGTTTCCCTCTTCTCCTGGCCCTTCTCCCGCAAGGGGAGACGGGAGTTTCGTGAGTCGGTTGCGCGACTTTCACATTAAGATTTTGGTCTTGCGAAATACATCGGCTGCCAGCCGCATCGCGTCGGCCGGAGCCTATTTGCTTACCGCCTCCTTGGCTTTGTCGGCGGCTTCACTGGTCGCGTCGGCGGCCTTGATGACCATCTCCCTGCTTGCTTCCTTGGCAGCCAGGGTAGCCTCGGCCGCGCTCTCCTTGACCACTACGGCGGCGTCACTTGCTGCAGCCTTTGTCGCCTCAGCGGCGGCGGCAACGGCGGTTTCCGCTTTTTTCGCAGACTCCTTCGCGGCCTTGACGGCGGCATCGTCTTGTGGACCGCAGGCGGCGACAGCCATGGCCAGAAAAGCAGAGAGAACGAGCGCGCGAGCTTTCATGGTGCAGTACTCCAGAAGGAAAGTTGTTGAGGCGGCGGAAACCCCGATAAGCTTGGCGAGAAGTCGACCAGTGCTGCGCATCAAACCATAATTGCAAGTCGCAGTAAACTCTCGACTGCCGCGGAAAGCCCTGCAGCAGGAACCCGCTGCAGCGGAGCGTTCAGGGAGGCGGTAAGGAAACGCCCGGGCGTGCGCTGGCCCGGCGAAGCAATCGGTCGCCTGTGTGCTGCCGCCGGTACAATAATATTGGAGTCGCCACAATTTCGGTGGCTCTTGAAGGACGCTGGGGCGAAGCTTGTTTCGGAATCATCGTCCACGCTACTGGCGAAGTCGCCGACGTAAATCGCCAAGCCGATTCCCGAGCGTACGCAACAGGAGCAAGCAAGCACTGTGCCGAGGTCTGAACCCCCGTGGCTTGGTGCCGTTCGAGCCTTGATTTGCGCAGCCATTTCAACAGGAGGAAGGTACCATGGGTATTCTCGACTGGTTCAAGAACAGGCCGGGTCAATTCGATCCGGATCGGGGGTCTGAGGAGATGGTTCGCGGGGCGGTCGACAAGGCGATTACGCTGACCAACCCACGCCTCAAGCTGCTGCCCAACTGCCCCAAGCGTCTGACGCCCGCCGTCAAGACGACGATCGAATACCTGCGCACGCTGGTCCAGGCGCTGCCCGCCGCACGACCGCTTTCGTCGGCCATGTGGTCCTCCGATCCGGCTCTAAAGGCGTTCTTTGTCGCGTCCTCCGACATTCCGTCGGTTCTCGGCCGCTCGGACAATTTGCGCATCCTGTTCGACAAGTTTCCGGAACTCGATGAAGCTTGCCTGGTTCTGGGCATGGCGCTCAATGAAAAACGGGTCCTGGGAATGGCGCTGCAAGGAGGCATGGTGCAGCGCGACGTTGCCCAGACCAGCGTCAGCTTTTCGGACCACGGGACGCGCATTTGCGGCAGCGACGAGGCGCGTTTGCGCCGCATCGTCGGCGTCGAGGCTTTCGAATACCTGCTTGGCCAGGCCTTGTCGGAGATTGGCCGGGAGCGTGTCGAAAGGCAGGAGCTGCAAGGAAGTCGTGCGCTGATGCGGGCACGCCTGCGGCTTCTTCAACAGCAGGGACCGGGCCTGGGGTCAATGTTCGGCGGAGCTCCGGCGGCAGCAAGCGAACAGGCCAGGCTGCAGGCGGAATTGCTGGAAAACGAGCGGCAACTGGAAGCTATCGGGGGCAGTGAATCGGTCCTGGACGCCGAACTCGAAAGCCTGAAAATGGTGCTCGAAAATCCGCAGCGCTATCTGAACGTCGAGACAAAGCGCTTGCGGCTCAGCCCGATGAACGTGGTGATCGATGCGGCCAGCACGGACGCTGCTGTCGACGTCGATTTCGGCCTGGCAGAACTCAGGGGATCGCCGCCGATGCGCCGAGCTTTCGTGCTCGCACGCGTCGCGCGCAGCGAATTGCCGCCCCCGAAAAAGATCAATTTTGACGACGCGACGCGCTACCTTTGAGGCGTCGACCTGGGCCGGCGTGTGCGAGGGTCGTTAACGGTCATGACATGTCGGGATACCCCGGATCATGAAAGTCATGACCGTTTCCCCCTCTTCCCCGACCCTTCTCCCGCGAGGGGAGAAGGGAGATTCGTGAGCCGCTTGCGCGACTTTCACATTAACACTGCCGCACAGGCCCTTCGTCCTTGAGATTGACCGCGATTCAGCTGAGCCCATATACTACTTTCCACATCTTTGGCTTGGCCATCGTTTTGGGCAGGTGGGGTGGATGGCGGGGATGTCGGGAGGAGGGTGTGCCTGAGGGCGCATGCCGGCCTTGGACTCGCGATCAGGGGAACTGGCGTTTTGGTAAAATTTTCCTCGCGCCGGGAAAGAGCAGGGGCGTGCCGCCTCGCAGCCAGACAACAACTACCAGGAGAACTGCACATGTTCAAAAACATCCTTATCCCCACCGACGGTTCGGTCGTGTCGCGCAAGGCCATCAAGGCCGGCATCCAGTTCGCGAAGTCGCTGGGAGCGAAAGTCACTGGCTACTACGGCATCGTGACGCTGCCATATTCCATGTTTGGCGACGGCGATATTATCGACAAGGGCATGGCGAGTAAGCTCGACCGGCTGCAGCGGGCCACCGGTGAGAAATTCCTTGAGGAGATATCCAAGGCCGCTGCAGCTGCCGGTGTCGAGTATGCTGGATTCACCACCAAGCCAGCGTCGGCGTTCGAGGGCATCATCGAAACCGCGCGGAAGAAGAAGTGCGACGCTATCTTCATCGCCTCGCGTGGTCGCAGCGAGATCAAAAAGCTGCTACTTGGCAGCGTCACCCAGAAGGTGCTTTCACACTCCAAGGTGCCGGTGATCGTCTACCGCTAAGGGCGAGCGTTTTTTTGTATCCGGCAAGCTGCCGCTGCGGGCAGCGCTAGCGGCTTGGCGCCGCTTGTATGCGCCCGTTCGACCCGTGCGCACACCAAGCCGGCAGCCACCTCAAGAGCCTTCGCGGCGACGCCGGCAAGGCCGGGAATCATTCCCGTCAGATCACTCGCTACAGCGTCGCTCGCGAGCTACATTCGCTCGCCCCGTCTTCGTGGCGAGCTGGATTAGGCCTGAGAAAAGCGAACTGTCGCGAACTGTCGATCAGTGACCTCGCTAAATTGGTAGCAGCATTATCTCAATAAGTGGTTCGTTATTGCACCGGTCGCCCGTGTAAAGTGGCGCCACTTCGGGGTGCGCAGTGTGCGGCCGGCTTCGGCCCTGATGACCGTTTCTGCAGATTGACCCGGCCAACAGGAGATAAGTCTTTGGAGCTTGCCGATAAATCACTGCTCAGGCAGTTGTGCTACATCAATGGACAATGGGTCGGCGCCGATAGTGCGCTGACCTTCGCCGTCACCAACCCGGCTACCGGGGAGCACTTGGCGGACGTACCCGACGCGGGTGCGGCCGAGACCCGTCGCGCGATCGAGGCGGCGCAGCTTGCACAGCGCACCTGGAGTGCCAGGACTGCAGGTGAGAGGGCGAAGGTGCTTCGCCGTTGGTGTGAGTTGCTGCTTGCCAATCAGGAAGATCTCGCTCGCATCATGACTGCGGAGCAGGGCAAGCCACTTGCCGAATCGCGTGGCGAGATCACCTACGCCGCCTCGTTCATCGAGTGGTTTGCCGAGGAAGGAAAGCGCATCTACGGCGACATGATTCCTCCGCATCACGCCGACAAACGTATCCTGGTCAGCAAGGAAGCGATCGGCGTTTGTGCCGCGATCACGCCATGGAATTTTCCGGCCGCGATGATTACCCGCAAGGTTGGTCCGGCGCTGGCGGCGGGCTGCTCGGTAGTACTCAAGCCCGCTGAAGCGACGCCACTGTCGGCGCTTGCGCTGGCCGAGCTGGCGGAACGCGCCGGAGTCCCAAAAGGGGTCTTCAATGTGCTCACCGGAGACCCGATCGCCATTGGTGGCGAGCTGTGCGCCAATCCGACGGTCCGCAAGCTCAGCTTTACCGGGTCTACGGAGGTTGGTCGGATTCTCATGCAGCAGTGTGCGCCGACGATCAAGAAACTGTCGCTCGAGTTGGGCGGCAATGCACCGTTCATTGTCTTCGACGATGCCGATCTGGATGCCGCCGTGCAGGGAGCGATGCTCTCAAAGTATCGCAATACGGGCCAGACCTGCGTCTGTGCGAACCGCTTGCTGGTCCAGGAAGGCGTCCTCGATCAATTTGTCGAAAAACTCGCTGCCGCAGTTGGCGCTCTGCGCGTCGGTAATGGGGCGGAAGAGGGGGTCACGCAAGGTCCGCTGATCGATGACGCGGCGATCGCCAAGGTGGAGGAACTGGTCGCCGATGCGCTTGGCAAGGGGGCTCGTGTCGTTTGTGGCGGCAAGCCCCACAGCCTCGGCAAGACCTACTACGAGCCAACGATACTGGCGGGGGTGACGGCGCAGATGCGCATCGCTCGCGAAGAAGTCTTCGGGCCGGTGGCGCCGGTGTTCGCTTTCAAGACCGAGGCCGATGCGGTGGCCATGGCCAACGATACCGAGTATGGCCTGGCGTCCTATTTCTACACCGAGAATCTGGCGCGCAGCTTGCGGGTAGCCAGCGCCCTCGAATACGGCATGGTCGGCATCAACACCGGCCTGATCTCGACCGAGCTTGCGCCGTTCGGGGGCATGAAGTCGTCCGGGCTGGGTCGCGAAGGTTCCAAGTACGGGATCGAGGACTACCTGGAAATCAAATACATCTGTATCGGCGGTATCGTTTGAGCCGCCAAGTCAAGCTTGCAAAGGAAATGAACATGAATGCACCGAGCGAAAAACTGAACCTCAAAACCAATTCCGAGCTGATGGCTCGGCGCACGGCAGCGCTGCCCAAAGGTGTCGGCCAGGGGCACGCGCTGTTTGCCGAAACTGCCAGGAATGCCGAAATCTGGGACGTCGAAGGGCGTCGCTGGATAGACTTCTGCGCGGGTATTGCGGTGGTCAATACCGGGCATTGCCACCCCCGGGTCGTCGAGGCGGCGCGCCAGCAACTGGCGGCCTTCACCCATACCTGTTTTCAGGTAGTGGCCTACGAATCCTACGTCGAACTGTGCGAGCGGCTCAATGCGGCCGCCCCGGGTAGTACGCCGAAGAAGTCGTTTCTGGTCAACACCGGCGCCGAAGCCGTCGAGAATGCCGTCAAGATCGCGCGTGCGGCAACTGGGCGTTCGGGCATGATTGCCTTCGGTGGCGGCTTCCATGGTCGCACCATGTTCGGTCTCGCACTGACCGGCAAGGTGGCTCCCTACAAGATCAAGTTCGGGCCATTCCCCGGCGAGATCTTCCACGTTCCCTTCCCGAATGCCCTGCAGGGTGTTTCGGAGGATGATTCCATCGCGGCTATCGAGCGACTTTTCACGACCAGTATCGAAGCTTCGCGCGTTGCGGCAATCTTCATTGAACCGGTGCAGGGAGAAGGTGGCTATGTCCCGGCGCCGCTTGGCTTCCTGCGCCGCCTGCGGGCACTATGCGACACGCACGGAATTCTTCTCGTTGCCGACGAAGTGCAGACCGGCATTGGCCGCTGCGGCAAGCTGTTTGCCAGCGAGCACTATGATGTCGAGCCCGACATCATCACCTTGGCCAAAGGCCTCGGCGGTGGCTTGCCAATCGCCGCGGTAGTCGGCAAGGCGGCGATCATGGACGCTGCAGAGGTCGGCGGTCTGGGTTCCACCTACGCCGGAAATCCGATGGCCGTTGCCGGCGCCCTGGCGGTACTCGACGTGGTGGCGGAAGAACAACTCTGTGCGCGCTCGATCGCTCTTGGCGAACACATGCGCGAGCGATTTACCGCCATGCAGGAGAAATTCTCGACGATCATCGAGGTGCGCGGACTGGGGGCGATGACGGCCGTGGAGTTCTGCCGCAACGGCGATGCAAAGCAGCCGGCAGCGGACATCGCTGTCGCCCTGAAGAATGAAGCGGCGCAACGCGGCTTGCTGCTGCTCTTGTGCGGGCCGCATGGCAATGTCTTGCGGGTAATGGTGCCACTGACCATTTCGGATGCCGTGCTCAACGAAGGCCTGGATATCATCGAGGCATCACTGCGGGCGGTGGGCGCCTGAACTGACCGTCCGTGAGTGGCTCGTGCGACCGACCTTGCAAGGGTCGAAGCCACTGAGCTGTAGCGGATGCGGGCAGTCCGGCCATCTGCGTGGGCCTCAGGCTGATCAGCGGAGGCGGGTGCCCGCAGCGGTTTAGTCCGGTGTGGGAAAGTAAGAAAGGCCAGGCAGCGACGCTGCCTGGCCTTTCTTCAGTACACGAACGGTAGGTGCCGAATGCGTGCTTGCCCTTGCTGCCCTAATCGTAGGCCTTGTCGTTGGGCGATTTGTACAGCTTCTTGAGCGCGTACGAGAGGGCAAAGTTGAGGTTCAAGCCCTTCGGCGGGATCGGCTGCAGGAACCACTTGGTGTAGAGCTTGTCGGCTTCGCCTGAGGTCATCACTTTGGCCAGCGCCGCATCGACGACCTTCTTGAACGCCGGGTCGTCCTTGCGCATCATGCAGCCATAGGCTTCATACGATTGCGGCGTACCGACCACGGTCCATTCGCGGGCGTTCTTGGCTTTGGCCATTTCCCCAAAGAGCAACACCTCGTCCAAGACGAAAGCCGCCGCGCGGCCGCTTTCCAGGATCAGGAACGCTTCCCCGTGATCCTTGGCGCTGATGATCTTCATCTTCATATTGTTGTCTTCGTTCATCTTGCGCAGCAGACGTTCGGAGGTTGTGCCGGCGGTGGTCACGACGTTCTTGCCAGCCAGATCGGGAAAATCCTTGATCCCGGAGCTGGTCTTGGTCATTAGTCGAGTGCCGGCGACGAAGATGCTGTACGAGAAACTGACCTGTTCCCGACGTTCGGCGGTGTTGGTCGTCGAACCGCATTCGAGGTCGACGCTTCCATTCTGGACGAGCGTAATGCGATTCTCCGAGGTTACCGGCAGCAGCTTGATATCGAGCTTGGCAAGCTGCAAGTCGGCCTTGATTGCCTCCACCGCCTTGAGCATCATGTCCTGCGAGTAGCCGACCACCTGCTGCTTGTCGTCGTAGTACGAGAACGGAATCGACGATTCGCGATGGCCCAACGTGATCAACCCGGTCTCCTTGATTTTCTTGAGCGTACCGGTCAATTCCTGGGCCAAGACCGGAGCCGACAGCAGGGTGGCAGTGGCAAGCGTTACAGCAATGGCGAGGCGCCGCGAAATAGTGAACATCGTCTTTGTCTCCTCTTCAAACGGATAATTGGTCACCGGTCGGCTTCAGTTCGGGCCGCTCGGGAACACGATTTCGCGCTCGCCGGCATGCGGCGCGAGCACCGACTGCTGCCAACGCTGGTCTTGCCAGAGCAGCTCGACACGGCGGTCTGTCGGTTGGTACACGGCACTGTACAGCGTGCCGTAACCGCGTCGGTAACTGGTCTGGAACAGCGGCGGCTGCAGCAGTGCTGTCGTGAGTTCCAGCAAGGAATGCTTTTTGTCGACCAGATGTTCCAGGGCGGCGAAGCGCTCGACGGCACAAGTTGCCTTGGCGTGCTGCGGCCAATCGACCTTGTGCTGGAAGTTGGTGACCGCCCGCCGGCGACTGACATAGGGGGCTTCGTCGGGTCCGACGAACACGGTGGCCCAATTTCCGGAAGTGTCGAGCAGCGTGATGCTGTACGACATGTGTACGGGGAGGCGTTTGAGGATCGCGCAGGCATCCTCTACCGTGCTCGATACCTCCAGCACGTAGCGCATCACCAGCGGGATGCCGAAGCCCTTGCCGGTTTGCGTTCTGCCGCCGAAGCTCAGTGAAGCGGCCAGGCCCGCCTCGTTCATGCCATCCAACGCTCCCCATAGACAATCGCCCATGGCCAGCACCCGCTGGCCGCACCAGCGGGTGGCCAGCCAGTTGCCTTCCAGCAAGGCCGGGGCGTAGTCGTAGTTGCGCACCAGCGCCGGGTCTTGGGCGCCGCAAGGGTCGATCCACACTGCTTGCGAGCAACCGGCAATATAAGCCGGCGGGCACCACAAGGAAAGCGCGCGCGCCTCAATGTCGCCACCGCCGGCCAACTCGACCAGTCGCTCCCAGGTGGGCACCAGCTCCGGCATGTGCTGGCGCAGCGCGCGCCGGCTTTCAAGGTAGCTGGGGCGATCGAAGACGCCGCTGCGCAGGTACCAGTCGCGGTAGCCGGGCCAGCAGCGTTCGAAAAGCGCCTGCCACGAGGGGCCGGGAGCGTCCTCCACCAGCGCCGTAAATCGCTGGTGGATAGGCAGGTCCGCGTGCGGCACGGCGGTCAAAGGATCTTGAACGCGCCGGGCTCCGGTGCCGCCTCGTGCTCGGTGGTAACGATCGGTTTGCCGGCATAGTACTGCTTGATGCCGCGAATCCAGTCACGGGCGCGCAGGTTGAGCTTGAAGTTATCGTCCATCGAACGGCCACGCGTAATCAGGATACCGAGGTCGGCGCCCTCATAGCGATAGTCACCCGAACCGGTGATGCGCAGGAAGAAGGCCTCGCGTTCGCTGTCGATCGCCTGGCGGTTATAGTCGAAGCGCTGGAAGCTGACGCTGCCGTCTTCGCTCATGCGGTAAATGCCGGTGCCCGGCGCGTGCGTGACCTGGTCGACGTTCTTGTCAGTGTACTTCATCACCACCTGCGACCACGAATCGATGAAGTGCGGCTGCGCCCAGCGCTCGTTGATTTCGCTGACGTTGAGATCGAAGGGGACGCCCGAGAATTCCAGCAGGTGGAAGAGGAAAAGCGGCGCATCGGCATAGGCAAAGGCCGCGTGGTTGGTCATCGGGCTGGCGCCGCAGACACGCGGGTTCAGTTCGCCGAGATAGACGTCGCCGCTGTCCTGATCGATCAGGAAATCGAGGTCGAAGTACCCGCGGTAACCTTCCTCGATCAACTGGTTGCCAAAACGCTCGGTCATGCCTCTGACCTGGGCGCGCACGGCTTCCGAGAAGGAACCGGGGAAGACCTCGTTGCCACACCAGCCGCCCTTGTAGGGCGTCAGTTCGCTGGCACCGACGACTTCGGTAAGCATCGGTCCGACCAGCGTTCCCGACTGCGTGGCGCAGGCTTCGAGTGTCGCCCCACGGCAGTTGATGCGCTTCATGATCTTGATTTCAGGATCTTTGCAGATATCTTCCTTGTGCTTGTTGAAATCGTCTTCGGAAGAAATGAAGAAAGTCGTGTGGCCGGAATCACCGAAGGCCGACTGCAGGACCAGGTGCTTGCCCAGTCCGTGGCGCTCGGCAATTTCCATCAGATTGGCGAAGCTGCTCACCTTCTCGAGCGCGTTCGGTACCGACAACACGCCGGCCTTGTTGCCGATACGTACCGTCTCCATCTTGTTGTCGCAACGCTGGCGCAGTTTGGCCGGCGGAAACCAGACTTCCATGCCCAGTTCCTTGGCCAGCTCCTCGGTCTTCTCGTCAAACATCAGGAAGGTTGCCGCCGGGCTGCCACCGCGGCGCTCGATGAAGTCGATCACGTCCTTGTGCTGCAACATGTGGTTGTTGATGTCTTCGATCGACGTGAACTCGTCGTGCGGCGTCTCCTGCGGGACGAAGACGTTCGGATGCCGGCCATCGAAGCAATCGATGTAGCTGATGAAGCGGAAGCGGTTCACCCACTGGTCGATTCCCAGCAGATTGAAGTTGGTGGCGCTGATGAAATAGATCGGTCGCTCGTTGCGATGAAACATCAGCCGCAGGTCGGAAATTGTTTTTACTTTGAAAGTCATTATTGTCTCCTCTTCGTTGTCACCACAAAAAGACTGCTGTGTTGGCGCTCGCCAGCGGTCATTTCATTCGCCTTCTGCCGCTTCGGCGCTGGCATTGACCTGCGCTTTCCAGACTGCGTTTGCCTGCCCGGCCAGTTCGAGTGCCGGTTCGGTAAAGATGCGAAAGCCCAGTTCAGGCCGGAAACCATGGATTTCGCGCACATCGAGTGCCTGCATGAATTGCAATATTTCGGCACTGATCACCTGTCCCGGCACGAGAATCGGGAAGCCCGGCGGGTAAGGGATGACGAACTGAGCGGAGACGCATTCGCGTGCGTTCCTGATCGCCTTGGCCGTATCGTCCATGGTCAGGTACTCGCAGTTGGCATCATCGTAGCTAAGGAAGAAGGCGCTGCGGACGTCGCCATCGCGCGTCTCGCTCTGCCCGTCCAGGCTGTGGCCGCGGAAGGCCTGGTGGAAGCACGAGAAGTTGGGCAACGGCGGCAGTTCCTGGGTGAGGGAGCGCACGCGTTTTTCATGGATACGAAGTTCCGGAGTGCTCATGTCGCGCACCCTGTTGTCCACGTCGCGGGCGATCTTGACCAGCACGCCGAGCAGGTAGGCGATCGTCGAGCGGGTGGTGCCGATGTTGGTCATGAACAGCACTGTATTGCGCGAGGTCTTGTTGATCTGGATGTCGTACTTGTCCATCAGATACTTGTTCTTGATGGTGTCGCCATCCATCCCGGTCAGGCCGATGGCCAGCGTGGCGCGGCTCGGGTCAAGCGCAAACTCGTCGGACTGCCAGGCTTTCAACAGGTTTTCCCAGCCGGTCTCCATGTTGTACAGCGATTCGACGTGCGACTCGCGAAACTCCTCCGGCACCATGTCGGTCACGGTCAGGAAACGGAAGTGGCTGTTGAGCTGGGGATTCGCGGCCACCTGGTCGCGCAGGTTCATCGCCAGCTCGAGCTGGCGCTGCACCAGTTCGTAGCCTTCCATTTCCACTTGCCGCCGCCCGACATCGAGGGTCGCGAGGATCTGGTAGTTGGGCGAAGTCGAGGTGTGCGTCATGTAGGCTTCATGGAAGGCTTCCTCGGCCTTGTCCTTGAAGTCCTGGTCCCAGACGTGGATCATCGAGCCCTGGCGCAGCGCGGTCAGCGTCTTGTGCGTCGAATGCGTGGCGTAGACGCGCACCCGCGCCTTGCTGGGGTCGGGCAGCAAGCGGGTGTTCAGGACTTTCTCGTCGTCAGCCCAGTCGGCCTCGTCAAAACTGCTGGCGAATTCCGCATAGCGTTTGGCATAGGCCTCGCTCTTGAACATCTCGGTCAGCTTGGCGGCGGCACCCATGGCCGTGCGTGGGCGGTAGACCGGGTGGAAACGCGCGAAGGCGAACCACGCCTCGTCCCACAGAAACACCAGGTCAGGCTTGATGGCCAGGCACTCGAGCATCAGCCGCTCGACGTTGTAGACGATGCCATCGAAGGTGCAGTTGGTCAGCAGCACCATGCGTACGCGGTTCAGCGTCCCGGCGCGGCGCAAGTCGAGCAGCGTTTCCTTGATGTGGCGAATCGGCACCGCACCGTACATCGAGTACTCGTGCAGCGGATAGGCCTCCAGGTAGGTGACCTGTGCGCCGGCCAGGACCATACCGTAGTGGTGCGATTTGTGGCAATTGCGGTCAACCAGAACAATGTCGTCGGGCCGGACGATGGCCTGGACAACGACCTTGTTGGCCGTTGATGTGCCGTTGGTGACCAGGAAAGTGCGGCGTGAGCCGAAGGCCCGCGCGGCATACTCCTGAGCCAGTTTCAGCGAGCCCGTGGGTTCGAGCAGCGAATCGAGCCCGCCGGAGGTGGCCGAGGTCTCGGCCATGAACAGGTTCATGCCATAGAATTGGCCGAGGTCGCCGATCCAGTTCGAATTCATGATCGACTTGCCACGTGCCAGCGGCAGGGCGTGGAAAACGCCGGTAGGCTGCTTCGCGTACTTGCACAAGGCGTCGAAGAACGGGGTGTGATAGCGCTCGGCAACCCCTTGCATGATCGAATGGTTGAGTTCGAGCTTGTCTTCTTCGCCGAAAAATATGCGGTTGAAGGTTTCCCCCGCCTTCGCGGCCACGTCTTCGACATTGACGTCGGTGACCAGATAGAGATCCAGCTCCGGACGCAACTTCGCGATCTGTCGACCGAGCAGCGGACCGCGCTCTGACTCCGGCAGCAACTCGCCGTCGACCTCAGCACCATCAATGTAGCGCCGCCCGACGAGTTCGCGGAAGTAGAGCGACCGGTAGGGAAAGCCGTAGCGGATCACCACTGCCTGCAGGTTGAAGTTCACCCACGATGCAACCAGTGCATCCTCAAAAGTCGGCACGACGACCACGTCGTAAACGAAATCGTCGTCAGGTCGGCGCTCGTTGCGCACCTGGCGATGCAGCGCTTCCTCTTCTTCGACCAGCATGTCGTCGACGACCAGAACCTCGAAGTATGGGCAGCGCAGCTGCGCCTGGTACTCCTGCTCGCTTTCGATCTGCGAGGGCAAATCGGCATCGTTTTTCGCCCCCGTACCCTCGTGGCGATAGGTCAGCGAGGCCAGCGTGCGATGAAAGCGGCGAGCGATGATTGCGGCATGCGCCAGGTTGCCGCGATCGATGTGGCTACAGAGCTCGGCGAAGGCGCGGCGGCCTGGATACGCCCAACAGGCTTCAATTGGCCGCAAGGCTTCGGTCAAGGCGCCGATCTTGGTCAAGCGCTCTTCCCGACCGGGGTCATCCTGTGCCAGCTTGGCGAGCTGCGAGAGGACGTCGACCAGCCCGATCCAGCTTTCCGATCGTACGTCCCAAACGCTGCGGTGGCGACTCAATGAGGTCGAGTCGGGGCCAACGGTGCCTGAATCTAGGTTCATGACTTGTCTCCAGAGGTGCTGGCGGTCGTTGCCGCCGGCTATGTGGGATGCTCGATCGCACTACCCGTGGCGAGCGCGGGTAGCGCCTCCGCGGTTTGTTCGGACTAGCCGACCCAGAGTATCCAGGGGGTGCCGATGACCAGAAACACCAGGGTGCAGAAGGCGGTTGTCGTCAGCCCCAGGCGGTACAGTTCGCTCTGCTTGAGATAGCCGCTGGCGACGAAGATGATGTTCTGGCTGCCGCCTTGTGGCGTAATGACCGAGAAGTAGCTACTGGCAAACAGCAGCGCGTAGGCCATCAAATGGACGGGAACGCCCGACTTCACGCCGACGTCGAGAAACACCCCGAGCAACGCTAGAACCTGCGCGTTCTGACTGACGAACCCGAAGTGGAGCAACACATAAATGACCAGCAAGGCAACGTAGGCGACCGGCCAGGCGAGGCCTTCCAGCCCGACAGCCAGTCGCTCGCCGACGTAGCCCATGAAGCCCATTTCGTTGAGCTGCCCACTCATGCCAAAAAGTATGGCCAGCCAGATGAAAGTGACCAGCGTGCCGCCCTGCTTGTTGATGTCTTCAAGCGTTAAAACGCCGCTGATCATCAGCGTGGCGAGACCGGCCAGGGCAATTGCCGTCAGGTTGAGCTTGTAGGGAGCCGCCAGTATCCAGCCGGTGACCATGATCACAAAAGTCACCGCCGTGATCCACTCGTTGCGCGACATCGGCCCCATGGTCTGCAGCTCTTTGCGGGCGATGCCTGGAGCTTCCGGAGTGGCGGTGATTCCTGGCGGAAAAATACGATAGAGCAGAGCCGGGAGCAGGGCGATCACCACCAGACAGGGTACGCTGGAGGCAAGCAGCCAGGAGCCGAAATCAATGCTCATCCCGTGTTCGGCGGCGAGTGCTGCTCCGACCGGGTTCCCCGAGGTGGCGGTGAACCACAGTGCCGAAGTGATGGCCAGGCTGGCCATGCCGCAAAACATCAGGTAGCCGCCGAGGCGTCGCAGGTTCTCGTCGTCGGGTGTCGAGCCGCGGCTTTGCGCCAGGGCCAGGATCACCGGGAAGAGAACGCCACCGCGTGCGGTATTGCTCGGGAAGCCGGGGGAAATCAGGGTGTCGGTAATGAAGATGCTGTACGCCAGGCCGAGCGTCGATTTCCCGAACAGCGAAATCACATAGAGACTGATGCGTTTGCCGAGTCCGCTCTTGACCACCGCCTGCGAGACCAGGAAAGCGGTCACCACCAGGAGCACGATGGCGTTGGCAAAGGCACCGTAGGCCTTCTCCGGAGTCAGTGTGCCGGTGAGCACGACGATCGCACAAGCCAACACCGCCGAAGTGAAGAGCGGGAAGACATTGAGGACCACGGAGGTGATTGCCGAGGCGAAGACGGCAAACAGATGCCAGGCCTCAACGGTCAGGCCCGCGGGAACCGGCGCGAACCAGAGGCCGAAAAATATGATCAGGAGGATCACCAGTTTCACGATCCTTCCCGTTCCGAAAGCGGCTGTACTCATTGTTGACCTCCTGCAGTGGTGGGAGCAACCGCACTGGGCGACCCGAGGCGAGCCCAGCCATTCAGATCGACGACCCGGCCAGTCAGTTCGCTGCCTTCGAAAGCGCCGATGCGCTTCCATTTGAAGCTGTATTCACCGCTAACGCCGGCGTAGCGACCGGTACCGCCAATAAGCTTGCCTTCGATCAGTAGGCCCGGGCCGAGCCCTTCACCGCTTAACTCGCTGAAGACCTTGTCGCCCTTCTCGTCGGTCCACACGCTGCGCCCCTGCAGGCCGGTGGTAGTGTCGGAAAAGCCGATGACCTGGGCTTGGAAACCGCGATTTATTCGCTGCTTGCCGTTTAGCAGCAGCGAACCGCTGAGTTGGAAAATGACGGCTTGGTGGCCAGGTCCGAGGTCGACGACCTGGCGTGTGCCGATGGTCGTCCAGTCGCCGGTGAAGCCTTGCTTCTCGTCGGCCGCCACGGTGCCCTCGGCGCTTGCAGCGCTAACTTTCGTCGCCGGTGGCGTCGCTGGCTGGCCGCAGGCGGTCACCAGTAGCACGCCGAGCAGGGCAATGCTTCTCGCGCAATGGTGTTTGCATGATGCATGTGGAAAACGCATAGTCTTGCCTCCCGTCGGTAAAAGAAGCGGCAAAACGCAAGCGACCGGTTCCTACGACCTCTGTAGGTGGCCCCCGCGTCCACTGTTTTGAAGACTAGCACTTTGTCCTTTGGCTAGCCAATATTTTTTGGCTCATTATGTGTTTCGGGTTGTTAGCTGAGGAGCAACCCCAAGAGGGATTCGAGAAGTCGCTTTCCGCGATTTTTGGCGTTGTGAACGAACTCGAAGAAGC
>QPGA01000043.1 GCA_003332265.1 Candidatus Accumulibacter meliphilus
TTACGCCGGCACAGGCGTGGCCGGCACCGGCCAGTTCCGGGCAGACCCTGCCGCAAATCGACTTCGGCGACAGTTTTACCAGCTTCGCAGTGGGTAGCGACGACCCGCGCAACAAGCGTGAAAACTGGAGGAGGGCCTTCGTAACCAATATGGCGAATAATTCTATCAATCCGAACAGTCGCTTGCAGGTGACGCTGGCGGCTTCGCTGCAATCTACAGCGTCGCTGTGAGTCATGGTCTGCGACCATGGCCGATTCGCTGACGGGGCGCTTGCAAGGCTGCATGCTCCGGGGCGGATGTCGAAAAATTTTACAGCGGACGCCACGAAGAACTGTTCGAGCTGGTCAAGTGCCTGAATAGATGTAATTGTCTGTTCGGGTGTGAATTTTGCTTTAAGCTTCACGGCGATCGTTTATCCGGGGATGTGACTCCGTCACATCGCTCAAGCGAAGGGGAAAAACATCCGGTGCAGTAGCTTTTGGTGGGGCGTTGCCGAGGCCGCTTCCCGCTGTTGCCAGGACTCGCGCAGCTGCATGACCCATTGAGTACGTTTAATGTGAAAGTCGCGTATGCGACTCACGAAACTTCTCCCCTCGCGGGAGAAGGGGCAGGGGAAGAGGGAAACGGTCATGACTTTCATGATTTGGGGTGTCTCCACGTGTCATGACCGTTGATGTGAAAGTCGCGCAAGCGACTCGCGAACCTCCCTTCTCCCCCTGCGGGAGAAGGGCCGGGGGAAGAGGGAGACGGTCATGGCTTTCATCATCCGGGGTATCTCGACTGTCATGACCGTTAAAAGGACAAAGAACAATGAAACGCAAGATGACAATCAAAAAGCTGAGCGCGACGCTGGGGGGGCTGTTCCTGATGCTTGCCACGACGGGGGCGCAGGCCATAAGCTTGGATGCCCTGTTCGCAGCAGGCACAATTCAGGTCAACGACAAGCTGTTCAGTGATTGGCAGCTGAAAGAGCTTGTCCACTCCTCCGACGCGCCGCGCATAGACTTGACTCAGATTGAGGTGACCGGTATTTCTGGCAACCCGCTGAACCCGGGCCTCGATTTCGCGATTGATGGCGGAGGCTTGCAAGCGGGGGGGCAAGCGGGGGATTTTGACGTCGCGATTCTGCGGTTTGAGTTCAAGGTCACCGTCCTTGACCCGAGAATGCGGATCAAGGACAGCGAGCTGAGCATCTCCGGCGGGTGGGTCGCGAGTCCAGATACCTTACTCGGTATCGAAGAGACCGTGTGCAGCAGCGCGAATTGCGAACCGGCAGTTCCGGACGAAATCGCGTGGCAACGCGTCTGGGTTGACACATTGCTCAATGAATTCAAGGAGCAGGACGTCCGGAACTTCGCCCCGCAGCAGGAAATCTGGGTGGATCAATTTGTCTACGTCGCGAGCTGGGACGGCGGTCCGGCCGCGATCACCAAGTTCCAGAAGTTCTTCTCTCAGGAGGTGGTGTCTGTTCCTGAGCCAGGCTCCCTGGCCATGGTCGCCCTGGGTTTGATCGGCGTGGGCTTCGGCCGTAGGCGCTTGGGCTAGCCTGCCAAAGGAAAAGGCGATTTCTGTCAAAGGACAGCCCATCGGGCTTGTCTTTTGGCTCGCCTTCCGTGTTGCAACAACGGTTACACAGTTCGACTATGCGCCGCCGGTCGCATCTTGAAGCCGACCGAAAATCCGGCGCAATCTGCTATGTTCTTTTCCGGCAATCGCCTTGGTTACCGTCACCGCTATGGCAGCGTTGTCGGTGAAGGCAACGTGCGAACTGAAGAACCTGTTTCGTGACCCATCTGGCGAATAATTCTGCCAATGCAGGCAGTAGTTCACGGATTACCCTGGCAGCTTCGCTACAATCTTGACGGTCGCTGTAAATCTTTGCGCGCGACCATGGCCCGCTCGCCGCTGGGGCGCTTCCGGCGACGAGCACGCACGGCCAAACTTGATGAAGAATTCCTGGGAGAACCGAGAGATGGCACAAGAAAAACCTGAAACCCCGGCAGCACCGGTCAAGGCTCCGGCAGAAGCGGTCGAAACGCGAGCTGCGACAGCCGGGGAGCAGCAGATCCGGATGAATACGGCGTCGGTGAAGAGCAGCTACTGCAATATGGTCAACGTGACCACGACGCGCGAGGAAGTGGTGATGAACTTCGGGGTCAATGAGAGCTGGGACCGGGGCGCTTCCGAGTACGACGTCAGGCTGGAGCATCGCATTGTGATGAGTCCTTTCGCCGCCAAGCGCCTGGCGCTGATGCTTGGCAAGCTGGTCAGCGAATACGAGGGTCGCTACGGCGAGTTGAACCAGGGCAACTGAAGCCACTATGATGGCCGGCGGCGCCTGCTGCCGGCATCGCTTCGCCCCGGGGATGGCTGCTGCCGGCAGCAGGCCTGGCTTCCCTCTTCCCATTGTTGCGCCGGTTTGGAGGCCACTACTTGTCTTCCAGTTTCCATTCTTCCAGCGGGCCGGGCGCAGGTCTAGGCCTAGGCCTGTCTGCGGGCCCTGGCGATCATGCCAGGCGAGCGCACGACGATGCGCTGTGGGGAGCTTTTGCGGCAGCGCAGACGTCGGCCGAATTCTGTACCAGCTGGCTGTCGCTGCAATGCCTGCAGGTCGCCGACGTGCGTGCTGCCCTGTTGCTGCTCGAGCAGGGCAGCGGTACTTTCGTTCCGGCCGCCGTCTGGCCGTCCGAACAGACCGACGTCACCTACCTCGCGCCGGCCGCTCAGCAGTGCCTGAGCGAGCGGCGCGGGGTGCTACTGCCCGGCCAGGCCGGGGCAGTGGTGGTCGTCGCCTATCCCGTGGAACTCGAAGGGCAGGTGCACGGGGCGGTCGTGCTCGATGTCGCCGAACGCTCGGACGCTGCCTTGCAACTGGTGCTCCGGCAACTGCACTGGGGAATCGGCTGGATCGAAACGCTCTTCCTGCGCCGCCAGAATGGTGACAATGCGCAGGCCTTGCAGCGCGCGCGCGTGGCCCTCGACGTTCTCGGCGTGGCCGCCGAGCAGGCCCGCCTCGACCCCATGGCGATGGCGGTGGTCAATGATCTTGCCAGTCGCTTCGACTGCGACCGGGTTTCGCTCGGCGTCGATCGGGGAGGGCGGGCGCGTTTGCTGGCCATGTCACATTCGGCCTTCTTCGAGAAGAAAAGCCAGTTCGTCACCGCTCTCGAAAACGCCATGGACGAGGCCCTCGATCAACGGCGCAGCGTGGTTTTTCCGGCCGTCGCGGAAAGCCACGGCGGCATCGCCATTGCTCACCGCGATTTTGCTGCCACGCGCGCGGTGTGCTCGGTGGTCCTCAGCAGCCGCGGCATCGGCGTTGGCGTACTGACTTTCGAGCGTAATCAGGGGACGCCTTTCAGCGCCGAGGAAACGCGGGTTTTCGAAGCGGTCAGCGCGTTGCTCGGGCCCTTGCTGGAGAGCCGGGTCGATCAGCATCGCTGGTTTGCCGGTCGCCTGGTCGACAAGCTACGCGGCTGGTGGCTGCATCTCAAGGATCACCGCCGCCCCGGGTTTCGTGTCGGGCTGACCGCAGCACTGCTCCTGTTGCTGAGTGTTTTCCTGCTCGACGGCGACTATCGAGTCAGCGCCAAGGCGGTTGTCGAAGGTGAAGTGCAGCGCGCCGCCGTGGCCCCCTTCGATGGTTTCCTGCGCGAGGCGCCGGTGCGCGCCGGCTTTGTCGTCAAGGAGGGACAGCTGCTGGCGACGCTCGACGATCGCGACCTGCGCGTCGAGCGCCAGCGCTGGCTTTCCGAGCGCGAGCAGCACCAGGGGCGCTACCGCGAAGCTCTGGCCAAGCACGAAAGAGCCACTGCCAATGTCTCGCTGGCGCAAATGCAGGAAGCCAACTCGCAACTGGCGCTGGTCGACGAGAAACTGGCGCGCGCCAACATCGTCGCCCCCTTCGACGGTATCGTCGTCTCCGGCGATCTCAGCCAACTGCTCGGTTCGCCCGTCGAACAGGGCAAGCTGCTTTTCGAGCTGGCGCCGCTCGATGCCTACCGGGTGATCCTGAAAGTCGAGGACCGCGATATTCGCGACGTGCGCGTCGGCCAGTCGGGCAAGCTGGTGCTCACCGGCCTGACCGGCGAAGCCCTGGCTTTCGAAGTGCGCAACGTCTCGATGGCCGAGGCTGAAGAGGGCAAGAACACTTTCCGCGTCGAAGCGCAGCTCGATCGCAGTGACCTCAAGCTGCGCCCGGGCATGGAAGGGGTCGGCAAAATCAGCGTCGGCGAGCAGAGCTATGCCTGGATCTGGACGCATCGACTGAGCGACTGGTTGCGCATGCAGGCCTGGATCTGGTTGCCCTAGGCGGCTGAGAGCATGGCCGCCCCTTTTCTCAGTGCCTCCTGGTATCGCGTCGCCGGCCTGCGCCCCGAGCTGCGCGCGCATGCGCGCATCCATCGCCAGCGCTTTCGCGGCCAGCCGTGGTACGTGCTGCACGATAGTGCTTCCGGCAAGCTGCATCGTTTCAGCCCCGCGGCCTACCGCGTGATCCAGCTGATGGACGGGCAGCGAACGATCGACGAGATGTGGACCGAAGTGGCCGCAGAAGCCGGCGAAGACGCGCCAACGCAGGACGAGGTGATCCGCCTGCTGGCGCAACTGCACGCTGGCGACCTGCTGCAGGCCGACCTGCCTCCGGATGTCGACGAGCTGGCCGAGCGCGGCAGCAAGCAGAAGCGACAGAAGCTGCTGCAAAGCTTCATCAACCCGATGTCGATCCGCATTCCCCTGTGGGATCCGGACGCTTTCCTGGACCGTAGCTGGCCGCTGGTGCGGCCGATTTTCAGTCTCTTCGGTGTTCTGCTGTGGTTGCTGCTGGTGCTGCCGGCGATCGTTCTTGCCGGCGTGAACTGGCATGAGCTGACCGCCAACCTCAGCGATCAGGTGCTCTCGGCGCACAATCTCTTTCTGCTCTGGCTGGTCTATCCGCTGATCAAGGCGCTGCACGAACTGGGTCACGCCTACGCCGTCAAGTCGGGCGACGGTGAGGTGCATGAGATGGGCATCATGCTGCTCGTCCTGGCGCCGATTCCCTACGTCGACGCGACCGCTTCGGGTGCCTTTCGCAACAAATGGCGGCGGGCGATGGTCGGCGCCGCCGGGATGCTCGTCGAACTGTTCCTGGCGGCGATCGCCATGGCGGTGTGGGTGATGGTCGAGCCCGGGCTGGTGCGCTCGATCGCCTTCAACGTGCTTTTCGTGGCCGGTGCCTCGACCCTGCTCTTCAACGGCAACCCCTTGTTGCGTTACGACGGCTATTACGTTCTCGCCGATCTGATCGAGATCGCCAATCTCGGCAACCGCTCGAATCAATACTGGCAATGGCTCGCCAAGCGCTACCTCTTTGGCATCACGAGCGTCGAGCGACCACCAGCCTCGGTCGGCGAGCGGCGCTGGTTTCTGTTCTACGGGGCGGCGTCTTTCGTCTACCGGACGCTGGTGATGATCGTCATCACCCTGTTCATTGCCGGGGAGTTCTTCTTTGTCGGGGTGGTGCTGGCGCTCTGGGCGGCGACGACGATGTTCGTGCTGCCGATCGGCAAAGGTCTCAACTATGTGATCTCCAGCCCCGAGCTGCAGCGCCACCGCACGCGAGCCCGCTTGGTCACTTTCGGTTCGCTGGCCGTCTTTCTGGTCTTCGTGCTCTCGGTGCCTATGCCTCTGCGGACCCACGCCGAGGGCGTCGTCTGGGTTCCCGAGAATGCCGAAGTGCGTGCCGCTGCCGATGGTTTTGTCGAGCAGCTGCTGGTACAGCCAGAAGAGCGCGTCGAGGTCGGCGAGGTGTTGCTGGTCACCGCCAAGCCGACGCTTGCTGCCGAGGTTGAGCAGGCGCGGGCGCGGGTACGCCAGCTCGAGGTGCAGTACACCACGCAGATGTTCGACGAGCGCACGCAGGCGGCGGCGACCAACGAGGATCTGCGCCGCGAAAGAAGTGCTCTGGCGCGCGCCGAAGAGAAACTCGATTCACTGCTGGTGGTCGCCGCCGTATCCGGCGCCCTCAAGCTGGCGCGGCCGCAGGACCTGCCGGAGCGCTTCGTCAAAAAAGGCGAGCTGCTCGGCTACATCGTCGACGGCCCACCGCGGCTGGTGCGTGTGGTCGTCAGCCAGGATGACATCGCCCTGGTTCGCGAGGCGCGCGACGAGGTGCAGGTAAAAATCACCGACCGCGTCGAGAAGACCTTTAGCGCGCGCCTGATTCGCGAAGTGCCGGGTGGGCACGATGAGTTGCCCAGCAAGGCGCTGTCGCTCGAAGGCGGCGGCCAGCACGGCACTGATCCGCGCGACCCGAACGGCCTCAAGTCGCTGCAGCGCCTGTTTCAGTTCGACCTCGAGTTGCCGCCGGAGGTGGGGCCACTGCAGATCGGTACGCGCGTCTATGTGCGTTTCCACCACCGCGCCGAGCCCTTGGCCGAGCAGTGGGGGCGGCGACTGCGACAGCTCTTCCTTTCGCGTTTCAATGTCTAGGGCGCTGCTCGATCGCTGGCAGGTGCATGACTTCGCCCCCGGCTTGTACGCCGAACGTCGCGACCTCAAGGACGGTCGCCTCGACCGCTTCATCGGGCGCCTGCTGGGACGCAGCGCGCAGCTGGGCTCGCCCTTGCGGCGGCACGATCTGCAGCGCTTTGCCGCGCGCGTGCAGGTGCTGGAGGAGGACTTGCTGGCCACCGACGACGACGGCCTGCGCAGCCGGGCAGGCGCCGTGCGCACGCTTCTGGCGGTCGAAGGTCTTGCCGAGGCGCCGGTCGCCGAGTGCTTTGCGCTGGTGCGCGAAGTCTGTTCGCGGCAGCTTGGTCTGCGCCACTACCCGGTGCAGTTGATGGGCGGCTACGCCATGCTGGCCGGCGCGCTGGCCGAGATGCAGACCGGCGAAGGCAAAACGCTGACCGCCGTTCTCCCGGCGGTGACCGTGGCCCTTGCCGGCGCGCCAGTGCATGTGATTACCGTCAATCCCTATCTGGCGGCTCGCGATGCCGAGTATCTGGCGCCGGTCTACGAATTCTTCGGTTTACGTGTCGGCCTGATCGTCCCCGACCAGGAGACCGCAGAGCGTAGCGAGGCCTACGCCGCCGACGTCACCTACTGCGTGAACAAGGATCTGGTTTTCGACTATCTGCGCGACCGCATTACGCAGAAACGCGTGCGCGCCGGTCCGCGGGCCCTGCTCGACGGCTGGCTGGCCGGACCGCGTGCGCCGGCTCAGGCGCGCAGCAGCGTCTTGCTGCGCGGTCTCTATTTCGCGATCGTCGACGAAGCCGATAGTGTTCTGATTGACGAGGCGCGAACGCCGCTGATCATTTCCAGCGACATCGACGACCCGAACGGGCGCGCCCTCTACGAGCAGGCGCTGGCGCTGGCCGCCAGCCTGAAAAAGAAGGGCCATTACCTGCTACGGCCGAAGGAACGCAGCATCGAACTGACCGACGCCGGTCGCGCGGCGGTCGGCGATTTCGCCTGCGGGCTGTCCGGCCTGTGGCGCATCCCGCGGGCACGCGAGGAACTGGTCGAACAGGGCCTGTCGGCGCTCCATCTTTTTCAACTCGACCGGCATTACATCATCGCCGACGACAAGGTGCAGATCGTCGACGAGTACACCGGCCGGGTAATGGCCGACCGCTCGTGGGAGCGTGGCCTGCATCAGATGATCGAGGTCAAGGAAGCTCTGGCGATCAGCAAACGACGCGACACCATCTCGCGGATCACTTATCAGCGCTTCTTTCGCCGCTACCTGTGCCTCGCCGGGATGAGCGGCACGGCCACCGAAGTGGCGCCGGAAATGCGCTCGGTGTATGCCATGGACGTGCTGCGCATTCCGCCGAATCGACCGGTCGTGCGCCGCGACCTCGGGCACCGGGTGTTCCTCGACAGCGATGCTCGCTGGGCTGCGGTGGTGCAGCGCGCTGCCGAAATAGGGACCGCGGGACGGGCGGTGCTGATCGGCACGCGTTCGGTCGCCGCTTCCGAGTTGGCCAGCCTGTGTCTGAGCGCGGCGGGACTGGCGCACGAAGTCCTCAACGCGCGCCAGGATCAGCGCGAAGCGGAGATCATCGCCGAGGCCGGTCAGCCGGGGCGGATCACCGTGGCCACCAACATGGCCGGGCGGGGGACGGACATTTTGCTCAGCCCGGAAGTTCGCCAGGCCGGTGGCCTGCACGTCATTCTTTCCGAATACCACGATTCGGCACGCATCGATCGGCAGCTCTTCGGCCGTGCCGGTCGGCAGGGAGATCCCGGATCATGCGAAGCGATCGTCTCGCTTGATGACGAATTGTTTCTCGCCCATGCTGCAGCGTGGCTCGGCTGGCTGCGCGCGCAGGTTTCAGATGCCGGGCTACTACCGGCACCGCTCGCGCGCCTGCTGCGCCGGTCCGCACAAGCAGCAGCCGAGCGGCAGAATTCGCGGATTCGGCGGCAGACCGTTGAAATGGACAAACGCGTCGAGCAGTCTCTGGCGTTTGCTGGAAGAGGAGAGTAGAAAAATGCGCAGTCGAGGAAAGCGGGTGAGGAGGGGCGTCGGGAGTGCCGTCTGGAGCCGGATCGGCAGCGCCGTGCTGCTGGCGCTGTTGGCGTCGGGCAGCGGGCTGGCAGCCGAGTTCGACTGCATCATCGAGCCGAGCAAGAGCGTGGAGGTGCGGGCGGCGAGCGAGGGCCTGATCGAGAAGATCTGGGTGGATCGCGGCGACATGGTCAAGAAGGGCCAGGTCCTGGTGACCCTGGATGCCGGCGTCGAACGTGCCGCGACCGAGGCCGCACTTTATCGTTCGACGATGAAGGGTCGCATCCGCACGGGCGAAAGCCGCGTCGCGTTTTCGACGACCAAGTACAAGCGTCGCGAAGAGCTGGCGAAGCAGGCCTTCATCTCGTTGCACGACCGCGACGAAGCTTTGACCGAGAAGCAGCTCGCCGAATCCGAGTTGCTCGAAGCCAAGGACGACCGCCGCCTGTCGGAGCTTGAATATCGCCGCCTGTCCGAGCAACTGCGTCTGCGCACCATCGAGAGCCCGGTGGACGGCGTCGTCGTCGACCGCCTGCTCAGCGCCGGCGAACTCGCCGACAATCGCGACCTGCGCAAGCCGATTCTGAGACTGGCGGCCATCGGCACGCTGTACGTCGAGGTGCTGATGCCGATTGACGCCTTCGACAAACTCAGCGCCGGCCAGAAAGTCGAGGTCCTGCCCGAAGCGCCGATCGGCGGACGCTACATGGCGACCCTGCAGGTCATCGACCGCGTTTTCGACGCTGCCAGCGGAACTTTCGGAGTGCGCCTCGAACTGCCCAATCCGGATTTTAAACTGCCGGCCGGAATCAAGTGCAAGGCCAGCTTCCCGGCCATCGGTGGTTCTGCCAGCACCTCAGCTCCGCCCGCGCCGCGTGCGGCAGGCAAACCTGTGCCGGCGCGTACGGGCAAAGCGATGTAGGCTGAGGCGGTTCGCGGCTTCGCCGGTTCGCGGCGCGAACGGTCCGGCCGTCGGGTAGCGAGGCCGGCGACGATACAGGTGCCGGTTTCGTCAAGGTCACGGGGACGCCGGTGGCGTCTCCCGAAACGGTTCCCACACGGGTTAGGTCTTGACTTTTCCCAGGGCACGGGGAAAGACCTGACCCCAAAAAATGCTGCCTGGTCGAGATGACGCGCGCTTCCCGCGTCGATGCGGAGATCGACCTGGCTGCCTTGCCGGTCCTCGATGGTGCGGCCGAAACCAGCGCCGCGGGCCAGTGCCTGTATTGCGGCATTGCGCTCGCTGGGCTACCAGAAAGCGGTGGGCATTGGGCGGGTTCTGCCGACCGCGGACGATCTCGCACCGATACGGTTGAAATTGTAGCGCTGGCGCGGGTGGGTGGCCGCGGCCTTTGTCGGGTGAGCGATGCGTTCACTTTTACAAGCGTTCGGGCTGCTGCTCATCCTTCGGCTTTTCTTTGCTTTTCTTCCGGAAGGCTCATTATGGATTCCAGGTTGGTGCGCAACGAAAGCGACGCTAGCAGCCCTGAAGCATGAATGCTGCAGCCCGGTATTTTCAAGGCCTGGCGGTGGGTAGCAAGAAAACACCTTCGCGCAAGAGGAAAGACTTGATCCCATGACCCATGCTCAAAAATGCCAAAAAATCCGGACAGGAAACCCAGGCAAAGCGCCACTAGCCGAGCACACTTTCAAGCAGCATCCGGATTGTTGGTGGCGGTCACTGCCCGCGGATTCGGCCGGTTGAACCACGGGCGGATCGTCAGAGAGGCTTTCTACCGTGCATTCGCAGAACGAAGCCATGAGCGCTTGCCGCACGAAAAAGCTGTACAAACATACAGTCTTTCGGTATTCTTGCTCCAGCTGCAGCGAATTCGATCAACCGATCCCGATAGAGGAGTCAGTCACCATGAATCGCATTCAAAAGTTGTTTGAGCAGATCGCAGGCGTCTATCAGGCGGAGACTCAGCGCTGGGCTGTTGCGCAGGAGATCTTCACGGCGCCGCGGATGGATGTTTCGGCTTTGCAGAAGCCTGCTTGCTGGCGCAGGAAGGCCCGGATTTATGGCACTCGGCGATAGTTGCGGCATGGCTCCTGGTGCTTTCCAGCGGCCGCAGCCGGCGCTTTTTGCTCAGTACTTCATCGCGCCGTGTGTGGCAGGGGTCGGGGCTTTCATGGCTGTCTGTGGCTTCTTGACCGCGGCGTCGATCTCCTTTGTGCTGCCGTCGTCGAAGCGCAGGGTGAGGGCTACGCTGTCGCCTTCTTTCAGTGGCTGCTGGAGGTCAAGCAGCATCACGTGGTAGCCGCCGGGCTTGAGTTCGGTCTGCGCTCCGGCCTTGATCTCGATGTCCGCGACTTGGCGCATGCGCATCATGCCCTGGTCATTGAGATGGGTGTGCAACTCAGCGTTCCTGGCGACCGGGCTTTCTGCCTGGATCAGCTTGCGGTCGCTGCTGCCGCTGTTGCTGATGGTCATGAAAGCGGCGGTGTTAGGCGTTCCCGGCGGCACCAGGCGCACATAGGCGTCGGCGATGGTCAGATCGGTTTCACTGCCCAGGGTGGGCAAAGGTAGTGTGAGTGCCGTGGCAAGGATGATGAGAGTGGGATGCAAACGCATGGCGGAGAGTTCTCCTGTCGGTAACTGATCGAGTGGGATGTTGTTGGCTTCACCTGGCGGCAACGGGCGGCAGGTGTTGGCGGATGGCGGCAAGGAGCTGTGCGGGCGTCGAGGCGTGCGGCAGGGTCAGCGCCAGTTTCCCCTGCGTATCAATCAGGTAGGTCGCCGACGAGTGGTCGACGCTGTATTGCCCCTGCGCATTCGGCGCCTGCGCCTGATAACTGACGCCATATCGCGCGGCGACGCGGGCGATCTCCTGTGGTGTGCCGCTCAGGCCGATCAGGGTCGGGTGAAAGAAGGGCGCGTATTCCTGCAGGCGCTCAGCGCTATCGCGTAGCGGGTCGACCGAAATGAACAAGGCTTGCACCTGCTGCTGCTCTGTGGCTGCGAGGCCGGACAGGGCCTGCGCGATCAGTGCCAGCGAGGTCGGGCAGACATCGGGACAATAGGTATAGCCGAAGTAGAGCAAGACGACTTTGCCGCGATAGTCGGCGAGTGCGACTGGCCCTTGTGGTCCCTGGAGTGTGAAGTCGCCTCCCGCAGGCTTGACCGCGGTCGCCAGGCGGGCAGGCGGCGGAGCGGCGGCGATGGTCGCTGGTGGTAGCGGTTCCCAGAAAGCGACCAGGAAGATCAGCGTGCTACTCAGCACGACGATCAGGGCGATCAACAGCAGGCGGGCTTTCATGCGTGCCGGCTTCAGTCGCCGGTCTGGAAGCGGAAAGGCACCGCCACCAGAGCTTTTCCGGTATCGACCAGCACGGTCGCATCCCATTCCATGCTCCCGGTGATGCATACCGGCAGGCTGGCCACTCCCGAGAAGTGCTGGCGGTTGCTCGGCTCGCTGGCCAGCTGCGGCCGGTTATAGCCCATTTTCATTTCGGTGCCGGCGAAATCGACCTCGATTCTGCGCACCTCGCCACCGCTGACCGTCACCTGCAATTGCAGGGGCTTCAGCGCCGGGACAGGTCTTGGTTCGATCGAGAACTTGAGCTGACCGCCGTCAGGCAGAGCGGCCGTGCACGACTGCTGGTTCAGATTACAGGCTGATAGCGGTAGCTCGATATCAGCCTTCGGGCTGAGCAAGGGTGCCAGTTTGTAGCCAATGACTCCGAGGATGGCCAGGCCGAGCAGAATTGTGGCGTCGAGCAACAGCTTTTTGGTCATTGCGGAAATGTCGGCTCAGTGGCGGTCGGCGGCAGGTCGATCACGCAGCTGTCTCGTCTTTTGGGGCGTCGAAGGCGGCGGGGGGGGGCAGTGAGCACGCGCACTGCAGCGAAATGGCAAGCCCGCCATTGTGCAAAGGCGCGGCTCGGCGAAAATTGATGCAGCTCAAATTATCGCGCACCGCTTGTGCGCACAATGTGCGGCATATTGCCGCAGTGGCGCCATGTCGCTTGGCGATAGGGACGGGAAACCAAAACCCAAATTGTTCAAAGGGAGAGACAGAATGGAATTTCGCATGAAGCAAGTCGCGTCGTTGCTGCTGGTCGCAGGACTCGGCTGCGCAGCTTCCGGCAGCAGCTATGCTGCCGAATCACTACAGGACGTGATGAAGCGTCGGAGCCTTTCACAGCAGGACCTGCTGGCCGCAGCCAAGACCTATGTGCCGACCGGAAAGCGCGATGAGTTCATCGCCTTCTCGTCGGGCGGCCAGTCGGGACAGGTCATTGTCTATGGCGTGCCGTCGATGCGTATCCTCAAGTATATCGGCGTGTTTACGCCGGAACCCTGGCAGGGCTACGGCTTCGACGAAAGCTCGAAGGCCGTCCTTGCGCAAGGCAAGATCGATGGCAAGGACCTCACCTGGGGCGATACTCACCACCCGGCGATGTCGGAGACGCAGGGCCAGTATGACGGGCAGTTCCTGTTCATCAACGACAAGGCCAACCCGCGTCTGGCGGTGATCGACTTGCGTGATTTCGAGACCAAGCAGATCGTCGTCAACCCGATCTACAAGTCCGAGCACGGCGGCGCTTTCGTCACTCCCGACACCGAGTACGTGATCGAAGCTGCGCAGTACGCGACGCCGATGGCGAACAAGAAATTCGAGCCACTAGAGGAATTCAACGAGAAATATCGTGGTGGCGTCACCTACTGGAAGTTCGATCGCAAGGAAGGACGCATCGATCCGGCGCTGTCCTTCTCGATCGAGTTGCCGCCGTACAGCCAGGACCTGTCGGATGCCGGCAAGGGACCGTCTGACGGCTGGTCGTTTACCAACTCCTTCTGTACCGAGCGTTACGTCGGCGGTATCGAAAAAGGTCGCCCCCCGTATGAAGCGGGTTGCTCGGCCAAAGATACCGACTACATGCACGTGATCAACTGGAAGAAAGCCGCCGAGTTGGTTGCTGCCGGCAAGGCCAAGAAGATCAACGGCCACAACGTATTGCCGCTGGATGTTTCGATCAAGGAAGGCATCGTCTTCCTGGTTCCGGAACCGAAATCGCCGCACGGCGTCGATGTCACTCCGGACGGCAAGCTGATCACCGTTTCGGGCAAGCTCGACACGCACGTTTCGGTGTACTCCTTCGAGAAGATCATGGCCGCGATCAAGGCTGGCAAGTTCGAGTCGAAGGACCCCTACGGCCTGCCGGTGATCAACATGCAGGACGCGCTGCATACGCAGGTCCAGCTCGGCCTCGGCCCGCTGCATACCCAGTATGACTCGAAGCCGTGCGTGGCCTACACCTCGCTGTACGTGGACTCGCAGGTCGCCAAGTGGAACTACTGCGAAGGCAAGGTCCTCGACAAGATCAGCGTGCACTACAACATCGGCCACCTGATGACCATGGAAGGCGATTCCATGGCTCCCAAGGGTCGCTACCTGGTGGCACTGAACAAGCTGTCGATCGACCGCTTTGCTCCGGTTGGTCCGCTGCATCCGCAGAATCACCAGTTGATCGACATCAGCGAAGACAAGATGCAGCTGCTCTACGACATGCCTCTGCCTTTGGGTGAGCCGCACTACGTGGTGGCCATCGAGGCGAGCAAGCTGAAGCCTGGTGTTCGCTACAAGGTCGGTACCGATAGTCGCACCGACAAGAAGCATGCCGGTGCTGTCCGCGCGGGTGAGGAGAAAGTCGTTCGTACCGGCAACAAGGTCGAAGTCTTCGGCACGCTGATTCGTTCGCACATCACGCCGGAAACGATCGAGGCCGAAGTGGGCGACGAGATCACCATCAACCTGACCAACCTTGAGCGGGCGCAGGACGAAACGCACGGCTTTGCCGTCTCGACCTACAACGTGCATGCGTCGATCGAGCCGGGCAAGACGGTCCAGGTCAAGTTCAAGGCTGACAAGGAAGGCGTCTATCCGTACTACTGCACGGAGTTCTGCTCCGCGCTGCACCTCGAGATGCAGGGTTACCTGCTGGTCAAGCCGAAAGGCTGGAAGCCGACCAAGACCGCAATGACTGCCGGCACCAACTACAGCGAGACCGACTACAAGGCGCAGTTGAAGAAGGTTGTCGATACGCAGGCGGTGATCGACTCGGTCGTCGGCTACATCACCGGTGTCAACTACAAGGACTTCCCGGATGTGGTCGCGATGATGGACGATGCGGTCGACCAGCTGGGCAAGATCAAGGATGCCAAAGCCAAAGCTGACGCAGCTGCCGGTGAAAAGGACTGGAATAACGCCACGCTGTGGACCGAGCAGATCTGGCAATACCAGGTCAAGGCAGCGGACCTCGGCCTGCGTGCCAAGACCTATCTCGAGCAGAACGGCGCCAAGCCGGTCAAGTAAGCCGTATTTATCTGGCTCAAGGCAACTCGGCGGGGAGCGGAGTGACTCTGTTCCCCGTTTTCTTATGAAAAAGGAATAAGCATGAAGAAGCTGATGGCTGTAGTAGCGATGGCGACGCTGGCGGCCTCGCCGGTACTGGCGGCGGAAGATGGCGCCAAAGTGTATGCGGAGAAAACCTGCGCTGCGTGTCACGGCCCGGCGGGAAACAAGACGCTGATGCCCGACTACCCGAAGATCGCCGGACAGAATGCCAAGTATCTCGAGAAGCAGATGCTGGACATCAAGAGCGGGGCGCGTGCCAATGGCAACTCGGCGGCGATGAAAGGCGTGATGCCGCTGGTCAGCGATGAGCAGATCAAGGTGCTGGCCGATTACCTCTCCAAGCTCAAGCCCTGAGTTCTTGTCGGCCGCAAGTCGTCGCCGGCAGGCGCAGGTAGTGGGCAGGGCGCGGCTACCGAGCCGAGTGTCGCGCGCCTGACTTGATGAGTATCAACGCCAAACGTCGGGATGCTTGTTAGATTGACAGCTGTGGATTCTCAAACACGAGGGAGTTAGGAAATGAAGAAACTGATTCTGGCCGTTTCGCTGGCGATGATCGCGGCAGGTGCCGCGCAGGCTGGTCCGCCACCACCCAAGGCGCACGGCATCGAGGACAAGACCTACAAGTGGAACGCCCAGGAAGGCGAAAAGATGGAGGCCTTGAAGCTCAAGGGTGACAAGGTGCGTGGCGAGGAGGGTTACGAGGTCTGCGGCGCCTGCCACCTGCCGTCCGGAGCCGGCCGTCCTGATGGCACTTTTCCCCAGTTGGCGGGCCAGCACACCACCGTGCTGATCAAGCAGATGGCGGATATCCGTGCCGGTCTGCGTGACAATCCGACGATGTACCCCTTTGCCGCGACCCTGATCGACCCGCAGGAACTGGCTGACGTCGCAATCTATATCGAATCGCTGTGCATCCCGGTCGAACACGGCAAATATGAGGGTCCGGATGCCGCCGTGCAGTTGGCGACCGGCAAGACGCTCTACGAGAAGGAATGCAAGGACTGTCACGGTGCGAATGGCGAGGGCGTCAAGGACAAGTTCTACCCGGTGATCGCCGGCCAGCACTACAAATATCTGCTGCGCCAAATGACCGAGATTCGCGACGGCCATCGCCGCAACGCCAACCCGGACATGGTCAAGATCATCAAGAAGTACGACGACAAGCAGCTGGTCGCCATTTCGGCCTATCAGTCGAGCCTGGTGATGCCGGGCAATATGTGCAAGCCGAAGGAAACGGCCAAGAAGTAGTCGTCACGATTCGCAAGTAATAAGGCGATTTCTGTCAAATAACATACCATCTTGCTTGTCTTTTCGCCCGTCTTCTGTGTTACGACAACAGTTACATAGTTCGACTATGCGCCTGTTGTCGCGCCTTGAAGCCGACCGAAAATCCGGCGCAATCTGGTACGTTCTTTTCCGGCAATCGCCTAACGAGCGCGTTCTGTCGCTGCCAAAGCCCGCCCGCAGTTTCTGCGGCGGGCTTTAGTTCCCGGCAAGCATAAGTAATGAATAATATTCTGCAGACGCCAAACGCTCTGAACGAGGACTGAACCATGTCAGCCGCAGCACCAAGCAAGCAGAATTTCATCGTCGCCGCGCTTACCGCGGTTGCCACTGGCTTGATGATCGCCGCTTTCTTCGCGCCGATCTGGTGGGTCTCCCTGACCGCGCCGAACTATCCAGCCGATGCCTTCCCCGATGGCATTCGCATCCACTTTCATTTCGATGGTGTCTATAACGGCTGCAAGGCGGCCGGCAAGGGCACGCGCATGGATAGCGAAATCATTCAGAAGGAACTCGCGCACGACGACGAGCGCTACAACCCGATTACCGACAAGAACAGGGACGTCAACAAGGGTGCCGAGGGTCTCGACTGCGTGCACGAAATGAACACCATCAACCACTACGTGGGGATGTTCCCGATCGCCACCGGCGCGCCGGTGGAGAAGCCGCTGGCCAAGTTCTTCTTCGCCTTCTTTACGGTGATGCTCGTCGGCTTCATGGTGCCACGTCGCAAGCCGCGGCTGCTGGTGCTTGCTGCCGGCTTTGCCGCGGTCGCCGGCTGGATCATTGTCGACCAGTACGTGATGGGTGGTCTGGAAGCGCATGTCGCACACTATGTCAGCGAAACGGCAACTTTTTTCAACGAGCCCGAGAAGATCCAGGGCTGGGGTGAAAATGTCACCACGATCACGCATGTGGTGATTGCCGGGACGCTGCTGGCGATGCTGGTGGTGCTCGCCGGTGTCGCCGGCATGCGCGGCTTTTCGCTGCTGCTGGCGCTGGTTCCGGCCCTGCTGCCGGTCTTTTTCGTCATCACCTACGCCGGCTGGCTATGGTTCTTTGGCCATAACATGCACCCCTGGGGTGCTTTCACGGTCAAGCCTTTCATGCCGACTGTCTTTGGCGAGGGCAAGGTGGCGCAGTTCTCGACCTACTCCTATCCGTACTGGGGCTACGGGCTGCTGCTGGGTGTCATGGCCTGCCTCCTGCTGGCCCTGCTCATCCGGCGCAAACAGATGCGCGAGGGTACCGCGGAGTAGCCGATGTCTCGCCGCATGCTTGCGGCCGGAGTGCTCTGCGGGCTTGCTCTGGTCGTTCTTCCCTCGCCGGGTGACGCCGAGGACGCGTTGACCGCGCTGCGTCGTACGGGCAGCGTTGGCAGCGGGCGCGTGCTTGCCGACGAGCCGGTCGATAGCCGCCTGGGCGGGATGGCCGAGCCGGCCGTCGCCGGCTGGGGCGGGCTCAACGAGCAAACGCCGATCCCGACCGTGCCGCGAGTCAGCGCTCTGCCCTTCCTGCAGGAACTGATCAACGCAGCGCCTGCAGGCTCGGTACTCAAGCTCAAGCCGGGCAGGTACTCCGGCCCGGTCGTCGTCGACAAGCCCCTGACCATCGACGGCGGCGGCGAAGCGAGCATCGATGGCGGTGGCAAGGGAACGGTCTTCGTGCTGCAAGCCAACGATGCCGTCCTGCGCGATCTGCAGCTGACCAACTCCGGCGTCTCGCACGATTCGGACGATGCCTGTCTGAATGTCCGCGGCGATCGCAATGTCGTCGAGAATCTGCACATCGACGACTGCCTGTTCGGCATCGATCTGAAAATGTCGAATGATAATGTCCTGCGCGGCAACCGCATTCGCTCGAAGCCCTTCGATCTCGGCACTCGCGGTGACAGCCTGCGCCTGTGGTACAGCCACCGCAACCTGGTTGCCGACAATCTGATCGAAGATTCTCGCGACATGGTCGCCTGGTACTCGAACGAAAACCACTATCTGAACAACGTCGCACGGCGCAGTCGCTATTCGATTCACTTCATGTTTGCGGCCGACAATCTTGTCGAAGGCAACCGCTTTTACGACAACGCTGTCGGCGTCAACGTCATGTATTCCGGGGGCGGAGCGATTCGCAACAATCTTTTTTCGCACGCCAATGGCCCGACCGGCATGGCCGTCGGTTTCAAGGAAGCGTCGAGCGTCCTCGTCGAGGGTAACGAGATCCTTTACTGCGCGGTCGGCGTCGGTCTCGACATGTCGCCGTTCGAGCCGGACACGACGATCACCATTCGTGGCAACCGCATCGCCTATAACGGCATCGGGGTCAGCTTCCTGTCCGACAAGAAAGGCACCATCATCGAGAACAACGTTTTCGAGGGAAACCTGACCCAGGTGGCCATGGGCGATAGCGGCAGCGCCAGTCGCAACCTCTGGCGCGGCAACTACTGGGACGACTATCAGGGTTTCGACCGCAACCAGGACGATGTCGGCGACCGTCCGCACGAGCTCTACGCCTATACCGACCAGCTGTGGATGGAGGTGCCTTATGCGCGCTTCTTCCGTAACGCGCCGATGATGGAGACGCTCGATTTCCTTGAGCGCCTGGCGCCTTTTTCGACGCCGGTGATGTTGCTGCGCGACGAAGCGCCAGTTTTCAACAAACCCCAGGAGACCAGCAAGAGGTCTGTCAAATGAACGACAAGAAGGAAACAGCAGCGGCGGCTGACGGCACAGCGCTGCCGCCCCTTGGCGAAGCCAAGCCGGTGGTCATCAACACGCGCGCCAAGGCGCCGGTCCGCAAGCAGGCCAACCGGCGCAAGTTCATTCGCTCGACGTTCATGATCGGCGGGGTGCTCGGCCTGGCGATGCTTGGCTATCTCCCGGTGGCGAGCGCGCGGAATTCGCGCCTGCGCCCGCCCGGCGCGCTCGAGGAAAAGGATTTCCTGTCCTCGTGCATCAAGTGCGGGCAGTGTGTGCAGGTCTGCCCGGTGGCGGCGATCAAACTCGACGACATCGACCATGGCTTTGGCGTCGGCGTGCCCTATATCGATGCTCGCGACCAGGCATGCGATTTTTCCTGCGACGCCGTGCAGTGCATTCTGGCCTGTCCGACCGGGTCGCTGACCTACATCAAGCCGGCGGCGCTCAACATTCGTGCCGGCATGCCTCTGGCGCAGCCGCCGGTGCTCAAGGCCAAGGAAGACGACCCCGAGCCGACGCTTAATCTCCGCGAACGGATCGGCGTCGCCCGCCTGGCGCGCCCGGAGTCCTGCCTGGCAGTGCAGGGCAAGGGTTTCAGCGGGCAAGCGCGTGGTGCCGACTTTCGCGGCCACCTGCGCTACGTGTCGATCGATCGCTGGCAGCCGGTCCCGGTGCGTGAGCATCCCTACGAGCGCGAGCTTTGCGACCTCTGCGTCACCGAGTGTCCGATCAAGGATGCGATCCAGATGATTGAGTCGGTTGCTGCCGACGGCAGCAAGCAGTATCGGCCAGAGGTGCTCGAGCAATGTGTCGGTTGCGGTGTCTGCGAGATGATCTGCCCGGTCGAACCGGCGGCGGCGATCATCGTCGATCCACGCCAGCCCTGGAGCGCGTCATGAGCCAGTTCGAACAGATCCGGGTGATGTTCGGTGCGGCACCGCAAAAGCCGACCGTCGTGACGGCGGAAGCGAAACAGGTACATAGCCTGAAGCGCATGACCAAGGCCGACTTCGAGGCCATCAAGCAGCACGCCCGTGACCACGAACTGGTGACCCACAAATGGCGCAACCGGCGCTGGGCCGTCCTGATTTTCGCCAACCTCTTGTTCACCTTCTCGTTCTGGCTCGACATCCAGATTCTCGAGGGCGCGCTGACCGCCTCGCGCTTCGTCGGTTTTCATCTCATCGACCTCAATTCGGCCTTGCAGGTGATGCTGGCGCACAAGCACATCATCGTCAATCTGTTCATCGGCACGGCGACGGTCTTCGTTCTCTGGGCCTTGCTTGGCGGGCGTTCGTTCTGCTCCTGGATCTGTCCCTACCATCTGCTCGCCGAATGGTTCGAGTGGCTGCACCTGAAGCTGGTGAGCAGGAAGCTGGTCAGCGAGCACGAATTCCATCGCGGCACGCGTACGGTTTTCTGGGTGATCTTTGCCTTGTTGGCGGCGGTCAGCGGCTATACCGTTTTCGAAACCATTTCGCCGACCGGAATCCTGTCGCGAGCGCTGATCTATGGTCCGTCGCTGGCGCTCGGCTGGGTCCTGCTGCTCCTGGTTTTCGAGGTCGTCTATTCGCGCCGCGCCTGGTGCCGCTACGTCTGCCCGATCGGGCTGACCTATGGTATCGTGGGCGCCATTTCGCCGGTGCGCGTCGAGTACCGGCTGGACAAGTGCTTTCACGAAGGTGATTGCCGCAAAGTCTGCCTGGTGCCACACGTCCTCGACGTGGTGATCAAGGGTCGGGCCGCTGACATGACCACCCCGATCGGACCCGACTGCACGCGCTGTGGTCTGTGTGTCGACGTTTGCCCGAGCGGGGCGCTGGTCTTTGACGTCAAGGGCTTGAGCAAGCTGCTCTGAAAGTTGTGAATGATCCGTTTTGAAAACGTCGGTAAGGACTTCAGGAAGATTCGTGTACTCGACGGCGTCGAACTCGAGATCGCTCTCGGCGAGCGAATCGCGCTGATCGGCTCGAACGGCGCCGGCAAGACGACCTTGATTCGTTGCCTGCTCGGCGAGTATACGCATCAGGGCAGGGTGACTATCGACGGGCAGCAGCCACGCGCCGAGCGTACGCAGGTGCTCGGCAAGCTCGGTTTCGTGCCGCAGTTGCCGCCGCCGCTGAAAATGCCGGTGGGGCAACTGGTCAGTTTCGCCGCCGCCGTCTGCCGCTCGGACAGCGAGCGCATTTACGCGGTCGCCAAGCGCCTGGGACTTGACGTTGCGCCAATCCTGGCGCGGCCGTTCAACCGCCTGTCGGGCGGCATGAAGCAGGAGCTGCTGATCGCCATCGCCCTCGGCCGTGACGCGCAGGTGCTGGTGATGGACGAACCGGCGGCCAACCTCGACCCCGAGGCGCGGCACATTTTCTTTTCCCTGCTCGCCGAACGACTCGAGAACACAACCATGATCATCTCCAGCCACCGCCTCGACGAGGTCGCGCCCTTGGTCAATCGCGTCGTCGAAATGGACACTGGGCGGATCGTCCTTGACGACCGCGTCGCGGAGGACTCCAAGCTCTCGGCCCTGTTCCAGGTGCACCTGACGCTGGCGCGCGCCGATGCGGCCATCGCCAAGACCTTGACGGCGTGGCAGTTTGCTGACCGCGGCAATGGTATCGAGTGGCACGGCACGGTTTCCGGGCCGGACCGATTGCGCTTCATGGGGACGGTGTCGCGCTATATTGGACTCTTGTCGCGCATCGAGATGAACGAAGTCGACCCCGCGGTCGTCCTGCAGTGAGGTACCAACAAGCATGAAACGACGTCGTTTTCTCGCAGTCCTTCCGCCAACAGTTCTTGGTCCCTGTTTTCGGCCGCTGCTGAGCGTCGGCGCGGCCTGGTCGCTGGCTGCCTGCAGCGGCGAGCCGAGCAGCGGCCCGATCCAGGTCCATTGGGATAGAGACGCCGACCCGCGCTGCGGAATGATCATCAGCGACAAGCGCTTCGCGGCACAGATTCGCGATCCTCAGGGTAAGGCCTGGAAGTTCGACGATATCGGTTGCGCGATGTTCTGGCTGTCGCAAAGAGCATTCAACGAGGAGACGCCGAACACTGAGATCTGGGTCGCCGACTATCGCATGGGTGGCTGGATCGACGCGCGCCAGGCGCATTATCTACCCGGAAAGAAAAGTCCGATGGGCTACCAGTTTGCTGCTGTCGCGCGTCCGGAAGCGGATGCGGTCTCGTACCAGGAAATGAAAGAGCGCATTCTGGCGCGCGGTAAATGAACGGTCATTACATCGTTGCGATACCGCAGATCATGGAAGTCATGACCGTTTCCCCCTCTTCCCCCGGCCCTTCTCCCACAAGGGGAGGCGGGAGGTTCGTGAGTCGCGTCCGCGACTTTCACATTAAGCGGCAAGAATGAATTCATGAATTCACTTCTCCTGACCGCCCGCCTGGACATCGTCGAATCGCTGCGCGCGCGCTGGTTCCTGATTTACAGCCTCGTTTTCGGCGGCATCGTCGCGCTGCTCTTTGCCTTCGGCCTGACCGAGTCGCGCGTGCTGGGTTTCATCGGCCTGTCGCGGCTGCTGGTGACCTATATCCAGCTGACCATGGCCATCCTGCCGATTTTCGTGCTGGTCACCACCGTGCGTTCGGTGGCCGGCGACCGCGAGGCGGGCGTCTTCGAGTACCTGCTGTCGCTGCCGGTGTCGTTGTCGGCGTGGTTCTGGGGAAAGATTCTCGGGCGTTACGTGACTATCTTCCTGCCCGTTTTCGTGGCCATGTTCGGCGCCGTGCTGTGGGCGCAGGTCAGGGATATCGACGTGCCGTGGGCGATGTTCTTCTATTACACCGCTTTGCTGGCGTCGATGGCCTGGTGCTTTCTCGGCATCGGCATGTTGATCTCGACGCTGGCGCGCAGTACCGATGTCGCGCAGGGTGCCGCGTTCATGGTCTGGCTGAGCATGTTGCTGTTCCTGGACCTGATCCTGCTCGGGGTGATGATCCAGGGCCGGGTTGCTCCCGAGGTCGCCGTCGGCATCGCCTTGCTCAACCCGCTGCAGGTCTTTCGTACCGCTTCGCTGGCCATGTTCGACCCGCAACTGATCGTCCTCGGGCCGTCAGCCTACGTCATTCTCGACCTCTTCGGCAGCAGCGGCTATCGCCTCTATGCCTTGCTCTACCCGCTGGCCATCGGCTCGCTGGCCGCGCTGGCCGGTTTCCTGAGCTTCCGGCGCAGCGACCTGCCTTGAGCGGAGCGTCGCCATGAAGCGCCTGTTCACGGCCCTGCTGATCGCCTTGCCGGCCTTTGCGGTGAGTGCCGCCGACCTGCCATCGGCGGCGCCCCTCTTTGCCTTGACCCTGCCGGCGCTCGACGGACAGTCAGTGGCCCTGGCGTCATTCAAGGGCAAGCCGCTGCTGGTCAATTTCTGGGCGCGCTGGTGCGGCCCCTGTCGCAAGGAGATTCCTGATCTTTCCGCGCTGCAGGCCAGGTACAAGGGCAGGGGGCTGGTGCTCGTCGGCATTGCTGTCGAAGACGCCGACAAGCGCGACCACTTGCGCGAATTCGGCCAGGCCTACGAGATGAACTACACTTCGCTGATTGGTGGCAGCGAGGCGAGCATCGCGCTGATGAAGGCGCTGGGCAACAGCAAGGCGGGCCTGCCGTTTACCGTCGTCATCGACCCTGACGGGCGCATCCACAGCAGCGCACTTGGCGCCATGGATCAGGCGGAGATGGAAGACGCGGTCAGGCCGATTCTCTGAGCGGCCAGGGCTCGTGTCGCTCGGTGTTACGATAAAGGCAAGAGCAAGAGGATTCCCCGCAGCCCATAGCCCCTCTCCCCTCGCGGGAGAGGGGTTGGGGAGAGGGGGCGGTGGCAGAGATGAACTCGGGCGAGCAGGCCAGGCCGATGCCCCCTCTCCCCCGGCCCCTCCCCCGCGAGGGGGGAGGGGAGTGGCGGCGGACGAGTGCTGATGTTTCCGACGGGCACGATTTTGTTGATGCGCCGCTGGCGCTGTTTGAGTGAAGACGATGACGATGATGAGAAAGCTGTTCGCCCTGCTGTCGATTGTTCTGCTCGCCGGCTGTGCGGCGCCGCCCTTGCGTGGCACCGGCGACCTCGGGCTGGTGATCGAGCGCGCCAGCGGTCACGTCAGCCTGATCAATACCAGCGACGGCAAGCCCTACGCGCGCATCGGCGGGCTCGGTGACCTGTCGCACGCTTCGGTCGTCTACTCGCGCGACGGTCGCTACGCCTACGTCTTTGGCCGCGATGGCGGCCTGACGAAAGTCGATCTGCTCGAGGCGCGGATCGTCAAGCGCGTATTGCAGTCGGGCAATGCCATTGGCGGTTCGATCTCGCAGGATGGCCGCATCGTCGTCGCGCAGAACTACAAGCCGGGCGGCATCAAGGCGTTCGACTCGGAAACCCTGGAACTGCTCTCCGAAGTGCCGGCGGAATACGCCCCGGGGAGTTTTTCGAAAGTCGTTGGTCTGGCCGACCTTTCCGACAACCGCTTCGCCTATGCGCTTTTCGACGGCGGCGAGATCTGGGTCAGCGACTTCTCCGATCCCCGCCATCCGACCACTCAGCGCTATCCGGCGGGCGTGCAACCTTATGACGGGCTGGTGACTCCTGACGGGCGTTATTATCTGGCCGGGCTCTTCGGTGAGGATGGCGTGGCGCTGCTCGATACCTGGCAGCCGGAGAAGGGCACGCGGCGGATTCTGGGCAACTACGGGCGCGGCGAAGAAAAACTGCCGGTCTTCAAGATGCCGCACCTGCGCGGCTGGTCGATGGCGCAAGGCAAGGCCTACCTGCCGGCGGTTGGCCGGCACGAGGTGCTGGTGGTTTCCGGCAGCGATTGGCAGGAAGTTGGCCGCATTGCGGTCAAGGGACAGCCGGTGTTCGTCATGGCGCGGCCCGATGGCCGGCAGGTGTGGGTCAATTTTGCTTTTCCCGACAACGGCTGGGTGCAGGTCATCGACACGCTGAGCGGCAAGGTGGTGCAGACCCTTGAACCGGGAAAAGCGATTCTGCATATGGAGTTTACGCCACGCGGCGAGCAGGTCTGGCTGTCCGCCCGTGACGACAACAAGGTGGTGATTTACGATACCGCGACGCTGACCCAGGTCGGCGAGTTTGCGGCGCAAGCGCCGAGCGGCATTTTCTTTACCAGCCGTGCGCAGCGCACGGGATTCTGAGATCGCAATGACCGACGAGGCGCTCGATTTTCGTTTGCTGAACGACTTCCAGAGGGACTTCCCGCTTTGCCCGGCACCTTTCGCTGAAGTCGGGGAGCGCCTTGGTGTGGCTGAGAACGCCGTCCTGCGCCTGCTCGAGACGCTGCGTCGCCAGGGCAAGATCTCCCGCGTCGGCGCCGTCTTTGCGCCCAAGCGCATTGGCGCCAGCACGCTGGCGGCGATGGCTGTAGCGCCGGAGAAACTGGCGGCCGTCGCCGAGACGGTCAATCGCTTTCCGGAGGTCAACCACAACTACGAGCGCGAGCATCGCTACAACCTCTGGTTCGTTGTCACCGCCGGTTCCGAAGGTCGCCTGCAGGCAGCTTTGGGGGCCATCGAGCAGGCGGCTGGCCAGCCGCTGCTGCGCCTGCCCTTGCTGCAGGAATACCACATCGACCTCGGTTTTTCGCTCGACGGCAAAGGCAAGGAAGGCCTGCCGGCGCCGGTGCGCAGGCAGGCCTTCGTGGCGCCGCGGCCGCTCGACGAGTTCGAACGCCGGCTGGTGATGGCTTTGCAGGAAGGCTTGCCGCTGTTCATGCGGCCGTTTTCGGTGCTCGCCAGTCGTGTCGGTTGTGAGGAGAGCGAGGTCCTTGAACGTATCCGTCGCTGGTGCGCCGAGGGCATCATCAAGCGCTTCGGCGTCGTCGTCCGCCATCACGAACTCGGCTACACGGCCAATGCCATGCTGGTGCACGACATTCCCGACGCGGCGATCGCCGAGATGGGCGAGCTCCTGGCCCGCGAACCGGGAGTGACCCTCTGCTATCAGCGTCCGCGGGTGCTGCCGGACTGGCCCTACAACCTCTTCTGCATGATTCACGGGCAGGTCCGCGCCGAGGTCGAGGCGAGGATCGCCGAGTTGCGCGCCCGCCTGCACCTCGAGGATTGCGCGCACGCCGTCCTCTTCTCGCTGACCCGCTTCAAGCAGGGCGGCGCGCGCTATGCCTGAGGCAGCCGGCATCGACGCCATCGATCGGGCGATCATCGACTCGCTCCAGGGCGGCTTCCCGATCTGCGAGCGGCCTTATGCCGCAGTCGCCGAGGCGCTGGGCATCGGCGAGGAGCAACTGCTCGAACGCCTGCAGGCGATGCTCGAGGCGCGCGTGCTGACCCGCTTCGGCCCGATGTTTCAGGTCGAGCGCATGGGAGGCGCTTTCGTTCTCGCCGCGATGCGTGTTCCTGAAGCCGATTGGCAGCGGGTGCTCGACGTGGTCAATGCCTTCCCGCAAGTGGCGCACAACTACCGCCGCGAAAGCGACCGCCACTGCGACTTCAATATGTGGTTCGTGCTGGCCACCGAAACGGCCGACGGCATCGCATCAGCGGTGCGCAGCATCGAGGAAGCCAGCGGTTTGCCGGTCTTCCCCTTTCCGAAGCTACGGGAATATTTCGTCGAGATGAAGCTGGCGGTGCGCACATGAGCGGCGCCCCGGCGCGCGCGGTCGACACCATCGATCGCCGCCTGATCGTCGCCACCCAGAGCGGCTTGCCGCTCGTCGCCCGACCGTATCACCAGCTCGCGGAAGAGTTGGGCATTGCGCCGGAAGAGGTGATGGAGCGGCTGGCGAGCATGCTCGACAGTGGCGTCATCCGCCGCATCGGCGCCGTTCCCAACCACTACGCCATCGGCTACACCGCCAACGGCATGAGCGTCTGGGACGTCCCCGACGAGCGCATCGACGAACTCGGCGCGCGCATCGGCGCCCTCGATTTCGTCACCCACTGCTATCACCGTCCGCGCAAGTTGCCGGAATGGCCTTACAGCCTGTTTGCCATGGTGCATGGCAGTTCGCGCGCCGAAGTGCAGGCCAAGGTCGCCGAAATCGCCGCTCTTCTCGGTGCCGATTGCCGCGCTTACGACGTGCTTTTCTCGACCGCCATTCTCAAGAAGACCGGCCTCAGGATTGGTGGCTAAAGGTGGTTGGCTGCCGTTAAAGGTGGCTCCGGCCTTCGTCCGTTGTCCGCGACCTCACTTCTTCTTGCCACCAAAGAGCCTGTCGAAAAAACGTTCCGCTTCGTCGACCAGCGCGGCGCCGATGTCGTCGCTGTGACGCCTGAGGGCATCGGCGGCGACATCGGTCAGGCTGATCGAGTAGCGCAGCTCCTCCGCAGGCCCGCTGATGTGCACCGGTATCGGTAGTCCCTCCAGCGCGCGCAGCAGCTTCGAGCTTTCGGCAGGATCGGCGGCCATCATCACGCGCAGCGTGTAATCGAGCTCGCTCGACAGCAGGTCAAACTGGCCATAACCCCCGAGCGCGAGTTTTGGCGCGGCGCCATCGAGATCATCATTGCGTGCCATGCCCTCAGCCAGTTTGACGGTAGCGCTCAGATGCGACAGCCGGGTCAGTCTGGACGTGTCGATCCTGCCGGACTGGCTGCCGCCGGCGTTGAGAATGTTTTTCACCTGGCCGAGGACGTCCGCGAGGTCGATGCCGACCAGCGCCACCTCGCGCAGTGCGAAGCGTGCCGTCCCCTGCGCCGCACGGGTCAGCTCGGCGCGCGACTGGCCGCTGCTCGACAAGGCCAGGTCCACATTGCCGCGGCCTGCGAGATCGCTGCGACCGAGTGCGTCGCGTGCCAGGGCGCCGAAGTCGACATCGTTCAGCGCCAGCTTCATGCTCACCCGTGGGCCCTGTGTGTTCTGTGCGTCCGGTGCGCCCTGTGCGTCGAGGGTCAAGTCGCCGTCCGCCTGACCACCGTAGAGGCGAGCGCTCAGCGGCGCGAGTGTGGCGCGACCGTCGGCGCTGTGCACACCTGCGTGCACGGCCGTCGCCTTGATGCCGCCTGCCTGGAGCTGCGCGATCTGCAGCTGGCCGTCGAGGCGCAGCTTGTGTAAGCCTGCCAGGTCGAAAGCGGGCTCGGCCGCAGCCGCAGCCGAGGCCGGCCTGAGTGTTGGCGCCGACGCTGCAGTCCGCAGGAGGCGCGCCGCCGTGCTGCGGGGCTGGGTCTGTCCGGGCTCACTGCTTGCGGCTGGCGCGGCGGCTGCCGGCTTCGCTCCGGCGGCAGCTTTTCCTGCGACCGGCTGGGCGAGCGGCTGGGCGAGCGGCAGGTAAGCGTCCAGATTGAGTCGATCCGCCTGCAGGTCGAAGCCGACTTCCGGCTGCGCAAAGTTCGTCAGCTCGATGCTGGCCTCGAAACGGGCATCGCTGGCCTTCGCGGCCAGCTGCAGGCTGGCGCGTTCGTGCCTGGCGTCGAGCGTCAGGGCGCCGGACAGTGGCAGGCGTGCTCGCCCTTCAGGCAAACGCGGGTCTTCGCGGGCGATCTCGGCGTCGAAGTGCGGCAGGCTCAGCCTCTGCCCGTCGAAGGCGATCTCTTCCGCACTGGCCGCGAACGTCCAGGCGTTGGCGGCGGGCTGGCCATCGGGCTGGAGACTGACTGCGACTTGCGCGGCGCTGAAGGTTTCGCCCTGGCGGGACAAACGGCTGGCGGTGAGCGCTGCGCGCCAGGGCTGGCTGTCGCGCCTGCCGGTGAAGCCGAGCTTGAAGTCGCTGGCGGCCAGCGCCGGCCGCGCACCAGTCATGTCGATGTCTACGCTGGCCGTGACTTCTATCTCGCCGAGCACTTCGGGCTGGCTCATCACCGCGACCTGCGCCTTCAGCGCCAGCGGCAGTTGCGTCTTCGCTGCCAGGCGGCCGGTTTCGAGATTGATCGCCGAGAGCACGATCGTCTTGCCGTTGACGGCATTGTGCAGGATGAGCGCAGCATCGCTGAGCAGCAGCTGGCGGATTTCCCAGCGGCTCTCGCGGCTGGCCGCCGCGCCGGTGTCAGGCACGGCCGGCGTCTGCGCTGTGCTGCGCGCCGCAGCTTCCGGGGACGGCACAGCGGCTGCGGCGCCCGCGCTTGCCCCGCTGTCCCGGTTGGTCCCGCTGTCCACCTCGCCTGTGCTACCGTGCTTCCCCGGCAGCGTCATCGTCGCCCGTGCTTCGCGCAGCTGCATCGACTCGATCACGACTTCCTGCCACAGCAAGGGGAGCAGGGCGACTTCCATGCGCGCCGACGAAAAGCTGAGGAACTCGGCTTCGCTGTCGCGGGCCGACAAACTGCTCGCCGGCAGGTCGATGGCCAGCCTGGGGAAGAACGACAGCGCCAGATCGCCGTTCAGGTGCAGGCTGCGGCCGCTGTGCGTCCTCACCGCTGCTTCGATCTCCGGCTTGTAGCGATTGATGTCGAACAGCGCGATGGCGAGGGCCACGGCCAGCGCCAGGAGCGCCGCTGCAGCGGCAGCGACGACCCGCAGGCGCCGTCCGGCAGCTAGCGGCGGCTGCGCCTGTGTCGTGGGTGCCCTAGCCCTGGCACCGCCGGGATCTGCGCTCAACGCCAATCCGGGTGCTCAGCCAAGGACGTGGTAGCCGCCGTCGACATAGGTGGTATCGCCGGTGATCAGCTTCGCATAGTCGGTGGCCAGGAAGGCCGTCGCCATGCCCACGTCCTCGATGCTCACCAGCACGCGCGACGGCGCGCGCGCGGCGGCTTTCTCCATCAGTTCGTCGAAGCGGCCGATACCCGACGCTGCGCGGGTGGCGATCGGGCCGGGCGAGATCGGGTTGACGCGAATGCCCTTGGGACCCAGTTCCGCAGCCAGGTAGCGCGAGGTTGCCTCGAGGGCTGCTTTCACCGGCCCCATCACGTTGTAGTTCTCGACGACTTTCTCGGAGCCGAAGTAGCTCATGGTGAATAGCGTGCCGCCGTTCTTCATCAGCGGTTCGGCGAGCCGGGCCATGTGGATGAAGGAATGGCAGGAGACATCCATGGCCATCAGGAAGCCTTCGCGCGAGCAGTCGGTGACGCGGCCATGCAGGTCCTCGCGCGGCGCAAAGGCAATCGAATGCAGCGCGAAGTCGAGCTGGCCCCATTCTTTCTCGATGGCCGCGAAGACGGCTTCCAGTTGTCCTTCCTCGCGCACGTCGCAAGGCAGATAGAGCGCCGGCGGAACATCCAGCGCCTGTGCCAGTGGCTCGGTGAACCTGCGCGACTTCTCGTTCAGATAAGTAATGCACAGCTCGGCGCCGAGCCCGCGAAACGCCTGCGCGCAGCCCCAGGCGATCGACTGGTCGTTGGCGATGCCGAGGACGATCCCTTTCTTGCCGGCCAGTGGCTGCTCCCCCAGGTCGCGCTGATTGCGCAGCTTTTCGAGCAGTCGGGTGTTGGTTGCTTGATCGGTCATTGCTGACTCCTTTTCGGAAAGCACGTCGTCGGCATGACAACATGCATGCTTCGTTGATCGGTATCAGCCTTGATCCTACCACCGCCGGTGCTCGGCTTGCGAGCCTGCACCGGGATGAGGCGGCCAGCACAAGGCTCCTAGGGCCGCGGTGGTAGCCCCTCCCGGATCGTCCTGGAGAAGCCCTCGATGTCGCCGGCAGAACGGGCGCGCGCGGTAATGTCGCTGCGGCGCTTCAGCTCGTCGAGCCCGAATTCGTCGTTGACCGTGCCGCGTTCGTAGGCCAGGTCGACGAGCTGGCCGTTGGCGAGCAAGCGCCAGTCCAAAGAAGGACCCGAGCCCACCACCCTGGTGTGGTGCCAGATGGTGGTGGTGCAATTCTGGGTCAGGGCGTTGTACCAGCGCGCTTGTTTGGCAATGGCGTTGATCGCTTTCACGTAGTCGAGCAGCAGGGCGCGACCCTTGTCCGCCGAAGCACGGATGCGGTAGAGCTGCACCGTCTCGCCCAGGTGGTTCGTGCGTAGCCCGACGACGTCGCGCTCGTCGGCAATGACATAGTAGAGCTCGTACTGACGGAAGAAACCTTTCAGCGCGGAGTACTCCTCGCCCTTTTCCTTGCGGGTTTCGATGGATACCGCGAGATGGCCGCCGTCGGCGAACTCCCAGCTGGTGATGGTGTGACCGTAGAGGGTCGGCCCCCAGAAGGAGATCAACAGGTCGACGCCGACCAGGGTGTCTAGGTCGTAGCTGCGCGTCTCCCAGCGCTCGCTGAAATCCTGATCGCTGCGGTAGGTGAAGTTGCGGACGTTACGGATGGTCAATAGGGAGCCGTCGACGCTTGCGGTCGGCAGCCGCGCGACATCCGGCCGCCAATCACGGGTGTTGCTCGGGGCGATGCTCAGCCACCAGCCGAGCACGATCGCGCAGCATGCAAAGATGGCGAGCACGGCCTTCGACCAGGGGCGCAGCAGCACCGCCGCCAGGCCGGCGATCAGCACAATTGCGCCGACAAGCGCGCCGGCGAGCACGCGCGACTCGGGACCATCGATCCACAGCGCCGCGCCCGCCCAGAGGATCGCTATCGCCAAGGCCAGAGAAATGACCAAGCGCAGGATGACGCGACTCAGGCGCATGAGGAATCTCTCTCCTTCATCGCGCGAGCACGAGAAACAACCTGCCGCGAGAAGGGATGTTCATCGTTTCCAAACCTCGGATATCCATCAATGAGGTGATACCTGTTTCCCGTCGTCACCATTGACCGGGAACACCCAGCTTACCCGTCCCGTCTTGATCAGCTCGCGGCCCGGCTCTCCCAACTGCTTGCCATAACGGATCAATTCGATCAGATCGGAACTGACCTCCGGACTGGTCGTGAAGTAGGAATGCCCGAACCGGTCTGTGCGCTCGCCTTCGTAGGAGATCAGGTCGATGCGTCCGGTCATCTCGAAGTGGCGCTGAATAGGCTCGGGGATGTCCTCGGGGCGCAGTTGGCCGACTCTGTGGCGGCTGCGGAACAAGAGCTGGGAGACACGCAGCGCCCGGTCCTCGGGCGACGCATAGATGGTCAAGCGGCCCTTCAGCACGCGCGGTATTCGCCCCTCCGACCACACCGTAGCCAGATCCGGGTCCGAAAGATAACTGGTGATCTCCTGCCCGGCGATGTCCACGTCGATGTCCGGTGAGAGCAGCACCAGGTTGTCGATCTTGGTCAGATCGGCCGGTTCCTTGCCGGCGGCCAGGGCCTCGTTCGCCAGTTCGCGCACGGCCCTCAGGGTCAGGGCCGTGCCACGGCTATGGGCCAGGATCTGCAGTCCTTCCACCCCGGGAGTCGTCGCCAGCATGCGGATGCTCTTCTTGAGATGCTCGACCGCGTACTCGGCGGACTCGGTGGTGGTGGTGTAGGAGGTCAGGAAGTTTCCGCGTGACGAGGCGGGCCAGGTGAAGAAGGTGCATACCTGCTCCCGGCCCAGGAAGTGGCACAGCTCGGCGGCGGTGTAGGCGGCGGTGGCAAAGGTCTCGTTGAAGCCGTGCACGTAGAGCAGGATCTCTTTCTTGGGAGCTTGCGCGAGCCGGCGCTGGACCTCGTCCTGAAAAGCGGCCTTGCTTTCGAAGTGGCGCGCGAGCTCGGCACGGTCGCGCAGGATCTTCCCGCCGGGGCCCCTGGAAATCTGATACGGCTCCCGAGGGAAGGCCCCCAGCTCCTGTACCTGGCCCAGCTCCAGATTGACCTCACGCGTACGCTCGGCGAGCTGGCTCTGCTCGCGCAAGGTCTCCCAGTCCAGCGCCGGCACCACCCGCACCAGAGCCGTGCCGTAGGCGATGCGCCGGCCGCGTTCCTGGCCGTAGGGCAAGGGACCTGCGTCTTTGCCTTGTTCGGCAATCTCGGCGGCTGTCGGTGGGGCACGGTCGGTGATGAACAGCAGGTCCACGTCCGGGCTCTGCCGGGCCGCCGGGGATGGATCGAAAACGGGCTGGCGGTCCGGACGCTGGTACAGGGTCGGGGTCGGCATCAGTTGGCGTGCGCTGGTGGCGCAGCCGCCGATCAGGAGGGCGGACAGGACTGTGGCGAGCGTTCTGACGAGTATCTGTCGCATGTTGTTGGGAGCTGAAATCTGTGGCGAGGGTGAGCGTGCATGTTACCTCAAGGGTTTGGCGATGGCTTTGCCGGTGGGCAATCGCAGCCCTTCTCGGTTCGTGGCTAGCAGCAAAAAGTTCTATGCTTCGCTCTTGCGCTCTGCCGTCTGGAATCGAAACATGCTGATCGGCACTGCGAGCCACCGTTTTTTCCGCCGCTTTGCGTTGTGCCAGCTCGGGGTGATGCTGCTGTTGTCGGCGCTGCTGATCCCGGCAATGGCCGCGGAAGCCCCGCGGCTTGACCCTCTGACGCAGGCGCAAACGGCACTTGATCAAATCGAGATCCGGGGCGGCGTCAGGTCTTGACGTTTGCCCAAGGCACGGGGAAAGACCTGACCGTTCGCAGTAACAGCAGTAAGTCTAGCGGGTTGAAGTCCCGTCTGGGGAGTTGTCCGTACGCCCCGGTAGCATGAGGAAGCGGCGTCGTGGTGACAC
>QPGA01000044.1 GCA_003332265.1 Candidatus Accumulibacter meliphilus
CGAACAGGATTGAGTTCGATGTAGCGCTGGCACGCGAGGAGGTATCCCTCTTCCTGGGTCAGACACGAGCGGAAGCGGCCTTCCCAAAGCGTACCGGAACGCCGATAAGTTCGATTGACGTATTGGACGTAGCGCTGCCCCAGCGCTTTCATCAAGGCGCCAACACCGTTTCCCGTTGTCGCCGAAACAAGCAGATGCACGTGGTTCGTCATCAGCACGAAAGCATGAATCCGACAGCCGGTCTTGACGGAATACTCCTTGAGCCAGTCGAGGTACAAGCGGTAGTCCTCGTCCGCAAAAAAGCAGGCCTACCGGTTGTTGCCCCGCTGAATGAGGTGCATGGGAACGGCGCGAAGCGTCAGGCGTGCGCGCCGCGGCACGGTTTTTTCCTCCACTGTTGCCAACAGGTGTATTCTACATCGGAACCGTGGTCTGTCCCCTATTTCCTACTATTTCCTATTCTATTTCCTACTATTTCCCTATTTCCCCTACAAACGCGTAAGGCAAAAGAAATTCCGGCCCCAATCAGACAGGCCTTGGAAAATGCATACCAAGTCGCTAAACAGGACCATTAGATGTTTGAGAGATTTTTCGGGACCGCTTGTAGACGGGACCGGTCGTTAATCTTCCATAGGTCCGCACAGTTGCTTCAATGCGGTAGAAAAGCGGCAAGCTAGTTTTGCTTTCCCTTTTTGATCGGCCGTGTACCGCAGACTGCTCAGGTATTCTGGAGCTAGCTCGATAATCGGCCCCCAGTCTTCGCGCGGGAGCCAGTCAACCAGGCCATCCAACATCTGCGATTCCAAAGCCGCGGCAAGCAAAGAGCGGTCTCTAAACAACCATGCCGCACGACGACGTTTCTCAGCCAGAGAAAGTTGAGAAGCGGACACCGCCGACAATGCATCTCTTACCCAATGAGGGAAAACGCCCTTAGCCTTCATGGCGCGCAATGCCTTTGGTTTAAAGTCGAGGACCGCGCTGACGAAAGCCTGGCGCTCAGCATTCCAGTGCATGTCGGCAAACTGGCCCATTCCGCGGCCCCACTCCGGGTAGATGCGCCGATTGACGGGATCTTCCACTGGGGCGTGGTCGCCAAGGCATGCCAGCAGTTGCTCGCCTTTGCATTGACTAAGCAGTGCCTGCATCGCCGGGTGCGTTTTCTGCAAAGCACGTAGCGTGGCCGCTTGCCCCTTGTCTGCCTCAAAGCGAAAAAGCAGCGGCGGGGTTTGCCCACAGCCGCCCAGGGATTCGTTGCCGCCCAGCCAATAGTGCTCGCCATCGTTGGTGTCGCGAATCAGCGTCATATCGCCTGGGAAAGGAAGGTCTTTCTGCAGGACTGAATTGATCTGCTCGCCGGATAATCGAAAAATCGATGTGGCGTAGGAGCCATCGGCACATGGCGTAAATCGTTGAGTGCCTTCAAATCTGTCATCGTCCACGTACAACCTTCCCCCAGCGCGGCCCCCCCAGATGAGCAGTGCACAAGTCTGTTCACGTGGAATTGCGACTGCCATTACCGCGTCGATAGAGACGGACTCGCCTTCCTCGGTCGTCAGTGAGTGCAAACCGGCCAATGTTCGCCGCCACGCGGCAGTGGGTCGAAAAATGCATTGTGGTTGTTCCAGTACGAATCGCCCCGCAGCAACATCGGATGGTGGTTTTACCAAATTGCGGCTCAGTAGTGTTTGCCGAATCTCGTCTGTTAGTGCGTACCAGCACGCAGCTTCCATAGCGTATGGTCGATCCGGCACAGTCGCGGCAGCCGTCAAGGGTAGTGTCTTTTTGATGACCCAGGGATCAACGCAGTAATAGTCAGAACCATCTACCACTGCTTGGAAGAGCAGTTCATGGCTTCTCTGCCCCAATTCGGGGAGAATGGACAATATCGTCTGCCAGAATGTATCGACAAGTTCCGCATCGTTTCTGTCGATCCACGAGTGCAGCTCCTTACTGCTCGGTCGATAGCCAAGCTGTAGCAGAGTCAAGCGATGGGCCTGTGGCACGAACATCCACAATTTGCCCTGCAGCCCTTCGGGAAGAGGAGGGCGCAATAAGGCCAGCAGTTCTCCCCATGCGGCGGCGACCTCTGTGTTTTTTTCGTTCTGATCAAACCAATATGCACCCAGCAGCGCCGCCTTCAATAGAGCCCCTGGCTCGGAAATTGGCAGATCACCCCAACGAGCCATCGCCGCCACACGATCGCTCGCTGGTAAATGCGACAACCATCGCCACCACATGGACCGTACAAGCTCGTTATTCAATGCTGCCTGCAATGCAAATGCTGGGATGCGTTCGAAGAGAGTGTAGGTATCCGATTTCCTAATCGAGCTGGAGAGACTGTCTCTTAATACATTCCCAACTACTCCGGTAGCGAAAGCAGCGTCGCTCCACGGGCGGCGTATCCGCAGCCGAAACAGTCGATCCACCTCTTCGACCGAAACAGCCTGACCGATCAAGGAGAGAAAAATGGGCTTTGGCAAGCGTTGGTCGGCGATCTCGAAGTCCTCGTCCATCGCGTGGACCCTGGCCCTTAGCTCCCGGTCCGGGTTTTCCTCCAGCAATGCGCGAATCAGCCGTACATTGCCGGCGGCGAGCGCATCATCAAAAAGAAGTTTGCGATTTTTTCCAGCCGGTACGGGTACGTCTGCGGTGATGAGTTTCTTAAGGCCGTCGTCCGATTTGTCGGCTAAAACACTTCTCCAGGCTTGGTATACGCCCGACCGATGTGCATCGAGAACTCCAGGCTGCCTGACGAGAAGGTCGAACACCGCGTCCTGCTGGTAGATGAGCGCCAGTTCAAGCGCGTCATACTCCCCCTCTTTCAGAGGATCGGCACCGTTGTCAAGTAGCCAAGTGGCCGTATCGACCATCCCTGCGCGGATGACGTGATGCAACATGGTGCCGCCATGGCGCATGGCGTTCAGGTCGGCGCCCAGTTTTTTCTGTTCTTCTAGCCAATCAAGCAGCACCGCCTCGTCGTCGCTGCCGTCGACAACAAACTCCGGAGGTGCGCGGTGCTCCCAGCCACTCTCCGGTGGCTGAATTTGAGGAAGGGATAGCAGTGCCTCAAACGCGGCAATGGTGGCTTGGTTTTCTCCTGCACACGCCGGTCGGACCAATAGCAGGATCATGCCGGCCACTAATAGCGCCAGCCTGAACAAACCACCGCGTTTACGACCATCCGAGTAGGTGAGATTCATATTCCATGAATCATAACTTGCAGAGCGGCTTGCGAGGGACATGAACTGGGAATGACGGACCACCAGCAACCGGAGAGCGGGCCAGTGTTGCTGAACTTTTCCGGGAACATCGAGAGCAGAGCAGCAGACGCTTTGTGCAAAAACCTGTCTCCGACGTGTGCGAACGGCGGCAGTAGCCGAAGACCGTTCGGCTGGCCCAGCCCGGCGACGGTCTGAAAGTCGGTCGCTGCGGTCATTGTGATTGGAAGCATGTGCCTTGAGCGTCGGCTGTGTTGGGCATTACCCCCATTCGACCGGGTTCGCAAAAAAATGCGGGGTCGGCGAGTCGGGATGACCGCTAACTGAAAAACGCTACTCACCCTTTCGCAACATACCTGCCGATCGGGGTTGCATAAAGCGGCCGTTCAACCCAGTGCACTAACCGCCGGCTAGCGGAGCACAGTTTGTCAACGGTTCGCGTCAGCGCATGGTTGGACGGTACTAGACGATTCGCTTCCACCGCTTGAACGCCTTGACATCATCGGCCGATAGATCGAACCACTCCCCTTCGCCCCGCTTCTCTGCAAAACGACCATGCCAATACGCCTCGACTCCAGATGGATCGTCTGTTTCGATCGCGTGGATGGTCGTTGGAGGGATGGGTATTTTGATTGCCAGTTGTCGTTCACGGCTCCCGACCGAAACGGTACGGCCAATCTTGTGATGCCGACCGGATTTCATCAGGTAAACGAACCCCGTTGCCACCCTTGTTTCGCGATCGGCACGGCTGGTAGTTCCCAGGCCGCGATGTCCCAACAGCGCCACAACATCTTCATGGTCAGCGTGAGCTTCGCAGTACCGAGAAACTGCGTCCAGCAATTTCTCCTTTCCGCCAAAGCGGGCGAACGCAGTGTGATTCGGGAACGCCTTGTCGTCGCTCGCTCGACGCCGAAGCTCGCCCGAAAGCGGTAGACGCTGTAATTTCCTGGCTAAATCAACGTAGCTCTCGATTAGCCGCTCGTCGCTGAAAGCGGTTTGAAAGGGGTTGGGCGCGTAACCAGCCTCCAATAGTGCATCACCCCATCGAAGCCAGTGGCGTGGGTACCAATCTGCCTTTCGCATTCCGGTTCTATTCTGGACTAAAGCGCTCCCTGGCCCCTTGTCTCCGTTTTCTTTGGCCAGACGCTTGATGGCTTCAATGATCTCTGACTTATCCATGCGGACGCCATGCCGTTCAACGTGAAGTAGCGGGATAGCATACGCCTAAACGGCGTGAATGACTGCTTTGCGACGATTTGTCCGGCGTCCGCTTCTGGCCGAAAGACGTCGCCCGGTGATCGTACTACAAAGCAGTCATCGACAAGCAATCGAGGGTGACGGGCGGCCGTCCGGCCGGGTCAATTTTGAGTCGTTGGAGCCAAAAGATGGCGTTTAGCTAATCCATTCGCCGCTGCGGCCGACCAAATGAGATCGCACGATTCATCGTACGGTCGCACGCCGATGAAAGCGGCCGCGCGCACCTTACATGAGCTGATGTCGGAGAGAAGGAGGGTGCGTTGAAGCCCCTTCAGGGGAGACTGGCGGACCTTGAGAAGTGGACCTGTAGAGCGCACCTGCGGTGCGTACGACCCTACAAGCCAAGTCCATTGACATAGCTGATCATCACCCCGGCAGCGACTGCGGAACCGATCACGCCGGCTACATTCGGACCCATCGCGTGCATCAGCAGGAAGTTCTGCGGGTTGGCTTCCAGTCCGACCTTGTTGGCGACCCTGGCGGCCATCGGCACCGCCGATACTCCGGCGGCACCGATCAGGGGATTGATCTTGATGCTGCTGAAGCGGTTCATCAGTTTCGCCATCAGCACCCCGGATGCGGTGCCGATGGCAAAGGCAATGATTCCGAGGACCAGAATGCCCAGCGTTTTCTGATTCAGAAATGCTTCCGAACTCAACTTCGAGCCGACTCCCAGACCCAGAAAGATGGTGGTGATGTTGATCAGCGCATTGCGGGCGGTATCGCTTAAACGATCGACCACGCCGCTTTCGCGCATCAGGTTGCCGAAGCAGAACATTCCCAGCAGTGGCGCCGCGGTCGGCAGAAACAAGGCCACGAGAAGCAGTAGCGCCAGAGGAAAAATGATCTTCTCTGTTTTGGATACTGATCGCAGCTGCCGCATCTCGATTCTGCGCTCTTCGACGGTTGTGAGAAAACGCATGATTGGCGGCTGAATCAAGGGCACCAGCGCCATATAGGAATAGGCGGCAACGGCTATTGCTCCGAGCAGATCGGGGGCCAGCCGACTGGCGACAAAAATCGCCGTCGGACCATCCGCACCGCCGATGATGCCAATTGCTGCGGCATCGGCCAGGCTGAAGTCCATGAGGTTCATGGCCGATAGCGCGAGCGCACCGAGCACTGTCGCGAAGATACCAAACTGGGCGGCAGCACCCAGGAGCAGGGTTCTCGGATTGGCCAGCACGGGTCCGAAATCGGTCAACGCTCCGACGCCCATGAAAATCACCAGCGGGAAGATCCCGGTGGCGATGCCCGTTTCATAGATGTAATGGAGAATGCCGCCAGGGCTGGCCAGGTGGCCGCTGGCATCGAGTACCGGCGCTGCGAGAAATCCGGCGCCAGGCACGTTGACGAGAATGGCGCCGAAGCCAATCGGGAGCAGCAATAAGGGTTCGAAGTTTTTCTTGATGGCCAGATAGAGGAGCAGCAGGCCAACCAGCATCATTACGAACTGCCCGGCCTCCAACTGATAAATACCGGAGTCCTTGAGCAGGATAAGCATGCCATCCATAGTCTCTTATCCCAGGGTCAGGAGTGGGTCGCCAACGGCAACGGCATCGCCGGATTTGACCGCCACGCTGACGATGACTCCGGTTTTTGCGGCTCTGACTTCGGTCTCCATTTTCATGGCTTCAAGGATGATCAGGACATCGCCTTCGTTGACCCGCTCGCCAGGCACGACTTCCACCTTGACGATATTGCCTGCCAGCGGCGATTTCACCGTTTCACCGCCGCCTCCGCCTGCGGGCGCAGCAGCGGGTGCAGCAGCAGGCGCGGCCGGGGCGGTGCTCGCGGCGATCGGTGCGAGTTGCGTGATATCGCCCCCATCGGCGACCTGCACGACATAGGATTGGCCGTTGAGGCTGACGGTATAGACGCTGGCGGCAGCTTTCGGAGCGGCGACGGCCGCTTTGGCTTTCGGCTGCGCATCTTCGGCGCTGGGCGCGGCCTCAAAGGCGCTGGCGTTGCCACGATTCTTCAGGAACTTCAGGCCGATCTGGGGAAAGAGGGCGTAGGTGAGAACGTCGTCGATCTCGCGGTCGCCACTTTCCAGTTTGAAATTCTCGGTTTTCGCCAGATTGCGCAGCTCCTTGGTCAGTGTCTCGATTTCCGGCTTGAGCAGATCGGCCGGACGGCAGGTGATCGGTGCTGCGCCATTCAGGACTCGCGCCTGTAATTCCTTGTTTACCGGCGAGGAGGTGGCGCCATATTCGCCTTTGAGAATGCCGGCGGTTTCCTTGGTGATGTTTTTATAACGTTCGCCACTGAGAACGTTCAAAACGGCCTGTGTACCGACAATCTGCGAAGTCGGGGTCACCAGGGCGATATTGCCGAGATCCTGGCGGACACGCGGGATCTCCTGCAGTACCTCGGCAAGCTTGTCGCCCGCCTGTTGATCTTTGAGCTGGCTTTCCATATTGGTGAGCATGCCGCCTGGGACCTGGGCGATAAGGATACGAGCATCGACGCCTTTTAGTTCCCCTTCGAATTTTGCGTACTTCTTTCTGACTTCGCGGAAGTAGTCGGCAATTTCAGCGAGTAGTTCAAGATTCAGTCCTGGATCACCGGGGCGTGCTTGAAAAATCGCGTTGATGGTTTCCGTTGGTGAATGACCATAGGTCATGCTCATTGACGAAATCGAGGTATCGACGTTATCGATATTGGCTTCGATTGCCTTGACCAGGGTTGGCACCGACAGGCCGGTCGTGGCGTGGCAGTGCATATGAATAGGCAGGGAAGTCGCCACTTTGAGTTTGCTGACCAATTCGTAGGCGTCATACGGATGCAACAGGCCTGCCATGTCCTTGATGCAGATGGAGTGTGCGCCCATGTCTTCCAGCTGCCTGGCCAGATTCATCCAGGTTTCGGTGTTGTGAACCGGGCTGGTGGTGTAGGACAAGGTGCCTTGGGCGTGCCTGCCAACTTTGCGAACGGCCTTGACCGAGCACTCCATGTTGCGAGGGTCATTCATGGCATCGAAGATCCGGAATACATCCATGCCATTGTCCGCTGCACGCTCGACGAAGCGCTCGGTCAGGTCGTCGGCATAGTGGCGATAGCCGAGCAGATTCTGACTGCGCAGCAACATCTGGTGAGGCGTATTGGGTATGGCTTTCTTGAGTTCGCGCAGGCGATACCAGGGATCCTCTCCGAGATAGCGGATACAGGCATCGAAGGTTGCGCCGCCCCAGGTTTCTACGGACCAGTAGCCAACCTGGTCGATCTTTGCCGCGATGGGCAGCATGTCTTCAAGGCGGAGACGAGTTGCAAACAGCGACTGGTGGGCGTCTCTCAATACAACTTCGGTAATTCCCACTGGTTTTCGAGCGTTGATCATGTCTGGTCAGCCTTTTCATGTGATAGCCGCGAGCGCGACTCACGACTATCCCTTCTCCCCTTGTGGGGAGAAAGGTGGGGTATGAGATGGGGAATTCGGGGAGCATGCTCCCTGCCCGTCGAACGATTCCGGCGTGCAAGGCAGAATGCACACTGCGCACTGCAAGCGAGGAGGATGGTCATGACTATCACGATCGTGGTGTCTCGACAGGTGATGACCGTTAGTTTGTAGCTACGATTCGGGATCTATCTGGCGCGATGCTTGTGGATTGCCGCGCTTATCACTGCCAGCAGTATTTGATCGTTCAGCGGGTCGGACGATTCGGGATTTTTCGGCGTGATGAGCGGCTTGGGTTCATATTTCTGGATCAGCGATGACATCAGAGAGGTCACCACCACGAGGAGCGTGAGGAAGAAAAAAACCGTGCCCATGCCCATGAACATGAGGGTCACGCCTTCTGCCATTGGTTCTCCGGAAGTCATTATTGCCGTCCCTTTCAGAAACATGACCAGACTCGAAGTCTGCAAACTCAGTTTGCAAGACTACCTCAATAGAAGGGAACTTTCTACTGCACATATCGTCCGCGCGCGAGGAACGCTCCCTCTGTCCACTCGGACGACCGGTCTGGCATGGTGATTGGCGCAGCGGTCGCGGCGATTGCGATTACCGCCGGCGTACCGTCCGGGACGCCGACGAGCGCGCTGACCTGTGCCCGTAGCGGCGCCTTGGGTGCCAGCACCGTTTGTACGAAATGGCCTTAGTCGCCGTTCGCGCGGCTCTTTCGCCAGCTTTCCAGCGCGTCGAGAGCAGCCTGCAGCGTCGGCAAGGACACTATGCCGCTTTGCGCTGGCATGGGTTGGGCGCCTGCGCCACCCACCCAGAGTTCGACGGTCGCCGGCAGCATCGCGCGCAGCTGGCTGAGCAGTGGACGCACCTGGCGTCCGGAAAAAGCCGCAGAAAGCGATACCGCTACGATGTCTGCGGCATGTGCCGCGGTGGCCCGCTGGATGTCTACCAGTGGCGTCTGCGTACCCAGTGAAATACAGGTGGCGCCGTCGAGGCCGAGCAAGGCCTCGACCATCAACAGGCCGAGGACGTGCTGCTCGTCGGGCGGCGTCGTGAGCAGCACGCGCGGGCCGCCGCCTGTCGGCAGGTTGCCGATCGCCTGGCGCAACAGCGACTTGATCTGCTCGGTGTAGAGATGTTCTTCGAAGACCTGAAACTCGCCAGTCATCCATGCTTCGCCAACGGCGTCATTGAGTGGCGCGACGACGTCGATGACGAAGCGCTGCAGACCCATGCGCATCATTGCCTGGTTCAGCGCCTGGCGCAGTGCTGGAACATCGTTGGCCTTGACCAGGGCGATCATCCTGGCGATCAGTGACGCCTCGCCCGCGGCTGTCTCGTTCCTGCCGCCCGAGGTGGCGGCACTGCAAAGCTGTGCGAACTCTTCGTCGCTAGCCGCCACCAGCCGGCCGGGTCGGTGGCCCTGGTCGATCAGGCGCTTCATCTGGCGCAGTCGATCGACCTGCTCGGCCGGGTAAACGCGTTCGCCATTGTCGTTTCGCGCCGGTTGCGGGAAGCCATAACGACGCTCCCAGACGCGTAGCGTGTCCTTGCCCAGACCGGTGTCGCGCTCGACGGCGCTGATGTTCATGGAGGGGAGAGTTGTCATGATGTCCTGGGCAAGTTGGCAAGAAAACCTGTGAATTCCTTCCTGATGCTGAAGTGTCGCGTATATCTCCAGAGTTGTCCAGGACAAACATGGAAATTGGCTTGACAAACCCTTTCTGCGCCCATATATTTGAGCCAGGAAGACAAGTGTCCAAGACAAAGCAAGCGCGGAAATCTGGCTTTTTGCATTGCGATCGGTGCTCTGAATTGTCGAAGTGGCTACCGATGTCCCTCTTATAGCAGCGTAAAAGCGTGCTTCTAGGCATAATCACGGCCGACGACACGAATGCTTTTCATTCCTGAAGTCTTCGCGTATCTGTCTTGTATGTCGTGGACAACGTGTGTCAGGTGACTTTCGCGGCAGGCGAGCGGTGAGCACCGCCACAGTGGAACTTCCATGGATACCTCATCGAGCGCAGCGGCGAGCAGCTATCGACCGTCCGTCAGCAGTGATTCTCACTCTCTTCCCTCTACCGGAGACAACGTCATGAATGCACCAGATGGTTTCTTTCTTCCCGACATCCAGGCCAGCGTCGACCTGCGTCATCTGGCGATCCGCAGGCCGCGTGTTGTCGAGCCTCTCGAACCCAGGCGCGCGCCCCTGAACGTCAATCCCGCCGACGCCGAACTCAGCGGCGAAAACTTTTGAACGTGCCTGGGCACGAGGAGATGAAGATGCGTGGTGCACAGCGTATTGCCGTGGTCGGGTCGGGAATTTCCGGCCTGGCGAGCGCCTGGCTACTGGCCCGGAAACATCAGGTGACACTTTACGAGGCGGGGGCAAGGCTCGGTGGTCACACGCACACCGTAGACGTGACGCTGGAAGGCGTGCGCCACCCGGTAGATACCGGTTTTCTGGTTTTCAATACGCAGACCTATGCGAACCTTACGGCCATGTTCGCTCACCTCGGTGTCGCCAGCGTGGAGACCGAGATGTCCTTTTCGGTCAGCCTCGAGGAGCCGCGCCTGGAGTGGGCGGGCAGCAGCCTGGCCACCGTTTTCGGGCAGAAGCGCAACCTCTTGCGGCCGGACTTCTGGCGCATGCTCGCCGACATCCTGCGCTTCAACCGTGAAAGCGTCGCCTGGACCAGCGCTCATCCCGACGACGATCGCAGCTTGCGCGACTTCCTGGCTGCCGGGGGCTATTCACGGCCTTTCGCCGAATGGTATCTGTTGCCCATGGCGGCGGCGATCTGGTCTTGCCCGGCCGGGCAGATGCTCGACTATCCGCTCGCCACTTTCGTTCGCTTCTGCCGCAATCATGGCTTGCTACAGGTTTTCGACCGGCCGCTCTGGCGAACGGTCAAGGGCGGTGGCCGCGAATACGTCGGCAAGCTCGCCGCCTCGCTCGACGACATCCGCCTGGCAACGCCGGTGCGTCAGCTGCGGCGTACGGCGGCCGGCGTGCAGCTGCATACCGACATGGCGGTCGAGCACTATGACCAGGTGATTCTCGCCTGCCACAGCGATCAGGCACTGGCGATTCTTGGCGCCTCCGCCAGCGCCGCAGAGCGTCGTTTGCTCGGCGCGATCCGCTACGCCGCCAACCGCGCAGTGCTGCACACCGACGAAGCGCTGTTGCCGCGTTCGCCAGCGCTGTGGTCAGCATGGAATTATCTGGCCAGCAGCCAGGAACTCGATCAACGCCCGGTCAGTGTCTCGTACCTGATCAACCGCCTGCAGCCACTGCCGTTCAAGACACCGCTACTGGTATCGCTGAACCCGCAGCGTGTGCCGCGGGGCGAGCGGGTGATTGCCGAATTCGACTACGAACACCCGATTTTCGACGCTGCGGCGATTGCCGCCCAGCGTGAGTTGCCGACCATCTCGGGTAGCAGCGGGGTGTGGTACTGCGGCGCGTGGAATGGCTATGGTTTCCACGAAGATGGTCTCAAGTCCGCCTTGCAGGTGGCCAACGCCCTTGGCTGCCATGCGCCATGGCAGGGGCGTGATGCGCCTGTCACGACTGCTGCAGCGCTTGGGCGATTGACGGAACTGGCCGCGTGACCGCCGCCTCGGCACGCCTCTTCTTCGGGCAAGTGATGCATCGCCGGCTGCGACCGGTGGAGAACCGCTTCACCTATCCGGTGGTTTACTGCCTGTTGCCGCTGTCGCACATCGAGCAGACGCGCAGCGTCTTGTTCGCGGTCAATCGCTGGAACCTGTTCAGCTTCCACTTTGCCGACCACGGCGCCCGCGACGGCTCGCATCCGCTGGCGTGGGTGCGTCCGCTCCTGCAGCAGGAGGGGATCACTGCCGACGGCGAGATCTGGCTGCAGTGTTTCCCGCGCCTCCTCGGCTTCGTCTTCAACCCGATCAGCCTCTGGTTTTGTCACGACAGCAGCGGCGATCTGCGGGCGGTTCTGGCCGAGGTCAATAACACTTTTGGCGAACGCCATAACTACCTCCTGGCTCATCCCGACGGCCGACCGATTCGCGACGGCGAGATCATCGAGCGGCGCAAGGTCTTCCATGTCTCGCCGTTCATGGCCGTCGCTGGCAGTTACCGTTTCCGTTTTCACGCACGTATCGGCAGGCACGGCAAGCCGGATTGGCGGCTGGCGCGCATCGACCACGGCGATGCCGGCGGCGACCTGCTGCATACCTCGATTTCCGGCACCGCCGAGCCGCTCGCCAGCGGCCCCCTGCTGAAAGCCTTCTTCCAATTCCCGCTACTCACCCTTGGCGTTGTCCTGCGTATCCACTGGCAGGCGCTCAAGCTCTGGGTCAGGCGCGTTCCCTTCTTCAGAAAACCTGCACCTCCACTTGAGGAGACGACACGATGAATGCTCTGGAAAATGTACTCACCCTGCCGGTGGCAACCGCCGGCAAGCCAATGCCGCGCAGCGCGCGGGCGATTCTGGCACTGCTCGAAGGCCTCGAACACGGCAGCCTGGAAGTGCGTTTGCCGGACGGGGCAAGCCTGCATTTCGGCCAGGCGCGCAGCGATCACAGCGCCGCAGTCCTGGATGTCGCCAGCTGGTCGGTTTTCGACTGGGTTATCGAGCGTGGCGATGTCGGCTTCGCCGAGGCCTGGATCGATGGCCATTGGCACAGCCCCGACCTCACGGCACTGCTGACCCTGCTGGCAAACAACCGCCAGGCGCTGGCGAAGGCCGTATACGGTCGTTGGTGGGCGCTCATCAGCGCGCGCCTGCGCCATCTGCTGAATGCCAACACCCGTGCCGGCTCACGCCGCAACATCATGGCCCACTACGACCTCGGCAACGATTTCTACCGGCAGTGGCTGGATCCGACGATGAGCTACTCGAGCGCACTCTACTCGAGCACCGCGCCGCGCTCGCTGGCCGCCGCACAACTGGCCAAGTACCGGCGGATCCTGCAAAGAATCGACGCCCAGCCCGGCCAGCGGGTGCTTGAAATAGGCTGCGGCTGGGGCGCTTTCGCCGAAACCGCGGCGCGCGAGGCTGGCCTGGAAGTGGTCGGGCTGACGCTGTCGCCGGCCCAGTTGCAGTACGCCAGAGAGCGGATGCGGGTGGCTGGCGTGGACCGGCAGGTGCATATCGAATTGCGCGACTATCGTGATCTGGTCGGCGAGCAGTTCGACCACATCGTCTCGATCGAGATGTTCGAAGCGGTTGGCGAGCGCTGGTGGCCGAGCTATTTCGCCACTCTGCAAAAGCTTCTGGCGCCGACCGGGCGAGCCTTGGTGCAGAGCATTACCATTCGCGACGAGCTTTTTGCCCGCTACCGTCGCAGCACCGATTTCATCCAGCAGCACGTCTTTCCCGGCGGTATGTTGCCGAGTCCGTCGGTCTTCGGCCAGCAGGCAGCCCGCGCCGGCCTGGCGGTGAACGACAGCTTCGCGTTTGGGGGTGACTATGCGCGCACCCTTGCGCAGTGGTCGGCCAGTTTCGAACAGCAGTGGCCGGCGATCGCCGCACAGGGATTCGACGAACGCTTCCGGCGCCTCTGGCGTTTCTACTTCGCTTACTGCCAGGCCGGCTTCAACAGCGGCGCTACCGATGTCATGCAGTTCGAACTGGCGCACGCGCGATGAAAACGCTGTTCGCCCTGCTGCTCCTCATCAGCAGCACCCTGACTCAGGCGGTGCCTGACGCCCTGCGCCAAAGCGGCAGCGACTGGCGGCAATGGGGCAGCGGCGAAATGAGCTGGTTCGGTATCGCGCTCTATCGCGCCACCTTGTGGGTTGACGCCGGCCCGACCGCGGTAGTCATAGCGGATGCGCCAAGCGCCCTGCAACTCGACTATCGGCGCGACATCCCGCGCGCTCGTCTGGTAGAGAGCAGCGTCGACGAGATGCGCCGGCTTGGCGCCAGCGAAGCGCAACTGCAGCGCTGGCAGAGCGAATTGCAGCGCATCTTCCCGGACGTGAAGGAAGGCGAGACCATCGTCGGCGTCCATTACCCAGGGCAAGGCGCCGCTTTTTTCCATCGCGGGCGGCTCAGTGGTGAAGTCGCCGATGCCGATTTCGCGCGGCTGTTCTTCGCCATCTGGCTCGATGAGCGCAGCCGCAGCCCGGACCTTCGCGCCGCGCTGCTTACCCGTCCGGAGAATTGAAAATGGCCATTGCGCAGGCCGCCGCAATTCCGCGCCGGCAACTTCTCGCCTACGGCGCACTCGGCCTGCCGCTGGCAATGGCCGCGCTGCCGGTGTATGTGCATGTTCCGCGCCTGTATGCCGACGCTGCCGGCATGAGCCTGAGCTTGCTTGGTGGCTTGTTGCTGGCGGCGCGGCTGCTTGACGCCGGCATCGATCCCTTGCTTGGTGGCTGGAGTGACCGGGCCGCGAATCGGCAGCGCCTGATCATGCTGGCGCTGCCCTGCCTGGCGCTGGGCATGTATGCCCTGTTGCACCCGCCCGCCGTCTCGGCACCCCTGTGGCTGCTGGCGTCGATGCTGGTCACCTACTTCGGCTTCTCGCTGGCCAGCGTCGCCTACCAGGCCTGGGGCGCCGAACTCGGTCGTGACGCCGGTGAGCGGACGCAGCTGACTGCCAGCCGCGAGGGTTTCGGCCTGCTTGGCGTGGTGCTGGCGGCGGCCGTGCCCGGCCTGATCTCGAGCGATCTGGCGGCCGGGCTATCCGGCTTGGCACAGGTCTTCCCCTTGCTCCTGCTACTCCTTGCCGCCTGGACATTTTCCGGTTCGCCGCCGGCCAAGGCTCGTGTTCCGGCCAGCGGCAAGCTCTTCGGTGACCTGCGCAGCGTGCTCGACGATGGGCGCTTTCGCTGCTTGCTGGCGGTATTCGTGCTCAACGGCATCGCCGCCGCGCTACCGGCGACGCTGGTCCTGTTCTTCGTCGCCGATGTCCTGCAGGCGCAAGCCTGGAGCGGCGCTTTCCTGGCGCTCTATTTCGTCAGCGGCGTTGCCTTCCTGCCCCTTTGGGTCAGTCTCGCACGGCGCTTTGGCCGCGTGCGCAGCTGGATCGCGTCGATGCTCGTCGCCGTCGCCTCCTTTGCCTGGGCGTGGGGTCTGGGTGCGGGCGATGTCTGGCCCTTTGCCGTTGTCTGCCTGCTCTCGGGCGCGGCGCTGGGTGCCGACCTGACCTTGCCCGCCGCCTTGCTGGCCGATATCTCGGAAGCCCCCACTGACGATCGCGGCGAGTCCGGCCGTTCGACGCAGGCAGGCGCCTATTTCGGCTGGTGGAATCTGGTCGCCAAACTCAACCTGGCGCTGGCTGCCGGTTTGTCCTTACCGCTTCTTGATCTGGTCGGCTACCGGCCCGGTGCCGCCGCAGCCACCGCCGGTCTGGCGGCGGTCTACTGTCTGCTGCCGCTGCTCTTCAAAGCCGTCGCCGCCTTGCTCGCCTGGCGCTGGCGCAACACTCTGGAGTTGTCTTCATGAAAACACTATGGCTGGCCTGCTTTGCTTGCGGTCTTCTTGGTCTGGGCGGCTGTTCCGGTGTGCCCGTCGAGCGTTACCGGGCCGAACAGCCGCCGCTCGATCTGGCCACCTACTTCAATGGCCAGATCGACGGCTGGGGAATGTTCCAGGATCGATCGGGTGCCGTGATCAAGCGCTTCCATGTGCTGATCGATGCAAAATGGGAAAAGCGTGACGGGGTCGATGTCGGCACGCTCGACGAGCATTTCTCGTGGTCAGACGGCAGCACTTCGCGCCGGGTATGGACGATCACGCGGGTCGACGCCGCGCGCTACATTGGCGTCGCCGACGACGTTGTCGGCGAAGCACACGGCGAGGCCGCCGGCAACGCGCTGCGCTGGCGCTATGTGCTGGCACTGCCGGTTGATGGTCGGGTGTGGAACGTCGACTTTGACGACTGGATGTTCCTGATCGACGAGCAGGTGATGCTCAACCGCTCGGAAATGCGCAAGTTCGGTTTTCGTCTCGGCGAAGTCAGCCTGAGCTTCAGGAAGCGCTGAGACCATGAATCCACAAATCGACGACTGGTCCGGAAAGCGCGTCTGGCTGCTCGGCGCGTCCACCGGTATCGGCGCAGCATTGGCCGTTGAACTGCTGACGCGCGGCGCGCGTGTCGCGCTTTCGGCGCGTAACGCCAGCCGCCTGGCCGAAGTCGTCGCCGGGGTGGCGGCGACGGATGCGCCTGCGGCCGCCGAGCGAAGCTTGGTTTTGCCCTGCGACGCGGTCGAGGAAACGAGTCTGCGCGCCGCCTGGGACGAACTGCTGGCGGCGTGGGGCGGCGTCGATGTGGCGCTCTATGTCGCTGGCGATTATCAGCCGATGCGCGCCTGGCAGATCGATCTCGCCGCCGCCCAGCGCATGGTCGACGTGAACTTCGTCGCTGCGCTGAGCTTCGCCGCTTGCGTCGTGCCGCAGCTGCTGCAACAGGGGCAGGGCCAGATCGGCTTCGTCGCCAGCGTCGCCGGCTATCGCGGGCTGCCGAAGTCGCTGATCTACGGCCCGACCAAGGCGGCACTGATCAATTTTGCCGAAGCGCTCTATCTCGACCTGCAGCCAAAAGGAATTGGCGTACGGCTGATCAACCCCGGTTTCGTCGCCACGCCACTGACCGCGAAAAACGATTTCGCCATGCCTGCCTTATTGACTCCGGAACAGGCGGCGAAGGCGACGATCGCCGGCTTTGCCGGCAGCGCGTTCGAGATTCACTACCCGAAACGTTTCACGCGCGTGCTCAAGCTGCTCGCGCATCTACCCTACCGCCTCTACTTCCCCCTGATTCGCCGCCTGGCCGGGCGGTGATGGAAGCCGCCATGAACAACACCGCCAGCATCAAGGCCCTGATCGCTTTCTACGAAGAGCTCAGCCCGGCGAGCGTCGCACGTTTTCCGGAGTTCTACGCCGACGACGCCTTCTTCAAAGATCCTTTCAACGAGGTACGAGGCGTCGTCTCGATCCAGCACATCTTCACCCATATGTTCAGGCAGCTCAGCGAACCACGCTTCGTGGTGCGCGAACGAGTGGTCGCCGAAAACGGCGCGCTGCTGGTTTGGGAGATGCACTTCCGGCGCTTGCTCGCGCGCGGCAAGAGCGAGGCGCAATTGATCCGCGGCGCATCACATCTCACGTTCGATGCCGCAGGCAAGGTCGTCTGGCATCGCGACTACTGGGACGCCGCCGAAGAAGTGTACGAAAAGCTGTCGGGAATCGGCTGGCTGATGCGCTTCCTGAAGAAGAAGCTGGCCGCCTGAGCTGGCAAACGGCCGGCGTCACCATGCACGGCTGCTGGCAGGGGATGGGGGCTGATCGTGAGAACGAAAATTCGCAGTTTCCAAGGCGTCAGCCGCGAACACGCCCTCGGCACAGCCGGTAAGGCTTGCAGTAAGCTCGCGCCCACCCACACTCCAGCACGTCATTGAGGATGATCAGCGTCGGCCGTCCGGCTTCCTGAAGCAGGTCGGCGTCGGCCAGGCTAATGACACCGATCTGCTTGCGGGCGCCGAAGCTCAGCGTGTTGAGATTGGCGAGAGCCTCCGCTGAGCGCAGAGCGCCTATCTGGAGTAACACGTTTGTATCTATAAAAACAGATATCTGACGTGTCGAATAACTGTTAAAGCGCCAAGAACATGTATACTCCTCTGTAGATATCTAAACAGACAGATAGGAGCTTGGCTATGCCTCTTCAACTACTTTACGGAAACGCCGTTACCGGCGAGCAGCGTTTTGAACGCCCCGAGCTGCAGGATCGGCTGATGCGCACGCTGGCGAGCAGCGGTGGGGTCAAGATGTTCGGCTTACGCCGGATCGGCAAGTCGACGCTGCGGCTGTACGTGATCGAACAGATGCAGCAAAGCAGGAAACCCTGCGCATTCGTCGATGCGCAAGGCCTGCACACGATTTCCGACCTGCTCGCTGAATTGTTTCGCGCTTTACCGCAGGAGTCGAAGCTGACCAGCAGGGCTCTCGGCCTGATCGCCAAGGACAGTCCGATCAAGAATCTGCTGGAGGCCCTGGCCAAGGGCACGAAAATCGGCGAGAACGTCGTTTCTGCCTACTGGAAAGAGGCCTACAACAGCATCCGCGACGCCTTGAAGGACACAAGAGACGCCCCTCTGCTGATCGTCGATGAGTTCCCTTTCCTGCTCAAGAACGTGCTCGATCGAAACCCGGAAGCTGGCCGGGATGAAGTCAATCAGCTACTCGCCGCCATGCGTGAATGGCGTGGGGCGGGCATGAAGATGTTGCTGACCGGCTCGATCGGCATTACCGCCTTGTCGCGCAAATACGGTTTGAACCGTGATCATCTGAATGATCTGTTGCCGTTCGAGGTGCCGGAACTCACCGAGAACGAAGCAAGCGATTTCGTCCGGCAAGCCACCGTGAGCCCGCCCGAGGGGCGCTGGACAGAGGAGCTCACGCGCGAATTCATCGCGCAAACGGGTGTCCTCTACCCGAGTTTCCTGGTCAAGGGTCTGCTCGAACTCGGGGTTGACCAGCCGCCACCACGAGAAGCCTTCGCCGACATCTTTGCCAGTCGCGTGCGCCCCGTGTTGCACGACGATTTCTACCAGCAATTCAACAAACGCTTCAAGCTCTACGGCGAAATCGACAGGAAGCTCCAGAGCCAACTCGTCGTCCAGGCGTTGAAGCGGATCGTCGACGCAAATACCGGCACGCAACTGGACGAGCTGGAGCTTCCCGAGGGCTATACCCGGATCGACCTGGCCGACGTGCTCGACATGCTTGTCGAGGATGGCTTCATCCGCTTTAGCGAAGACTCCGACGGTAACCGGAGCTGGCAGCCCGCCTCGCGGCTGGCGCAGCTGTGGTGGAAGCGGTCGAGGCTCGCATGAGCACCGCGCCCGCCGCGCCTCTGGTGCAGACCTTCATGACCCATCGCATGAGCGATGCGTCGATAGAAATGCTGGCCACCGGCCGGGAAGTCGAGACGCAGCGGATCATGGACGCCGTCGAACGCAGCCTCAGGGCGGCGCCCGGCGCGCTGCAGCACATGGTCATCTACGGGCCGCGCGGCTTCGGCAAATCCTTCATCGCCCGCCTGGTGCAAATCGAGACCGGCAAGCTCGCCGCGGCGCGCAGCCTGCCCGTACCATTTGTCTTGCTGCCCGAGGAGCAGCACAATCTGACCCGCAACCCACACGCACTGCCCGCCTACATCACCCACCGGCTCGCCGACCTGCGCAGCGGTGAGGACCGCAGCTGGACGGGCGCCATGTTCCAATGGCCGGAGCCGAAGAAGGAAGCGCAGCAATGGGACGAAGCCACCGCGGCGCTGGAAGCTGAACTCGATCTCTCGCTGCCCGCAGGCAAGGGGATGGCCATCGTGGTCATCGAGAACTTCGACTTTCTCCTCTTCAGCGTCTTCAAGGAAGCGGCCACCGAACAGCGCCTGCGCAAGTGGCTCGACCGCCGCAACAACCGGCTGATGCTGATTGCCACCGCCACCGGCTCGGTCGATATGGATTACGAACGCCCGCTTTTTCAGGCCTTTCAGTCGATCCGCCTGGAACCCTGGGAGCAGGAAACCTGCATCGCCTATTTCAACCGCCGCCGCCAGGCCGAGGGGAAGGCGCCGCTGGACGCGGCGATGGAAGCCAAGGCGCGTGCCGTGGCCGATTTCATCGGCGGCAACCCGCGGCTGGCGCAGTTGCTGGCCGAGGTGCTCGAGACCCAGGACGCTCTCACCGTCGCCGACACCATGAAGGCCCTGGCGGACAAGCTGTCGGACTACTACCGGCGGCGCATCGACGACCTGCCACCGCTGGTCCAGGGCCTGCTCGATGCCCTCATCCGCGGCGGCGAACCGGCCTCGCAGACCGAACTGGCCGAGCGCGTCGGCGCCCCGGCGCAAAGCACCATCGCCCGGGTCATGCAGGACCTCCAGCGTAGCGACATCATCCGCGGCCTGCCGGCCCCGGACAGCCGCGAAACCCTGTATCGCGTCACGGACCGCGTCTTCGTGCACTTCTATCGCCTGCGCCAGGGCAACCAGTCGGCGTTGCAGACGCCGCTGGCCACCATTCTCGAGTTCCTGCGCGCGTTCTACTCGCGCGACGAACAAAAGACCCAGGCCATGAATCACCTGGACGCCGGCCGGCACGCCGAAGCACGGCTGTTCGCCGATCTGGCGCGGGAAGGTGGACCGAGTGCGGCGATGTCTGACCGCTATTTCCTGGGGTTCGGCAACCGTCTGCAACGTTGTCTAGACGCCACGGGCGAAGCGCTGCCCGTCCCGGCTGCCGAGCTAGTGCGGGAAATGGAAGACTGCCCCGAGCGCCTGATCGGCCGGGTCGACGGCTGGAGATCGCCCTCGCCAGTCGTACGGGCTATCTCCGCGCTACTTGCGGCGCAGGCCCTTGCCCGTCTCGGCTTGCTAGAACAGGCCGACGAGCGGCTTGTACGGCAGCTCGCGACCAGCGCGGATCCGGTGATCGGGGTGTTGCTACATCATGAAAGGGCGGATTTGTTCTTGGCGCGCCACGACAAGCCTGCAGCCATCCGCGAGGCTGTCGCGGCAGGTGAGCTTCGCGAGGCGGCAATGCCCGCGGTCTTGCAGGCACTTGCTCACGGGGATCGGGCATGGGCCCTCGCCGATTCCGGCTGCTACCACGATGCCCTTACCTGCGCCTGCAAGGCCGCGGCCTTGGCGGCTAAGGCGGGCGATCTTCGCGGACAAGCGGTGGCTCTGCGGTATGCCGCCTCGTCGCTTCACGAATTGAATCGTCACGAGGAGGCTCTTGCGAGCGCCCGCGAGGCCGCCGCACTGGCTGCCCGGGCGGGCGATCTAGGTGGACAGGCGTGGGCCCTGCTGAGCGCTTCTGTGTTACTTGGCGAGTTGAATCGTCATGGGGAGGCCACTGCCGGTGCCCGCGAAGCCGGCGCACTGGCTGCGCAGGCGGGTGATCTAGGCGGACAGGCATGGGCTCTGCTGCATGCCTCCCTGTTGCTTGGCCAGTTGAATCGTCACGATGAGGCCATTGCCGGAGCACGCGAGGCTGGCGTACTGGCTGCCCGGGGGGGTGATCTTGGCGGACAGGCGTGGGCTCTGCGGATTGTCGCTTGGTCCCTTAGCCAGTTGGATCGTCATGACGAGGCCATTGCCAGCGGCCGCGAGGCCGCGGCGCTGGCCGCCCAGGCAGGCGATGTCCGCGAACAAGCCGCGGCGATGACCGTTACCGCCATTTCCCTCAATCAACTCGGCCAACACATGGAGGCGCTCGCCGAGGCGCTGGCCGGCTTCGAGATGGCATACTCCGTCGCTGACACAGGGGGCGGCGGCGACGCGGCAATTCAGCTACTGTGTGCAGGGATTTTCAGTCCAGCACCGCAGGCCGTGTCTGCATTTGCACGATGGGTGACATCGGATCCCGGCAAGCCGGCTGACGAGCGGGCGCCTAACTGGGAGCCCTGGGTTGGCGAAGGACTGGCCGTCGCCACCCGGGCACGCGCCTGGGAAGTCTGGGACACACTGATCGAGAGTCAGGCCGAGCGGCTGCGGAACGCACGCGTTTCCATACATCTCGCTACCTCCGAGGTGGGGAAAGCCATTGCGCTCAGGGGCGAGAGCGAGGGACGCGCCGAAGGCTTCGAGGCCGCTCGTGCTGCGCTGCCGCGCCTAGTACGGCTTTGGGATGTGACCATGGCGACAGAATCCACCCGTGACTCTCAGCTTGGCGAACTCGTTGCCGGGCTGGCCGAGCAGTGCCGAGATGCAGGTCTGCTGCGTGACGTGGCGGCTCTGCTGACGGCCGATATCTCGCCGCAAGCACCGGCATCGGCGAGCTTGTTGATCGCCCTGGCGCAAGTCGATGAAGCCGACGATCCGCAGACCGCGCTCGCGCGTATGGAGCCGGATAGTGCATTGTGGCTGCGACGTATCCGCCAGCTGCCGGAAACACCCGCGAAGCCACGGCGCCGCAGGAAATGAGGTGGCTAGACTTGCGGTGAGCTGATAGTTCCGCACAGGGCCGCAGAATACGGCTACGGGCAGTAAGCGATCGCCGTCCTGCAGAACGCACTCAGCCTGGGTTCGCAGCAGGTTCCAGGTTTGTCACCGAGTTCCCAGGGAACTTGCCATTTTCCCGACCGCGCTGAAAGCGCTCGATAATCTGTCGGGTGGCGGCGGACATCCTGGTGAGCAGCGCACCATCGACTTCGCCGAACAAGTGCAGGGCCATCGCGTCATCGCCGGCGATTGGCGTTCCGCTGGCGCTGGCCCAGACGACGTGATGGCAATTGGTCTGCGACTCGTGGCTGAACAGGAATTGCAGCGAGTCCGCGATCAGGCAGGTTTCTTCGCTGAGTTCACGGGCCGCGGCTTGCAGGCGCGATTCCTCGGGATTGATGCCGCCGCCGGGCAGGAGCAGCAGTCCGCCGCGGTTTTCGACGAGCAGGATCTTGCCGTCGATGTAGACGATTACCGTGGCTCTTTGGCGCTTCACTTGGCTACTCCGTGGTGTCTGACCGCGCGCTAGACAACCGCCAGCCCGGCGCATTCGATGGCCACCAGCGCTTTCGCGTGATTGAAGTTGCTGGCGCGGCCGCAGGCGTAGAGGCAACAGGCGAGTTGATTGGCGATTGGCAATGGTAGCGAGGCTTCGCCGGCGAGGACGCGGTGCATCCAGGCGACGGTGGCGCCGGCGTCGCAGGTCTCGGGCAGTTGCGGCAGGACTCTGAGGCTGTCGCGCTCGGCTTCGAAGAGGATGTCGCTGACGCCGTCGTGCAGATGTTCGATCAGCGGGCGGCGCTTGGGGTTGGCGAAAGGTTCGCCTTCGCTGCCGCGCAGGAGGAGGGCGTGCGCGCTGGCGGCGCTCAGGACGGCGCGCATGCTGGTGATGTAGTCGGGGTGCGTCGCCGCGGCCAACAGCAAGGCTTCGCCGCGGAAGGGGTCGAGCATCTTGACCAGACTGTGGGCGCTGTTACGCAACCCGAGGCGGTTGCGCAAGGCGAGTTGTCGGTCGAGGCCGGGCGAGAGGAGCGGCAGCGGCACGTAGGCCAGGCCGTATTCGTCGATCGCCAGTTGTGCCTGCGCCAGGCTGCTGCAGGCTTGCAGGCCAAACTCGGCGAAGATCTGCGCGCTGGTGACGCGTCCGTAGTCGGCGCTGAGACCGTGTACCAGCACCGGCACCCCGAAGCGCTGCAGGAGCAGCGCCAGCAGGGGAGTCAGGTTGGCGCTGCGGCGGGCGCCGTTATAGGTCGGGATGAGCACCGGGCGAAGGTGGCCGGCCGGTCGAGCGAGGCTCGGCAGGCGTTCGTTGGCGGCAGCGAGGAAGCCGACCATCTCGTCGATGGTCTCGGTTTTCATGCGCAGGGCGATGGCGATCGCACCCTGTTCGAGGTCTGGCACCTGGTCGTCGAGAATCGCGGCGTAGAGCGCCTGTGCCTCGACGCTGGACATGTCGCGGGCGCCTGCTGCGCCGCGCCCGATTTCCCTGATGACCGCCGCCAAATTCATGTTTTCTATCCCTTCGCTGGTCGCCATGCCCCCTCCCGTAGTGTCTTCAGGCAAGCAGTTCGGTGGTGGCGCGCTGGGTCTGGCTGGCGACCATCTGCCGCAGTACGGGAAGACAGGAGCCGCAGAAGGTACCGCATTTCCGCTTTTCCTGCAGTACTGCCAGTGTTGCACCGCTTTCGAGGTCGGCCTTGATTTGTGCTTCGCTGATGTCCCCACAATTGCAGACGATGCGGCTGCGCTGCGGCAGCTTGCCCGGTCGCTTGCCGATCGGTGCGACCGCCCAGCGGATCAGCGCCGGGTCGAGCGCTGTACTGGCTGCGTCAGCGTCGTCGTTCTCTTCGGCTTCCGCAGCCATCACTTCCTTGAGCCACGACTGGGCCTGCGTTTCGCCGGCGAGGCGAATGCCGATCAGCTTGCCGTCCGGGGCGAGGGCACGCTTGCTGATCTGTCGGCGCGGATCGGCGTAAACGATCGCCGCCGCAGCGTCGGCGTCAAGGCCGAACAGCGCGTCGATCTCGCGCAGGCGGGATTCGGGGAGTGCTTCGCCGTGTGCCGCGCGGAACACCACCAATGCTTCGCTGCGCCCGTACAGTCCGACGCTCGCAAAGGCGAAATCGGCGAGCAGGCTGCGCGCTTTGGCGAGCAGAGTCGGTGCCGCCAGTTCTCTGCTTCCCGCCTTGCGCAGAACGACCAGTTGCCACGGCAACTCGGCCTGCTCGACAGCGACGGCGGCATGTTTGAGTTCGGGTTGCTGCGAGAACGGGTCGTACGCCGAAAGGGTGAGCGTGTTGACGCCGGCGCTGTTCATGAACTGGTTGCCCCAGTGCATCGGCATCCATGCGCGTCCGCGCACCAGCCCAGCGTCGGGCTTGACGCGCACATGCACCTGACCGCGCGCATTGCCGACGCGCACCACATCGCCGCCGGCGAGGCCGCGCTGGCGCAGGTCGGCGGGGTGCATCGAGAGCAGCGGTTCGTCGTCGAGATTGAACAGGCGGGCGACGGTACCGGTGCGACTCATGCCGTGCCATTGGTCACGCAGGCGGCCGGAGAGCAGGCTGATCGGATAGGTCTCGTCGGTGCTTTCGGCGGTCGGCAGGTGCTCGACGGCGACGAAGCGGGCGCGACCGGAGGGGGTCGGGAAAACGCCGTCGGCGTAAAGGCGCTGGCGGCCACTGCTCGCCCCTTCCGGGAACGGCCACTGCTGCGGTCCGCTGCTGTCGAGTAGCGCATAGCTCAGGCCGGTGATGTCGAGATCGCGGCCGCGTGTGCTCTCGCGATGCTCGTTGAAGATCGCCTCGGGACTGGCGTAGGGAAAAAGCTGCGCGGTCAGCGGCTGGCCGAGCCGGGCCCCGAGCCGGTGCGCGAAGTCGACGACGATTTCCCAGTCGGGCCGCGCTTCGCCTGGTCTGGCGACTGCTGGCGTGAGGTGTGTGATGCAGCGCTCGGAGTTGGTGACCGTGCCTTCCTTTTCTCCCCAGGTGGTCGCCGGCAACATCAGGTCGGCGTAGGCCGCGGTGTCGGTATTGGCGAATGCTTCCTGGAGGACGACGAAGTCAGCGGCCTCGAGGGCGGCGCGCACTTCGTTCTGGTCAGGGAGCGATTGCGCCGGATTGGTGCACGCGATCCATACCGCCTTGATCTCGCCACGCTTGAGCGCGGCAAAAAGTTCGACCGCTGCCTTGCCGGGCTGCGCGGGAACCGACGGCAGGCCCCACAGACGTGCGACTTCGGCGCGGTGTTCGGGGTTGGCGAGGTCGCGATGTGCGGAAAGCAGGTTGGCCAGGCCGCCGACTTCGCGGCCACCCATGGCGTTCGGCTGGCCGGTCAGCGAAAAGGGGCCGGCGCCCGGGCGGCCGATCTGCCCGGTGGCCAAATGCAGGTGGATCAGCGCGGCGTTGTTGTGCGTGCCGTGCGACGACTGGTTGAGTCCCTGGCAGTACAGCGACAGCGCCGCCGCCGACTTGCCGAACCAGCGCGCGGCCTGGATGATCTCGGCCTCGGCGAGGGCGCAGATTTCGGCCACCACTGCTGGCGGGAAAGCGGCGACCATCTGTTCGAGCGCGGCGAAGCCTTCGGTGTGCGCGGCAATGTAGTTGCGATCGACCAGTTCCTCGGCCAGCAGCACGTGCAGCAGGCCGTTGTAAAGGGCGATATCGGTGCCCGGTTTGAGCGGCAGATGCAGGTCGGCAATGGCAGCGGTCTCGCTGCGCCGCGGGTCGACGACGATGATGCGCAGATCGGGATTGGCGGCGCGCGCGTCTTCGATGCGGCGAAAGACGATGGGATGGGCGACCGCCGGGTTGGCGCCGGCGATGAGCAGGCAGCCAGTAGCGGCGATGTCCTCGTAGCAGCATGGCGGCGCGTCGGCGCCGAGCGTTTGCTTGTAGCCGGCCACCGCCGACGACATGCACAGGCGCGAGTTGGTGTCGACGTTGTTGGTGCCGATCAGGCCCTTGGCGAGCTTGTTGAAGACGTAGTAGTCCTCCGTGAGCAGCTGCCCGGAAATGTAGAAGGCGACGCTGTCCGGACCGTGCCTGGCGATGATCTCGGCGAAGCGTTCCGCGGCATGGTCGAGTGCCTCGTCCCAGGCGACACGCTGGCGCGGCAGCTCGCGGCTCAGACGCAACGCGGGATGCAGCAGGCGATATTCGGGGCGCGTTGTGAGGTGCAGCGAGGCGCCTTTGGTGCACAGGCGGCCAGCGTTGGCCGGATGCGCGGGGTCGCCGCGCACGCCGACGATGCGCTCGTTCTCGGTTTCGATCAGCAGCCCGCAGCCGACACCGCAGTAACAACAGGTGGATTTGACTTGTTTGATCATGGTTTTCTTGCTCCTGCTTGTGCTGAGCAAAAGCCGTGCCATGGAGGCAAGTCATTGATCTGGAGAGATTATGGGCTCCGCTGTGGGCGCCAGAGCCCTCTTGTGGTGCGCCGTAGGCAAGGGCGTGCCTTGATACGGGGCGGTGGGGGATTGTGCCGGCGATTCCACCGCTTCTCATTTTGTCCGTGCGTGCCGTTTGGCGAATGGCGGAGTATTTCCCGCCGCGGAAATTTGCCAATCTACGGTATCTGGCCTGCAATTCTCCGAGATCGGGGGGAACTTGAGAAAACACTCACTTCCCCACCCGGTCGCCGGATGACAAACCCTGGGCTATACTGCTTTCCCCAATTCACTCAATCTGGAAATCTGCCATGCGCTTCAGCCTGCTCCGCAGCACCCTGTTTGCCGGGATTCTCACGGCTCTGCTGGTCGCCTGTTCGTCGACTTTGGTGATCTCCGAGTGGCGAGATCCGGGCTATCAGGGCGCGGCGCTCAAGAAGATTCTGGTCTACGTCGCGGCGGGCGAGGACGCCACCCGGCGTACGGCCGAGGATCATCTGGCGGCGTCGTTTCCCAAGGGAACGCAGGGCGTGCCGAGCTATACGCTGTTCCCGGATGCGAAGGAGATCAACAAGCAGAACGAGAAAGCGATCGCCGCGCGTCTTCAGAAGGAAGGCTTCGACGGTGCGCTCGCGGCGCGCCTGGCCTCGGTGGATAAAGAGAATGTCTATATGCCGCCGCAGACCTATCTGGCGCCGACGATGCTTGGGCCATACGGCTCTTTCTACGGCTATGGCACTTTTGCCTACTCTTCGGTATATACCGTTCCCGGCTATACCTATCAGGAGACGAAGTACCTGATCGAGACGATTCTTTACGAAATCCCCGGCGGGAAGATGCTGTGGACGATGACCACCGAATCGGTAAGTCCGGATTCCCGTGAGCAACTGATCAAGTCGGTCACGGGCCTCATTGATGGCGAATTGAAGAAACAGGGATTCATCGCCGGCTGAATGCGCTCCCACCCCACACGGCCGGCCGCATTTTTTTCATGGTCAATGTCGTCACCGATGACGCCAGACCGTTCGCTGCCGGACGGCGCTTGCGAACGGCAAAGCATCTGCCAAGTCGTTGTTTTTAAATGGCCCGAATGGGCTTCTAACCAAGGACTGAAAATGATATTTCGCACTCTCGTCGCTAGCGCTGTCGCCGCTTCATGTTTTCTTGCCACCCCGGCAGCGGCTGATCAATCCACTCTGGACAGAATCAAGGAAACGTCGACCATCAAGCTCGGCCACCGGGAGAACTCGCCACCGTTCTCCTTCGTTGGCGACGACAAGAAGGCAATGGGCTACAGCGTCGATCTTTGCCTGCGCGTGGCAGATGACATTGCCAGGCAGTTGAATATCCCGGATCTGAAAGTGCAATGGGTGGCGGTGAGTGCAGAAAGCCGCTTCGACGCGGTGAAGAACGGCGATATCGATATCGAATGCGGCAACACGACCCAGACGATAGGACGCCGCGCGAACTTTGACTTCAGCCTGATGACTTTTATCGATGGCGCCAGCATGCTCTTTCTCCGCGATGGAAATCCGAAGTCGCTGGAGGATGTCAAGGGGCAGCGCATTGTCGTCGTCGCCGGAACGACGACCGAAAAAGCAATGGACCTACTCGTCGCCGACAAAACGCTGGGACTGCAGTTGATCAAGGTCAAGGACCACAAGGAAGCCTTGGCGGACCTGAAGAGCAAGAAGGCAAGCGCCTATGCCGCGGATCGCACGGTATTGATCACCACTGCGCTGCTCGGTGGCGGCGGTACGGAATACTCCATCGGTGACAATCAGTTTACCTACGAGCCCTACGGTCTGATGATGCGCCGCGATTCGGACATGCGCCTGGCCGTCGATCGCTCGCTGGCACAGTTGTATCGCACTGGCGAAATCGGCCCGGTCCTCAAGAAGTGGTTCGGGCCGCTTGGCAACCCGGGCGAAGTGCTGAAGGTGATGGTCCTTCTGAATGCTCTACCCGAGTAAATAGTCCGACCGGGCGCAAGCACTCAGCACGCGCTTGCGCCTGCCTTGCCCAGGCTGCCGGCCAGGGTGAAGCCGTCGAGTGAGACGCAGGGCGACTGGCCGCCGATCAGGTCGGCGAGCGCACGGCCGCTGGCCAGCGACAGCGTGAAGCCGAGTGCGCCGTGGCCGACATTCAGCCACAGCTTGCGGTACGGGCTGTGGCCGAGGATCGGCCGTCCGCTCGGCGTCGCCGGCCGCAGGCCGGCCCAGCCGTCCAGCTGCTCGTAATTGGCCGCAGCAGGGAAAGCGGCACGTGCTTCGGCGAGCAGGGTTGCCAGGCGCCGCGGCGCGATGGCGCGGCTGTAGCCGCCGATATCGGCAATGCCGGCAACGCGCAATTGTCCGCCGAGGCGGGCATAGACAATCTTGCGCTGGAAGTCGGTGACGCTCAGTGTTGGCGCAGCGTTCGGGTCGCTGATCGGCGCCGTCAGGCTGTAGCCCTTGAGTGGGTAGATCGGCAGCGCCAGGCCCAGCGGACGCGCCAGGCGTGCGCTGTCGCAGCCGCTGGCGAGGAGGTAGGCGTCGGCTTCCAGCAGTCCGGCGCTGGTTTCGACGCCGACGATGTCGCCCTGGCTGACTTTGAGACCCTGTATCGAGGTGTCAAAAAGGCAGCGGTTTTCCGGCCCGGCCGCACGCATCCTGGCCAATAAGCCGATGCTGAAGCGATAGCAATCCGCGCTGTCCTCGCTCGGCGTGTGCACGCCGCCGACGATTTGCCGGCGCAGGCCGTCGAGGGCCGGTTCGATACTGATGCAGCTTGCGCTGTTGAGCACCTCCTGGCGGTAGTGGCTGTCGGCAACCAGGCCTCGCTGGAATTCGACCTGGCGGCGCGCACTCTCCAGGGCCGCCGCATCGCGGTACACGACCAGCTTGCCGCTGCTGGCGTAGGCGCAGTCGAGGCCCGGCTCGCGGCTGAGCAGTTCGTGCATCAGACGACGGCTGGCGTGCCCGAGGCGCAACAGGTGGCGGGTCGTTTCCGCGCTGCAGCGGCCGCGACAGGCAGCGAGAAACTGCAGGCACCAGCGCCATTGCTGAGGGTCCAGTTGGGGACGAAAACGGACCGGGGAGGTCGGGGAGAGCAGCCAGGGGACAAGCTTCGGCCACACTCCTGGGTCAGCCAGTGGTGCCACGTAGCTATAGCTCAACTGACCGCCGTTGGCGTAACTGGCTTCCCGGGCAGCGCCCGGGTTGCGGTCTACGAGCGTGACTTGATGGCCGTCACGGGCCAGATAGTAGGCGCTGGTGATGCCAACGACGCCGGCACCAAGAACGATTACGTGCATTCTTTCTCCCTGGCCGCTGCGCGCCAATGAAGGTGTTTCCAGACTGTCGGCTTCGCGCCGGGCTTGCCCGCGCGAATCTGCTGGCGTGTGGCATTACGCGGCATCAATCGCTGGCCACGGGGCGACCGGCCATGATAAGCCGTGCGGGAAAAAGAAAAAGGGGCCATCGTCAGCCGATGGCCCCAGCCTGTCACAGGCGAGCGCGCGATCAGCCGATTTTGAACATCAGCGAATTGGAACCCGAGTTCAGGGCCACGCTGATCGGTTGCTGATGCGTCGTCGGGCCCCAGAACTGGCGCGGACCGGGTGACGTGAAGAGGTCACTGGCGGCCCACTCGTCGCGCCGCGAGGCAAAGAACTTCATCGCCGGCGAGTCCATCTTGACCAGAGCCTTCTCGATCACGAACTCGTCCTGGCCGTGGCGGCGCTCGATGTTGAGCAGGCCGGCGAGCGGAATCGCCTGCGGCACGCCGCCGCTGGTCAGCCCGGTGATCGTCGCCATATAGCCGCTGTGGCCGTCGAGAATCAGCGAGCCGGCGGTGAGGCCCAGGTTGTAGGTGTAAGCGGCGTCGAACAGGGTCGGCGCGCCGCACCGCCCTTCGTAGCCGAGGAAGTGGCTGTGCGCAGCGAACGGCACCTTGGCGTCGAGTTCCTTGACGCGCGCCTTGGTCATGTCGATCAAGAGCTGCTCGGTGGGGATCAGCGAGACCTGCAGGTTGCCGTGCGAGTCACGCTCGGCGAGCAGCATGTCGACGATGTAGTGCGGCAGGGAAGCCAGCAGCTTGCCGTTGTCGGCGCTGAGCTTGCTTTCGACGAAAGCCGCTTTTTGATCGTCGGCGAGGGCGGCGAAAGCCGTGGCTTCATGCGCCAGGACATCGTTGAGTTCGGCGATCATGGCGTTCATTTCGGGGATGAACTCAATCAGGCCCTCCGGAGCCAGCAGTACGCCGTAATTCATGCCCTTGTGCGAGCGCTCGACGACGACTTTGGCGA
>QPGA01000045.1 GCA_003332265.1 Candidatus Accumulibacter meliphilus
GTGGCGTTGTTCGCGCCACTCAGTTCGACGGTAAAGCTCTCGGTCGCTTCCGGAACCAGGTCATCGGTGACATCGAGGGTGATGGTCTTGCTGGTCTCGTTGGCGGCAAAGGTGAGTGTGCCGCTGAGGGCGTCGATGCTGTCGTTGTAGTCGTCGGGGCTTGCCGCGCTGCCTGGAACGACCGTGTAGCTGACGGTCGACGTGCTGCCGTTGTCACCGCTGCGTGTGACGGTAAAACTGATCGTGGTGGCCGGTCCGCCGGGGTCGCCTTCGGTGGCTGTGGCGTCGGCTATCGCGAGCTCGGGCAGGTCGTTGTCGATGATGGTGCCGGTGGCCACCGCGCGGCTGATGGTGGCGTTGCTGGCACTGTTCAGGGTGACCGTGAAGTTCTCGGTGTCTTCGGGCACCAAGTCATCGGCGACATCGAGGTTGATGGTCTTGCTGGTCTCGTTGGCGGCAAAGGTGAGTGTGCCGCTGAGGGCGTCGATGCTGTCGTTGTAGTCGTCGGGGTTGCTCGCGCTGCCTGGAACGACCGTGTAGCTGACCGTCGACGGGCTGCCGTTGTCGCCACTGCGTGTGACGGTAAAACTGATAGTGGTGGCCGGTCCGCCAGGGTCGCCTTCGGTCGCGGTGGCGTCGGCAATCGCGAGCTCGGGCAGGTCGTTGTCGATGATGGTGCCGGTGGCCACCGCGTGGCTTATGGTGGCGTTGCTGGCACTGTTCAGGGTGACCGTGAAGTTCTCGGTATCTTCGGGCACCAAGTCATCGGCGACGTCGAGGGTGATGGTCTTGCTGGTTTCGTTTGCGGCGAAGGTGAGTGTGCCGCTGAGGGCGTCGATGCTGTCGTTGTAGTCGTCGGGGTTGCTCGCGCTGCCCGGGGCGACGCTGTAGGTCACCGTCGACGGGCTGCCGTTGTCACCGCTACGGGTGACGGTGAAGCTGATCGTGGTGGCCGGTCCGCCGGGGTCGCCTTCGGTCGCGGTGGCGTCGGCAATCGCCAGCTCGGGCAGGTCGTTGTCGAGGATGGTGCCGATGGCCACTGCGCGGCTGATGGTGGCGTTGCTGGCACTGTTCAGGGTGACCGTGAAGTTCTCGGTGTCTTCAGGGAGCAGGTCATCGGTGACATCGAGGGTGATGGTCTTGCTGGTCTCGTTGGCGGCAAAGGTGAGTGTGCCGCTGAGGGCGTTGATGCTGTCGTTGTAGTCGTCGGGGCTTGCCGCGCTGCCTGGAACGACCGTGTAGCTGACCGTCGACGGGCTGCCGTTGTCGCCGCTGCGGGTGACGGTAAAACTGATCGTGGTGGCCGGTCCGCCGGGATCGCCTTCGGTCGCGCTGGCGTCGGCAATCGACAGGGTGGGCAGGTCGTTGTCGAGGATGGTGCCGGTGGCGACCAGACTTCCGGCGGCAGCGTTGGCGCTGACATTGCTCAGGGTCACCGTGAACTGTTCCTTGCCTTCCACGAGGTCGTCATTGACCGTCGGTATCACGATCGTTGTCTGGCTTGTCCCGGCAGCGAGGGTTACCTGACCGGTGAGTTGCGTTCCGGCGGCAATGTCGCTCTGATCGGCGTTACCACTTGCCGCTGGCCCGAAGCCGATGGTGTAGGTCGCCGTGATCGGCTGACCGGGATCGGCCTCGCTCACAGAGACGATGAAACTTAGCGTGCCGCCTTCGTCGGTCTCGGCGTCGCTGATGGAAAGAACGGGAAGCGGGATCTCCGGTTCGACCACCACCTCCAGTTTCTCCCAGTTGCGCACCGTGAGGTCGAAACTGGTGAAGTGGAAGGTCGGATTGCCCGCCTGGTCCGGATCTTTGTTCTGCGCCAGGAACGCCCGAAAGTCGTCGATATCTTTGCGGATGTCTGCCGAGTTGGCTTCCGCGTGGGTGAGCACCAGGCGCAGAGTGTCATCGCCTGTGCCACCGTCGTAATAGTTGCTGTAGGTTGCGTTCTCGGCGAGGCGGTAGATGCCGGTATCGTCACCGCGCCCCCCGGACACACGGTCGTTGCCCGAGCCGCCGTCGATCGTGTCCTTGCCATTCTCGCCGAACAGGTTGTCGTCACCTTCGCCACCAAAGACGAAGTCATCGCCGTCGTCGGCAAGAATACGGTCGTTGCCGCCGCCACCGTCAATGGTGTCGTTGCCGCGCCGGGCGAAGATGATGTCGTCACCCTGCAGGCCGAAAATGTTGTCGCTGTCGCTCTTACCTCTGATGATGGCCATGACGTTCTCCCAAATTCTGACGCTGAAAGGTCGAGCACCGCAACCGGCGAAGGACTTCACACGACGGTCAGGGCGCGGTTAACTGAATCTGTTTCGGATACCGGCTGCCAGGCTTTTGGAATTCGCGGCACGCGGTCAGGGCGAAGGTGGCCCCCGCCGGTCATGCCTTCCCGGTCGACTGCGCGTCCGGTGCCCACTACGCTGGATGGCTGCCGACACGGTTTGCCGCGGCGGCGTTTGGGTGCGGCTATGGTCGAGAACGTCGACGCATCATGCCCCACAAGCCGAGCAGGGCAAGCCCCAGGATCGACAACGACGGCGGCTCAGGGATCGGCGCGGGAAGTTTGCTGAAGCGCTGCGTGAAGCTGCCCAGCGCGACCGTATCCTGAAGCTTGAGGCCGGCGACGATAATCTTGGTCTCGACGAGAACCTGTGTTTGCGCGGGGTAGGTAATCGAGTCGGAGAGCAATGAAGGCGGGGAGGAGAGGTATGCCAGGACGTTCTGCTCGCCGAGTACGGCCATGCCGTTTGTGGCAAGAACGTCGCTGTCAACGGCGACTATTTCGGCGAGGTTTTTGACACCGAATTCGAAAGCCGAGAGTTCCAGCGAACTGCCGATAATCCGCGATCCGCCGTCACCGACCGAAATGAGGAAAGCGAAGTTGATGTCTATCTGGTCTGCTCCGCGGGTCTGCAAGACACCATTCGCAACGAGTTCAAAACCGGGCTTGAGTACCTGATCATCCAGTGGAATCACTCTGATCAGCGATAGGTCCACAGGTGCGACGGTAGAATCGTCGTCAATGCTCCAGTCGTAGAAGCGGGTGCCGTTGATCTCCAGGTACGGGGAGGGGGGGTGTTGATCTCCAGGTAGGGGGAGGGGGGGGTCGTTCAGGTGTCCGCGCTGCACGAGTTCTTCCAGGGTGCAGAACTGATTCGTACTCGCGCAAAGGTGGGTGACGACAGCTGCCGGCGCTGCGCTGGGCCAGGTCCAGGAAACGATTGCGGTAGCGATTGCGAAAGCGTGCGACCAAGGGCTTTTCATGCTCGTGTCTCCCCGTCAGAGTCGATGAACAGCGCCCATCGCGAATCAGGCGAAAGCAGGGCGATTCGTGAAGGGTGAAGGCGCAGGATTGTCGTCCGACCTGTTGGCGGTAGAGCCGTCCCAGGCGGTAGATTCTTCGAATCCCTACATTAAAACAAGGTTAATGGATCGCGCTTCTTGCCACAACCCCCCAAAACAGAGGGGGGCGAGGGCAGCCAATCATGCTGATCAAGCGTCCGTCGGGGCTCGTCAGCCGTATTCTTTTTGCCATGCCGGCCCTGTTCCTATTCTGACTTGAGTGGGCGTGCCAAGCGGCTACTTTGCGCGCCAAGGAGTCTCAAGGACTCTCACGACCTGGCTCGGCTACGGCGCGGCGCCGCTTGCACCGGACAGCCGGCTGATCAGCTTCGCATAGCCATGGACACCGGCCCGGCAGTAGATGGCCTTCACGTATTCGCGCACCGTGTGTGGCGAGAGCAGCAGAATGTCGGCGATCTGGCGTGGCTCGTAGCGCTTGAGCAGGAGAATAGCGACGCGTTTTTGCTGCGGCGTCAGTTGCAGCCCGAAAACCTCGCCGCGCACCTCGTTGTTCACGTCGAGTCTTTCCAAGGTCACGGAAAACTGGTGGCGCTGCTCGCTTTCGGCAACCTTCAGCCGTTGCGCCAGGCAGCCGATCGCGGGCGACGCTGGCAGCCGATTGGCATGGCCCAGGCCGATGATGCGCGCCGGAGCGACGCGCCGGGTGCTGGCGACGACGACATCGCTCCCACAGCGCCAGATGCGCGACGATTCCCCGGGTCCAGGCAGAACCTGGACGGCGTTGTCGGGCAGGGATTCGAGAATGTGCATGGCGTCCGGACTCAGTGCCTGGATGCTGCCATCGCGGGACATCACCATGACTGCCAGTGGCTGCCGCTGTTCTCGCTGGCGCTGCAGCGTGAGGTAGTCGATAGCGGTCGCGGCGTGGCCCGCGAACCATTGAAACAGCAGCATTTCGTGCGGATTGAAGTCGCGCATCCGACGTTGCCGGTGTACCGCGAAGGCTCCCAGCGGAACGCCTCCCGGCTGAGGAATTACGGCCAGTGCATGGACATAGGGAGTGCGACTGATGGACTCGCCGAGTTTGCCGAGTTTGCCGAGTTTGCCACATTCGCCACATTCGCCGTGCATCGTCCGATCGATGTTGGCGGCGTCCGACAATCGAACCACGGTGTCCGGATTCCTGAGCGCCGGTTGCCAGATCAAGCAGGGATCCATTTTCTGGTAATGCACCAAGTCGTCGCACTTGGCGCGCTGATCGCAATAATGCGGAAAAGCCGGCCACAGGCCGCCGCCAACGGGGTCGATTGGTATGAACACGCCCGACGAGAATGGCAGCACGGGGCGCAAGGCGTCGAACCACTCGGGCATCAGCGCCAGCGGATCGTGATTCGGCGCCTGCCGCCTATAAATGGTATCGATCAGCGTGCACAGTCTGCTGTCCCGTCTGCCTGTCGTCATGTCCCCTCCACAGGTAATGTTATCACTGCTGTGGTCTCGCCAGAAACCCCCCTTATTCTAGGGGGGTATGTCCCGGGACTTTCCATGGGCCGGGAGGCCCAGTCATCGATTTGGCGATGCTCCTGTCAGGAAACGACCATTCCCTGTGCTCCGGGGTTCAAGAGCGCTGCAGACGAAAACATGGCCCGGATGCGCCGGAAAAAACGCTCGGCTTGCCAGGATCAGCGATTGATATAGAGCAGTTGCGCGGCGGCCATCGCCGGCTCTTGTTTGGCCTCTCCGTGCCGGTCTGCCGCCCGCTGAAGGCCTGCGGGGGATTCGATCTCGAGCAGCGAGATACTGCCAAAAGCGAGCGGCAACTGGCTCCACTGGCCGATTGGCAGTTGCAGCCAGTAGCCGAGCGCGGCGCGGATGGCGCCGGCGTGCGTGACCAGCGCCAGGCGCTTTCCAGGCTCGGCGCACAGGCTGTTCATGCAGTCGACGACGCGTGCCTGCAGCAGCGCTGCCGATTCGCCGCCGGGCGGCGCGAAGTGCAAGACATCGGCGGCCCACTGCTCGAGCAACTGGCGGTCGATGTCGCTCCAGCGCTGGCCTTCCCATGCGCCGAAGTCGATCTCCATCAGCCGCGCATCGACCCGAGCTTGCGTATCCAGGGCTTTGGCGAGGCCAAGGGCGCGCCGCAGGGGGCTGGCGACGACTGGCGTATCGGCCGGCAGAAACGAGCGCAAGCGCCTGGCCAGCGGCCGTGGATCTTCGCCTTCGACGTCGAGCTGGCCATAGCAGACGCCGCTCTCGAGCAGGGGGCGCGGATGGCGGATCAGGAAAACCTGCACAGCAGCCCGGCGTAGAAGGCAACTTCGGCGAGTTGCTGCGTGGCACCGAGGCAGTCGCCGGTGTAGCCGCCGATCTGGCGCCGGAACATGCGCGCCAGCCAGAACGTCGCCAGGGCCGCGAAGAGGCAGCCAAGGAAAGCCTCGAAGGGCGGCAGCAGGAGCAGCGGCAGCAGCGCGGTGAGTGCCGCGAAGCCCAGCTCGCGCCAGCCGATGCGCGTTGCCAGCGGCTTCGCCTTGCCCTCGTCGCGAACGTAGTCGAGGGCGCGCAAAAGCGTCGTCGAGGCAAAGCGCGAAAGCGTGTGACCGGCGAGCAATACCATCGGAATGATCAGCGGGTCGAACTCGACCAGCGCCAGAAAGCGGGCCAGCAGCAGCACGACCAGGGCCACGGCACCAAAGCTGCCGATCCGTGAGTCCTTCATGATGCTCAGGATCTGCGCCTTCTCCCAGCCGCCGCCAAAACCGTCGACCATATCGCTCCAGCCGTCTTCGTGAAAGGCGCCAGTCAGATAGATGCTGCTGGCGATTGCCGCCAGCACGGCCAGGGTCATTGGCCAGATCTGGCTGGCGACGATGAACACCAGCGCGGCGATGGCGCCGACCAGCAGCCCCACGGCCGGAAAATAGCGCGCCGCGCGATCGAGCGCTTCGCTGCTGTGGCCGACCCATTTCGGCACCGGCAGGCGCGTGAAAAAGCGCAGGGCGGCGAAGAAATACTCCAGCTCGCGCCTCAGGCTGAAGCGCTGTTTCACGGTGGCGGGGAGGTTCTCTTTGTTGTCTGGCATGGGTCGTCGATCTGTCGGTTAATGTGAAAGTCGCGTATGCGACTCACGAAACTCCCTTCTCCCCTCGCGGGAGAAGGGCCGGGGGAAGGGGGGCGGTCATGACTTTCATGATCAGGGGTGTTTCGACATGTCATGACCGTTAATGTGAAAGTCGCGTATGCGACTCACGAAACTCCTTTCTCCCCTCGCGGGAGAAGGGCCGGGGGAAGAGGGGGGCGGTCATGACTTTCATGATCAGGGGTGTTTCGACATGTCATGACCGTTAATGTGAAAGTCGCGTATGCGACTCACGAAACTCCCTTCTCCCCTCGCGGGAGAAGGGCCGGGGGAAGAGGGGGGCGGTCATGACTTTCATGATCAGGGGTGTTTCGACATGTCATGACCGTTAACGCGGTGCCCGATGTTATACCGATATGCCCGGGTCAAGCGATTGCTCTAGCTTTTTCTGCCTGCCGATGAGGGCGTGACGAAGCGGAAACTGTCCGCTGCGGCTGCTCGCATTCGTGCCTTCGTGCCTTCGTGCATTCGCGCCCGACGACGCAGGCCTTGCAGGCGTCAGCTTGATGACATAATGCCTGGCGTGCGTCCGAGTTTGCGGATTTTGCACCGGGCAGCGCAGATGGAGGTTGCGAAATCGACCGCCATTCGCTGCGGAATCGCCTAACAGGAGGGGATCGGAATGGAATGGATGGAAACGCTGCTGACAGTCGTTTTCCTGTCGGTGCTGGCTTACGTCGGGGTCTCGATGCTTGGCGCCGCGCGCTGGGCCTTTCTGACCCGCGCGCTGCAGTCACGGCTTGTCGCCGGCCGGCAAACCTTGCTGCCGGGACGCTTCGAGCTGCGCGAGCTGAGCGGTTTGCCGGATCCCGTGCAGCGCTATTTTCGCGTCGCCTTGACGGCCGGTCAGCCGATGCTCGGCGCGGTCAGAATCGAGCACGCGGGCAGCTTCAATATCGCCGATAGCGGTGCTGACCGGTGGAAGCCATTTAGCTCCGGCGAGCGAGTGATTGCCCGTCCGCCGGGCTTCGTCTGGGATGGGCGGGTGACGCTCATTCCGGGGCTGACGCTGCATGTGCACGACGCCTACGTGGCGGGCGAAGGAACTCTTCATCCGGCCCTGTTCGGGCTGACCTCGCTGGCCAGGCGGCAGGGGAAAGGCGATATCGCGCGCGACGAGTTGATGCGCTTTCTGGCCGAAGCCGCCTGCTATCCGACCGCCCTCCTGCCCAGCCAGGGGGTGCAGTGGCAAGCGGTCGACCAACACTCCGCGACGGCCACCTTGAAAGATGGCGAGGTCAGCGCCAGCCTGTTGTTTGGCTTCAACGAAGAAGGACTGATTGAATCGGTTCGCGCCGAGGCGCGTGGTCGTACGCTGAACGGCAAGCTCGTAGTGTCGCCGTGGGAGGGGCTGTGGTCCGACTACCAACAGCGCGAGGGGATGACCATCCCGATGTGTGGCGAGGCGCGCTGGCTGATGTCAGGGGGGCCGCGCCCTTACTGGCGGGCGCGCATCGGACGGATCGACTACGAGTTTGTGTAAACAAGCGTAAGCAAGCCTCAGCGTGCGCTAGCCGGGGCTGCGGGCGCGTGGTTCAGGACTCGCGCGGCAAGCCCGGTGCGCCGAGCGAGACGGTGCCGGCGTCACGCAAGGCAGCGATCGCGTCGGCGGCGTAGCCGAGCTGCTGCAGCGTTTCCTCGGTATGTTCGCCGAGTGCCGGTCCCAGCCATTCGGTACTTCCCGGCGTCGCCGACAGTTTCGGAACGATGCCCGGGATTTTGAACGACTTGCCGCCGGGCAGGATGGCGGTCTCGATCATTTGCCGGGCCAGGTACTGCGGGTCGGCAACGATGTCGGCGGCCGAGTATACGCGTGAGGCGGGCACGTCCGCGGCGGCCAGCGTGTGCAGCACGCTGGCTTCGTCGTGCGCCGCCACCCAGCTGTCAATGGCTGCGTACAGTTCGTCGCGGCGCGCGTCGCGACCAGCGTTGTCGGCCAGCTCCTCGTCCTCCGCCAGATCGTCACGGCCGATGGCACGCATCAGCCGTTTGAAGATCGCATCGCCATTGGCGCCGATGGCGACGTGTTTGCCGTCCTGCGTCGAGTGTGTGTTCGACGGCGTGATGCCGGGCATGATGTTGCCAGTCCGTTCGCGGACGAAACCGAAAACGTCGAACTCCGGCAGCAGCGACTCCATCATCGCGAAGACCGCCTCGTAGAGAGCGACATCGACGACCTGCCCCTGGCCACCGCTGAGCTCCTTGTGACGCAGGGCCATCAGCGTGCCGATCACTCCCCACAGCGCGGCGATCGAGTCGCCGATCGAAATACCCGTCTTGACCGGTGGACGATCGGGGAAGCCGGTGACGTAACGCAGCCCGCCCATCGATTCGCCGATGGCGCCGAAACCGGGTTGTTGCGCCAGAGGTCCGCTCTGGCCAAAGCCCGAGAGACGCAGCATGACCAGGCCTGGGTTGATGGCTGACAGGGTTTCCCAGCCCAGGCCGAGTTTCTCGAGGACGCCGGGGCGGAAGTTCTCGACGACGATGTCGGCTTCGGCGACCAGCTTATGAACGATCTCGCGGCCAGCAGGATGCTTGAGATTGATGCTCACCGACTTCTTGTTGCGCGACTGCACGTACCACCATAGCGAGGTGCCTTCGTAGAGTTTGCGCCACTTGCGCAAGGGGTCGCCGCCAGCGGGCGATTCGATCTTGATCACTTCGGCACCGAACTCGGCCATGATCCGCGCCGCGAAGGGCCCGGCGATCAGGCTGCCGAGTTCGATGACCTTGAGGCCGCGCAGGGGTTTGCTTGATGTTGTCATGCGTATGAGGCTCCTCCTTGTGTGCTGCGCGCGACAAAAGTCCGCTCAGCTTTCCTCGAAGACCAGCGTGCGCTGCTCAACGTTCAACGCTCAGCGATCGAGCGGTCACGAGATTTCCTTCGGCTATAATCGCCCTTATTTTGATCAGGAAAGTCAGCATGGGCAATCGCCTCTCGAAAATCGTTACTCGCACCGGCGACGCCGGCACCACCGGCCTCGGCGACGGTAGCCGGGTGGCCAAGGACAGCTTGAGAATCGAGACCATGGGCCAGGTCGACGAGCTCAATTCGGTCATCGGCCTGCTCTTGGCCGAGGACATGCCGGACCCGATCCGCAACGCCTTGACCCGCATCCAGCACGACCTCTTCGATCTCGGCGGCGAACTGTGCATGCCGGGAACGAGCATGATCGGCGAGGCGCAGATCACTCGACTCGAAGCGCTGGTCGAGCAATTCAACGAGGATCTCTTGCCGCTCAAGGACTTCATTCTCCCGGGTGGCACTCGGGCCGCTGCTTTCGCGCATCTGGCGCGCACCGTCTGTCGTCGCGCCGAGCGCCAGATCGTTCATCTGGCGGCGACCGAACAGGTCTCCGACTTTGCGCGCAAGTATCTGAATCGCTTGTCGGACCTGATGTTCGTCCTCGGTCGTGCGCTGAACAAGGCGGCCGGTAGCAGCGACGTGCTGTGGGTGCAGGGTAGGAATCGCGGCGGCGACTGAACGCCGGAGTTCACTTATTTGAGGGGGCAACATGGCGATCGGGATTACAGTCATCACAACGGCCAACAGTGCGCGGCGCTTTTTGCAGACTGATGAGGCCGCTATCGAGCAGACTCTCGACAGCCTCAGACGCAGCAGCCAAATGTTCGCCGGGAAACCGCTGATCGTCGGCTCGGAAGCGCAGACCGAGGTCTTCGCGCGGGCGTCGATCGCCTGCCTTGAATTTGCGGCAGCGAAAGACCTGAGCGCTTACGTGGCGAGTCCGCTCAACCTGCAACTCACCGTGCTGACGCCCGAGCAACTCGCGGAGCCATTTAGCGGCTGGTTCGAAGGTGAGCGTTTCAAGGTGCGCATCGATTTCTACTTCACCGGCGGGCACGTCCTGCACACGCTTGCCGAAGGCGTGCGCAAGGCAGCGCTGGCCGAGCGCCTGATGAATCTGACCAGCTTCCTCGACCGTCCGGTGATGAACTACCGGCTGGCGCAAGGCGGTGTCGGACTGATGAATCCGGCCACCATCATGCGCTTCGTGATTTTCCCGGGGACTGATGATCTGCCGCGCGATGCCTGGCTGGGCGAACCGGCCTAGGGCGGCAAGGAGGCGCAACACTATGAGAGTGGCGGGGGGGAAGCTGCCTCCGGTCGATCGCAGCGCCGTGGTTGTGCGCAGTTGAGTCGGCTTTTCCTGGGCAGTCACCCGGCGATCGGAGGCGTTGAAGGGCCTGCCGAGCTTCGAGTCAGTTTGCTCTGGCGATCCTGGGGTTTGGCCGAGCATATTCGCAGGTCAGAGTTGCCCCTTTCCCGCGCTAACCCCTTTCCGGAACTGTGACTTAACTTTTTCGACGACGCGCTGAAGCCGCGATGCCGAGGAGGCCGAGGCTAAAGAGGGCCATGGTTGCGGGTTCCGGAATCACGACGCTGCTGCCTTCGAGGCCTTTAACGAAGGCAAGATCAAATCCCGGCGAACCACCAAAGGCATCAAGGCCGACCACCTTGACGGCGTTGATCTTTGCGTCAACAGGGAGGTTGGGGATGCTGGCGAAGTCAAATCCGCTGACTGTGGCGGTCGTGGCCACGCCGAGGAATGTGAACGTGCTACCGAAATTCGATGAGATGTATACGTTGGCCGTTTCACTGGCACCACCAACTTCTGAAACGAACAAGTCAAGTCCGGGACCGTCGAACACGTAACCGGTACCGAATCCAAGCGTTAAAAAGGAACCTGTAGGGAGTGAGACAAAGGTGCTTTCGTTACCGTCCGTTGCATAGCTAAGCGGCACGGGAACTGGGAAAACCCCCGGAAATGTCCCGCCGTAAGGACCCGCCATCGGCCCGGCGCCAGAGTCGAAGTAGTCAAGAACGGTGTCCGCGACGATGGTCGCAGCCGTCGCCTGTGGGACGATTGCGCATGAAGTAATGCCGGCGACGAGCGCAGCAATGAGTGACCGAGAATTCATGGTTCTCTCCTTGAGAGTTTCTGGATTGATAGCCGGAAGACAAGTGAGCATTTCCGGGAAAATGTGGCGCAGTTAACTTAAAGCAAGTTGTGTGCCATCTATAAAAAAGCGCATTACAGCAATCACATGTGATGAATCTGGTCTTGGTGGGACGCGCGTGTGTAAAAAATTCCGACACTCAGTATCGGCGGCTCACACCTCTTCTCCGTCGCGGCGAGCGAAGGATCCGGAGTCTGCAGCCCCCCTGGCGCGAGCGATCGCCGGCCATATCGATCGCTTCGCAAGTATTCGGTAGTACACTCCGGACCTCGGTAAACTGACGCGCCAGGTTTCGTTCTGGTGTTCTCGAATACGCCTCGGCCGGGCTTCGTGGCAGGCTGCCGCCATTGCCAGCGCCGACCACAGCGCCTGCAGCGATGCCGGCTGAGGCTGCTAGCAACCCCGGACAAGCGTTCCTGACCGCCCGCGCACTTCGCCGGAGCGGCCTGCTGGAGAAATCAAGGTAATGAGCTACACCGCAGAATCGATCGCCGTTCTCAAGGGGCTGGAGCCGGTGCGCCATCGTCCCGGGATGTATACGCGCATCGATTGCCCCCTGCACATCATTCAGGAGGCGATCGACAATGCAGCCGACGAGGCGCTGGGCGGCTTCTGCAAGCGCATCACGGTGACCCTGCATGCTGACCAGTCGGTCAGCGTCGAGGATGACGGACGGGGTATTCCGGTCGAGATTCACCCACTCGAACAGGTGCCGACGGTCGAAGTGGTGTTCACCCGGCTGCACGCCGGCGGCAAGTTCAACAAGGACGAACGCGAATCGGCGTACCGCTTCTCGGGTGGCCTGCATGGCGTCGGCGTTTCGGTGACCAACGCGCTGTCGACGCGGCTCGAAGTCGAGGTGGTGCGCGATGGCGGGCGGCATCGCATGGCTTTTGCCGGCGGGAACGTAATCGAGCCGCTGCAGCGGCTCGGCGATGCCCCCAAAAAAGCCAGCGGCACGCGCCTGCGCGCCTGGCCGGATGCGAGTTTTTTCGACTCGCCGCTGATCCCGCTGCCGCAGCTTGAACGTCTGCTGCGCAGCAAGGCACTGCTACTGCCCGGTTTGCAGGTGTCGCTGAGTGTCGAGGGCGGCGCGACAACTGACTGGTGTTTCGCCGATGGCATGCTGCAGTACCTGAGCGAGCAGATCGATGGCGAAATGGTCGCGCCGGTGTTCAATGGCGAGAAGTACGCGCCCAAGGGCGACGAGAATTTTCCGGTCGGTTCGGGTGCGGCCTGGGCGATCTGCTGGACCGCCGACGGCAGCCTGGCACGCGAGTCCTACGTCAACCTGATTCCGACACCCTCCGGCGGGACGCACGAGGCCGGTCTGCGGCAGGCGACGCTGGATGCGGTGAAAAGTTTCGCCGATCACCACGCGCTGCTGCCCAAGGGCGTCAAACTGGCGGCCGAAGATGTCTTTTCACGAGCCAGCTTCGTGCTCGCGGTGCGCATGCTCGATCCCTCGTTTCAGGGACAGACCAAGGAGCGCCTGAACTCGCGCGACGCGGTGGCGCTGGTGGCACGCATGCTGCGCGATCCGCTGGAGCTGTGGCTCAACGAACATCCGGATGCCGCGAAGAAGATCGCCGATCTGGCCATCCGTGCCGCGCAGGCGCGTTCGCGTGCCGGCCAGAAAGTCGAGAAACGCAAGCAGTCGGGAGTGGCCATCCTGCCGGGCAAGCTTTCCGATTGCCAGAGCGAGGACACGCGCCGCAACGAGATTTTTCTCGTCGAAGGCGACTCCGCCGGCGGTTCGGCGAAATCCGGGCGTGACAAGGAACTGCAGGCGATCCTGCCCTTGCGCGGCAAGGTGCTGAATACCTGGGAGGTCGATGCCGGCAGCCTGTTCGCCAACCGCGAGGTGCATGACATTGCGGTCGCCCTGGGCATCGATCCGCATCCGGCGAGCGCGCCCGACGCGGTATTGAACAATCTGCGTTACGGCAAGGTGGTGATCATGACCGACGCCGACGTCGATGGCTCGCACATCCGCGTCCTGCTGTGCACGCTTTTCTACCGTCATTTTCCGAAGCTGATCGCCAGCGGCCATCTGTATTTTGCGCAACCGCCGCTGTTTCGCCTCGATGTTCCCGGCCAGGGCAAGAATCGCCCGCCACGCAAGTTGTACGCGCTCGATAGCGACGAACGCGCGGCGACCCTCGATCGGCTGCGACTCGAGGGCATCAAGCCGGATGCGGTCGCCATCTCGCGCTTCAAGGGCCTCGGCGAAATGAATCCCGAGCAACTCTGGGAAACGACGATGTCGCCCGATACGCGGCGCCTGATGTGCATCCGCATGCCGGGCAGCGCGGAGGCGAAGCCGGTGATGCACATGTTGATGGGCAAGAGCGAGTCCGCGGGTCGGCGGGCGTGGATGGAAGACAACGGCGCCTTGATCGGCGCCGAAATTTGAAGGTGAGCTGAACGTGATCAAGGACGATTCGACGCCAGACCTGTTTGCCGAAACACCGCCGACGGAAGTGTCGCCACCCTTGCCGCCAGGTGCTGGCGCACCGCCGGCGCTTGTTGATGGCGATGGCGGTAATGGTGACGACAGCATCCTGCTGCACGACTCGGCGGCGCGTGACTACCTCGAATACGCGATCGCCGTCGTCAAGGGCCGTGCGCTGCCGGACGTCAAGGACGGGCTGAAGCCGGTGCAGCGCCGGGTGCTGTTTGCGATGCGTGAACTCGGGCTGTCGGCGACCGCCAAGCCGGTCAAGTCGGCACGTGTCGTTGGCGACGTCATCGGCAAGTACCACCCGCATGGTGACACCTCGGCCTACGACGCGATGGTGCGCGTCGCGCAGCCGTTCATGTTGCGCTATCCGCTGGTCGACGGGCAGGGCAATTTCGGTTCGCGCGATGGCGACAACGCGGCGGCGATGCGCTACACCGAAGCGCGCCTGACGCCGATCGCCGAGCTGCTGCTTGGCGAACTGGGCGAAGGCACGGTCGATTTCCTGCCCAACTACGACGGCTCCTTCGAAGAACCGGCCTTCCTGCCGGCGCGCCTGCCTTTCCTGCTGCTCAACGGTGCTTCGGGAATCGCCGTCGGCATGGCCACCGAAATGCCGGCGCACAACCTGCGCGAGGTCGCCGCGGCGGCCATCTACAAGATCGAGCATCCCGCCGCTGGCGTCGACGAACTGCTGGAACTGGTGCCAGGACCCGATTATCCGGGCGGCGGCCAGATCATTTCTCCGCCCGCCGATATTGCCGCCGCTTATCGCAGTGGCCGCGGCAGCCTGCGCGTGCGGGCGCGCTACGTGATCGAAGAAATGGCGCGCGGCGCCTGGCAACTGGTGTTCACCGAGCTGCCACCGGGTGTGTCATCGGCCAAAGTGCTCTCCGAAATCGGCGTCCTGCTCAACCCGCAGCCGCGGCCGGGCAAGAAAGCCGTCGAGCAGTCGGTGGCGCAGCTGAAGACGCTGATGGCCTCGCAGCTCGACCGCGCACGCGACGAATCGGGCAAGGATGACGACATCCGGCTGGTTTTCGAACCGAGCAGTTCGCGCATCGACCGCCAGGACTTCGTGGCCATGCTGCTCGCGCATACCAGCCTCGAAACCTCGGCGCCGATCAACCTGGTGGCGGTCGGCATCGACGGCCGGCCGTGCCAGAAATCGCTGGTCGACCTGATCGGTGAGTGGTGTACTTTCCGTCTGCGGACGGTCTACCGGCGCACCGAGTACCGCCTGCACAAAGCCGACGACCGTATCCATATTCTCGAAGGCCGGCACATCGTCTTCCTGAACATCGACGAAGTGATCCGCATCATCCGCGAATCCGACGACCCGAAGGCAGCGCTGATCGCACGTTTCATCCTCTCGGATCGGCAGGCCGAGGACATCCTCGAAATCCGCCTGCGCCAATTGGCGCGGCTGGAGGGAATTCGCATCGAGCAGGAACTGGCCAAGCTGCGCGGTGAACGCGAAGGCTTGCTCAAGCTGCTCGGCAGCGACGCGCTGCTACGCCGGCAGGTGATCCGGGAAATCAAGGCTGACGCCGAGAAACATGGTGACGCGCGGCGGACGATCATCGAAACCGCAGCGACGGCTTCGCGTGCGGAAGCGGCGACCGTCGCCGACGAGCCGGTGACAGTGATCATTTCCGAGAAAGGCTGGGCACGGGTCAGGCAGGGGCATGGCCTGGATCTCTCGGGAGTGGTTTTCAAGGACGGCGACCGTGCCGGCTCGGCGCAGGAATGTCGTTCGGTCGACTCGCTGGTGATCATCTCCACCGAGGGCCGCGCCTTCACCGTCGCCGTGGCCAGCCTGCCCGACGGTCGTGGCATGGGCGCGCCCCTGTCGTCCTTCGTCGAGCTGGGTAGCGGCAGGATCGCGCATGTCATCACTGGCCGGCCCGACGAGCAATTGCTGATCGCCAAGACTTCGGGCTATGGCTTCATCTGCAAGTATGGGGGTCTGCTGTCGCGGCAGAAGGCGGGCAAGGCTTTCCTCGCCGTCGAAGACGGGGCGACGATTCTGCCGCTGCTGCGGATCAGTAGCCAGGATCATCTGGCGGCACTTTCGGAAGACGGCCGCCTGCTGATTTTCCCGCTCGAGCAGATGAAGCGCCTGAGCAGCGGCAAGGGCGTCCAGATCATCGGCCTGCACGGCGACGAATCGCTGCGCGCGGTGGTGCTCACCCGGGGAGCGCGGGTGACAATCAGGGGAACGGCGCGCAGCCGGGCCAAGACGCTGCTTTCCGAAGATCGCCACGTTAGCCAGCGCGCCCGCCGTGGTTCGCCGGTGGGGCAGATCACTAACGTGACACTGGAGGCCTATCCGGAGTGATTGATGGCCAAGGAGACAGAATGATGAAGCGAACAGCAGTCTTGAGCAGGGCGACCGTGCTTGCCGTACTGGCCTTGTCGAGCACGTCGGCATTTGCTGAACGGGTCGCTTGCGTGACCACCGAGTGGAAGCTGATCGGCTCGAATCACAAGATTTGTGTCGAGAGCTTTGCCGACCGGCAGGTACCGGGAGTGACCTGCCACTTCAGTCAGGCGAAAACCGGCGGCGTCAGCGGCAGCTTCGGTCTGGCGCAGGATCCTTCGCAGTTTTCGCTGTCCTGTCGGCAGACCGGCCCGATCACGCTGCCCGCCAAGTTGCCGAAAGAGGCCGTGGTGTTCTCGGAGGACACCTCGATCATGTTCAAGGAAACGCGCGTCATCAGGATGTGGGACGCCGCCAACAATACCCTGGTGTACCTGGCGATCAGCCGCAAGTTGATCGACGGCGCGCCGGCGAACAGCATTTCGACTGTTCCCGTAATGCCCTGGGGCGAACGCTGATGGGGGTGGTGTTGGCGAGCGGGGGCGAACGCTGATGGTAGTGCTGTCGTCTGTGCAGCCCGACTACGACGTCAGCGCTCTGGGGCAGGTGTTCACTCCGCCGGCGATTGTCGAGGCGATGCTGGCGCTGGTCCGCAACCGCGGCCGGGTGCTCGAGCCGGCCTGTGGCGACGGTGCTTTCCTGCAGCATTTTCCCTTTGCCGTGGGCATCGAGATCGATGCCCGGCATGCGCCCTCGGGGGCGCGGGTCATGGACTTCTTTGCGCTGCCGGAGAAGGAGACTTTCGCCACGATCATCGGCAATCCGCCCTACGTGCGCTATCAGGACATTGCCGCTGAGACGCGTGCCTTGAACAGCCATAGCGTGCTCGATGGGCGCGCCAATCTTTATCTGTTCTTCATCGAGAAGTGCCTGCGGCATCTGACGCCGGGCGGGGAACTGGTGTTCATCACGCCACGTGATTTTCTCAAGGCGACTTCGGCGGTGCCGCTCAATCGCTTGCTGCATGCGGCGGGAACGATCACCGACTGCGTCGATCTTGGCGACTCGCGCCTTTTTGCCGAGGTCACACCCAACTGCGCGATCTGGCGTTTTGAACGCGATAATTTCTCACGCAGTACGCGCTACGCCGCGCAGGGTGTCGCCGACGGGCTGGCCGGCCTGGCAAGATTGCAGTGGGAGGAGCGCCACTTCGTCGAGAGTGGCGGGCACCTGTTGTTTACGCGCGGTGACTACGCTTTGCACCTGAGCGACATCGCTTTCGTCAAGGTTGGTGCGGTGTCCGGTGCCGACGATCTGTATGCCAGCGAGGCCTACGGTAACCGCAGCTTTGTCTGCTCGGCGACGGTGACCACTGGCGCCACCCGGCGGATGCTGTGGTGCACACCCGGTGCGCCGCCGCCGGCGGCGCTGCTGGCGCACAAGGAACGCCTGATCGCGCGGCGGATCAGGTCCTTCGATGAGTCCAACTGGTGGCAGTGGGGGCGTGGCTATCATCAGTCGCCGCAGGAACGGGTCTATGTGAACAACAAGACGCGTCGTCCGCAGCCGTTTTTCGTGCATCCCTGCAAGCACTACGATGGCTCGCTGCTGGCGATTTTTCCACGCGATCCGGGCGTCGACGTGGTGGCGCTGGCGGCGGCCTTGAACAACGTCGATTGGGCCGACCTCGGCTTCGTCTGCGACGGTCGCTTTCTGTTTACCCAGCGCAGTCTTGAACAGACGCCGCTTCCCGAGTCCTTCCGTACCTTCCTGACTGGCTGCGGTGTAAGATCGCGGATCGAAGCCTAGCGTTGCTTGCGGCACCCGTGGAGGAGTAACTGTCATGCGTTTAGCATTCGTCGTCGATCCCTTGCCTTCACTGAAGGCGTACAAAGACACCAGCATCGCCTTGATGCGCGCTGCGCAGGCCGCCGGGCACGCGGTGTGGGCAGTGCAGCAGTCGGCGATCCACTGGTCGGCGCTGCATGGGGTGTGTGCCGAAGCGGTGCATCTGGAAATGCTCGCCGACGACGACGACTGGTTCGTCGAGGTGGATCGCCATGTCGTTGCACTGCGCGATTTCGCCGCTGTGCTGATGCGCAAGGATCCGCCCTTCGACGCCGAGTACGTGACCAGTACCTGGTTGCTGGAGCGCGCCGAAGCCGAGGGCGCGCGCGTTTTCAATCGGCCGCGCGCGCTGCGCGATCATTCCGAGAAGTTGTCGGTGGCCGAATTTTCGCAGTTTGCGGTCCCCGGCGTGGTGGCGCGTCTGCCGGCGCTGATCCAGGCCTTTGTCGACCTCGAAGGGGATACGATCATCAAGCCGCTCGACGGCATGGGCGGCAGCGAGGTGTTTCGCGTGCGTCACGATGACCCGAATCGCAACGTGATCATCGAGACCCTGACCCACCATGGTGCGCGTACGATCATGGCGCAGCGCTATATTCCGGAGATCAGCGACGGTGACAAGCGCATCCTGATCGTCGGCGGCGAAGTCGTTCCCTATTGCCTGGCGCGCATTCCCAAGCCCGGCGAGACGCGCGGCAATCTGGCCGTCGGCGGCCGTGGCGTGGCGCGCGAACTGAGTGCGCGCGACCGCGAAATCGCGACCACCCTGGCGCCAGTGCTCGCGGCGCGCGGTTTGTTCTTCGTCGGTCTCGACGTGATCGGCGACTGGCTGACCGAGATCAACATCACCAGCCCGACGTGCATCGTCGAAATCGCCGAGCAGACCGGCTTTGACGCGGCCGAATTGTTCGTGGTGGCGCTGGAACGTGAGTGCGCGGCTGCCGCCTAGTTTTCCTTTTCGCACTGGCTTGCCTTCTCGCTGCCTGCGCTCGGGCGCCGCTGCACCAGCAGCAGGCTTTCGTTTTCGGTACCCGTGTCGAGATCCTGATTGCCGGTCTTTCCGAGGCCGCGGCACGTCCGGCCGCAGCGGCCGTGCTGCGCGAATTCGACCGGCTCCACCGGCGTTATCACGCCTGGCAGCCTTCCGAGCTGAGCCGCCTGAATCAGGCCCTGGCCGCCGGCCGGACGGTGTCGGTGACGCCGGAAATGGCCGGCCTGCTGGCCGCCGCGCAGCGTTTTTCGCTGCTCAGCGAAGGGCTTTTCGATCCCGGGATCGGTGCCCTGATCGCGCTGTGGGGTTTTCAGTCCGACGACTTGCCGGCGAGCTTGCCGGACGCCGATGCGCTGGCTGCCTGGCGGGCGGCGCCAGCGGGTGTCGCTGACCTGCAACTCGACGAGCTCCAGGTCAGTAGCCGCAACGCCGGGCTGGCGCTTGATTTCGGCGGCTACCTCAAGGGCGTGGCGCTGGACCGCGCAGCGAGCCTCCTCAAGGCGCAGGGCGTGCACAACGCATTGATCAATATTGGTGGCAATGTCCTGGCGCTCGGCAGCAAGAATGGCGAGCGCTGGCGGGTAGGTATTCAGCACCCGCGCCAGCCGGGTCCGCTGGCGACGGTCGAACTCGACGATGGCGAGGCGATTGGCACCTCGGGCGATTATCAACGCTATTTCGAGATCGACGGCCGGCGCTACAGCCACCTGCTCGACCCGCGTAGCGCTCAGCCGGTGCAGCACACGCAGGCGCTGAGCGTGCTGATCAGCGCGCGGCCCGACGCCGGAACGCTCTCTGACGTCGCCTCCAAGCCCTTGTTCATTGCCGGCGCCGACTGGCCGCGCCTGGCGCGTCGGCTGCAGCTGGAGCAGGTTCTCAGGGTCGATGCCGAAGGCCGGGTCCAGGTCAGTCGGACGCTGCACGCTCGGCTTGCCTACCGCGGCGGCCCGCCGCCGTCACTCGAAGTCCTTCCCTGAGCGCTGCGCGGCGACTGTGGACAGTGCCCGGCGGCGCGGAATCGCTTAGAATGGCGGCCTGTTTCGATGAGGGGGCGCAATGATCGGCATTCTTCTGATAACCCACGGCTGCTTCGGCGAAAGCCTGATTCAGAATGTCTGTCACGTCCTCAACAAGCGTCCGCCACTGATCGCACAACTCGGCGTCGCACCGCAGGATGACCCGCTCGATATCCTGCCGCGGGCGCGCTTGCTGCTCAAGGAAGTCGACGGAGGCCGGGGGGTGGTGGTGATGACCGACATTTTTGGCGCGACGCCGGCCAACCTGGCGCTCAAATTGCTCCAGTCTGGCCACGTCGAAGGGGTTTCCGGCCTCAGCCTGCCGATGCTGCTGCGCGCGTTGACCTATCGCGACAAGGACATGGACACCCTTCTGCAGAAAGCCGTCAGCGGTGCCCACGATGGCGTGATGAAGCTGCCGACGCACTAGTCGCTGACGATGATCGGAGGCCTTGATGGTACGTGCTGAAACGGAAATTCTCAATAAACTGGGCCTGCACGCGCGTGCCTCGGCCAAGCTGACGCAGCTCGCCAGCAGTTTCGACAGCGAAGTGTGGATGGAAAAGGGCGCCCGTCGCATCAACGCCAAGAGCATCATGGGGGTGATGATGCTGGCCGCAGGCAAAGGTTCGACAGTGCTCGTCGAGACCACGGGCAGTGACGAGCAGCAGGCCAACGAGGCCATTCTCGCGCTCGTCGCCGACCGGTTTGGTGAAGCAGAGTGAATCGAGTGAATCGAGTACACCCATTATGAGTTTTACCTTGCACGGGCTGCCGGTTTCCGGCGGCATCGCGATTGGGCGGGCGCATCTGATGTCGCACGCGACTCTCGAGGTGTCGCACCTGGTTATCGCGCCTCGCCTGGTGGAAAAAGAGGTGGCGCGCTTCGAGGAGGCACTGCTCAGGGTTCACGAGGAGTTTGCCAGCCTGAAGGAGCGCCTGCACAATTCGCCGGGTGAATTCGGCGCTTTCATCGACCTGCATACGATGATTCTCGCCGACCCGGAACTCGCCGACACTCCCAAGCAGTTGATTCGCGAGCGCCGCTGCAATGCTGAATGGGCGCTGGTGCAGCAGATGGAAGTGTTGGTCGGTCAGTTCGAAAGTTTCGAGGATCAGTATCTGCGCGAGCGCAGCTACGACGTGCGCCAGGTCGTCGAGCGGGTGATCAAGGAACTCGTTGGCCAGCCGGGCCGGGTGGCCCTACGGACCAGCAAGGGGGTCAAGGAAGAAGATCTGATTATCGTTGCTCACGATCTCTCGCCGGCCGACGTCATCGCCTACAAGGATCATCACGTCGCTGCCTTTGTCACCGACGTCGGCGGCTCGACCTCGCATACCGCGATTCTCGCGCGCAGCCTGCGCATTCCGGCGGTGCTTGGCCTGCACAATGCCCGGCAACTGATTCAAGACAAGGAAAACCTGATTGTCGACGGCACGCGCGGCGTGCTGATCGTCAACCCCGATGCGCGCATTCTCGACGAGTATCGACTCAGAAAAAGTCAGATCGAGCTCGAACGCACCAAGCTCAGGCGTCTCAAGACGGCCAAGTCGTCGACGCTCGATGGCGTCGATATTGCGCTGCACGCCAATATCGAGCTACCGGGCGACGTCGCCAACGCGCTCGACGGCGGCGCCGAAGGCGTTGGTTTGTTTCGCACCGAATTCCTTTTTCTCGATCGCGGCGACATGCCGACCGAAGACGAGCAGTTCGAAGCCTACCGAACGGTGGTCAAGGGAATGGGCGGGCGGCCGGTCACCATCCGTACTTTCGATCTCGGTTACGACAAGGACCTGCATCCGGGGAAAGTGGTCGGCGACCGTATGCAAAGCAATCCGGCGCTTGGCCTGCGCGCGATCCGCTTGTCGCTGGCCGAATCGAAAATGTTCCAGACGCAGTTGCGCGCCATCCTGCGCGCAACGCAGTTCGGCAAGATCAAGTTGCTGATTCCTATGCTTTCGCAGGCGCACGAGATTGATCAGACGCTGGCCGCCATCGAGCGCGCGAAGGCGACCCTGCGCAGCGAGAACTGCCCCTTCAACGAGGAGATCGAAGTCGGGGCGATGATCGAGATCCCGGCGGCGGCGCTGGCCGTCGGACTCTTTCTGCGTCGCCTGCATTTCCTGTCGATCGGGACCAATGACCTGATCCAGTACACCTTGGCCATCGATCGCAGCGACGAGCAGGTGGCACACCTTTACGATCCACTGCATCCGGCCGTCCTGATGCTCCTGGCGCACACCATCGCCAGTGCCGAAAAGGTGCATATCCCGGTTTCGATCTGTGGCGAGCTGGCCGGCGACCCGCTGCTGACGCGCCTGCTGCTGGGCATGGGACTGCGCCAGTTTTCGATGCATCCGGCGCAGATCCTGTCGGTCAAGCAGCGCATCATGCAAAGCAACTGTGCGGAGCTGGCGCCCATCGTTCGCCGCATGTTGCGCCACGAGGAGCCCGGAAAAATTCGCGAGCAACTGGAGAAACTCAACACCTGAATTGACTTTTTCCCAGGCTGCAGGTAACTTTCGCGGCCTTGGCGCCGATTTGAACGATCAGCTTGCGGGCGCCTTATAAATACGGCTAACGGTCATGACAATCGAGACGCCCGGGATCATGAAAGTCATGACCGTTTTCCCTCTTCCCCGACCCTTCTCCCGCGAGGGGAGAAGGGAGTTTCGTGAGTCGCTTGCGCGACTTTCACATTAAAGCGCGGCACGCCCAGTCCGCCTTGCTAGTGGACTGGGTTTTTTTCTTCTCCTGCCTCGGGTACCCCTACGATCGCGATGTCATCAGAGAACTCTGTCGGACTCGTTACGCCGCAGCGCGTGCGCTTCGCTACCCCGCTGACACTGAAGAGCGGCGCTGTGCTACCCGGTTTCGAGCTCGCTTACGAGACCTATGGCACGCTCAACGCCGAACGTTCCAACGCCGTGCTGGTCTGCCATGCGCTGGCGGGCAGCCATCATGTCGCCGGCTTCTATGCTGACGATCCCGAGAACATCGGCTGGTGGGACAACCTGGTCGGGCCCGGCAAGCCGCTCGATACCGACAAGTTCTTCGTCATCGGGGTCAACAACCTGGGCGGTTGCTACGGTTCGACCGGTCCGCTGTCGATCAGGCCCGAGACCGGCAAGCGCTACGGCGCTGATTTCCCCCTGATCACCGTCGAGGACTGGGTGGCAGCACAGGCCAGGCTGGCCGACCATCTCGGCATCGACACCTGGGCGGCCGTGCTCGGCGGCAGCCTCGGTGGCATGCAGGCGCTCGAATGGTCTTTGCAGTTCCCCGATCGCATCCGGCACGCGATGGTCATTGCTTCGGCACCCAAGCTGTCGGCGCAGAATATCGCCTTCAACGAGGTGGCACGGCAGGCCATCATTTCCGATCCGGACTTTCATGGCGGTTACTACGCCGAGCACGGCGTCCTGCCGACACGCGGCTTGCGGCTGGCGCGCATGGTCGGCCATATCACCTATCTATCGGATAGCCAGATGGCCGAGAAATTCGGCCGGCAATTGCGTCATGGCGAGCACAAGTTCAGCTACGACGTGGACTTCGAAATCGAGTCCTACCTGCGCTACCAGGGCAATAAATTCGCCGCTTTCTTCGACGCCAACACCTATCTGATGATGACCAAGGCGCTCGACTATTTCGACCCCGCTTACGCCTACGCCGGCCATCTGCCGAGTGCCCTGGCACGTGCCAGGGCGAGGTTCTTCGTCGCCAGTTTTTCGACCGACTGGCGTTTTGCGCCAGCGCGTTCGCGGGAAATCGTTTTTGCGCTGCTGGATAATCGCCTGCGCGTCGTGTACGCGGAGATCGATTGCGACGCCGGTCACGATTCCTTCCTGCTCGACGATCAGCACTACCACGCCCTGCTGCGCGCCTATCTGGGAAACATCGCCGTATGACCGAGCACGAGAGGAGAGTCAAGGCCGAGCAACGCGAGCGCTTCGACTTCGCGGTGATTGCCAACTGGTTGCAACCCGGCGAGCACGTTCTCGACCTCGGTTGTGGCGACGGCAGGCTGCTGCGTTATCTCGATGAGACCCGCGATGTGACCGGCTATGGCGTCGAAATCGATCCGGAAAGCGTTCTTGCCTGTATTTGCAACGGTGTCGACGTGATCCAGATGAATATCGAGTCGGGGCTGCTCGGTTTCGAAGACCATTCTTTCGATCGGGCCATCATTTCGCAGGCCCTGCAGACCATGCACACTACCGAGCGCATTCTCAGCGAGATGTTGCGTGTCGCCGACGAAGCGGTGGTCAGCTTCCCCAACTTCGCCTACCGCAGCAACCGCGCGGCGATTGCCGCCGGGCACATGCCGGTGTCCGAGGATCTGCCCTACGACTGGTTCGATACGCCGAACGTGCGCTTTTTCACGATCGTCGATTTCGAAGACCTGTGTGCTCGGCTCGGCATCGAGATTCGTGAGCGTCTGGCTTTCGACGAGGCCGGCCGGGAGGTGGCCGACGACCCGAACCTCAATGGCAGTCTGGCTTTCTATCGGCTCGGACGCAAATCTTGACGCCTGACTGGTTGCGCCTGCTGCTGACGCGGCGGATGCTGATCTGTGTGTTCACCGGTTTCAGTTCAGGCCTGCCGCTCTACCTGTTGCTGAACCTGCTGCCGGCCTGGCTGCGCAGCGACGGTGTCGACCTCACGATCATCGGTTTCTTCGCGCTGATCCAGTTTCCCTACACCTGGAAGTTCCTCTGGGCGCCGCTGCTCGATCGCTATCGCCTGCCACTCGGTCGCCGACGCGGCTGGATGCTGCTCTCGCAGATCGGTCTGCTGTTGTCGATCGGCCTGCTCGGCGGCTTTTCGCCGGCGATCAATCTGACTCCCGTGATCTGGCTGTCGGTGGCTCTGGCTTTTCTTTCGGCAACGCAGGACGTCGCCCTGGATGCCTTTCGCCGCGAAATTCTGCGTGACAACGAGCTTGGGCTTGGCAATGCCGTGCATGTCAATGCCTACCGAATCGCCGGCCTGGTGCCGGGATCGCTGTCGCTGATTCTCGCCGACCTGATTCCCTGGGCGCAGGTGTTCTGGATCACCGCCGCCTTCATGGTGCCGGGGATGGTGATGGTGCTGCTGGTCGACGAACCGCTGGCGGTCGCGGCGCCAAAGACCCTGCGCGCAGCGGTCGTCGAGCCTTTTCACGAGTTCATTGGCCGCAAGGGCTGGCAGGGGGCGATGCTGGTCCTCGGCTTCATTTTTCTCTACAAGCTTGGCGATTCGCTGGCCACCAGCCTGTCGACGCCGTTCTACCTCGATCTCGGCTACAGCATGACCGACATCGGCGTGATCGCCAAACATGCCGGTCTGTGGCCGGCGGTATTCGGCGGGCTGCTCGGCGGTCTGTGGATGGTCCGCCTGGGCATCAACCGTGCCCTGTGGCTGTTCGGCGTGGTGCAGATGGCGACGATTCTTGGCTTCGCCTGGCTGGCGTGGCGCGGCGTGCAGCCGAGCATCGAAGGCATCGATCGGCTGGCGCTGGCGAGCGTCATCGCCGCCGAGTATCTGGGCGTCGGTCTGGGCACGGCGGCGTTTACGGCGTTCATCGCGCGCGCTACGAACCCGGCGTTTACGGCTACCCAGTTCGCCTTGTTTACCAGCCTGGCGGCCGTTCCGCGGACCTTTATCAACGCCACTGCGGGCGCGCTGGTCGAGTCGCTGGGCTGGGTCAGTTTCTTTTTTCTGTGCTTCGGGCTGGCTCTCCCGGGCATGCTGCTGTTGTTGAAGGTCGCTCCATGGAACGAGACGCCGGCGTCGCCGAGACCCTGATTGCTGCCGCCCGGCAGTTGTCGGCAAGACTGGCCACGCTGCACTTCGCGCCGCCGGTCACTCACACCTATGATCCGCTGACCTATGCCTGGGCAGCGCACGAGATGTACCTGCGTCGCTATGCGGCCGGCCACCGGCGGGTAGTGTTTCTGGGCATGAATCCCGGACCTTTCGGGATGGTGCAGTGTGGCGTGCCTTTCGGCGAGATTGCGGCGGTGCGCGACTGGCTGGGGATCGTCGCCGAAGTGCAGCCACCGGCGCTGGAGAATCCCTGGCGGCCGATCGAAGGCTTCGCCTGCGCACGTTCCGAGGTCAGCGGGCGGCGCCTGTGGGGACTGTTCCGCGAGCGTTTTGGTAGCGCGGAGTGCTTTTTCGCCGAACACTTCGTCGCCAACTATTGCCCGCTGGCTTTTTTTGAGCGCGGTCGCAACCTCACTCCGGACAAGCTGCCCGCCGACGAGACGGCCGCCTTGCGTTCGGCCTGCGATGCGCATCTACAGGCGCTGGTCGCCGCTTTGCAGCCGGAATGGGTGATCGGCGTGGGCGCTTTCGCCGCGGCGCGGGCGAGCGCGGCTCTGGCCGGGACGGGCGTCAGGATCGGGCGCGTGCTGCATCCGAGTCCGGCCAGTCCGGCCGCCAACCGCGGCTGGGCGGAAGTCGCCAGCAAGCAGCTGCTGGCGCTTGGTGTCTGGCAGTGAAGGTGGCGCTGCTGGCTAGGGTCGCCGGCCAGCGAGCACGCCGAGATCGGTCAACTGTCTGCGCAGCGTGCTCAAGGCACGCCAGGCGAAGTAGCCGCGTTGGCTCCAGCGCCAGGCGCGGCCCGGTTTGACGACGATCAACACAGCGATGCCGACGGCGACGATTTCCGGGTGTTGCTTGACGTAAGTGGTGCCGGTGCGCACCGTGGCAATGGCGCGATCGGCGGTTTGCAGAGCATCGCCGAGGGGTTGCAGTTCCCGGGCCAGCAGTTGACGCTGATTGCTGATACGTTCGATCAGTCGGCCGCGCTCGATGGCCAGGTCAATCAGTTCTTGATTCATCGCCGGCTGCCTGTTTCAGTTGGCGAAGATCCTCGTCAAGCTGGGCGAGGCTGGCGGCGAAGAGGTGCTCGGGTCGGCGCATGCTCCGCTGTAGCGCGACGTAGGCGAGACCGCTGCAGGCAATGAACAGCACCCCGCTCGAGGCCAGGAGGACGACTCGGTTCTCCCAGTACACGGCGAACAGCAAAGCCACCAGTAGTGTCGTGCCCAGCGCCAGGCAGAACACCATGATCTGCGACCAGAGCAGCAGGCGGACGGCGCGCAGCTTTTCTTCCTTGAGTTCATTGCCCAGGAGTTCCAGCCGCGTCCGCCCGCTGCCGAGTAGCGCGAGCGCTCCGTTTCGGGTGCCGGTGAACAGGCCCCGGCCAGCCCTGCCCGCGCTGACGGTCGGGTCGCTCATGGCGCGGGGCAAACCCTAGCGGCGACTGATGACGGCACCGAGGAGCAGGCCGACGACGGCCGCGACGCCGACGGCGCGCCACGGGTTCTCGTGCACGAAGTCGTCGGTGGCCCGTGCAGCGGCCTTGGTTTTATCGACCACTGCCCCTTCAGCATCGGCCAGGCGCAGCTTGGCGTCGCGCAGGCTCTGGCCGATGCGCTCGCGCAGGTCGTTCATCTTCTCGTCGGCAACGCCGGCGGTGGCGCGCAGGAGCTCCTCGGCGTGAGAAACCACGATTTTCATGTCGGAGACGAGTTTCTGTTTGCTGTCGGTGGAAAGTTCGCTGTTGACGTCGGGCATGGTGGACCTCGCAGTAGAAAGTGATGGCGAAAAGGGAATGCTTAATGTGAAAGTCGCGTATGCGACTCACGAACCTCCCTTCTCCCCCTGCGGGAGAAGGGCCGGGGGAAGAGGGGGGCGGTCATGACTTTCATGATCCGGAGTATCTCGACATGTCATGACCGTTAGGTGGGGGCCGGAAGAGGCAAGAGCAAAGAGCGATCGTGGTGAAGCAAGCGATCACACATCTGCCTGTCAGATTATAGAATTAGGCGGCCAAGATCAATGCACGCTGCCCGGCAGGCAAGCCTTTGTCCCTGCGGCGCGAGGGCCGGGCCGTCGCGGCGGCCTTCAGGGGTGCGGCCGATCGAGGTCAAAATCGTAGTCGATGGTCAACGGTGCGTGATCGCTGAAACGCTTCTCCTTATAGACGGCTGCGCTTCTGGCCGTTGCTGCTACGGCCGGGGTGGCGAGCTGATAGTCGAGCCGCCAACCGACATTTTTGGCCCAGGCCTGGCCACGGTTCGACCACCAAGTGTAGCCTTCTTCGCCAACGCTCGGGTGCAATTGCCGGTAGACATCGCACCAGCCTTCATCGTCCAGCAATTTACCGACCCAGGCGCGTTCTTCGGGCAGAAACCCCGAGTTCTTGCGGTTGCTGCGCCAGTTCTTGAGGTCGATTTCCTGGTGGGCGATGTTCCAGTCAGCGCAAACGATGACTTCGCGTCCGCTCGACGCGAGCGCCTGCAGATGCGGGTAGATGAAGTCCATGAAGCGGTATTTCGCTTCTTGCCGTAGGTCGGAACTGGATCCGGACGGTTGATAGAGCGAAACCACCGACAGGCCGGCAAAATCGGCGCGCAGATAGCGTCCCTCGGCGTCGAATTCGGCGCTGCCGAGAACTTCGCTTATCCGTTCGGGCTTCTTCCGGCACCACAGCCCGACGCCGCTGTAGCCCTTCTTGTCGGCATAGCGGTAGTAGGCATGAAAACCATGAGGGGTCTGCATTTCTTCGCTGAGGTCTGGATGCTGCGCCTTGAGTTCCTGCAGGCAAATGATGTCGGCGTTTTGCGCGGCGGCCCAGGGAAGAACGCCCTTGCGCCAGGCCGAACGAATGCCGTTGAGATTCAGGGTAATGATGCGTAACATAGGGCACCGGGCCGGGAACGGCCCTGATTCACAAGAAAGGCTGTATGGATTTTCGTCAGGACTTCATCGAGTTTGCTGTCGCAAAAGACGTGTTGCGCTTTGGTCAGTTCACGACCAAGGCCGGGCGGCCTTCTCCGTACTTCTTCAACGCCGGCCTGTTCAACGACGGTGCGGCGCTGCAGCGGTTGGCGGAATTCTACGCCATGGCGATCAACGTCAGTGGTATCCGTTGCGATTGTTTGTTTGGGCCGGCCTACAAAGGCATTCCTTTGGTGGCGGTGATTGCCGTCGCCCTGGCGCGTGCCGGGCGCAACCTGCCTTTCGCGTTCAATCGCAAGGAAGCCAAGGATCACGGCGAAGGTGGCAGTATTGTCGGCGCACCCTTGGCGGGGCAGGTTCTGATCGTTGATGACGTCATTTCGGCTGGCACCTCGGTGCGCGAATCGGTCGACTTGATCCGTGCCGCGGGTGCGACGCCCTGCGGCGTGGTGATCGCCCTCGATCGCATGGAACGTGGCCGTGGCGCCTTGTCGGCGGTGCAGGAAGTCAGGCGCGACTACGATATCCCGGTGATTGCCGTTGCCAGCCTGGACGACTTGCTGGCCTTCCTTCATGACCGTCCGGATTTTGCGCAGTACGAGACGGCGGTCGAACGCTATCGGCAGGAATACGGCGTTGCGCGCAGCAGCTAGCTTCGGCTTGCTGATGGCGCTGGTGGTGGCGGGTACTGGTAGCAGTTTCGCCGCCGCGCAGATTTTCTGTTGCCACGACGAGTCGGGCAAGCAGGTCTGCGGTGACATCCTGCCGACCGCCTGTTATGGGCGCGCCTATCGCGAGCTCGGACAATCCGGCAGGACGGCGAAAGTCGTCGAGGCGCCGCTGACCGCCGAGGAGCGCGCGGCAAAAGCGGCCGAAGCCAAGTTGCGGCAGGAGCGGGAGCGCGTCGAGAATGAGCAGAAACGCAGAGATCAGGCGCTGCTCAATACCTACGGTAGCGAAAAAGATATCGAGGTCATGCGTAGCCGCACTCTGGGCGACCTCGACGTAGCCATCAAGGCAGCTGAAGAGCGAATCGTCGAGATCCGCAAGCATCGCCAGAAGTTCGAGAACGAGGCCGAGTTCTATAAGAAACGGCGCCTGCCGGCGGAGATCGCCAAGGGTTTGCGCGATGCGGATTACGAGATTCGGGCACAGGAGTCGGTGATCGACTCGAAGAGGAAAGACCAGCAAGCAGTTCGCCTCAAGTACGACGAGGATTTGCGCCGCTTTCGCGATATTCTGACGCGGGCGGCGGCCGACCGCCGCTGAGCGCTCGGGCACGCTGCTGGCCCTGCGGCGCTACCGGGGGCTACTCCAGGGTTAGTGTGAAAGTCGCGCAAGCGACTCGCGAAACTCCCGTCTCCCCTCGCGGGAGAAGGGTCAGGGGAAGAGGGAAACGGTCATGACTTTCATGACTTGGGGTGTCCCCACATGTCATGACCGTTAGTGTGAAAGTCGCGCAAGCGACTCGCGAAACTCCCGTCTCCCCTCGCGGGAGAAGGGTCAGGGGAAGAGGGAAACGGTCATGACTTTCATGACTTGGGGTGTCCCCACATGTCATGACCGTTAATGTGAAAGTCGCGCAAGCGACTCGCGAAACTCCCGTCTCCCCTCGCGGGAGAAGGGTCAGGGGAAG
>QPGA01000046.1:0-17308 GCA_003332265.1 Candidatus Accumulibacter meliphilus
CTGCGTGCTCAAACCAAAGGTTCCACGCCCCGGAGCCCGCGTTCCTCACACCAGATTTATGTCGGCTCGTGGACGCCGCTTTCGCCCCGGCGCGGACACAGTCGTCTCAGCCAAGCCCGCGACGGTCGCGGCAAACCGTGAGCTTGCACTGTTCTCCCACATCTTCAACAAGGCGCGAGAATGGGGATATACAGCGAAAACGAATCCCTGCGCGGGTGTGGCAAGGAACAAGGAAGCACCGCGCGACTTCTACGCTGACGATGAAGTCTGGAAAGCGGTGCGAAACTGCGCCGCCATCGAACTGCAGGATGCCATGGACCTTGCTTATCTCAGCGGACAGCGCCCCGGCGACGTGCTGCGCTTCACCCAGCGGGACATCGTGGAAGACGCACTCACCGTTCAGCAGGGAAAGACTTCAAAACGCTTGGCGATCATGTTGACCGACCAGGATACCGGTACCCGAACGGAACTGGGGCGGCTCTTGGATCGTATCGGAGCGCGCACGGTGCGCAGCCTATGGCTATTGGCAAGGCCCGATGGAAAGAGGCTCACCGCGGGGATGCTGCGCTTGCGGTTCACCGCGGCTCGAAACGCCGCAGCGGTCCAGGCCGAAGAGTCTGGTGACCAACGCCTCGCTGCTCGTATCCGTCAGTTCCAGTTCCGCGATGCGCGCCCGAAGGCCGCGAGCGAGATGGCTCTGGATCACGCCAGTGACTTGCTCGGGCATAACGACAAGGAGATTACGAAGGTCGTCTACCAGCGTGTTGGGAAGCGCGTGCGGCCAACGAGGTAGCCTGGGTTGCGGAAAATGCGCGATCTTCGCATGACGAGAAATAGCAATCACAACTACAAAACACAATTTTAATCAGCCATTTACTGGCGGAGAGGGAGGGATTCGAACCCTCGGTAGGCTCACACCTACGCCTGATTTCGAGTCAGGTACATTCGGCCACTCTGCCACCTCTCCGACGGGGCGCAATGTTAGCACAAGAAGTGCTTGATGACGCGCCAAGAGCAATATTCTTGCACGCCAAGGGAAACGCGCTATCGGTGCTCGCCACCTGACCCGTTCACGTCGCGCCGATGCGCTCCAATCCGCCCATGTAGGGGCGCAGGACAGCCGGAACACTGATGCTGCCATCGGCATGCTGGAAGTTTTCCATGATCGCCACCAGCGTCCGCCCGACCGCCAGACCCGAGCCGTTGAGGGTGTGCACCAGTTCGGTCCGGTTACGCTCATTACGGTAGCGGGCCTGCATGCGGCGGGCCTGGAAAGCGCCGAAGTTGGAACATGAGGAGATCTCGCGATAGGCGTTCTGCGCCGGCAACCAGACTTCCAGATCGTAGGTCTTGGTCGCCGAGAAGCCCATGTCGCCGCCACACAAGGTGACGCGCCGGTACGGCAGTTCGAGCAGTTCGAGGATGGCTTCGGCGTGTCCGGTGAGTTCTTCGTGCGCGGCCAGCGAGGCTTCGGGAGCGACGATCTGCACCAACTCGACCTTGTCGAACTGGTGTTGGCGAATCATGCCGCGCGTGTCGCGACCGTAGGAGCCGGCTTCGGAGCGAAAACACGGCGTATGGCAGACGAGCTTGAGCGGCAGCGCGTCGGCGGCGAGGATTTCACCACGCACGATGTTGGTGACCGGCACTTCGGCGGTCGGGATGAGGTACAGCGGCTCGGCGTCGGCGCGCAGAATCTTGAACAGATCTTCTTCGAATTTCGGCAACTGTCCGGTGCCGAGCAGGCTGGCGGCGTTGACCAGGTACGGCGCGTACACTTCGAGGTAATCATGCTCGATGGTGTGCGTATCGAGCATGAACTGGGCAAGCGCCCGGTGCAGACGGGCCAGCTGTCCGCGCATCAGTGAAAAGCGCGTGCCGGCAATTTTCGCTGCCGTGGCAAAATCGAGCTGACCGAGCGCTTCGCCGAGATCGACGTGGTCCTTGACGGGAAAGTCAAAGACGCGTGGGGCGCCCCAGCATTTGACTTGGACGTTGTCGGCTTCGGATTTTCCGATCGGCACGCTCTCGTCGGGCAGGTTGGGCAGCAGCGCCAGGAAAGCATCGAGTTCCTTGAGCAGCTCGCCGAGGCGGACCTCGTTGGCTTCCAGTTCGCTCTTCAGCGCCGCCACCTGCGCCATCACCGGCGCGGCGTCTTCACCGCGGCCTTTGAGCATGCCGACCTGCTTGGAGAGGCTGTTGCGGCTGGCCTGCAGATCCTGGGTGCGGGTCTGCAGGGTCTTGCGCTCGCTTTCGAGGTTCTGGAAAGTCGCTTTGTCGAGTACGAAACCGCGCCTTGCCAGGCGTTCGGCAAGGGCATCGATGTCGCTGCGCAGGTGTTGGATGTCGAGCATGCTCAGTCCTCAGCTTGGCGATCGCGCGGCGCGATCCGCCCTCTTCCACTGCTGCCGCAGGTCCGGCGGACGGCTGCGCGCGAGCGGAACGATGATGTGGTCGGCCGGTCGGCCTGGTCCTACTTTTCGTGCTTGTCGTGCTGGTCGTTCTTTTCGTGCTTTTGTTTCGTGTTCTGCTTTTCTTTCGCCCGGCGGTCGAGCTCGCGCAGCTGTGCCAGCTTCTCGCCGATCCGGATCTCGAGGCCACGCTCGACCGGTCGGTACCACTCGACCGTCGGCATGCCGTCCGGAAAATAATTCTCGCCGGCGGCGTAGGCGTCGGTCTGGTCGTGCGCGTAACGGTAGTCCTTGCCGTAACCGAGATTCTTCATCAGTCGCGTCGGCGCGTTGCGCAGATGCACCGGCACCGGCCGCGATCCGTCAGCGGCGATGAAACTCCGCGCCGCATTATACGCGAGGTAGGCAGCGTTCGACTTGGCCGCCATCGCCAGGTAGAGCACCGCTTCGGCAAGCGCCAGCTCGCCTTCCGGGGAGCCGAGGCGTTCGAAAGTCTCGGCGGCGTCGAGGGCGATGCGCGCCGCGCGCGGATCGGCCAGGCCAATGTCTTCCCAGGCCATGCGCACGATGCGTCGCGCCAGGTAGCGCGGGTCGGCGCCGCCATCGAGCATGCGGCAGAACCAGTACAGCGCGGCGTCAGGAGACGAACCGCGCACGGCCTTGTGCAAGGCCGAGATCTGGTCGTAGAAAGCGTCGCCGCCCTTGTCGAAACGACGCAAGCTCTGCGCCACGGTGGTGTCGACGAACGCGCCATCGATCGTCGTCACGCCGGCAGTCGACGCGGCGGTGGCGATCTGCTCGAGGTGGTTGAGCAGGCGTCGCGCGTCACCGTCGGCGAGACCGACCAGGCGTGCGCGGGCGTCGTCGTCAAACTCGTGATCGGGCAGCACCTGCGCGCGCGCCCGTTCGAGGAGTTGCCCGATCTCTTCGGCCGAGAGCGGTTGCAGCACATAGACCGCGGCGCGCGAGAGCAGCGCCGAGTTGACTTCGAAGGACGGGTTTTCAGTGGTCGCGCCGACAAAAGTCAACAGCCCGCCTTCGACGTAGGGCAGGAAAGCGTCCTGCTGCGCCTTGTTGAAGCGATGCACTTCGTCGACGAAGAGGATCGTGCGGCGTCCGTTGCGGGCGCGCGTCAGCTCGGCACGCGCGACGGCCTCACGAATTTCCTTGACTCCCGAGAAGACCGCGGACAGGGCCATGAAGTCAGCATCGAAAGCATCCGCCATCAGCCGTGCCAGAGTCGTCTTGCCGACTCCGGGCGGGCCCCAGAGGATCATGCTGTGCAATTGCCGGGAACGGAAGGCCATCTCCAGCGGCTTGCCGGCAGCGAGCAGATGCGCCTGCCCGATCACCTCGGACAGGCTGCGCGGACGCAAGCGCTCGGCGAGCGGCGCATCGGAATGATGCTCGGCAAACAGGTCGTTCATTTCTCTTTCACGGCATTCACGGGCTTGCGTCAGCGCTGGAGGTGGAGGTGGAGGTGGAGGTGGAGGTGGAGGTGGAGGTCGGTGCGACACCGATGCCGACGACGATCGCATGCTAGCAGCTTTTCCGGATTGCGCTCGCCGCGCCCAGGCGGCAGCTCGCTGTCTCTGATTTGTTGAGGCCGTGAAATTGCTCACAGACCCGGCCGCGAGCCGGCACTATCTTTCGTCCATCACTTCCCGAACGCGAACAGCAGGCTTTCAGTCGATGAGCAAACAGAAAACTCGCAGTGCAAGCGACCGCCGCATGCGCGACCTCGGCCCGCCAGAAAAAGTGGCAGAACGGCGGCACAAAGCAGAACGTCGCTTACCGGAACTCACGGACCTGCCCTACGAAGAATTCGAGGCGGAACTGGCGGCTCTGGGCAAACAGGCTGCGGTATTTCTACGTAGATTTTCCAGTGGTCAATAAACGACTCCACATCCGTGGCGTCATGCTCGGAATCGCGTATCAGGGGGCTACTGCGATGTAGCAAGAGCATGGTGAGGGCCGAATCTGGCCCCACGGCAAGGCGAAAGCCGAGCTTTTGACCGGGTGCAATGCCCGGTCTTTTTTTGCCCTGATTTCCTGCGCCCAGCTGTCGGAAAGCGCCAACAGCGCGGCGCTGCTTTGGCGAAGCGTTGGGGCCGACCGGGCGAGCAGTCAGCGACGCGGCCAGCCGCCCTCAGGAAAGCGTCTGATGGGCGTCGAAAACCGCTTGTTCGAGTTCGCTGAATGCTTCGCCGACGTAGCGGCCCAGACGTTCGAGGTTCGGCAATTCGTCGCTGGCAATCAGGCCGAAGAAAAGCTGTCCGGCATAGCTAAAGAGAGTGATGTTGAGCAGATTTCCGGCCGGCAGGGTGCTGATCGGATGCAACTCTTCCATTCTCGCGCCCTTGAGGTACAGAAACTCGGGCGGCCCGGGGATGTTGGAGACCAGGGTATTGCCGATCGGTGGCAGGCGCTTGCTGAGCCCCAGCATCTCGGCCAACTGCGCGACGACGCCGGTGATCAGCGTGTAGGACTCGATCGCGTCGGGCGCGACACTGTCGATCATCGAACGCACATTGCGCAAGGAAAAACCGATGTTGCGCAAGCGAACGTAAGGGTCGTCGGTTGGCGGCGAAAGCTCGACCGGGATGATGCCGATCTTGTTGCCGGTGCCGCGCTCCCCTTCCTTGCGCAGGTTGACCGGCATCTGAGTGGTGATCGGCCTTTTCAGCTCGACGCCCTCATCGTGCAGATAGCGGTGCAAAGCGCCATCGAGACAGGTCAGGGCGACGTGGTTCAGCGTCGACCGCGTCCGGGCACAGACCTCCTTGACGCGCACCATGCTCACGCTGGCCGTCGCAAACTGCCGACCCGCGGTCACCTGCCCGGTCAGCGGCGTATTGCCGTCGGCGACGAAAGGCAGCGAAATGGCGTTCTTGGTCAGCTTGACGCCTTCCAGCGCCAGCATCGCGGCCAGACGCGCGATTCCCAGCAGGCGCGTGCCAGCACCCGCGAGGTCGCCGAGCAAGGAATGCGTCATCTCTTCTTTAAGCCGCTTCTGTTTCTTGTCGACCGGACCACGGGGAGTCGACCACAGCGGCCGCAGTTCGAGATCACTCGCCGACGTGGCCAGCGACTCCGCGGCCCAGCGCACCATGGTTACGCCATCCGCACTGGCATGATGCATCTTGACGTAGATGGCAAAACGCCGTTCGCTCAAGCCCTCGATGAGGTGTAGTTCCCAAAGCGGCCGCGAGCGCTCGAGCATCGGCTGATGCAGTTGGGAAACGAGCTGATAAAGCTCCTGCCGGCCGTTCTTGCCCCGGCGCAGCTTGTGGAAGAAGAGGTGTTGTTCGAGATCGACGGCCTCGCTTTCCTGCCAGGTCGGCATGCCGGTCAGCGAGAAATGGATGATGCGGTTGAACGGCGCCTGGACGTCGTCGAAAGTGAGCAGTTCCCGATAAAGATCGGCGACAAAGCTGGCCGGCGACCTGGCCGGTCGCTTGTAGATCATCAGCCCGCCGACGTGTTTCGGGCTGGCCTCCGACTCGGCGACAAAGAAAGCGAGATCGAGCAAGGAGAGTTTGTTCATCGAGACACCTTTCTTTCTTCGTGCTCTATGCGGCGAGATGAGAATCCGTAGCGGCGAGGGTGCGCGGGGGCGATCGGCAGCTTGCAGCCAACGGCGAGCGCGTCCCGACGGTCAGCGGCGGCAGGCTGCGACCGGCTGCAACCACTTCGACTGCCAAGGATACAACATCGAAAGGCCGGCACTTTAGAAGAAAACACCCAGGCATTTAGTGTGTGTCCTCTAGTGATCGTCGCTAGACTGGATTTCGTCAGCTGCACGGGCAGTTGCAGAAACTTTCAGTTCCAGTTGGATAAAGGAGAAACAAAATGAGCAAGACACAGACGAGCCTGGTTAATCAAGGTGGCAACGAGCAACTGATTGGCAGCGCCCAGGAATCTGTACGCAAGTTCTGGCTTTTTGGCCTTGGCGCCTATTCCCTGGCCACCAAGACCGGTGCCCAGGCCTTCGAAACGCTGCTGGCAGAAGGCAAGGCATTGCGACCCAAAGCGCGTCGGCAGATCAAGGAAAGCTCGGCCGAATTGGTCAGCACGGCCACTGAAAGCATCGATCGTGGCGAACAGCTGCTCAGAAATCGACTGCTGCGGCCACTGCATTCCATGCTCCTTGCCAGCAAGCGCGATGTCGAACAGCTTGCGGAGCGCCTCACTCAGCTGACCACCGAAGTGCGCAAGCTGACGGGCAGCGGTGACGCGCCGACGGCAAAGAAAGCAGCGGCAAGCAGCAAGCCAGGCAGCAAAGCGGCCGCCACCCCAGCCGCCCTGCCGGCAGCCGAGTCGACAGGATCGGACGACGTGCCGACGATGCTCAGCACTTCTTGAGCTCTATCCCTTGAGCTCTATCCCTCGCGCACCTTCGCCGCCTCCTTGAGCAGCCATTTCCGGAAGGCAGTCACCACCGTGCGCTCGGCGACCGCTTCAGGAACGACCAGGTAATAGGCCTGTGCCGGACGGATGACGATGTCGAAAGGCATCACCAGACGGCCGGCGGCCACTTCGGCCTCGATGAGCTGCTTGGACGCCAGCGCAACGCCGACGCCGTCGATCGCCGCCGAGAGGAGCAGCCCGGGGTCGCTGATCTGCGTACCACCGTCGGAATCGATGCCAGTGACGCCGGCCACCTGCAACCATTGGTCCCAGGTCGCCAGGGCGGGCTGGTCGAGTTCCTGCTCGGCTTCATCTTCGTGGTGGAGAAGATTGTGACGGCGCAAATCGGCCGGCACGTTCAAGGGCCGCATTCCCTTCAGCAGCAGCGGGCTGCAGACGGCGGTGTAGGCCGGCGCAAACAGCCGGTCGACGCGGCAGCCGGCATAGTGCCCATTGCCATAGCGGATGAAGGTTTCGGTCTTGTCGTCACGCACATCGACACTGGCAAGGCCCGAGAGATGCGATGCCTCACCGGTGTCGATGGTATCCAGGGAGGTCGCCATGCGCAGCTTGATCTCGGGATGCGCGGCAGTGAATTCGGGCAGATGACGGAGCAGCCAACGCGCCGCGAAAGCCGGCGGTGAAGTCACCACCAGGCGTCCGCCGAAGACCACTTGACGCGTGCTCTCGATCGCGGCAGCGAAGCACTCCAGCCCCTCGCGCACCTTGGGGAGCATGGCCCGACCTTCGCGCGTCAGTTCCAGAGCGCGCGTCAGCCGCTTGAAGAGCGGACAGTCCAGGTATTCCTCGAGACCACGGATCTGGTGGCTGATTGCCGTCGGCGTCACCGACAGCTCGGCTGCCGCGTCTTTGAAACTGAGGTGGCGAGCCGCCGCTTCGAAAGCACGCAGCGAACTCAGGGGTGGCAGGCGGTAAGTCATATAGGTGAGATTTTTTCACGCATCGGCTGACATTTGATCGTTTGCCGGCGCAGCCGCCAACAAATAAAGTTACGGCGAACTCTCGGAAACCGGGAACAACGCAAGGACAGAAGGAACCACAAATGAAAACCAACCTCAACCATGACCAGATCGCAGCGATCATTGAACAAGCACGCAAGGAACGTAGTCTCGCCGTTGGCAGACACGTCGCCATCGCCATGCACAGACTGCTCGACTGGATGGAAAAAGGCAAGCAGGACACCCCGCAAACAACAGCGCCGAAGCAGAGCGGCTACCATCTGAGCAGCGAAGGCAGCCATCCCAAGGCTTTCGATACTTCGGCCTTCGTTTGATTTTTGGCCGCCAGGCAAGCGCAGAAAAAACCTTACACCGCTCTTATACCAGACTCACGATAGCCCAAAACAGTACAGGAACACATAGCAAAATGAAAACCACCCTCAGCCACGAACAGATGACGATGATCGTCGAACGTGCCACCCGGGAACGCAATGCCGCCCTCTCCGACTTCATCGCCACCTTCGCCGACAAAATGCTCGATGCGACAGCAAGAGGATTCGAGAAGTTTGTGAACACCCTCCGGGTGGATGCCAGGACTGGCTTCTGACGCTGGCCCAGCGAAACTACTCTCTGAGCCTCCTCTGAGCCCCCTCTCCCCCAACCCCTCCCCCGCGAGGGGGGAGGGGAGTTTGGCTTTTGGTGGGGTGACGGTTCGGGATTTTTGGCAGGCACCTGCTTGGGGGCTCAGCTCTTCCCCTCTTCTCTCTTCCCTCTTCCCCTCTTCCCCTCTTCCCTCGTCCCCTCTTCCCCGCTGACCGAGGCCGGCCGTGACAGGAACCGGCGGATTGACGTACGATCTGCGTCCGAAACCAGTCAGCCACCACGGACCCCGCCATGCCCAGAATCCAGATCGACATCCCCGAGCATTTCGTCTACTCGACCGAGATCACGCTCTATCTCAGCCACATGAACTTTGCCGGCCACCTCGACAATGCCTTGTTGTTGTCCCTGGTTTCCGAGGCGCGGGCGCGGTTTTTCATCGCTCTGGGCTATACCGAGCTGAACGTCGAGGGAGTGGGCATCGTCGTCGCCGATGCGGCCGTGCAGTACAAGTCCGAGGCCTTTCACGGTGAAGTGATGGTCGTTGACATGAGCGCCAGCGATTTTGGCAGCAAGGGCTGCGACCTGCTGTGGCGCATGCATGAGAAGCTCAGCCAACGTGAAGTCGCACGCGGCAAGACGGGCATCGTCTTCTTCGACTATGAGGCCCGCAAAGTGGCGCCGGTACCGGCCAACTTCCGCGCCCGCGCGCAAGCCTGAACGCCCGGCCGCCGCGTTGCCCCGCCGCCGTCCTTTGCGGCAGCCCATCGGCTGCGGCGCAAGCGCTGCCGCCGGCCTCTATGCCGGGGCGTACTCGCGCACCAGCCGCTTCTGCAAATAGCCGATCTGCTTGAGCGCCTCTTTGAGGATCAGGCGATCCAGTTCGTGCAGCTCGTCGGGCGCGACACGGTTGCAAACGGCATCGGCCGCGCCGCTGACCTGCTGCTGGAGCCTGAGACGCTGGATGTGCTGAAAGGCGTCGATCAGAGCCGCCATTTCGTGGACACCAGCGCCGATCTGCTCGCCGGTCACGCGCAGGCGCTCGGCGGTATTGGTATCAGGAATCTGGCGGGCCAGCGCGTAAACCCGGGCGGCGTCCACCAAGGGGCGCGAACCATGTTTCTTGAGATCGATGGTGTTCGGGAATTCCTTGTCAAGATCGGTTCGGAACCCCTTCCACCAGTTCAGCGGCGACTCCCAGTTGAGCGTGTTCTCGACCATCGCGCGCAGAAAGATCGGGTAGCTGTACGCCCGCTCCAGGAGCCAGCTACGCAAGTCGTTGGCCAGCGACTCCTGCCCATACAGGCCGCGCAGATCGAAGAAGATGCTCGCATTGAGCAAAGCCTCCGGTTGCGGGCTTTCCAGCCAGCCTGAAAAGGCTCTTCGCCATTCGTCGGCAGACAAACACCACTGCCGGTTGCTGGCCATGATATCGCCCTTGCATAGCGGAAAACCACAGGCATCGAGGGCCTCGTTCACCGCCCGGGCGAAAGGCAGGAAAGCGCTGCGCAGATGCGCCGCCTGCTCATCCGAGTCGGCGGCGAAGATCAGGCCGTTGTCCTGGTCGGTGGCCAGGGTCTGCTCGAGCCGCCCCTCGGAACCAAATACCAGCCAGCACCATTGGACGTAGGGCAGCTCGTGTTGCCCGGCGACCAGTTCGATGACCTGCAGGGTGAGCAGATCGTTGAGCGACGAGAGGCGATTGCAGAGCGCATCGGCGCTGACCCGCTCGGCGACCAGACGCCCGACCAGTGCGCGGATCTCGGCAGCCAGATGGACCAGCGTCGGCAGGTCGCGTGCCGCCAGAATTGCTTTGACGAGATCGGTGCTCTGCGCGCCCGGCAGGGTGTACAGATCGGTCTGCGAAACGAGGTTGAAGTAGCTGCCGTCCGCCTCGGTAAGCACCAGATGGTGCACCCCGCGCCGCACCATGACCACGCTGGCCTGGTGCGCCGTGCTGTCCGCCGGCACGGTAATCAGGCCGCCGGTCATCACCGCCGCGATCGGCGCCGTCAGATCGCAGGCTTCGATGGCCACGCGGCGCACGACGTCGTGCAGGGTGATGATGCCCAGCGCTACTCGGCTGCCCTCGTCGACCACCACCACCGCATCGCCGTGCGTCTTGTCGAGTAGCTGTAGCGTCTCGCGCACGCTGGTCGACGGGCCGACCGTCAAGGGCTGACTGCGCACCAGATGGCGCAGTCCGACATACGGCGAGAACGGGGTGACGCGTGTCCTCGGCTCAGTATTTGAGTCGGGCATGGTAGGTTCTCTGGCTGGCTTCGCGCGCTTGGCGCAGGGTCGTGATGCCCATTTCGGCAAGCAAGGGCAGCATCTTCAGAAAAACTTCGCCGGTCACCATGGCATCGCCAAGCGCAGTATGGCGTCCGAACACAGAGACGCCGAGGCGCTCGGCGATTGCTTCCAGGCGGTGCGTATTCTGGTTCGGCTGCAAGACCGCTGAAAGCAGCAAGGTATCGAGCACCGGTTGAGCGAAGCACACGCCGCTTTGCCGCTCCTTCATTTGCAGGAAACGCATGTCGAAAGCGGCGTTGTGACCGACCAGGACGGTGTCGGCACAGAACGCATGGAAAGTCGGCAGGACGGTCGCGATCACCGGCTGTCCGGTGAGCACTTCGCGGGTAATGCCGTGCACCTTGACTGATTGTTGCGACAGCGGGCGCTTCGGGTCGACCAGTTGATCGAAGCACTCGTGACGCAGCAGGCGACGATTGACGATACGCGTTGCACCGATCTGGATGATCTCATCGCCGGCGGACGGCTCCAGGCCGGTCGTTTCGGTATCGAAAACGGTGTATGAAAGCTCCGCCAGCGGTCGATCGTCGAGTTCGTGGCTGCCTCCCGACCAGTGGAAGATATCGAAAGATTAAAACTCGGGACGTTCGCCTTCGGCCGCGGAAACGATTGCCCGCGGCAGATCTTTCGGCGCCTCGGCCGCCGGCAGCATGGTTCGGAAGAAAGCCCGATGCGAGACACGCTCGCGCTGGAACCAGATCTCGCCGTTGCAGCGCTCGATGACATCGACGACGCTCAGCGGCGAGCTCTCGCCACCGATATTCATCGGGTCCTGCAACCAGATCATGGCCGCTTCATTGTTCAGGAAGGTGCCGGTCCAGTACAAATCGAGCTGGGCGAGGTGGCCGCTGCGCTGCAAGGACAGGCGCACTTCGCGCACCTCGTACTCGTCCTGCAAACGCAGCGCCAGATAGCTCAGGGCTTGCAGGAGTCCGAAGCTGTCTACGCGCAACCACAGACCCTCATCGATCTGCTCGGACTTGACCGCCAGCTTGTGCTGCCCGGCGTTGCCGCGCTCGGCGATGCGGCGTGCAGCGACTTCGACGAGCTCGGCGCCGAGGATTTCCTCAAGCAGCCAGCGCTCGCGCAGATCGTTCGAAAAAGCGGCCGCCGCTGTCTCGAACTGCGTCGACAGCACACTGGCCTCGTCGCGGATCACGCCGAGAAAGCGATCACGCTGCTGGGCTGGCATATCGGAAAAATCGGAGAGCATTTCGGCTGCCGCACGCAAGCTTCCCAGGGGCCCGCGCCCGCCTTCGATCAGTGACTGGATCAGGGCGTCGCGGCGCGCATGCCGCTCGTTGGTGCTCGTCACGTCGTCCAGAACGAGAACGAAACCGGTAACCGAGAGGTCACCGACCTGCGCGCCGGGCTGTCCGTCGCTACCCAGGACCGGCGACATGTGCGCGCGCAGCAAGCGCCCGGCACGGGTGGCGGTGACGAACTGCGCCGAGCCGAGGAGTTTCTTGCGGTCAACTCCAGCCTCGCCGTCCGCATCGCGACTGGCCGACTGCAGACGTTCCAGCGCATGCTCGATCAGCGCCCGATCGAAAACCGTGTAAATCGAACGCCCCAGGCCAAGCAATTCGCCATTGCTGCCGTCAGGCCCGGCAGAAAGCTCCTGCTTGGCGCGCTGGTTGTAGAGCAGCACGCGGCCATCCAGATTGCAGACCACAACGCTCTGACTCAGATCGGCCATCAGCGCAGCCAGGCGGCTGCGCTCCTCTTCCAGCGAAGCGCGGGCTTCACGCACGCGCTCGGCGACATCGCGCTCGAGTGCGTCGCGTGCGGCCAGCAGTTGATTCGCCGCCTGCCCCAGGGCGCGCAATTCGGGTGTTGCCGGCTCTGGCAAACGCAGTCCACTGTGGGTAGTCACCGCCGCCAGGTCCTCGGCCATGCGCAGTGGCCCATTGACGTAACGTGTATAGCAGCCGGCGATCACCAGGTAGGCGCCCCCGGCCCCGGCCAGGGTCAGCAAGAGCAGGACAAAGATCCTGCCTGCGGCGGACCAACCGCCACCGCTGCCATCGGCTTCGGTAACCCACATCAGGGTCGCCGCGGCGAGCACCACGGCAAGCACGAACAGACCGGCCAACAGCGCGGCCCTGTACAGCTGGCGCGTGGCCTTCATCTACGTCTCCAGGAGCTTGCGCACCTCGGCGAGCAACTCTTTGGTCGAGAAGGGCTTGGTCATGTAGCCGTCGGCGCCGAGTCCGAGGCCTTTGCTGACTTCGGTGTCGCGCCCTTTGGCAGTGAGCATCAGAATGCGCGTGGCACTGAGCTCGGGGTCAGCGCGCAAGGCCTGGCAGACGTCGAAGCCATTCATCTTGGGCATCATGACGTCGAGCAGAACGAGATCGGGCTTCTCGGCACGCACTTTCGCCAGTGCCTCTTCGCCGTCCCCGGCGACCAGCACCTCGAAACCCTCCCGGCGCAGCAGAAACTCGATCGAAATGACAATGTTTTGCTCGTCGTCGGCAATCAGTATTTTCTTGCTCATCAACACTCCGCTCATGAATTAACTACGCTAACGGTCATGACTTGTCGAGATACCCCCGATCATGAAAGTCATGACCGTTTCCCCCTCTTCCCCAACCCTTCTCCCACGAGGGGAGAAGGGAGCTTCGTGCGTCGCTGGCGCGACCTTTGGATTAATGGACTACGCTGCCGGCGCCGCCGCTGGCGGCTGCACAGGTGGAAAAGGCAAGGTGAAACGAAATGTCGCACCCTCGCCCGGAACGCTTTCAACCCACAGCTCGCCACCGAAATGTTCCACGATACGGCGGCTGATCGGTAGCCCAAGACCGGTGCCCGATGGCTTGGCCGTCATCGTATCGCCTACCTGGCGAAACTTCTCGAAAACCAGTTGCTGATCTTCCGGGCGAATCCCCGGTCCGTTGTCGGCGACGCTGACTTGCAGGCCATCGTCCCGCCGACTCAGGGTGACGCGAATCAGGCCACTGCCCGGCGTCAGGAACTTCACCGCATTGGAGAGCAGGTTCAGCATCACCTGGATCAATCGATCTCGATCGGCCAGAATCAGCGGTAGATTATCGGGCAGATCGACCTCGATGTGCGCCTCTTTCTCGTGCACCAGCTGACTGGTAGCTGCGATCGACTGTTCGATGACCTCTTTCAGATCGAGTTCGCAGCCGTTCCAGTCGGCTCGACCGGACTCGATTTTCGCCAGGTCGAGCGTCTGGTTGATCAGCCGCGTCAAACGCTCGGCCTCGCTGACGATCAAGCCGAGAAAGCGTGTCCGGTCCGCGAGATGCATCTTCGGGTCGTCATGCAGCAGCTCCGAGAAAGCACGGATCGAGGTTAGCGGCGTGCGCAGTTCGTGGGTCACCGACGACATGATGTCGTCCTTGACACGGTCGAGCTCCTGCAGGCGCTCGTTCGCCTCCCGCAACTCCAGCGTCGCCGCCGTCAGCTCGCGTGACTTGCGCTCGAGTTCACGACTGTAGGTGCGTAGCTGTGAGGCTTCGTCGAGGATATGCATCACTTCCTCGATGCTCAGCGGCTCTTCCTTGGCCACCGAGGCGACCATCACCCGTGCCGAAGCACTGCCAATCGCGCCGGCCAACAGGGATTCGGCGAACTGCACCAGCTTGGCATCGGCCTCGGGCTTTGAGTCCCCGTCGCGACCGTTGCGACGCGCGAAACCGGCAAACGCCGATTGCGCACGATTTGGGCCAAGAAAGCGTCCGACCAGCTCCTGCAGATCACTGACCTGGGCCCGGCCACGCCAGAGCACTGCCCCACCCTGCCCGGTTTCCGATAGCGCATCGACGAACAGGGTCGCCTGTGTCGCCTCGGCGACCATGGGCGGGCGCAGCAAGGATACCGCCACGTAAGCACCAATATTGGCAAAAAAACTCCAGAACAGGCAGTGCGAAATTTCGTCGATGCCGCTCAGACCAAACAACTGCTGCGGCCGCAAGAGCTCGATCCCGAAAAACCCTTGCGCGAGAAAATCCCCGGGAAGCCAACCGGATTTTGCAAATGACGGCAACAGCAAAGTGTAGGCCCAGACCAGAAAACCAGCCGTCAGACCGGCCAGCGCGCCACCACGCGTGCCGCCGCGCCAGTACATGCCGCCGATCAACGCCGGCGCAAACTGCGCCACCGCCGAAAAACTGATGAGGCCGATGGCGACCAGCGCGTAAGCCTCGCCTGCCAGCCGGAAGTAGAGGTAACCAAGCAGCAGGATGACCACGATGGCGCCACGCCGAATAGCGAGCAGCAAGCCCGAGAGGTCTTTCGACTCGGCGAGTGTGGCACGCTTGTGGCGCAGCAGCATCGGCATCACCAGGTCGTTGCAAACCATGGTCGACAAGGCAATGGTTTCGACGATGACCATCCCGGTCGCCGACGACAGTCCACCAATGAAGGCCAGCAGCGTCAGCCCTTCCTGGCGCTGTGACATCGGGAAGGTGAGCACCAAGGTATCGGCGTCAACCCCTTGTCCGGCGAAGTGCAGCAGGCCGCCCAGCGCAATCGGCAAGACGAAAATATTGATCAACAGCAGGTATAGGGGAAACAACCATGCCGCCCGCTTCAGGTGCGCCTCGTTGACGTTCTCGACGACGGCGACCTGGAACTGGCGCGGCAGGAAGAGAAACGCCAGGCCGGACAGCACGACCAGCGAAAACCAGCCGCTGTAACCCGCCCCGGAGGGAATGGCAGTCATCAGTTTTTGCAGTTCCTGCTGCTGCGCGACGCGGTCAAAAATATCGCCGAAACCGTCGAAAACACCATAGGTGACGAACACCCCGACGGCCAGGAAGGCGACCAGCTTGACCACCGATTCCAGCGCAATCGCTGCCACCATTCCTTCGTGGCGTTCGGTGGCATCGAGATGGCGGGTACCGAAAACGATGGTAAAGGCGGCCAGGATCAAGGCAATGTAGAAGCTGATGTCTGCCCCTACGGACATCGTCGCACTGCGATGCGGCATGACGATTTCCGGATAGCTGAAGAGCAGGCTGACGGTGTTCGAGACCGCCTTGAGCTGCAGCGAGATGTAGGGAATGATGCCCACCACGGCGATGATCGTCACCAGGCCGCCGAGCCCATGACTCTTGCCATAACGGGAGGAAATGAAATCGGCAATCGAGGTGATGCGGTTTGCCTTGACGATGCGAATCATTTTCAGCAGCACGATCCAGCCGAGCGCCATGACCAGTGTCGGCCCCAGGTAAACCGGCAGAAAGCCGATTCCCGAAACGGCAGCGCGGCCGACACTGCCGTAAAAAGTCCAGGTCGTGCAGTAAACGGCCATCGACAGGGCGTAGATGGTCGGACTGGCGATCAGCGAGCGTCCCTGATCGGCGCGCTTGTCGCCCCACCAGGCGACCGCAAACAGCAGCCCCAGATAGAGTAGCGAGACAGTAATCAGTACCGGCGCTTCGAGCATCGCCGCCGCCTACTTGAAGCGCCGTTCGACGGCCCAGGCCATCAAGGCGATGACCAGCGCCCAGGCAGTAAAAATGTAGGCATAAACCAGCGGAATGCCGAAGATCTCGCTCGGCCGGTCGAACAGCGACAGTACGGGATAATTGAACAGCACGCAGCCGATAAGGAAAGCCGCGATCAGTCGATCACCTGCCAGTATCCTGCGATGCATCTCTCCCTCCCGCCGCGAAAAAGATGGGCTCCGGAAGCGCTCGGCTTGCCAGGCGACGCCGCATGCTATCGTGCCAACGCTTCATCGTCATTTGCTAGTCGGCAATTGCGATTTGCTATTTGCTATTTGGCAGCGGCTATACTGCCCGCCGTCCCCCTTGCCGAGGAAATTGTCCCCATGATCCGCCCCGCTCTCGCCTGGCAGCCACGTGCCGCCAGCAAGGCCTACTCCGACATTCGCTACGAATTCGCCGAAGGCATCGCCAGCATTGTCATCAATCGGCCCGAACGACGCAATGCCTTTCGACCGGAAACGGTCGCCCAGCTGATCGATGCCACCCACCAGGCGCAGTTCGATCCGCAGGTCGGGGCGATCATCCTGAGCGGGGCGGGGCATGAAGCTTTCTGCTCGGGCGGCGACCAGACCGTACGCGGCGACGACGGCGGCTACCATGATGAGGCGGGCATGCCGCATCTCAACGTCCTCGACCTGCAGATGCAGATTCGCCGTTGCCCGAAACCGGTGGTGGCAATGGTTGCCGGTTATGCCATCGGCGGCGGGCACGTCCTGCATCTGGTCTGCGACCTGACGATTGCCGCCGACAATGCCCGCTTCGGGCAGACCGGCCCGCGGGTCGGCAGTTTCGACGCCGGCCTCGGCGCCGGCCTCATGGCGCGCACCATCGGCATGAAACGGGCCAAGGAAATCTGGTTGCTCTGCCGCCAGTACGACGCCGCGGCGGCGCTGGCCATGGGCCTGGTGAATAGCGTCGTGCCCCTCGCCGAACTCGAGGAAGAGACGGTGCGCTGGTGCCGCGACATGCTGAAGCTGTCGCCGATGGCGCTGCGCATGATCAAGGCCGGCTTCAACGCCGACACCGACGGCCTGGCGGGAATCCAGGAACTCGCCGGCAACGCCACCGGCCTGTTCTACATGACCGAGGAAGGCCAGGAAGGACGTAACGCCTGGCTCGAAAAACGGGC
>QPGA01000046.1:18843-30273 GCA_003332265.1 Candidatus Accumulibacter meliphilus
TCCCTGCTACCCCGGGAGTCGATTGACGCCACTTCCGTTATTCCAGCGCCCACCCAACGGCCTTCCCCTTCCGTCCACAGGGTCGGCTTCTCCAGCTCATTTACGAGGCTACTCATAGGTTCACTTACGTTACGGCCTGCTCTCTTGCTGTTTGGAAACTCACGACCCCGTGTCACCACGACGCCGCTTCCTCATGCTACCGGGGCGTACGGACAACTCCCCAGACGGGACTTCAATCCGCTAGACTTACTGCTGTTACTGCGAACAAACGATCATGACTTTCATGATTCGGGGTATCTCGACATGTCATGACCGTTAGTCGCTCACGCCGCTGCTGGCAATGCGCTGGCGGAACTGGCGCAACTTGGCCTTCAGCTCGCCAGCATTCCCCGGCCCCATGCGCAGCAGGATTTTCTGGCCCGCAGAGCGCGCCTGGAGCGCCGGGTCCGCGTATTCGTAGCGCAACCAGGGCGACGGCGTCTCGCCCGGCCCCTTCACTTCGACCAAGCTCAGGCGAACTGGCTTCAGCAGCTCGGGAGTTGCCAGCAACTGATCGATCACTTCGATCAGCCGGTTGTTGAAGTACTTGCCCGGATAGCCGAGGTCTTCATAAGCCTTTTGCAGCAAGGGGTACATGCGCACGTACAAGGCCACCGCAGCCTCGGTATCGACGGCCGATGCGAAACGCACGAAAGCTTTGTAACGATCGCGGTTGTCGTCGGCAATATAGGTCGCGCCGTCACGCTCGACGACCTGAAAGCGCCCGGGTGCGGGATGCACCGGCCACAGGCGTGAGGCCGCATGACCACGGGCCAGGTTATCGACCGTCGCCACCACGCGCTGCGCAAAACCGCTGGCGTCCACGAAAGACAGCACCTGCTCGCGGCCCAGCAGGGCCACCAGCGCGTCGCTCACTTCACTGCCGTCATCCGTCAAGGGCGGCAGAGGCTCCGCGAGCGGCGGCGTGATCTCTTCGATGGCATGGTGAAGCGGTACCGGCGCTGTCTCCGGCGCCACCGCTTCCACCGCGCGTGTATTTGGTGCGACCAGCGGAGCCGTCGCTGCGGCTTGTCCTTCTTGGTGTTCTTGCCGCTCCTGCCACCACAGGTAAGCACTTCCGGCGAGGCCCACGAGGACCACTCCGGCAATCAGCGAACGTGACAAATCATTCATCGAGACCTCTCTCTATTTCTGCCTGCGTCCATTCAGGGTGATCACGGCGCAGGCTACTCCAGCGCGCGGGCGCGAACCCGCCAATGTCGTTCGTGCACAGGTGATTCTACGCGTTCGCCAATTACCACGGTACACGCCGGGCTTGCCGTGGCCATGACGCCTGAACGCAACTAGCCGTTGACGGCGGCGACTGAGCGCTCCGCCGCGTCGCCACGCGCTTGCGCGACACCATCGGCACGGAATAAATGCATGGCTTGTGCCGGCAGATCGAAGGCCAGCACGTCATAAATGGCGATGTCATCGCAAGCGCTCTTCGCAAGCAGTGGCGTGCTGACGCCTGGCAGTTCGAGATAGACATGGCTGACTTCGCCAAGATGCTCGACGTGACTGACGCGCGCGCGTTGCGCTCCCTCGCCCAGCAGTACGTGCTCAGGCCGAATTCCCAGGGTAACCGGCTCGCCGACTGCCAGCCCCTGCGGCGACAGCTGCGCTGCGCAGAGCATGCCATGCGCGTCGGCGAGCACCCGCCCGTCACCCAGCGACTGCACCGTCGCGTCAACGAAGTTCATCGCCGGCGAACCGATGAAAGCGGCGACAAAACGATTGGCCGGATGATGGTAGAGCGCCAGCGGTGCACCGGCCTGAGCCACGCTGGCGGCATCATTTCTCCCAGCCAGCGGCTGCAGCAGGACGATGCGGTCGGCGAGCGTCATTGCCTCGACCTGGTCGTGCGTCACATAGACCATGCTCGCCGAACCGAGCGCGCGGTGCAGCCTGGCGATCTCGAGGCGCGTCTGCACGCGCAGCGCCGCGTCGAGGTTGGACAGCGGCTCGTCGAACAGGAACACTTTCGGCTGGCGCACGATGGCGCGCGCGATCGCTACCCGCTGTCGTTGGCCTCCCGACAACTCTTTTGGCCGGCGCTGCAGCAAGCCGTCGAGTTGCAGGATGCGGACCGCGTCGGCGATGCGCCGTTCGATCTCGCCGGCGGGCAGCTTGCGGTGCTGCAGGCCGAAAGCCATGTTCTGAAAGACGCTCATGTGCGGGTACAAGGCATAGCTCTGGAAGACCATCGCCACGTTGCGCTGTGCCGGCGGCAAGTCATTGACCAGCACGCCGTCGATCTCGATCTCGCCAGCGCAGGGATCTTCCAGTCCGGCGAGCAGGCGCAACAGCGTCGACTTGCCACACCCCGAAGGCCCGACGAAAACGCAGAATTCGCCCGCCGCGATGCTCAGGTCGATGTCGTTCAACACCGGCGTGTCGCCGAAGCGCTTGCTGATACCGCGCAGCTCGATGCGACTCATCGCCCCTTCCCTCCTTGTACGCTCATGGCCAATCACCTGTTCACCCCTTTCACCCTTTCACCCTTTCACCGCCCCGGCCGACAGCCCGGAGACGATGCGCCGCTGAAAGACCACCACCAGCGCCACCAGCGGCAGCGTGACGATCACCGACGCGGCCATGATCTTTCCCCACGGCAATTCGAAGCCGCTCGGCGTGCTGATCAGGGCAATCGCCACCGGCACGGTACGCGCCTCGGTCGACAAGGTAAAAGTCAGTGCGAAGAGGAATTCGTTCCACGCGGCGATGAAGGCCAACAGGCCGGTGGCGACCAGCGCCGGCCAGAGCAGCGGCATGTAGACCCGAAAGACCAGGGTCAGCACGCCGACGCCGTCCATCGCCGCGGCCTCTTCCAGTTCTTTGGGCAGCTGGCGCATGAAAGTCACCAGCACCCAGACGGTGAACGGCAGCGTCAGCACGAGATCGGCGATGACCAGCGCGCCGAGCGTGTCGTACAGGCCGAAGGCACGCACCAACTCGAACATCCCCGACAACACCGCCACCTGCGGCAGCATCGACGCCGACAGGATCAGCATCAGCAACAGGCCGCGGCCGCGAAACTCGACCCGCGCGAATGCCCAGGCGGCCATCAAACTCAGCCCCAGCGACAGGGTGACCACGCTGCCGGCAACGAGCAGCGAGTTGAGCAGGTTTTGCGCAAAAGGCTGCTCAGCGAAAACGCCGCTGTAGTTGGCGAAAGTCGGCGCCTCGGGCCACAGCGCCGGAGAGAACAGCCCGCGGCCCTGCTTGAGCGAACTCGAAAGCGCATAGAGCAGCGGGAAGACGGAAACGAAGATGAACAGCAGCGAGGCCACCCAATAGCCGATGCTGCCCCAGGGAAAGCGACGCTGTCGGGGTGCAGCGCGCGACGGCAATACCTGCAAAACGGCGCCCGCTTTCACCATCCCATTCACGCCGCCGCGCGCTCAAAAGTCTTGCGCAGCAAGCCCATGGCGACGATGCTCAGCAGCGCGATCATGAAGAACAGACAGGTCGCGGCGGCCGAACCGTAACCGACCAGGCCGAAGTCGATCAACTGCTCGCGCACGAAGACCGACATGCTCTGCGTGTCACGGCTATTGGAAGTCATTACGTAGATCAGGTCGAAGACGCGCAGCGCGTCGAGCGTGCGAAAGACCATCGCCACCAGCAGGCCGGGCAGGATCAAGGGCAGCGTGATGCGGCGGAAAACCTGCCAGCGCGGCACACCATCCACGCGCGCCGCTTCGTAGCAGTCCACCGGCACCATCTGCAGCGCTGCCAGGATCAGCAAAGCCATGTAGGGTGTCGCTTTCCAGACGTCGACCAGCACGATGCTGAACAGCGACAGCTGCGGGTCGGCAGTCCACGCCAGCGGCGCGGCGATCACGCGGAGCGCCAGCAGATGGTGGTTCACGATGCCGAACTGGTCGTGCAGCATCCAGCTCCACATCTTGGCCGAGACCACCGTCGGGATTGCCCAGGGCACCAGCAGGGCCGCACGCAACAGTGTGCGCAGACGCGACGCCTGGTTGAGCAGCAAGGCCACGCCGAGCCCGAGCAGCGTTTCAAGGCTTACCGACAGGCCGGTGAACAGCAAGGTATTGCCGACCGCCTGCCACCACTCCGGGCTGGCCAGCAGGCCATATTCGCCGACATAGTTCTCCAGGCCAATGAACGCATAGTCGCCAAGGTCCGCCAACTCGCTGTCGGTCAGGCTGAACCAGATCGTGCGCAGCAGCGGCCAGCCGCCGACCGCCGCCAGCACCAGCAACATCGGCGCCGCCATCCACCAGGCGCGGCGCACGCGCTGCGCAGCCAGGCCCGATTCTCTCAACGCCACGTGCCGCGCCGGCTGACCCGCTGCAGCGATCGATCGAGCCTGCTCAGCGCCTGCTCGGCAGTCGCCTTGCCCGAGAGCGTATCGTGCGCGGCATTCCAGAACTGGTGGCTGACCTGGTTGTAGCGGGCGCCGGTGACCGTGGTCGGGCGGGCAATAGCGCTGGTAAAGGTAGCGAACAGTTCACCCATGAAGGGATTGGCCTGCAGGATCTCCGGGTCCTGGTACAGCACCGTGATCGTCGGGTTGAACGAGCCACGCAGCGCACGCTCCTTCTGCACCGCCGCGCTAGTCATGTAAAGCACCAGATCGGCGGCCGCGGCGGGGTGCCGGGAATAATTCGATACCGCCAGAGATTCGCCACCGAGCGTCGCCGCATGCCGCCCCGCCCCGGCAGCTTTCGGCAACACCGCCACGCCGACCTTGCCGCGGATCGCGCTGCCTTCGGCTTGTGCCAGCGCCCAGGCGTACGGCCAGTTGCGCATGAACACTGCGTTGCCCGCCTGAAAGACACCGCGCGACTCCTCTTCGGCATAGTTCAGCACCGCCGTTGGCGAGATACTGCCAACCCAAGCGGCCGCCGTCTGCAGCGCCAGCGCAGCGCGCGGGTTGTCGATGCTGATCCGGCCATCGGCTTCGACGATGGCGCCTCCGTCATGGCTGGCCACCCACTCCAGCGCATTGCAGCTCAGGCCTTCGTAGGCGCGGCCCTGCCAGACGTAGCCCCACATGCGCTCATTGCCGGCCGCACGCTCGCCGTCCTGGATCGTGCGCGCGCCGACCGTCAGCTCCTCCCAGGTCGAGGGAAGCGGCTGCCCGTACTTCTGCAGCAGGTCGCTGCGGTAGAAGAGCAGGCCGGCGTTGGCGAACCAGGGCATGGCGACCAGTCGGCCCTGGCTGGTATTGTTGGCGATAAAACCGGGGAAGTGCTGCGCTTCGGCGCCTTTGGCGTAAGGTCGCAGGTCGAGCAAGTGGCCACCCAACAGGCCCGGCCAGATCACGTCGACCTGCAGGACATCGATCTTGTCGGAGCGCGCCGAAAGTAACTGCTGGTACAACGCCAGCCGCTCGCTGGCGTCATTGGGCGGCGTGACGATCTTCAGCGCGTGGCCGGTCTTCCTGGCCCACGCTTCGGCCGCCCCTTTGCAGAATTCAAGCTCCTGGCCAACGCCCGAGCAGGCAATGCTGATCGTGGCAGCATCTGCGGCCCACGTGCTTGGCATCATGCCGAGCCATGAAACGCAGGCAAAAAGCATGGCGAGGAGAGAGCGACTGGCGGGAAGTGGCATGCGATGTCTCCGGTATTGACAGGCGCCGGTGCGCGCGGCGACTATCAGGTAAACGTCCGTCGTCAGTTGGCAAGCATTGTAGCCGATGCGCCCTCGGCCTCGAATGAGGCTCACCCGCCCGACACATTGGAATGTTTAGAATGCAAAGCCTGAACAAGCCCGGAACGAGAAAATGAAACTCGATTGGCTGGAGAAAGTGCTCGCGCCCCTGGTCGGACGCGACGAGATCCCGCTGCTGGTTCTGCAGGTGTTTCCCGTAGCGCTCGGAATAGTGGTGAGTGTGGTCGCGAACTTCATCCTGCGCCGCGTGTTTCACCGAATCGGTGCCGATCGCGTTGACCAAGTCGTCGCCGAGATCGCTGGTCGAATTCCTGCGCCGGCAGTGCTTTGGGCTGCGCTTCGATTGCGCCCGGTTTCTGTCATGAAAGCCACTTTCAACACGGCGGCAGCGGCAGCCGGCGAAACCTGTTTCACCGGCGCCCGGCTGAGCAAGCGCCAAAACGGGTCCCCGAGCCAATGACTTCTGCCGCTGATTCCTCGAATTCCAGCAGCTCCCTCCCGGAGAATGCCACGCCGAGCGGAACGGCTGCGCGAGCACCGGCGGCGGCAACGCCACAGGAAGTTCTCTGGATACACCGATGGACGCCCGGCCTGCTGTCCTTGCGCGTGACGCGCGACAGCCGATTCCGGTTTACTCCCGGACATTACGCGCGCCTGGGCCTGCCTGACTCCTCGGGCCCGGCCGTATTCCGGCCCCTGTCGATCACCTCGGCACCGGCAGAGGCGCATCTCGAGTTCTTCTGTACTCTGGTGACCGGCGGCGCTTTCTCCAGCCTTCTGGACCGCTGCCGGGTTGGCGATCCGGTGCAAGTCGAAAAGGCCAGCTATGGCTTCCTGACGCTCGACGCCCTCGCGCCCGGCCACGACCTGTGGCTGATAGCCAGCGGCTCCGGGCTCGGACCCTACCTGTCGATACTTCGCGACCCGGAGGTGTGGAGCGCTTTCGCCCGCATCGTCGTCGTGCACAGCGTCCGCCGTGCAGCCGAGCTCGCCTATGCGGAAGAACTCGAACATTTAGCGCAGCAGCGCAGCGCCACGACCGCCGCTGCACGCCTGCACTACCTGCCCGTGGTGACTCGCGAGCCCGGGGTAACTGCCCTGTCGCAACGCATTCCGGCCTTGCTTGCGGACGGCAGCCTCGCCACGGCGACCGGCCTAAGCATCGATCCCGAGCACTCGCGAGTGATGGTCTGCGGCAATCCGGAGATGTCCCGCGAGTTGCGCGCGCTGCTCAGCGAACGCGGTTTTCGGACCACACGGCGTGGAGTGCTCGGCCAAATGGCTTTCGAAAAATACTGGTAGCGCAAGAACAGGATCGCCGCCATCACCACTGCCCTACCGTACGCCCTTTCGGCGCCCTGGCAGGCTCTGGCGAGGCCATGGCGCGCCCGAGCATTTTCGCCAGGTCGCACAGGGCAGCGTCAGGCACGGCGTTGGACAGGCAGGATTATCGCCTCTCGCCATTCATTCCCCAGTGCGCCAACAGATGCCAATACTCGGCCGCGAGCGACTTTCCATCCCAGACCCAGACCCGCCGGGTCAGATAGTCTGCCCTGAGCCTGCGCCGGTGATTCCCCGCTTCGGTGATTGCCATGCGGCGCCATTGTGAAGCCGATTGAAACGAGAGCCAGGTGCAGAGCAGCGACAAGGCGACGATGAACCAGCAGTGCTTCATGAGGCATAACGTGGAAGCTCAGCGGCGCGAAGCCGGCTTGCCAGCGCGAGCATCCCTCTGAAGCGGCGGAGTTAGCGATCATTTTCTTCTCCTCTGATTGAAGCCCATTCCGCCAGGAACAGCATCTGGATCGAGAACGCCTGTTTGTACGACAACTTCAACTGGCATATTGCCGATGACAAGAGGAGTATTGACCTCGCTGGCGATTCCCTTGTCCCTGTAATACTCAACAGAAAGCAAGTTGGGAGTGCGCCATTTCAGGTTGACGCCATAGGCATTTTCATTGCGTGTTGCGCCGTACACAAACGCTACGCGAGGCTTGCCTTCAATATTTTCACCTTTGGCAACCAGATACACCTCGTAGCCGAATGATGCTGTCGCTCCACCGTTTGTTTCAACCAGAACGGTATCGATGTTTTCGACCGGAGAAGCCACTCTAAGCACTTCTTCCCGGTTCCTCCAGAAGTCTTCTTTGGGGCCAAAATGTACGCCAGCAACAAATACAAGCAACAAAGGAATAACAACAATCGCGATTGGAACACCAAGCCCAACCAAGACAAGCTTTGAGAGATGGGAAGCGAGTGGGTGCATGATCATTAATGTGAAAGTCGCCTACGCGACTCACGAAACTCCCGTCTCCCCTTGTGGGAGAAGGGCCAGGAGAAGAGGGAAACGGTCATGACTTTCATGATGTGGGGTGTTTCCACGAGTCATGACCGTTAACGTAGAGCTAACCGGCGCTGTGCGGCTTTATCGCGCAGCGTCCAGCGACCGAAGGCAGCGAGACTGACCGCCGGGTTGGGCTATCTATGCTTGAGAAACTCATCAACTGCGAGACCGATGTCTTTGGCAATTTGACGGAGCAAGATTGGGGGAATGTTGCCCATGACTCAAGCGACTGCGACGTTTTGAACCCCAACAAACTCTGACTCCAGCACAGGTTCGCCGTCTTCCAGAAGCATGGTAATTACATCATGCAGGTTGTGGTTGACCTTATCCAGCGTTTCTCCCTGTGAATGAGCGCCGGGAAACCCGGGAACGAAACCAACGAACAGGCCAGTCTGTGGGCACCGTTCAATTACCGCTGAATAGGTTTTCATGGCAGACTCCAAAATAGATGCGAAGCATGATTATCATTCCATGCGCTATAATATGCAACCGCTCAGCATCTGCGGCCCACGTGCCTGGCACGATGCCAAGCAATGAAACACAGGCAAAAAGCATGGCAAGGGCAGAGCGGTTGGCGGCAAGTGGCATGCGACGTCTCCGGTATTGACGGGCGCCAGTGCGCGCCGCGACGATCAGGCCGGAGCCTGTCCTCAGTTGGCGAGCTTTGCAGCCCATGCGCCCAAAGGCTCGAATGACGGCCGGCCGGCAGAGCGCGTCAGGACGCAACAAACGCAACGGGGGCTGTCCGAGCCCCCGTTGCGCCATTGTCGCCGGAGACTAGCTCAATAGACGTCGTGCTGGGTGTTGAAGACGTTGAACTTGCCGGTCGGCGTGATCAACTCCGGATCCTTGATCACTGCTTTCAGCTTGCGCGTCTTGTCGTCAACCACGACCAGCGCCGAGTTCTTGTCCCTGGCGCTCCACACCGAGAACCAAACCTCGTCGCCGGCCCCGTTGTACTCGGGCTGCACGATTCGCCTGGCGCCATCGTCTCCGAGGTCGGCCCAGTCGCCGATCGGCAGGACTTCATATCCCTTGTCCAGGTTCTGGATGTCAAAAACCGCAACCGACTGACTGATCTTGGCTTCCGGATTGAGCGGCGTATCGACCGACAGATTGGTCGATTTGGGATGCGTCTTGAGTATCGACGACGGCGATCTTGTTCGAGGCGTTGGCGGCGACCATGAAATAGCGAGAGCCAACGCTCAGCCGCCGGCGGGTGGGCGTGGCCGTCGCCAGACGGCCGTCAGCGTAGTGAGTTTGGCGCGTGGCGAGAGACGTTCGTCGGACAGCGCTTCGAGAAACTCCGAGAGCGCCTTCGACTTGGCGATGGCGAAACCGGTGAGCAGTGCCGACGGCACGGCGACCAGGGCAAACAGCGCCAGGCGGTCGGCGAAGGGAGCGTGCGTGGCGTCGAGCAGGTTCATGCCGAGAACGCCGGTGGTGATCGTCGCGATCAGGCCGGCGGTGGTCACCACGGTCAGGCGGACGACCGTATTGGACTGCCGGCGTAGGCTGTCGCTGTCGAGGTACTGGCTCATGTCATGAATTTCCTCGCGCAATTCGGTATACAGGCGCTCGGTGCCCAAGTGTTTTCTGGTCAGCTTGAACATCGAGCGAGCCTGGGCCTGGTCGGAAATCTCGTAGAACCAGTAGCGATGGGTGAAGCGCAGGAAGACTTCGAGGATCTGCCGAATGGCACGCTTGAATTCCTTGACCGACTCGGCCTGGCCGATGCGGAGGTGATTGAGCGCTGTCACCAGGCGATCGGAGAGCATCAGCAAGGCAGCCTTGTGAAAGTGCGGAATCAGGGCCAGCAGGAAGAACTGGTGGCGAAACTGCCCGAGCAAGCCGTCCTCCAGACCACAGAAGTAGGCGTCGCGGGCACTGCCGACCATGACTACCGCGTGCCCGCAGGAGAGCTGGCGGCTCCCTGGCTGCTCGGCGTGCGGGTGCCAGTAGCGGTCGTAGCAATAGCGCGCCTCGAAACCATCAAGCGGCAACTCGGAAGCGGGCGGCGCGCCAATCTTCCCCGGTCCGGTGACCAACACCAGGCGGGCAAAGTCGTCACGGCTGAGGGCGCGCGGGTCGTCCATCGCCAGGTAGGCGAGGAGCGGCATGCGGTGATACTCGATCTGCCGGTAGCGCACCAGGCCTTCCTCGTCCGAGTGATGCAGCACCAGTGGTCGGAGCAGAAACTCCCAATGCGAGGAGATGCAGGGGACGCGGAAGCGCGAGACGAAAGTGAGGTACTTGCTGCGTTTTTCGTAATCCGAAGCGGCCAGCACCCGGCCGTCCGGCGCGATCCATTCGCAGCGCTTCAGGCAGTGACTACCGCTGCCATCGTCGTCCCAGGACGGCGGATAGGCCCGCCCGAAGCGGTACAAAGTGTCGTGCACCTGCCGTAGTTCGAGGTCGTCGGCGAAAATCTCGACGACTAGAATGAGCACCTCGATGTCGTAGAAGAAATAGAGGTCGAGGTGCGCGATATCGAAATCGATCGGTTCGTCGCGGTCCTTGTAGTGCATGCGCACTTTGGCCACGTCATGGCGGCGGAAGATGCGGATCGGCGATTCGTCGTCGCGCGCATTGCTTCCTTTCTGGCCATCGCCTTCGCCGTAGAGAAAGCGCTGGACGTAAGGCAGGAAGGTCACGAACTCGCTGTAATGGCGCTCGTGAAACTGTTCGGGGTCGCCGCTGAACTCGTCGGCCAGTTCCCGCCACGGGTTGTCGGCATCGGTCCGATCGAGCAACTGACGATGGTTCTGGAAAGGTCCGCCATCGGCCAGCGGCATCAGTTGCAAGGGCCACATCAGGATCTGCCGGAAATGGCGGACCCGCTGGTCTGCATCGTTTGTCGCCACGTCCATGGGCGTCTCCGGAAGAATCATCGCCGGAAGTAACCGGCCGGCCATGCTAGGTCCTTGCCGTCAGGACGTCAATGGCATCGCCGCCAGGCGTGTGATGTTCTGTCAGGAACTTGCCCTGGAGGCCAATGCCATTGTCGGGCTTCGCAAGAGCAATGCCCACTATGAGCAAGCCGGATCGCAATGGCGAATGTCGCGAGTCACGTACCAGGGGACGGCTGTCGTCGTGGACCGAAAAATGCCGAGCACTGAATCGGCGGCGTGAACGCGGGGCCGTTCTCGGGGCGTTCTTCAGTCATCATTGGTTTCAGAAATCGTTGGCAAAGGCCAGGTCCACCTTGAGCGGAATCCGGATCACTTCGACCCTGCTCTGGGTGTCCCGGGCAATCAGGAAATGGTCTTTGCTCTTGTCGTATTGACCGGACTTGATGGTCAGGATCACCGAGCGCTTGCGCTCGTCCATCAGGCCGGAGCTGCTGTCGAAAGTCAGCGACTGTTCGTCGCTGATCATGGTCTCCCCGTCTCGCAGGGAGA
>QPGA01000047.1:0-16487 GCA_003332265.1 Candidatus Accumulibacter meliphilus
TGCAATTGAACCACGCTTCGCGAGCTGTGTCCAGCACTACCTGCAAGCAAGAATTCCAGATTCAGCGAACGGCCATGCCCGGGGTTTTTGAGGAGTTACTTGGACCACCCATAAGGCGTTGATTTGTAATGGGTCAATTTGGATCGCTCGTGGACTTCGGGCCTTCGACGGAGTTCGAAGCTGAGAGAAGAATGCCCTGGAGAGAGTGAAAACGGCCAAATTCTGGTGCCCGAGCGAAACGCCGAAATCCACAGGAACCCGCACGAACCCCCGCAAACACGCGGCAGTGCGCAAAAAAAGACCAACCCGATGAGGGGTTGGTCTTCTTGTCTGGTGGTGCGTAGTTCCCTGGAAACAAACTCGCTATCGGGGCATGTGAGTACTAGTGCGTACTGCGTAGGGTGTCTGTCCGTTTAGCGCCGCTATTGGCTGGCGCGCATCCAATTTGATTCGGCCTCGGTGGCTCAGCGGGAAGGTGCTACGCCGTTTGGCGGGGAGCTTTGGCGCCAAACATGGTCGCGCTCCAGGCAGGAAGCCAGGCTCTAGCCCCGAACGGTAGAGGCCGCACGACCCGACGAATTGCTTGTCTTTATATCGTGTGATATAAAGACGCAAACAACGCACGCGGTCACTAATGAAACCCGCTCAAATCCGCCACCTTCGTAACACGATGGACTTGACTCAGCAGCAGTTCGCCGAACTGTTGGGGGTCTCGTTCGTAACGCTGAACCGTTGGGAGAACGCGCAATCAAAGCCATCCTCGATGGGTCGAGCCAAGCTTCAAGAGCTTTCGGCTAAGGAGCTTGGGCAGGCGGTTGATCGGAGCACGGCTGACGACGAAGTGCCAATTGCCCCAATCGAGGTTGAGCGGCTCGACTTCCTGGGCGACGCTAACGCACTACGCGTGCTGGTCGAGGGCGAGCGGCTGTCGTATGGGCACATGTTTAATCCCGCGTTCGCTACAGAGATCAGCGAGATCGATCCGCTTCCCCACCAGCGTATCGCCGTTTATCAGAAGATGTTGCCCCACTCACGGCTGCGTTTCCTGCTCGCTGACGACGCCGGCGCGGGCAAGACGATCATGACGGGGCTGTATGTTCGTGAGAGTTTGTCTCGCCGCACAATCCGGCGTGTTATGGTCGTGGCGCCGGCGGGCCTCGTCGGCAACTGGTACAGAGAGTTGCACAAGCTCTTCCAGCTTCAGTTCAACATCGTTGTTGGCGCGGACACCAAGGACGGCAATCCGTTCGTCGGTGAACGTAGCGATCTCGTTGTCGTCAGCGTGGATAGCCTGCGGGCTCCCCGCCTGTTCGACGCCCTGCGTGACCCCCAGGTTGCTCCGTACGATCTTGTAATTTTTGACGAGGCGCACAAGCTTTCGGCCAGTCGTGATCCCGATGGCACCTTTCGACCGACTGACCGATACCGGTTAGCCGAAGCCATTGCTGGCGTGCGCGAGTTGCCGGACGACTGGAGGCTGCCCTGGGCTGCTCATCACCTTCTGCTGCTGACTGCAACACCGCACATGGGCAAAGAGTACCCGTACTACTGCCTGTGGCGTCTGCTGGAGCCCGAACTCTTCAGCACAGAAACCGCGTTCACCAAGTTCCCGCGTGAGTCGCGTGACCGCTACTTCATCCGGCGAGTGAAGGAAGAGATGGTCGATCTTCGCGGCAAGCCGCTGTACGCCGAGCGCATGTGCGACACAGTCAGCTACGACCTCTCGATGGGCGCCGTGAGCGAGCAGGCACTCTATGATCGAACCACCGCCTACATACGCCACTACTACAACCAGGCCCGCCTGCTCAACCGCCAAGCTGCCCGGTTCGCCATGACTATCTTTCAACGGCGGATGGCCAGTAGTACCTGGGCCCTGTTGTGCTCGTTCCGCAATCGCCACGCCAAGCTCGAGGCGCTGATCGACGACATCCAGTCCGGCCGCATTCCAGAAGCGGAGTTGCGCACTCAGCAAGAACGCCTGAACCGAAAGGTCCGTGAGGGGCGTCTGGTCGACGTTCTTGCTGTCAAGACTGGCGACGAAGAGACGTCTTCTGCCGGCAAAGAAGAGCACGAAGAGAGTGAGGCGGAGGCGCTTGGCGCGTTCATTGCCACGAGCCTGGCAGAACTCATCGACGAACGCGGCCAAGTTCAAGAACTGATCGCGCTGGCCGAGGCGGTGCACAGCAGCGGTCGGGAATCGAAGTTCGAACGTATGGCCGAATTGCTGCGTGCGCCGCAGTACCGGGACCAAAAGGTCATTGTTTACACCGAACACCGGGATACGCTCGAATTCCTGATGCGCCGTCTTGAAGGCATGGGTTACGCCGACCAAGTAGCGTATATCCATGGTGGTCTGGGCTTCGAGGAGCGTGACGCGCAGGTTGAGCGCTTCCGCACGCCTCACGACGCTGGGAGCGAGGGGGCACGCTTCTTCGTCGGCACTGATGCCGCAGCCGAGGGCATCAACCTCCAATTCTGCTGGATCCTGATCAACTACGACGTGCCCTGGAACCCGGCCCGCCTCGAACAGCGGATGGGACGCATCCACCGCTACGGGCAGAAGCGCGACCGCGTCGCGATCATCAATCTGGTGGCCGGAAAAACACGCGAAGGGCGCGTTATCAAGACACTTCTCGACAAGGTGGAGGAGATCCGCAAGCAGTTAGGATCTGACAAAGTGTTCGACGTTGTCGGTCGCATCTTCGAGGGGATGTCAATCACCGACTACATCCAGCGCGCCGTGGAATCAGATGATGAGGCAGACAAGAAGGCGCTTGAACTTGCTGGCCAGCTAACGCCGGAACAGATAAAGGCGCTCGAAGTTCGGGAACAGTTAATCTACGGCAAGGGTGGCGAGGTGTTGACCGACCTGCCGCAGCTTCGTGAGGCGATGGCGATCGAGGAAATGCGGCGGCTTTTGCCCGGCTACGTGCGACGCTACCTGGAGCACGCGGCACCGGTGATCGGCGTCGACTTCGTTGGCGATCTGGACAGCCAGTTTTTCATGCGACCACGTAGGCGGGGAGTGCTTGAAAGCCTATTGCCCCTCCTCGAAATCTATCCCGAAGCCGCACGCAATCGCTTCACAGTCTACCGCCCAGACGATGGGCGCGACGCCATCTTTATCCACCCCGGCGAACCGGTGTTCGAGCGGCTGTCCGCCATTGCCATCGCGCACTCCCGTTCGGCAGGCCAGCGGGGTGCGATCTTCACCGATGTGAGTGCCACCGCTCCATACCTCTTTCATGTGGCTCGAGTGACCATCGTGCGCGGCATCGATCCTGGCATCCCTAGCTTTAATGCCATCGACGTCATGGAACAGCGGTTGGTCGCGATTAAGCAATATGCCGATGGTCGATTGATTGAGGCGCCGGTCGAGCATCTTTTGCTGTTGAAGCCTGCTGACAAGTCCAATGCGAGCAGTGTCGTCTTCCTGGCCCAAAGCAACACATGGCGCCTCGCCGCCGCGGAGTACATCCAACGTGACCTCGCTACCGGGCTGGCGGAGCTTAAGCGGATGGGTGCGACCAATCAGTTGAAGGACACCGAAGAGCACCTGCATCGCGCCTTCGACTACCAGGAATCCGAGCTTGCCGCTGCCCGCAAGCGCTTCACCGATAAAGCGCGTGATGGTCAACACGCCGCGCACACCGAGCTGGATCGCATCAAGGCACAGCAGAGGAATCTGGCCCACCGCCGTGACCAGTCATTGCTGCAGGCGCGGCGCGAGGTCGAGCTGATTCAGTCTGGCCGCGTCGAGATGCTGGCCACCGCGCTGGTGCAACCCTCCACTGACCCCGACGACATCAAGGCACGTGACGCCGAAGTCGAGCGCATTGCGGTTGAAGTGGCCATCGCATTCGAAGCGGCACAGGGCGCTGATGTGCGCGATGTCTCCACACCCCCAAAGGCGCGCTTGGCCGGCCTAAACGACTACCCTGGCTTCGATCTCATGTCCAAGCGCGCCAGCGAGGAACGTGGCATAGAGGTGAAGGGACGTGTGGGTGTTGGTGAGATCGAGCTGACCGAGAACGAGTGGGCCCGCGCTTGCATTCTGCGCGAGCGCTACTGGCTTTATGCGGTGTTTGATTGCGGGGGCGTGCATCCACGGCTCCTCAGGGTGCAGGACCCCTTTACCAAGCTGATCGCCAAGACACGCGGCAGCGTGATCATCGCGTACAGCGACGTCGCCAACGCATCGGAGGCCATCGAATGAACTCGCCCGACGCCCTTGCCGGAGGCGATCCCCGCCTCACCGCCCTAAAGGAAAGCACACGCGTCCGCGAACGTGAGCTGCTCCGCGTCGCTGGGCAACTCACCGGCGCTGACTCCGCGTTGGCAGCGCAAGCCGCGCGGCTGGAAGTCCTGAAGTGGGCAGCTCAGCAGATTGGCGACCGACTACCCGACGTAGCGATGCAGGGACGCTCTTTTGAACATTTGCGTGGCGGGCGAACGTGCATTGGTGCTGGCTTTGCGGACGACTATCGCGTGCTATGGGCGCTGCGTGTGGACCGGCCCGATGCCAATGTTGCGCAGCGCACATGGACCACCGAGATTGTGATCGGCCACGCCCCGGGTGAGACAAGGGCCTTGTTCAGCTTGCGGCTGCTCGTCAGCAGCCCTGAAGCCACGCTCCAGGTTGAGCCTGCGGTTCCTGGCCTGGTACGACTAATCGCTACCACCTGCGGGTTGCAGCAAAACGGCAGCCCGCTCGACGCAACGGCATGGCACATCGCATCAGAGGACGACGCGCAGGAGCTTGTCGCCGCGCTCATCAATCCAGCCCGCACCGTGCCCTATCTGGTCTGCTCCGTTGCCGAGAGCGAGGCTCAACCCGGCATCAACAGCCAGATGCTCGCCAAGGTCGCCTTGGGGATCGCCAGAGTGGTGGTCGTCCCTGCGGCCCAAACCTGGGTGCTGACCCAGCAACTCGGCAAGCCGCTTTCGGTCTTCAATGGCGCCGCTCGGGCCTACATGCCCGGATTCACTTACGACGCGAACCCCTACGCACACCGGCTTTTCTTCATCGACCCGAAGCCCAGCGAAGAGCGCGCCAGATCGACGCTCACCGCGCTGCGGTGGCTCGCAGCTAACGAAAGCATCCGCCGCCTCCAACTGGGTGCTGATGTGCTCGCGTTCTCCGCCGTTCGTGAGGCCAGCCTCGATGTCGAACGCGAGCGACTGAGGCAGGCGGGGTCGGCCGACACCGAACAACTGCGGGCCGCCCAGGCGCAAATCGATGCGTTGAAGGATGACCTGCGTCGATCCGTTGAAATCCAGCAATGGCTATCTGACGAGCACACGGCCATCGAAGAGCACGCGCAGAGCCTGGAGCAACAGCTCCGTGGCGCCCAGTTCCGGATTCAGCAGCTGCTGGATCAGATCAAGGCGCGCGGCGATGAGCCCGATGCCGGTATCTGCCTTCCTGAAAGCTGGGATGCGTTCGCGGACTGGTGTGACGAGGTGCTGAGCGGTCGTGTCGCGCTGTCGGGTCGGGCACGCAGGGGAACCAAATCGGCGAGCTTCGATGATCCGCAGGCAGCCGCGCGCTGCCTGGTCTGGCTGGCCAACGAATACCGCGACTCGCGTCTCAATGGTGCCTTCGGCGACCTGCGCAGGCCGATCGCCGAAGGCATCCACAACGAGCGCTGCGGGGCCGATAGCTTCGACTTCGCCTGGTGCAACCGCAGAGCGCCTGTGGAGTGGCACCTCAAGAACGGCGGCAACACGCGAGATCCGCGCCGCTGCCTGCGCATCTACTACTTCTGGGACGAGGAAAGCCAAATGGTGGTGATTGCCACGATGCCGGCACACATCCGGACCGGGGCGACCTGACGGAACCAACCATGAACAACGACAAGCGTCTGATCGAAGTTGCGTTCCCACTCAAGCAAACCTCCATCGACTCGGTGCACGAGAAGAACGTGCGCCATGGGCACATTTCCACTCTGCACATCTGGCCGGCGCGTCGCCCCCTCGCGGCCAGCCGCGCGGCATTGATTGCCACCCTGCTACCCGACCCGGGCGACAAGGACAAGCGCGACGAGCTCCTGAAGCGGCTGGGCGGCACGCTCAACAAAACCCTCAAGAAGAAGAAGATGCCCAGCGGACGCATCGAAGAAATCGAGGCTTGGGAGACCGACGGGGGCGTCTTGCGCTGGGGGCGCGAGGTTGGCCCGGACATGGAGTGGTTCCGGGATGAGATCCGACGCGTCTATGGTGGCCGTCAACCCAAGGTGCTCGACCCGTTCTCTGGCGGCGGCGCCATACCGTTGGAAGCCATGCGTTTGGGCTGCGACGTAACGGCGGTGGACATCAACCCGGTCGCTTGGTTGGTGCTCCGATGCACCTTGGAGTATCCGCAGCGGCATGTGAACTTCAACCGGCCGCTGCCAACATTTGTCGGCACGGACGAGACGTTCATGACTGGCTACCTCAAGGCGAAGGAAATGACGCCGGCGCAGATCAAGCGCCATCTTCGGGATGCAAAGACCAAGCAAGCAGTCCTGCCGCCCTCTAGCGTCATGGAGACGGTAGAACGTGGTGAGAACCTGAGCTTCCTGGAACGCGCAGAGGGCGATACCAATCTCATGCAGGCCGGCTTGGCCTGGCATGTCCGGGCATGGGGCCGCTGGGTCCTCGATAAGGCGCGCGAGGAGCTTGCCGCGTTGTACCCAACCTATGCCGAGTACTGCTCCATCAAGCCGTATCGGCGCGTTCATCTTGATGTGGACGAGCCGCTGAAGCTGGTGCCGATCAACGATGCTGGCCAGCACCAGGTCGATGTGCTGAACGCAGGGTTCGATGCAGCGCATCTGGACAACCCTGCCAATCCGCGCTGGGTTGCGAAACCCACGGTCGCCTACCTGTGGGCACGCACGGTCAACTGCAAGGCGTGCCGAGCCGAAGTGCCCTTGCTGAAGACACGCTGGCTCGCCAAGAAGGACAACAAGCGTGTCGTGCTGATCATGCGCCAGCGCGGGGACAGGAGTGGAGTCGAGTTCGGGATTGAGGCGGACGCGAAGACCCAAGGTGGTAACGCGGCGCAAAGGCGCGAGTACGACAAGAAGCTCGGACAGGGGACCATGAGCCGCTCAGGAGTCACTTGCCCTTGCTGCGGAACCATCATGACGATGGAGGATCTTCGTCTCGCCGGGCGCGCCGATCGGCTCGGCGCCGTCATCACGGCTGTCGTCGTCGGTGGAATGTCAGGGAAGGAATACCGCCTGCCGACGTCACATGAAGTCGAGGTCGCGCGTTCTGCCGGCACTCAGCTTGAACAGGTGTTTGCTGATGTGCCTTTTGGATTGCCCACCGAGCGGTTGGCCGGCGCAGATGCACTAGGCTTCCGTGTTCCCCTCTACGGCCTCGATTGCTGGCACAAGATCTACAGCCCGCGGCAACTGGTCGCCCTTGGTTGTTTCGTCAAGGCCATCAGGCAAGCTCGCCAGGAGCTCGCTAAGTCGGGCTATGACGCGGCAGAGGTCGAGGCGTTGTCCGCATTCTTGCAATGCGGCTTCGACCGCATGCTCGACTTCAACTCCAGCATCCTGGCGTGGATTACCAGCGTCGAGGCGATTGGCCACACCTTTGTGCGCTTTGCGCTCCCTATGAATTGGGATTTCAGCGAGGCAGCCCCTATCAATGACGTTCGTGGCGGATGGTGGATGTGTCTGGACGCTGTCGGCGAGTCGATCGAGACCATCTTGCGCGCTGCGAACTCGGTGGCACCAGTGCCGAAGGTACTCAACCAAAGCGCCATCGAGTGCCCCGAGGTAGGCGCCTTCGACGTTATCGTCACCGACCCTCCGTACTACGACGCCATCCCGTACTCGGATTTGATGGACTACTTCTACGTCTGGGACCGTCGCCAGCTCGCAGACGTCTCAGATGCCTATCGACTGGCCTTTGATGCCCCCTTGGGCCCGAAGTGGCGCAATGACACAAACGACGGTGAACTGATCGACGACTCGTCGCGCTTTGGTGGCAACCGTGAGGCGTCGAAGCGCAACTATGAAGAAGGTATGGCGAGGTCCTTCACCGCGTGCCATACCGCGCTTCGCCCTGAAGGCCGCCTTGTCATCGTGTTTGCGCACAAGCAGCCCGATGCCTGGGAAACGCTAGTGTCGGCGATCATCAAGGCGGGCTTTGTCGTTGATGGGTCGTGGCCGATCCAGACCGAACAGGCAGCGCGTATGCGCGCGCAAGGCTCGGCTGCGCTTGCGTCGTCAGTGTGGCTGGTCTGCAAGAAGCGCGACCCGCTTGCACGCGCGGGTTGGGACACCCAGGTGCTCAAGGAGATGGAGGCCAGCATCACGACCAAGCTGCGCGACTTCTGGGACGCCGGCATCCGCGGGCCCGACTTCATCTGGGCCGCAACCGGTCCGGCACTGGAGTCGTACAGCCGCTATCCCGCGGTGAAAAAGGCATCCGAGCCTGGGGCGTTGATGTCGGTCACGGACTTCCTGGGCCACGTGCGGCGCATCGTGGTCGACTTCGTGGTCGGTCGCGTGCTGTCGCATGGTCAGGGCGAGCCCACGCCCGGAGACCATCCGCTGGACGATGTGACGACCTACTACCTGTTGCACCGCAACGACTTCGGCCTGAAGGAGGCTCCGGCCGGGCCGTGCATCCTCTACGCCGTGTCTTGTGGGCTGCCTGAGCGCGAACTGACGGACCAGTACGAGCTGCTCGTGCGGAGCGGCAGCGCGGCGGCGGCACAAGACGAGGAAAACGCTGAAGACGAAGAAGAGGACAGCGACGCTGATGAATCCCCGTCCTCGGGTGGTGGCGGCAAGTACAAGCTCAGGGGCTGGCGCGCTCGAAAGCACCGCTCGCTCGGGATGGAAACGGCCAGTGGCCGCGCGATTCCGCTGATCGACCAGGTGCACAAGCTGATGCAGCTCTGGGTGGCGGGCGACGTCATCAAGGTGAACGAGTTTCTGGACCGTCGCGCGTTGCGTCGCAGCCAGTTGTTTATTCAGCTGATCCAGGCATTGATCGAGAAGAGCCGCGCCGAGGGCTGCACGGAAGAGTGCTCTATCCTGGAGCGCTTGCAGAACTACCTGCGCTCGGTCGGCAGTACCGCTCAAGCCCCGCTCGGGTTGGAATAAGGACAAGGAAAACTATCGATGGCCAAGACCACCACCAAACCCTGGCACCAGGTCGTGCAGTTGCGCGACGATATCACTAACCAGGAACTGTCGCAGAAGCAGTTTGCTGCGGACCTGTACGACGTGGTGATGGACCGCAACCCCGGCGTGTACCACGACGCCAAGGAGTTCTTCGCGCTCACTTACCCTACGGTCAAGCTGCGCGATCTGGCGCGGGACGTCACGCACCGCCTGTCGGGCAAGTCTGAAAAGGCGGTCCGCCAGCTTCACATGACGTTCGGCGGCGGCAAGACGCACTCACTGATCACGCTGGTACATCTCGTTCGCGATCCCGCGACCCTGCCCGATATTCCGGCAGTGCAGCAGTTCAGGGCGCACTGCGCGCTTGAAGGGGGTTTGCCCAAAGCACACGTGGCTTCAGTGGTATTCGACCGCTTGGACGCGGAAAAAGGCATGGAAGTCACTGCGCCCGACGGCAGTATGGCGACGATCAAGATGCCCTGGAGCGCGATTGCCTGGCAGCTCGCCGGCCCGGCCGGCATGAAGCTGCTGAAGGACGACGGAACGGAGCGCACTACCCCCCCCGCTACCGGCGTGATGGAGGACTTGCTCAAGCTCGCCCGGAAGGACGGGGCGGGTGTGCTGATCCTCTTCGATGAAGTACTTTGGTTTGTGCGCGTAATGGCGGACACGGATCCCGCGTGGATCGGCCGCATGCGCGAGTTCATGCACAGCCTGACCCAGGCCGTGGCCAAGGTGCCGCAGTGCTGCCTGGTGGCGTCGTTGCTTGCGTCCGACCCTGGGAAGATGGATGAGCTTGGCAAGCAGATCAGCAAGGAGCTGTACGATGAGTTCAAGCGGGTGGCCGACGAGGGCATCCAGCCGGTCGAAAGCCAGGATGTGCCGGAGATCCTGCGGCGACGCCTCCTCAAGCTGGAAAGCTACACCGACCGGTCGCATTGGCCCAGCCAGGTTTTCGGCGCGCTCAACGGGGTGCAGGGGATCGACGACTACACGGCGAAGAACCGCGCGGCCGAGGAAAAGCGCTACACGGACGCCTACCCGTTCCACCCTGCGTTGATCGAGACCCTGTATCAGAAATGGACGCAGCTCGAGGGTTTCCAACAGACGCGCGGCATCCTCAAGACCTTGGCCTCCGCTCTGCGGGACGCGGTCAAGTGGGACCAGCAGCCGCTTATTGGCGCGCAGATCTTCCTGGTTGAGCCGAAGGCCGATGGGTTGAGTGTCGCGGCGCGCGAGCTGGCGAACGTAGCGCAGATCGAGCAGTACGAAGGCCGCCGCCAGAACTGGACGGCCATCTTGGAGGCCGAGCTGGTCCACGCTCGCAAGTCCCAGGACAGCTTACTCGGTGTCCAGCAGCGAGAAGTCGAGCAAGCCGTGATGGCGACTTTTCTCCACTCGCAGCCCATCGGCCAGCGCGCGACCACGCGTGAACTCAAGGTGCTGATCGGCGTGGGTTCGCCTGACCGGATCGAGCTGGACAAAGGCCTGTCCCGCTGGTCAGACGCGTCCTGGTATCTCGACGACACGTTTACCGGTGACCGTGAGGGTGGCCTTCCGAAGGTGTGGCGCCTTGGGTCCAAGCCTAACTTGAAGCAGATGCACCACGACGCCCGACAGAACGTCAGCGCCACCTTGGTTGACGAGATTCTGGAGAAAGAGATTCGCGCTGCGGGCAAGCTGACCGACGGTGCGCGCGGCGCCGGCGCCAAAGTACACGTACTGCCGGGGCGCCCAGGAGACATCGAGGACGACGGGGAGTTCCACTACGCTGTGCTGGGTCCGAAGGCGGCTTCCAACGGGAGGCCGAGCGCCGAAGCGAAGCGGTTTGTCGACGAGACCACCGGGCCTGAGAAGCCCCGCGCACGGAACCGAAACGCAGTGGTGCTTGCCGTTCCGTCGAAGGATGGCATGGACGTTGCGCGCGAGAAGGTACGGGACCTGCTCGGATGGGAGAAGGTACGAGACATGCTCAAGGAGCGCAGCGATATCGACACTGCGGCGACGACGCGCCTGGAAGGAAATTTGCGCGCTGCGCGGGGCGAGATGGCTTCGCAAATCGTCATGGCGTACTGCATTGCCGTGACGGTGAATGACGCGAACGATGTGGTCGCCTACCGAATCAACGTCGATAACGAGCCCCTGTTCCCGAAGATGGTGGCCGACAAGCGCCTGCGGATCGAGAGCTCCGCAGTCAATGCAGAGGCGTTGTTGCCGGGCGGTCCGTTTGATTTGTGGAGTGAAGGTGACAAGGCCCGGTTCGTCAAAGACTTGGTTGGTGCCTTTGCAGCGACAGCGAAGCTGCCGAAGATGCTCAACCGGTCGGCAATTCTGGAAACCTTGCTTCAAGGCTGCGAAGCCGGCGAATTTGTGCTCCGCGTGACGCGCGCCGATAAGTCCGTACGCACCTTCTGGAAAAACCGACCAGACGATACAGCCGTGCAAGAAACGAGCCTTGAAGTCGTGCTTTCCGATGCCGCCATACTCACCGAGATGGATCCTCAGCTGATCGCGCCCAGAATGCTTCCTGGGCTATGGGCGACGGAACCGATCACGCTATCTGATCTTGCCTTGTACTTTTCTGGCAAGCACTTCGTAGAGGTCGACAAGGGCGGCTACACGGAGAACTTGCTGATCCCTGCCGCGACACCGCAGGCAATCGCTGACGCCACCGCCAGCGCGGTGCTGAGTGGGCGCATGTGGCTAGTCAACGGAATGATAAGTGTGCTTTCCGAGGCCGTGCCGCCAGGGTTTGTCAATGAATCAGCACAGATGTTCTCCCCGCCGCCTTTGGTCGCTGGTGTCGATGTTTTGCCAGCACAACTCGCCGCGGCCTGGCAAGGAGATGACACTAACGCACACCTCATCCATGCTGCGTTGTCGTCAAAGGCGGGCCAGCCACTTCCGTGGTCACGGGTGGCGAATGCACTGGACGAGGCTTTCCGACTTGGGCTCATCGAGCGAACCTTGGACTCTGGAGTTTGGCCTTGCGATCTGGGAGGTGCGTCGGCGGTCAAGGTTCGCCTACGCAAGAGCGAAGCCAAACAGCCTGCGCCAAGACAACACTACGGCTCGAAGGTTGCCACGGCCGAGCTTCAGACCCATGAGGTGCAGGACTTTGCTGACAGCATCGACGCGCTGCGCGAGGCGACCGCTGGCCAGCCTTTGCGCATACGCGTAACGTTGGAAATAGGCGAAGAAGGCTGGGTCGATCAGGCCGTTGTTGACACGGTGAACGGGATCCTTTCGCAGATAAAAGCGGGCTGGAAGGCTGAATAGATCTCATGCCTTCGCGGAAAGAAGACAATGCGGGACGGAGATGTGAATGCACCGGGCTTAGCAAACTTGACGAATTATACCTAGGTAGATATGATACTACGCCTGTTTGTTCATGACGATGCCGAAGCTGATTTGGACGCACTTTGGGATGAAGTGCCAGAGACTGCTGCCCGGATCACAGTCCTGCTTGAGGAACTCGAAGGCAACCAGGATCTTCTGGACCGTCTGACGCAACACGGCTTTGGTGCGTACAGGTCGCGGGACTTCCATGTCAGCAAGTGGCTTGAGCAATGGAACAAAGGGAAAGACCTATGGCGCTTGAAGGTCTGGGAACTGGAGGAAAGCGGCGTCAGGTACCGGATTGTTTACGCCTTCCTTCCAGGGAAGGGGCACTATCATGTGCTGGGAATCGTACCGAGGGAATTCAATTATGAAGCTGACCATGAACTCAGTCGCCGCATCCTCACAGCGTACGAAAACCTTTGAAAAGCGGATTGCCGGCCCAGAAGGGACTTGCGAAGCCACTTCTGTCGCACAGCCGTGCGTCATCTTTCGATTTGAAGATCACGCGATCCCCAGGGTTGACACGCCTGCCAAGCACACAGCGATCAAAGATCTCGTCGGTAGCTGGAGCAAGAACGAAGAGCGACGTGCCGCGCTCGAACAGGCCCGAAAGTGGGTTGCGGATTCGTTCCATGGGGGAGATGGCGACACGGTCCGCACGCTTCGGCTCCGAAAGGGGTGGTCGCAGGCGCGACTAGCCGCCGATCTTGGAACAAGCCAGTCACACGTCGCACGCATCGAGCGTGGTACTGAGAATTTGTCCATCGAGACTTGTCGTCGCTTGTGCGTCGCTTTGGGTATCAACATGAACACTCTCGATGAGGCACTTCGCCGGCAAGAGAGTCTGGCCGCAAGCAAGGCCACGTAATGGACCGTCACATTCAGACGGTTTTCTGCGACGATATTCGGCACGAAGTGGGCGGAAAACATTCCTATATAGGGGTCTATAGCGGGAAGCTGTTTGTGCCGACCTTCCCTGCAACGCTATCAAAGCTTTGCGTGGCGATGAATGTCCTTACGCCTGCTGACAGGCCATTTGCGAAGCTTACGGTGAGGCTCCTGAAGGACGAGGATGTGCTGATTGAAGGCACATTAGACGATGTACAGTTGTCCGCAGCGGTAGATGTGCCTGAAGATGACGCAATGACCAAGGACGGGATTCTGGCGCTTCAGTCCGTGATTGTGTTTTCGCCTTTTGTGCTTGAGGGGCCCTGTACCCTTCGTGTGCGGGCTGAGACGGAAGAAGGCGAACTGCGTGGGCTCGGGTTACGGGTTGAACAGGCGCCCGCGGAAATGGTGATTCAGCAGTAGCACTGCCACTTTTTTCTCGCGAGGCTGCGTCTCGCGGAGCCCCCACGCCCCCATCACGGCACCTCCTTAGTCCACCTCATCGACTCCCGCATCCCGGTTTCTCTCAATGAAGTTGAAGGCCCAGCGCACGATCAATCCCACCGCCCACTCGCGCGTCGATCACGGCGGCGTCATCAGCATCACGACGATGGCCGAAAGCAGTGCCCCGCCCGCTGCGGCACCTCCGGCCACCTTGAACGCTGCGGCCCCGGCGACGCCACTACTGGTTGGTTCTGGCACGATGACTCTCCAATGCAAAAAAACCGCCGAAGGCGTGAGCCTTCGGCGGTCGGGTGATGAAACGGGTTTTGTTCCAGGCAGCGCATCGCGCATGGCCGATATAGAGCGGCGTAACGAGCATCACGTATCCGGCGTCACGCGAACGACATTGGTCCCATCGGCCAGCAGCAGCGCACGTTTTCCCTGCGCGACCACCACGCCGCTTCCGGCTACCGTCTTGACCGTCGTCGCAAACGCACCGCTGTTGCTGCAGTAGACGATGCCCTCCCAGCTATCTGGAACGATCACGCTGCGGTTGCCCGTGAGCACGCCGGTAATGGTCAAGTACCGGCAACGAGCCTCCGCTGCCGCCAGCGTCACGTCCGCAGTGGTCACCGCAACACTTGTCCTGCCAGGCAGGTACGTCGGTGCCACCCACGCCCGCTGATCGGTGTAACTCGTGACCGTCGCGGAGCCGGTGACCGCCGTATAGAGCGGAATCCGCCCCGGCGTGAAGCCCACGGTATTCCTCGACACTACGCCCGCGCGCGTCGCCTCGATGTAATTCGTGGTCGAGGCGGTGAGTGCCAACGCCGCCGCGTTGTTGCTGATACTGGTCAGCACGCCATCAACCATCATCACGCCGCCGTAGTAGAACCAGTTCAGGCCGGAGCACAGGCTGGCGCGCCGCCCGAACAAGGTCGCCGGGCTACCGGCGTCGAACAGCGCGTTGGCCGTCACTTCCTTGGACGACTGCGATTGCGCGATCAGGTCGAGATTCGTGGTGCTGCTGGCCATGGTCTACCTCGTGATGGATGCAGTGAGCGGGTATCCTCGGCCAACGCTGGCCGAGATCTGAGAGAGCTTGAAATACAGCGTCGCCTGGTTGGCGCCGAAGTCGCTGACCTGGTCGATGCTGGTGTAGACACAGAACGGCGCGGTCGCGGCGATCGTCCGCTTGACCGTCGTATAGCTGCCGTCGGCATAAACGTCGATGGCGTACGATTCAGTGGCCTCGCCGAGCGACGCATCGACGTAGTCCCGCCACTCGCCGCCGTCGCGTGTGCGGCGAATCCAGGTCAGCGCCCAATCATTGCTCGAAGAGTCCCGGTCTCCGGTCAGAGCGATCGGTGACAGCGGCTTGAGATTGACCCCCTGATACGCGAAGGCCCTGTTGGCGTCGGTGCTGATATCCCGATCGACGGTCACGCCGCGATACAGGTACGACAGGCCGATCGACCCGGAACCAACGCCGATGGCGGCCACGTCGGTGGTGTCGAGCAGCACCAGCGCATCGCCGACCGCGTGAGATCGGAAGGCCCACTCGCTTCCGAAGCGCCCGCGCAGCAGGTTCTGCAGCACGTAGTTCGTGCCGCTCACCAGCGTACAAGTCTGCGCCGCGATGATTTCCCAGCGCCCGTCCGCCCCGTACGCAAAGTGGTTCGCGCCGCCGAGTAGCGCGAGTTGCGTCACGCTGTCGAGCGTGCCTTGCGTCAGGGTCACATTGAGTAGGCTGGCGTTGTCGATCATCCGCGGCTCGACCACGCCGATGCTATTCGTGCAGATCCCCAGCGCCGACCCCGGTGGCCCGAAGTCCTGCAGGCTTGCCCAGCTCGAACCGGCAACGGTCGATTGCATCAGCACCCCGCCTCGCCACCCCGCCATTGTGCCGGTCATCGCCGCCAGGAACGACGGCCCGGACTGTGCCGCGCTGACCATCGGCACGTCCATCAACACATACACCGACGCACCCACCGGCGTGATCGTCGTCGTCCCGCTGACCACCGGCGAAGCACCAACCGCCGTCGGCGTGTAGATTGCTGCGTTGGCGTATTTCGCCTGGCACGCAATCCGCCCGTCGCTGGTGTAATGGATCGCCGTCATGCGCAGGCTGACGTTGCCCTCGGGTGTGACCAGCGTCACTACGTCGCCCGGCTCGAGCTGGTTGTACGTCGGCGGCAGCGTCACCGACACGTCGTAGCGCTCAAGCCAGTAGAGATACAGCAGCACCTCCGCCTTGCCGGCCGCCTCGGTCGCCGTCAGCACGATCGGCAGGTCGAGCACCAAGGCGTTGATCGCCGCCGTATTGAGACGCTCGGCGTACTGCGTGCCGGCGTTGTGCTCACGGTCATAATCCAGATGCTGCACCGTCACCCGGCGCGGCAGCTGCGAATCCATCTCCCGGCTGGTCGTGATCTGAACCCCCGGCGCGTCTCCTTCGCCCCGCGCGTCGAGGTCCGCCGCGGGAATTGTCACCACCGACGCCCCGCCGCGCGCAACGAAGCGAATCACATACCCGTGCGGCACCACATCGAACGGCCAGGCCGCCTGCAGCGGTTCGAGCGCCGCCCGGATCGCCCCGATGCTGCCGACGCGGTAACCGCGCACCGACTGAGTCAGCGCCGTCACGTCGATGTCACCGCTGGTGAGCAAGCCCGATTG
>QPGA01000047.1:24805-29972 GCA_003332265.1 Candidatus Accumulibacter meliphilus
AGCAGCGTGCCGTAGGGCGAGAGCTGGATGCCGCCGACCGACTGGCCGACCGGCAGGTAGATCGGGTAGTTGCCGAGCGTCAGGGTGAACAGTGCCGGCAGGACGTCGTTATTGACGATCCACACGGCGTTCGTGAAAGAGCCCGGCGGCAGGCGGGCGATCATCTTGGCGAGGTTCTGCGTCAGCAGGGTTTGCGTCGCCTGGCCGGATTCCTTGGCCACCGTGACGATGGCGCCGCCGTTCATGCAGCCGAGCGGGATGCCGTTGCCGGCACCGAAGAGGATCGACTCGTTGGCTTTCCAGCGAATCGACACCGCGACCTTCTCCGGCAGGTAACTGGTCAACGCGTTGGCGTCGTCGAGCAACTCGTCGGTGGTCGGAACCAGCGCCATCAATTTCTTCAGGCGCAAGGTGGCGAGCCCCAGCACCGGCTTGGTGGGCGTTCCCGAGGATGCCTCTCCCTGCCAGTACGCCCGGATGCCGTTGGTGCCCCAGGGCGTCGTCTCGTCCTTCGGAAAGGCCATGCTGTTGCCGCTGATCTCGACGTTGTCGGTGAGTGGCAGCAGCGAGTCCTCGCCCAGCGAGAGCCTGAAAATCTCCTGCGAGAACTGCGGCGGAACGAGAAAACCGCCGTCCTGGCCGACGGCCTCATTGCCGTAGTTGCTGGGTGCGGCGGCGCCGATGCCACCCAACAACAGGCGGGCGTCGATCGACTGGCCGGGCTTGTCGGCCTGGTACACCGCCTGCATGAATTCGCCGACGGAGCCGAAGCCGCGCCGGGGATCGGCTTCGCGGTTGTCGGTGACGATCGGACCGATGACGTGGTCGACACCGATGCGTGCTTCGTCGGCGATCAGGGCGGCTTCGCGATCGATGGCCGCCGAGGCGGCGTCGATGCGGGCGCGCAGGGCGTCGAAGGCGGTCACTTCGTCGTCGGTGAGGTCGCGATTCTCCGAAGCGGCGAGGTCGGTCAGACCGCGGGCCTCTTTGACCAGGGTGGTCTTGCGAGCCTGAAGCTCGCGCAGTTGCTTGCTCATGTGATTCTCCAAAAGCAAGAACCCGCACGAGGCGGGTTCGATGGGCGTAAAAAAACCGCTGGGAGGCGGTTTGGGTGGGGACGAGCGGCGGGTGGTTCTAGAACGGGGCGAGGCTCAGATGAACAGCACGGAAAAACTTGTGCGCGGCCAAATGGCTCAAATTGTTAAAAGGTGCAGCGGTGCGGTGAGCCACGGAGCCCGGTGTTTGGCGTTCGGGTGCATCAGACGCGAAAGCAGATGAGGGGGCCGCGGCGGAAGGCAAGTTCGACGGAGCAGTTCAGCAGTGCGTTGGCCTGATGCGGACTTAGGAAGTCGCTTGTAGTCGGAAGCATGCCGCCTTTTATGAAACCCGTGGATGCAGCGATTCGGAGCGCTGCAATGTTGTTTTCGCACAGCGCCGGAAAGGACGTTCGGAGCTGTGCGTCCGTTGGTGGGCTACCTTCCTTTCGTACAAATAGTGCGAGATGGTTCCCGTAAACGTGGCTACGAATGTTCATCACCTGTTGCATGCAGTGTTCAGCGACTATGGGAGCTGCTGTCATGTCGTCGAACTCCGCGCGAATCCGCTCGGTCAGGCCCTTCAATATCTGTCGGATGCTTGCCGAAGAGAATTTCGGAAGCGACGGGTCGTTTGGGCTTTGAACGGGAAGGTGTGCGGCCGGATCGAATAAAACGGCGAGGTCTTCGAGTGCCGAAACCCGTTCCGAACCTCTCCATACCAGGCGTCGGAGTTCTCCTTGGCCGACATTCCGGTCGAGGATCAACTCGATAACACCCCGCGCCTCGCCTTGTTTCAAACCGGGAGTGAGGACCGGCCCGGCGATCACCGGAAGGACCCTGTTCCAATCGTGCTCACCTTCGCCCAGCAGGAATCGGTTGTGTTCGTTCAATCGCACATTTGTCTCGAAGCTTGCGTACGCGATCCAGCGGCGACCATTGAGAATATGGACCATCGCTGCACCGAGTTCGGCGGGCTGAACCTCGACGAATCGGCGACCGAATGACTGAATGACCTTGGCGTAATCATCGAAGCGCACTTCGGCATGTCCGGGTAACACGACCTGAACGTCGTCATAAGCGTACCCGCTGGTGCCAGCGAAGGCGGCCTCCATGCGATCGATGTCTTCCCGTTGCATGTCGTGAACAAGATGCCGCAATCGCTTCTGAAAGTGCAGTAGGAACGCGTTCGCGAAGTCCTGCTGTCCTTCGTCAACTCCTGCAAGGTCCCGGATCCGATAGTGGTCGAAGTCCACGATCAGGTTGGCCAGATCAAGGTCGCCGTAGAAGTAGTTGGCTATGAACTGCAGGTAGAAGTCGGTGTCGAAAAGCGCGTCTGATCCGAGCTTGTCGATCAAGTGCAGGCGCCAGTTCTTTACGAGCCAGTATCCAGTCAGGTAACCGTCCTTGTCGTCGACCAATGCTTGACTGAGAACTGTCTCTCTGCGCTTAGGCGTAGCGCCATTTAACCGCTCTTGGAACAGAAGAAAGTCGAGCGCGTTGGCCATTGTCTCGCCTCCGCTTCGAAGTGATTCGGGCAGGGACCCGCCAAAGAGCGAGAAGGCGTCGGACAGCGGAGGACTGATCGCTGCACGAGAGGTTCCAGGGGACGCATCAAACTCAGCGTACAGTGCTATACCCTCGGCGAGGGGACGCAGTGCAGTCGTCACTATGTCGTATCGAATGAGAGCTTCGGCAAGATGATCGTCGCGCTCGTCCCCAGGTTTGTCGGACAGCTGGCTTCGGACGGCCTCCAGGAAGCAGGCGCTCAGGGCGTGCCCGACAGGCATGGAGAAACAATAGTGATGCGCGGACTCGTGTAGTGCCGATGGCAGGCATTCGATCGGAAACTTGCCCCGATGCACAAAGATGTTGGCTGCATCAGTAGTGAGTTTCGTTCCCGATAGCACCGTCGCATTGCCGACTAGCTCGACAAAGCTAGCGGCTGCGCTGCCAGGAGAGTAGTGGAGAGTCATTCCAGGCCGACAAGATCGGACGCCTTGACCTTCAGGGCAGCCGCTATTTGCTTCATTGCCTGCTCAGACAGCGCCTCCTTCTCGCTGGAATCGACTTCGAGCGCTATATTGGTGATGGTTCCGTCAGGACTCACGACCTGAGCGGTTAGACGGATCTTGGTCTTCCTCTCATTCCTAGCGAAGTACAGCAGAGCAGCGGTGAGCACCTTGGCGCCAAGGATCACGCCGATAGTTACCAGCCCAAGATCTCCGTACGCGCCTGCCGGTCGGTCAGGGGTGATGACCTTGGCGGTAGGTCCAAGCTCCCGCTGCAGTTCAGGAGCTTCGAGGCCGCCGAGGTCCGGGAACCGCAATTCGTAGTGCGAAGCTGTCATGTGGGGTTTCTCTCTAATGTTGGTGAAATCTGGACACGTGGAAGGCTTACGGTCGCGCTCCCAGCCGGAGTCGGATGAGCCATGCTGATTGTGGGCTATAAGACTCGTGAACCGCAAGATTCAATGAGACCAGCTGATGGTGGGGTACTCGTGAGGTGCTGCGTGCCCGGCACTAACCGATGCATGGGCGATTTTCAGTCTCACGTGGAGCCCCTTACCTTCACAACGGAATAGCGCCCGCAAACGGGCGAGGTGCCCAAATCACATAGTCACCAAATCATTCCTCGCCCGCGCCAGACGTGACGCCCGCGGTTTCATAGCCCCGCTGCCATCCCGCCGCATCTTCCTGACGACATCGTCGAACGTGGCGACCCCATCGATCAAGCCTTGCGCCTGCGCCGCATCCGCGCCGAGCACACGACCCTGGCCCATCCCGTCGCGTACCTGCGCAATCGGCACGCCACGGCCGTGCGCCACTGCCTTGGTGAAACTGGCGTAGTAGTCGTCCACACGCGACTGCATGAAGCCCTGCGCCTCCTCGTCGAGCGGCACATACGGATTGCCCTCGACCTTGTACTTGCCCGCCGAGATCAGCGTCGGCTGGATGCCTTCGGCGGCAAACGCCTGCGAGTAGTCGAAGTGCGCTTGCCAGACGCCGATCGAGCCGACCTCGCCACCCGGCGTGACGTAGAACTCCGACGTCGAGCAGCCGATCCAGTAAGCAGCCGACGCTGCCAGACTGTTGGCAATGGCCACCACGGGCTTCTGTGCCCGGGCGCTGACGATCTCGTCGGCGAGTTCGGAAACGCCATAGACGCTGCCGCCCGGGCTGTCGATGTCGATCAGGATCTGGCTGACCGAATCATCGGCCAGCGCCTGGCGCAGGGCAGACGCAAACTGCTGCGTGCTGACGCTACCCGGTCCCGAGACATCGTCGACCATGTTGCCGCGTTGAGTCACCACCCCGTACAGCGGCAGCACCGCAATTCCGCCGCTGGAAACTGCGGTGGCTGCCTGCCGGCGCGCTTCCCGCACGTTGCGGTCAGCGGCGATCGATGCCAGGACGTCCTCACCAGCCGGAACGTCCAGCGACCAACGCGCGAGCACAGCCGCGACCGCATTCAGTCGCTCGGGCATCAGCGCCCAGGGGGTGGCCAGAAATTCAGCAACCAGCAAGTGGTGGTTCATCGTGTCATCCCCATCGTCATTCCGTCTGTGCGTCTTCATCGTCTTGCGGCCCAGTCACATCCTGCGCAGGCCGCTGGTCCTGCCCGGCATCGCCCTCCAGATCCTCCGCCGAACCCTCCTCGACCATGTTCAGTGGCCGCAGTGGCTCATCCAGTCCGTCGAGCGGGTTCAAGTTCTCCGCAATCCGCGCCTCGTTGCGCGTCAGCCAGCCGTTCTGGATCCCGCTCTGGTAGTACGACGACCGACTGGCGGCATCGCCGCGCATCAGATTCGCGAAGTCGAACTCGACTTCCAGATCGTCGCCGTCAAGGAGCAACTCCGACTCGATGCTCGCCTCCCACCGCTCGGCCCACGGCGTCATCGTGTGCATCACGAATTCCAGGCTCTGCTGCTCGATGTTCGAGAAGGTCGCGCGATCGAGATCCGCGATCATGTGCGGCGGCACGCGAAACAGCCGCGCGATGTCGGTGATCTGGAACTTCCGGAGTTCGAGAAATTGCGCGTCCCGGTTTGTCACGCCCACCTCGTGGAACTTCATGCCGTTTTCCAGCACCAGCACCTTGCCGCGGTTGGCCCCGGACTGCGCCGCCTGGTA
>QPGA01000048.1 GCA_003332265.1 Candidatus Accumulibacter meliphilus
AGCCACTCGTTCTCCTGGTGCACCATGCCGATCGCCGTGACTTCATCGACGACGATGCCATCGACCAGAACCCTGAAGCTGGCGCTGGTGTAGTCATTGACCGCAGCGTTCAGATCCAGCCGCCGCACATAGCTCAACTCCGGCCGCGGACCGAGCGTGAAGCGCCGCGAAATCGCTTGCGCGCGCGCGCCGACGGCCCCGGAATCGCCTGACGAGGCATGCCCGTAGAGCATCGAGCCGCCGCGAAAAGCCCGCGCATCGTCGTGCAGCAGATCCCAGCCGGCACCTTCCCAGCCAGCGCTGCCCAAGGTTTCCGGGCTGAACGGGCTGAACGGACCTGAGCGCTGCGCACCGCCCTTGAGCACTCCCGCCGCTTCCAACGCGGTGGAAATGATTCCTGGAACGTCGATGCCCAGTGGCGCCGAACTGCGTGGCCGACTGCCCGGCTTGAGCAGTCCCGCCGCCTGCAGCGATGCCGAAATGATGCCATGCACATCGAGACCCAGGGCGCGATGTGCCGTACCGGACGACTCTTCAGCGCGCCCCGCATGTGCCTTTCCGGCGCCTGCAGAAGGCTCCTCGCGAAGCAGGGGCTCAGCAACATCGACGGGCCGGGCACTACTGGCGCTCGCCCGAGCAGGCTCCGCTATCGTTTCCGCCGCGGACTCGGGCGCCGCCTTCGCTGCCCGCGCCCCGGCGGCGGCCGCGCGGGCGCCTTCCACCACTCCGGGAGCCTGTGCGCTTGCCTGGCGCTCGGCAAGCAGGCCCCAGAAATCGGCAATGCGGTGGGTCGACGAAATCCCGACGGCGTTGAAGAACGGCGCCGCGGTGCCGCACTGATGCGGCTCGGGTCCGGGATCGAGCGCCGCGCCGTGCGACATGCCGGTAATCGTGTAGGACTCGATCAACTCCTCGCCGTCCGCGCCCTGCCAGACCCGGCGCGGATAGCCGTCGACACGCATCTCGATGCTTGGCCTGGCGTCGAGTCCGTGCACGTCGGCCCACTGTTTGATGAGCTCTTCGGCATTGACCGGCTTTACCGCAGTGTCTGCATCGCCGTGCCACACCGACAGCGTCGGCCACGGCCCCTGGTGTGCAGACGCGGCGCGCACCAGCGCCCCCCATTCCTGGCCAGACCGTACGCGCCCCTGGAAAATGCTCTCCAGCCCTTCCTGCAAGCCCTTGGCCGTGCGGTAGGGCACCCCGGCGATGACCGCGCCACCGGCAAAGACTTCCGGATAGCTGGCCATCATCACCGCCGTCATGGCGCCACCGGACGAGGTGCCGGTGACATAGACCCGGCGACCATCGAGGCCGTGCTCGGCGACCATCTTGTCGACCATCTGTACGATCGACTGCGCCTCGCCGCGTTCGCGTTCGTTGTCTTCGGGGCGGAACCAGTTGAAGCAGCACAGTGGATTATTGTTCCATTGCTGCTGCGGAAACAACAGCGCGAAACCATGCCGATCGGCGAGCGTCGACCAGCCACTGCCCTTGTTGTAGGAGGCGGCGCTCTGCGTACAGCCATGCAGGACGACGACCAGCGGGGCGTTCGCTGGCAGGCCCTCGGGGAGATGGGTGTACATCTTCAATTCACCGGGATTACTGCCGAAGGCGCTGACTTCGCGCAAGCGGCTTTCCTGTGCGTCGACCTGGTCGGACCAGGCTTTTACCGAGGCCAGCGTCGAGAGAAGCTTCTCCCAGCGACTTCCGTGCGGCGTCTTGGCAGCGAGTTTTGCCATATTCGCAATGGCGGCCATTTTGTTGCCCAGTTTGTTCAGCATTGGACTACTCCTGTCATCGGACAAGGTGGTAAGCGAACCGATCTCGATCAATTTGCGGACCGGCAGGAAAACGGTGTGGAACAGCCCTGGATCGACCAATCCACCACGCTGGGGGTCAAGCCAGGCCGGCGGGGCAGCGCCCGGGGCCAGGCCATAGGTGTGACTGAAGACGGCGCGGCGGCCCTGCCACCAGGCGCTGAATTGCAGTGAGGCAACCGGACAACCGCGGTTGATCCAGACGCCAAAAAGTTCGCCGGCAACGATTGCGCGCGTCTCCTCGGCACAGGCCAGCTCCAGCAGCTGAGCCAGCGCTTCGCCAAAACGCATGCCGTCCAGGCCAATTGCCGCCGCCGGTTGCTCCTCGGCGTCGACCGTGGCGACTGCCGGACCGAAGAGGACACGCGGCGTATTCCCCCCCGGCGCGACCACCGCCGGCCGCAAATCCTCATAGCAGCGGATGGCTTCGATGGTCTGCGCCTGCTGCGGTGCCGCCATTGCGCCGATCAACAACTGCGCCGCGTACTGCGGCGTCGCCGGCGGCGAACCACGACCGCGCGGGCCGGGAGCCACCAGCCCGCCGGTGACCATCAGGGTGACCCGAAAGCGCAGGTCGCGCCGCGACTCGCCGAGCAGGTCGGCGAGTCGTTCGCTGAATTCGTAACGTGCCAGTCGATTAACCATGGAGTAACCATAGCACGCGCCCAGCCGAGATGCACCTATTTTTTTAGTAAGTGACAACTAAACATTTATTTTGCGACAAATCGGCCGAAACCCGTGGCGGGCCCTTACTAGCCGTGGCCACGCCTGGAAGCTATGATTCGCGCTTCCATCAGTCAGGAGAAAAGCGATGCGCCGATTCCCACACACCAATCCCCAGCCGCGGCGCTACCGGCAATGAGCACGACGCGCCGGGAACAGGACTCGTTCGGCAGCATCGAGGTCGCCAACGATCGCCTCTGGGGAGCGCAGACGCAGCGCTCACTCGAACACTTCGACATCTCCAGCGAGCGCCTGCCCGAGGAGCTGGTGCTCGCCCTCGCCACCGTCAAGTCGGCCTGCGCGCGTGTGAACTGCGAGCTCGGGCTGTTGGCGGAGAGCAAGGCAACGGCGATCGCTGCCGCCGCCGAGGAAATCCTGCTCGGCGGCCATCGCCAGGAGTTTCCGCTCTCGGTCTGGCAGACCGGCTCGGGTACGCAGAGCAACATGAACATCAACGAGGTCCTCGCCAACCGTGCCTCGGAACTGCTCGGTGGCGAACGCGGCGACAAGCGCTGCGTGCACGCCAATGACGACGTCAATCGCGGCCAGTCCTCGAACGACGTCTTCCCGACGGCCATGCATGTGGCCGCGGTACTCGGCATTACGCGCGCACTGCTGCCGGCACTGGCCCGGCTGCGCACAACCATGGCAGCCAAATCGGCAGCTTTTGCGGACATCGTCAAGATCGGCCGCACCCATCTCCAGGACGCGACGCCGCTGACCCTGGGTCAGGAGTTTTCCGGCTACGTCGCCCAACTCGAGCATGCCGAAGCGGTAATCGAAGACGCCCTGGCCTCGCTGTACCCGCTGGCCATCGGCGGCACCGCGGTCGGCACCGGCCTCAACACGGCCCCGGACTTCGGCGCGCGCGTGAGCGCGGAACTCGCCCGCGAAAGCGGCCTGCCCTTTGTCGAGGAAAGCAACAAGTTCGCGGCGCTGGCGGCGCACGATGGCCTGGTCGCCGCACACGGCGCGCTCAGGACGCTGGCCGTCGCGCTGATGAAGATCGCCAACGATATCCGCTGGCTGGCATCGGGACCACGCTGCGGCCTCGGCGAGATCAGTATTCCCGAAAACGAGCCAGGCAGTTCGATCATGCCCGGCAAGGTCAACCCGACGCAGTGCGAGGCGCTGACCATGCTCTGCTGCCAGGTGATGGGCAACGACGTCGCAATCGGCATCGGCGGCGCCTCCGGCAACTTCGAACTGAATGTTTTCAAGCCGCTGATCGCCCACAACTTTCTGCAAAGTGTGCGCTTGCTGGCCGACGGCATGAGCAGCTTCGAGGCGCACTGCGCTGGCGGCATCGAGGCCAGACGCGAACGCATCGGCGAGTTGCTGGAGCGCTCGCTGATGCTGGTCACCGCGCTGGCACCGCACATCGGCTACGACCGCGCCGCCGAGATCGCCAAGCGCGCACACCAGGCCGGCAGCACGCTACGCGAAGCAGCGCTGGAGCTGGGGTACGTCAGTGGCGAGGACTTCGACCACTGGATTAATGCGCGTGAGATGACCGGCAGCTAACCAGGCTAGCGCGGCGCCAGAGGCAGGCTCAGGGTGAACAGGGCACCGCCTTGCGGCCGGTTCGCCGCTTCCAGGCGGCCGCCGTGCCGTTCGACGATCCCGTAGCTGATCGACAGCCCGAGACCAGTCCCCTGCCCGACCGGCTTGGTAGTGAAAAAGGGATCGAAGAGACGCGCCAGGTTGGCCTCGGTAATTCCCGGGCCATTGTCGGCAAAGCGCAGGATGATCACGGCGTCGCACTGTTCGGCACTGATTTCGAGCGTCGGCGCAGCGCAGCCAGCGGTCGCGTCGCAGGCGTTCTGGACGATATTCATCAGCACCTGCTGCATTTGCCCGGAAGAGCCGATGACCGGCAACTCGCTCGGCAGATCGACCTCGACGGAAAAATCGCGCCTGCCCGAGCGCGCCACCCAACGCACCGCGCGCCCGACCACGGCGGCCAGATTGAAGGCCTGGTCGGCGCGGCGATCAATGGCCGAGAAACGCTTCAGGCCATCGACGATGTCGCGGGTCCGCTCGGCACCTTCGGTCATTCCGTCGAGCAGCGGATTGAGGTCCTGCAGAATGCGATCGATGCGCAATTCCTGACGCAGCTCTTCCAGTTCCGCCGTTCGCTCGCCAGGCGCGCTGTGCACCGCTTCGAGATAGGTCTGCAGGCGCGCCGTGTGACGGCGGATGGCCAGCACATTACCGAGAACAAAACTGATCGGGTTATTGAGTTCGTGCGCGACACCGGCGACCAGACGACCGAGCGACGCCATTTTCTCGGCCTGCAGAAGCTGCTGCTGGGTACGCTTGAGGTCTTCGTGCGCCTGCCGCAGCGCATGGTAGGCGCGGCGCAGTTCGCCGACCGGGCGACCGGTAAGCACCATGCCGACCAGCTTGCCGGTTCCCGAAAGGCGCGGCGTGCAGTTCAGAGAGACCGGTAGCGGGCTGCCATCTCGCCCCATGATGCGTAGCTCGCAGTCCTGAACCGTTGCCGGGCGAGCTGCCGAAAAGAAATCGCGGGCGCGCTGCCGCGACGCCTCGTCGGCAAAAAGCTCGCACACCGGCCGGCCGCGCAACTCGCCTTCATCCTGGCCGATGAAGCGGCGCAGCGAGTCGTTGACCTCGTCGATCGCGCCATGGCGATTACAGACGATCAGAATGTCCGACATCGACGCCAGAACGCTCTCGATAAACTGCTGCGAGTCCTCGAGCGCGGCGTTCTTCTCCTCGAGCACCACCTCGTATTGCAGAAGGTCGTTGTACACCTCGTCCATCTTGTGGATCACCTCGATCCACACCGCTTCATCGACACCTGCGAACGCCGACCCTCCTGCTTCCGGTAGGCAGCCGGGGGCGCTCACCGCGCCCGGCAGCGGTCGCCTGTCCGGGATGCTGGCACTGTGGGCGGCGAGTGATCGTTTCATGCGCCGATCCTAGGGCGAATCGAAACGCGGTGCAACGCTCACGCGCAGAGCAGGAAGGCTGCTCGGCAGACGCGGGGCGGCTAGTGAAGTGGAAACAAGGTTTCCATTTATCAACCCATGCGCAAACCTGCCTTCCCCTCCCATGGCCGGCAAAGGCGCACATGCCTCTGCTTTATTGGCTGATTTCTAGCTGGCACGCTTCTTGTAAGCATCTTCGCTTGAATGCTTTGAATGTTTTCTGGTGTGCTGCCGTGAATTTCCCCGACCACCAGTCGGGCGAAGAGAAGCAGATAGCGAGATAAGGGGGCAGGAAAATGGCAAACACCCGTCTGCTGCAGTTGGAAGCCAAGACGACGATCGTCGACGCGAGCAAGCGACTCGGCATGCCGCGGCGCGACTTCCTGCAGTTCTGCGCCACCCTCGCCGCCGGCCTGGGCTTGCCGCCCGGTGCCGAGGCAGCGGTCGCCGAAGCGGTGGCTAGCAAGAAGCGGCCTTCGGTGATCTGGCTGCACTTCCAGGAATGTACGGGCTGTACCGAGTCGCTGCTGCGTGCCGAACATCCGACCCTGGAAAGGCTGATCCTCGACGTCATCTCGCTCGACTACCATGAAACCCTGTTTGCCGCCGCCGGCCATCAGGTCGAACAGGCACGCAAAACGGCCATGGCCGCGAACAAGGGCGCCTACCTGCTGGTCGTCGAAGGGGCCATTCCGACCCGCGACGGCGGCATCTACTGCAAGGTCGGCGGCCAGACGGCGATTGAACTGACCAGGGAGTGCGCCGCCGATGCAGCAGCGGTGATCGCCATTGGCTCCTGCGCCAGCTGGGGCGGCATGCCATCGACCGCTCCCAACCCGACCGGTTCTTCCGGGGTCGCCGATGTCCTTGGCAAACCGGTAGTGACGATTCCCGGTTGCCCGCCGAACCCCTACAACTTCCTGGCCACGGTGGTGCACTTCCTCACCTTTGCTGCGCTGCCACCGCTCGATGAACTGGGCCGACCGAAATTCGCCTACTCGCGCCTGATCCATGAAAACTGCGAACGACGCGCGCACTTCGATGCCGGCCGCTTCGCCATGCAGTTTGGCGATGAAGGGCACCGCAAAGGCTATTGCCTCTACAAGCTCGGCTGCAAGGGCCCGGAAACCTACGCCAACTGCCCGACGGCGCTGTTCGGTGACGCCGGCGCGGGCACCTGGCCGGTCGGCTGCGGCCATCCCTGCATCGGCTGCACCGAACAGGGCGTCGGTTTCAGCAAGCCGATCCACATGCTCTCGAAAGTGAAGAACGCCGAGCCGCCGCAGCAATATCCGCGCATCGTCGAAGAGCAGGGCGTCGGCGCCACGCTTGGCTCGGCGTCGCTGCTGGCAGCCGTCGCTGGCGCCGCCGCCGGCGCCGGGGCAATGGTCGCGCGCAATCTGGGCCTTTCCCACCAGGCCGCGGAAGCGGAACGAGCCAGGGCTGCGCGCGAGAAAACGGAGGTCTGAGATGCGTACCGAGAAGCCTGCACCGAGCAGCGGCGAAAACACCCGTCGCAAGTTCCTGAAAGGATGCCTCAGCGCCGCCGGCACGGCCGTCGCCAGCGGCACCCTCAGCACGCTCAGCACGCCGGCGGCGGCGCGCGACACCTATCAGCGCCCGCCCGAGGCGCTCGGCCTGCTCTACGACGCGACCCTGTGCATTGGCTGCAAGGCCTGCGTGGCTGCCTGCAAGCAGGCCAACGACAATCCGCCCGAGTTCTCGACCGCCGACAAGTTGTGGGATACGCCGCTCGATACCAGCGGCAACACCTTCAACATCATCAAGATGTACCGCCACGGCACGATGACCACCAAGGACGCCGAGATCAACGGTTATGCGTTCATGAAGACTTCGTGCATGCACTGCGCCGACCCCTCGTGCGTTTCGGCCTGCCCGGTGACGGCGATGACCAAGGATCCGGTCACCGGCGTCGTCGCCTACGATCCCGACGCCTGCGTCGGTTGCCGCTACTGCGTTGTCGCCTGCCCCTTCGGTATTCCCAAGTACCAGTACGACTCGCCAACTGGCGAAATCGGCAAGTGCGAACTGTGTCGGCATCGCGTCGCCGACGGCCACTACTCGGCCTGTGCCGAAGTCTGCCCGACCGGCGCGACCCTGCACGGTCGCACCCGCGATCTGTTGAGCGAAGCCAAGCGCCGCTTGGCGCTCTCTGCCGGCAGCATTACCCGCTACCCGCGCGGCAGCATCGACGGCGGCCCGGAGCAAAGTTACGAAGGCTATGTCGGTCACTACCAGCAGCACGTTTACGGAGAAACCGAATACGGCGGTACGCAGGTGCTCAAGCTCTCGGCAGTGGCTTTCGAAAAAGTCGGCATGCCGAATCTTCCGCCCAAGTCGTCGGCAGCAACTTCCGAGACCATCCAGCACACGCTTTACGGCGGCCTGCTGATGCCCTTTGCCGTCCTCGGTGCAATGACTTACGTCGCCAAGCGCAACGTTCATCACGAAGAGGATGATGAGGGTGCTCAGGCCGCGGCGAAAAAGGCAGGGAAGGAGGGATCATGAGCACTCAACAACACGCCCGACCGGCACCTGTTGGCGGCAGCCTGCTCAACGCCACGACGCTGGTCTGCGGCGTTCTGATAGCGGTCATGGCGACGATCATTCTGGTGCGCCTGATCTTCGGCCTCGGCGCCACCACCAACCTCAACGATGGCTATTCCTGGGGCGCCTGGGTGGTGGTCGACGTCTTCATCGGCTCGGCGCTGGCCTGCGGCGGCTTCTCGGTGGCCTTGCTGGTCTACATCTTCAACAAGGGTCAGTACCATCCACTGGTGCGCCCGGCACTGCTCGGCAGCCTCTTCGGCTACACCCTGGCCGGTGCGGCGATCACTTTCGACCTCGGTCGCTGGTGGAATTTCTGGCATATCTTCTGGCCGGGCTACTTCAACGTCAATTCGGTGATGTTCGAAGTCGCCGCCTGCATCATGCTGTACATCATCGTCATGTGGATCGAATTCTCGCCGGTATTCCTGGAAAAGCTGGGCCTGCACGAAGCGCACCGCAAACTGAGCAAGCTGCTGTTCTTCTTCATTGCCCTCGGCATCGTCCTGCCGATGATGCACCAAGCGTCGCTGGGGACGATGCTGGTGGTCATGGGCGGCCAGGTCAACCCGCTCTGGCAAACACCGATGCAGCCGCTGATCTACCTGCTCTCGGCGATCATCCTCGGCTACGGCGTCGTGCTCTTCGAGTCCTGCGTCGCCGCATCGGCCTATCGGCGCCAGGTCGAAATATCGATGCTCAATCCGATGGCCAGAGTGATGCTCGGCATCATGGGCTTCTACCTGCTCGTCCGTTTTGCCGACCTCATCGCGCGCGGCGTGCTGGGGCAGGCTTTCCAGCCCACCTTCATCGCCCTGAGCTTCTGGATCGAGAACGCCTGCTTCATCGCCCCCTTCCTGCTCATCCGCAGCGTCGAGGCGCGACGCAATCCGGCGCGCCTCTTCCTGGCCGGCGTCGCGGTCATGCTTGGCGGCATCCTGCTGCGCCTGAACGGCTTCCTGATCGCCTTCGATACCGGACCTGGCTGGACCTATTTCCCGTCGGTCCCGGAACTGCTGGTGACCATCGGCATTTTCGCCGCCGAAGTCCTCGGCTACATCGTCATCACCCGCCGCTTCCCGGTTCTGCCGCGTGAAGAAGCGTATGCACAGCCCACCCACAGCTAAGGCCCTTTTCGGGAGACAAGAAAATGTCGCAACGAGTCACGATTGATCCGGTCACGCGAATCGAAGGTCACCTGCGTGTTGATGTCGAGGTCGACGGCGGCGAGGTCAAGCAAGCGTGGGCTTCCGGCCAGATGTGGCGCGGCGTCGAAACCATCCTCGTCGGTCGCGATCCGCGTGACGCCTGGGCCATCACCCAGCGCATCTGCGGCGTGTGCACCACGGTCCATGCCATCGCCTCGGTGCGCGCCGTCGAGAACGCGCTGCAGATGGAAATCCCGCTCAATGCCCAGTACATCCGCAACATGATCATTCTGGCGCACGCGGTCCACGATCACATCGTGCATTTCTACCATCTCTCGGCACTCGACTGGGTCGATGTCACCAGCGCCCTGCAGGCCGACCCCGGCAAGGCGGCAGCCCTGGCCGAAAGCCTGTCCAGCTGGCCGGGCAACAGCAAGGCCGAATTCACCCGCGTCAAGGAACGCCTGACGGGCTTTGTCGGCACCGGACAACTGGGAATTTTCACCAACGGTTACTGGGGCCACCCGGCGATGAAGCTGCCGCCGGAAGTGAATCTGATCGCCGTCGCCCACTATCTGCAGGCGCTGGAAGTGCAGCGCTACGCCAACAAGATCGTCAGCATCCTCGGCGCCAAGACCCCGCATATTCAGAACGTCGCCGTGGGCGGCGTCGCCAACGCGCTGTCCATCGATTCGCAGTCGGTGCTGACCGTCGAACGCCTGCTGGCGGTGAAAGGCTGGATCGACCAGCTCAGTGATTTCGTGAAGAACGTGTACCTGATCGACGTCGCCGTGATCGGTGGCTTCTACCCCGAGTGGACGACCATCGGACGCGGCATCGTGGACTACGTTTCGGTGCCGGATATCCCGCTCGACGGCAAGAACACCCGCTTCGCCCTGCCCGGCGGACACATTGCCGCTGGCGACCTGAGCAGCTTCAAGGAGATCAAGACCCACGACGACGCCTATTTCAAGGACGGCGTCGCCGAATCCGTGAAGCACTCCTGGTACGAAGGTGGCAAGGGCCCGCTACATCCCTACAAAGGCGAAACCAGACCCCAATACACCGACTTCGAGGACGAAGGCAAGTACTCGTGGCTGAAATCTCCGACCTTCTACGGCCAGCCGATGCAGGTCGGTCCACTGCCACGCGTGCTGGCGATGGTCGCCGCCCAGCACCAGCCGACCATCACCTACGCCACGCAGGCGCTGGAGCTGGTCTCCGCGGTCGCCAGGAGCAAAGTCGGTCTCGACGCCCTGCACTCGACGATCGGCCGCCATGCGGCGCGCGCCGTCGCTTGCGCGGTGCAGGTCGACGAACTGGCGCTGCAATGGGATCTGCTGCTGGCCAACATGGCCAAGGGGGATCTGACGACTTTCAACAAACCGGTCTTTCCGAAGGATGAAATCGCCGGAGTCGGCATCCACGAAGCACCGCGCGGCGTCCTTTCGCATTGGGTGGTCATTGACGACGGCAAGATCAAGAACTACCAGTGTGTGGTTCCGACCACCTGGAATGCCGCACCGCGCAACGAAGCGGATGCGCCCGGCGCCTATGAGGCCTGCCTGGCAGGCACACCGGTAGCCATCCCGGATCAGCCGCTCGAAGTACTGCGCACCGTGCATTCCTTCGATCCCTGCCTGGCCTGCGCGGTCCATGTGGTCGACACCGAGAAACGGCAGGTCGTCAAGGTCAAGGCGGCGTGATGGCGACTGGCAGAGCTCCGATCGTACGCACGGGATGGGGCTGAACATGCGCGTCGTCATACTGGGTGTCGGCAACATTCTGCTCAGCGATGAAGGGCTCGGCGTGCACGCCATCGAACGCCTGCCGCTGGCTTACTCGCTGCCCGCCGCGGTCGAAATCATCGACGGCGGTACCTGCGGCATGGAAATGCTCGAAGCGCTTGAGGATCTCGACGCCTTGATCATGGTCGACGCGATTCGTGGTGGTCAGCCACCCGGCACGCCCATCCGGCTGCTTGGTGACGCCGTGCCGGTGTTCTTCAAGACCAGGTTGTCACCACACCAGATCGGCCTTTGCGATGTGCTGGCGACCCTGGAACTGCTCGGCAAAGCACCGAAATACACGGCCATTCTCGGCGCCCAGCCACGTTCGCTGGCGCTGGGAATGGAACTTAGCCCGGAAGTTGAAAACGTCATCCCGACCGTCCTGCGCATGGTGGTCGATGAACTGGCGACGCTGGGAATCCGCGTCCCGCAGTTGACGGTCACGACCTGCCGAGATACCCCGGATGGCGATAGTCACGACCGCCCCCCTCTTTCCCGGCCCTTCTCCCGCGGGGGGAGAAGGGAGGTTCGTGAGTCGCGTACGCGACTTTCACATTGACTGCCGAGGCGGCCTGATGTGCCTGTCGATCCCGCTGCAGTTGGTCGCCCTGGCGGACGAAAACGGTGACTTCGCTATCGCCGAGCGACGGCAGGGAAGCGCACTGCGGCGCGAGCGCGTCAACCTGATGTTGATCGGCCCACAACCGGTCGGAACGTGGATTCTGGTCTCACTCGGTCTCGCCAGGGAGGTCCTTGACGACCGCGAGCTGGCCTTGATCGAAGACGCGCTTGCCGCGCTTGCAGCCTCGCGCGCCGGCGACTACGACGCCGCGAAGCATTTTTCCGATCTCAACACCCCGAGGCAAACACGGAGCCCGCTTCCATGACCACCGGCATTCGCAAGGCAGCTTTCCAGGCTCCTCAGCCCCCTCCCGCGAAAGCGATCACCAATAACCCGGCCGAACGCCTCGAAGCGATGTACCGCCGCATCTGGCTGGCCAGCATGCGCGACCTGCCCTTCGTCAACCTCGCCCTGTCCGTCGAAGCCGTCGGTTTCCGTCGCTGGCTGGCGGCGGCGAGTGCCAGCAGGCTGGAGCGGGAGCTGGAGCTGGAGCTGGAGCTGGAGTTGGACTGCGACACCTCAGCACGCTCTGCGGACAGTGGCGAACACAGCCGCGACGGCATGCTTGGTGATTGGGTAGGGGCAGTGATCACGCCCTGGTTCATCAATCTTTTCATCTTGCCCGGCGGCGGCGATCTTTGGTCAGACCGGCCGTCCGGTGAGCGTTGTCACATTGTTTTCCCGATCGGCCCGCTGGAGTTCATTGCCGACGATGATGCGAGTGCCGAAGTTCCCGCCTACCAGTATTGCCCACTGTTTGCGCCACCAGGTCAGTTCGGCTCGCAGGCGGCCGCTCGTGCCGGGGCGATGGCGGCGCTGAATGCGATGTTTGCCACGCCAGTGGACCAGCGCTCAACGTCGACAGCGGCGACTGCGGCGACGGCTGCACCCGAACTATTGCCGCCCGCGCGACGCCGCTTCTTTCGACGCGTTACCGGGCGCTGAGCGAGCGCCCAGCCAGACGTCGAGTCCCTGGGCGTTCAGATCCAGATCGGTGGCGAAAATTTCGAGGATTTCCTCGCTCGGCAATTGACAGCCAAACCTTTCTGCTGAGATGGCAATTATAGTTGCCGTTGTCACCTGCTTGTGACACCCTGGCATTTTTCCCTGCTGATCCCTTTCCATGACGCATTTCTTTGCCGACGATGGCGAAAAAATCCACGTACAGGTTTCCGGCGATGGCTCGCCAATCCTCATGCTGCACGGCTGGACCGCCAGCCACCGCGAATGGCAGCCCTTCCTCGAAGCACTGACCGCCCACCACCGCGTATTCCGATGGGATGCCCGTGGCCATGGTGGCCATCGCCTGACGCAAGCCACGGTGCCTACCGTGCAGCGCATGGCGCAAGACCTGAACAACCTGATCGAAAACTATGCACTCGACGAACTGGTGGTCGTCGGCCACTCGATGGGTGCCTTGACTCTCTGGCAGTACATCGGCGAACACGGTTGCCGGAATCTGCACAAGCTGGTCTTCATCGACCAGTCGCCAAAACTGCTGACCGATGACAGTTGGTCCAACGGCATTTACGGCAACTTCGACCGTGAGCAGTCGCAAGCCTTCCTGAAGCATCTGGAAGACGACTTCGCCGAATCGGTTCTTAGGCTTGGCGGCATGGGACTCAATGTCCGCGCCAGGCAGAAGTATCACGAAAACTCGCCCGGTCTGGATAAAGCGCGGCAGTGGCTGAGCGCGCAGGATCCGGCGCCACTGATCGCCTGCTGGGAAAGCCTGACCGAAGCCGATTACCGGTCTGCTCTCGAACGCATCGACATCCCGGCGCTACTGGTCTACGGCGGCGACAGCAATTACTACCGCAGCGAGACGGCACACTACGTCAAGAACCGCATCGCCGGTGCCATCCTGCATGTCTACGCAGGCACTGACCACTCGCCGCACCAGTGGGAGCGCGATCGCTTCGTCCGCGATCTGCGCGCGTTCATTGATTCGCCTTGAAGCCTGAATCGTCGCTTTCGTCGCTTTCGTCGCTTTCGTCGCTTTCGTCGCTTTCGTCTTTTTCGTCTTTTTGAACAGGGGTTTGAAGCAAGCATGCACACCCGCCGCCTCTTCCTGAACCGCCTCGATCCCGGACAACACGAGCCCGAGGATGCCGTGGTGGTGATTGACGTGCTGCGTTCTTTCTCGACGGCCGCCTACGCTCTCGCTGCTGGCGCCAGTACCATTTACCCGGTGGAAACGATCTCCGCAGCCTTCCAGCTGCAACGCGCCCTGCCCGACGCTCTGACCACTGGCGCGGTAGGCGGTGGCGACCCGATACCCGGCTTCGACTTCGGCAATTCGCCTTCAGCCTTGCAGGGCGCCAAGCTGGCCGGTCGACCGCTCATTCAGACAACCGCCGCGGGAGTTCGCGGGCTGCTGCGATTCAGCTCGTGCCGCGCCTTGTTCGCCGGCAGCCTGGTCCTCGGGCGGGCGACCGCACAGGTGCTGCTCGCCTTGCAGCCTGCCGAGGTGTGTTTCGTGATCACCGGCGAATGGGTCGACCGCGATGGTGACGAGGACATCGCCTGCGCAGACTACATGGAAGCGCTGCTCCGCGGCGAAGACCCCGATCCGGAAGTGTACGCCGCCCGCGTGCGCAACTCCGATTTCGGGCGGCGCTTTCAGGCCGACAGCAACGCCAACCTACCGGCCAGCGATCTCAGCCTCTGCGCGCACGCCGATCGCTTCGACTTTGCTCTGCGCGCCACGCGTTCGGACGGCCAACTGCAACTTCACCGCGCTCAGGTCAACGCAGACCGCTCGCACCCCGGCCGTAGCTAGCCGGCGTGTCCGATGCTCGCCGCCGCGATCGGTCAGCAGCGACCGCCAGCTAACCAGCTAACCAGCTAAACCAGCTTAGCCCGCTTACTTTCCGATCAGCTCCTTCAGCATCGGCTCGAGTGTCGCCTCATCCAGCCGCCCCAGGCGACTGCTCGCGAAACGCCCATCGCGCCCGATGACCACCGTATACGGCAGCGCCTTGACCTGCAGCCCCGGCGTCTCGCCGGCGTTCTTGCCGCCCAGCAACAGCGGATAGGAAACCGGCGTCGCCTTGACGAAACTGCGCAGCTTGTCGACTTCGTCGATGCCAATGCCGACAAACTGCACGCCCTGCGCGGCGTAGCGGCTGTACAGGCGGGAAAAAACCGGCATTTCTTCGACGCAAGGTTTGCACCAACTGGCCCAGTAATTGACCACCAGGATCTTGCCCCGCCACTGCGCCATGGCCTGCGGGCGGCCATCGAGATCGTCGAGAGTCAGCGTCATGATCGCGTCAACTTCGGCCTGCGCTGCTTCCGGCGAGAGTTGTGGTGGCGAGCGCAGGCTGTCGGGAATGGTGTCGCCGGGCGGCAATCCGCCGAGAACCAGGACGCGGTAGGCGAGCAGCGCGACGGTGGCCACAGTCAATACGCCAGCGACTACCGCCACCCACAGCGCACGCCGCTGATTCATGGCCGCCGCTCCTTTTCCACCTTTTCTGCGGCCTGCGCGCGCCGCCATGACATCGCTTTTAGACACACCAGAACGAACATCAGGCCGCCGATAACGGCGATCAGGCCGCCGAGGCCCATCATCCCCATGCCGATCTTCTGCGGCAGCGTGGTCAGCATCTGCTCGGCACCGGCGACCTTGCGCTGCACGCCGTAGCCTCCCGACCAGGCCAGGCCGAGGACATGAATCAGTTGCCCGCCGCCATAGACATAGGGCTGCCAGAGCGCCATGCGTCCCTCTGGCGCACCGAAACCGAGGCGTGGCAGGAGCACGTAAGCCAGGCCCATGAAGGCCAGCGTCACGCCGACCGTCGAACCGTGATAGTGCGCCGGAATGACGACATTGACGCCGTGGATCATATAGCCAAGAACGCCGCCAAGCGCAAACAGGGTGAAGGAAGCGACAAACGCCGACCTGGCCGGTGTCGCGGGCAAGGAACGCACGCCCCACAGGGACAAAGCGCCGAGCAGGATCAGCGGTCCCATATAGGGATGACCCCACTCCATCAGCTTGGCGAAAAGCTCGACATGCGGCAGCTCACCGACCGGCAACAACAGATAGATGGCTGGCACCGCCAGCAGCGGCAACGCGGCGACCAGGAAAAGCACCGACACCGCACGCGGCGATGCCGCCGACGGGCGGCCGAGCGCTGCGGCGATCCACAGCCAGGCGACAACCATCAGCAGTGCGTGCTGAAATTGCAGGGTGTGACCACCGCCCCAGAACATCACTTCGTAATAGATCGTTCCCTCGACCTCCGGCACCAGCAACCACGACCAGTAGAATGCGGCCAGCGCCAGGAAAGCGGCGACCGCACCCAGGAAAGCGCCAAGGCGTAGCGGCTCACCGAGAAAGCGTTGCGGCCAGGTGGTGATCAACGCGCGCATTACCGTCAGGGTGATGCCGACGGCAAAGATCCACAGCGAGGTAAAAAACAGCGGCTGCTTCAACACCGGGATGTAGTTGTTGAGTACCGGCTCGGCGCCCGGGAAGAACGGTGAAACGGTCATCAGCGCGGTAGCCAAGGCCGCCAGGGCGAAACCGCTCCAGCCCAGCCACGCCAGACCGGCAGCACCGACGGCACACCAGATGACCGCGGCAAAAGCCATGAACCACACCGCCACCGACAGGTCGACGTGCACCACCAGCGCAGCACGGAACAAATCCTTGAGCGGGAAGACATCCTGAATGCCCGGCGTTCGTGACAGGACCAGCAGCACCGCCAACAAACCAGAGCCGATCAGCGCCATTACCCCCAACCACAACCAGGCACGCGCCAAGCTGGCGGGCGTGCCAGCAGCGATTTCTGGCACTAGAGGTGCTTCCGAAGCAAGCGTCACCATGTGCGAATCCACAATTGCCTCACGCAAAAAATCGGCCGAGTATACGACCAGGCGATGCGATATGCCAAACGCGCTGCGCCGCCCGGCGTTTGGCTCTGCCAATGTACATGTCATTCCTTGGCACCCGTCGAGGTGCTGCGGCTGAGCGTAGCTTGCTCCCGGCGAGTACACATGCGAATATTGCTGCCCGCAGTAACTTCTGCTTCTGGCTGACCGTTTCGGAAACTGCTTATGCATTCGTCCCAACCCGGCATCAACATTGAAGCGCTACTGGCGCACGTACCACTGTTCAACGAGTTGGAGAAAGCGGAAATTGCGCGCCTTGCCCGCGGCACACGCGAAATCAAAGCCACGCGTGGCGACATCCTGTTCCACAAGGGCGACACACCGACCGGCTTTTACCTGATCGTCTATGGCCAGGTGAAGCTGGCATTCACTTCGCCGCAAGGCGGCGAAAAAGTCGTCGACATCCTGCCGCAGGGACAAACTTTCGGCGAAGCAGTCATGTTCACCGAGAAGCCGTTCATGGTCTATGCGCAGGCGCTCGCCGACTCGCTGCTACTGCACATCTCCAAGGCGGCGATCAACGAAGAACTGGATGCCGACCCCAAGCTCGGCCGCAAGATGATCGCCGGACTGGCCATGCGCTTGCACCAACTGATGAACGACGTCGAGTCCTATTCGCTGCATTCGGGTCGCCGACGAATCATTGGCTACCTGTTGCGCGAGGAAAGTGAAAAGGGTGACAAGGTGATTACCGTCACGCTGCCGACCAACAAGGGCGTCATCGCCTCGCGTCTCAATCTGACGCAGGAACATTTCTCGCGCATCCTGCACGAACTTTCGGAAAAAAACCTGATCGCCGTCGACGGTCGAAAAATCCACATCGCCGATGTTGATGAACTGCGCAACTATGATCTCTGAAATCTGCCGCACCCATGACAATTTAACGAGGAGACCCCATTAATGGCATTGGAAACCGAGATCAAGCTGAGCATTCCTGCCAGCGCGGCGCGAAGGCTGCCGACACACCCGGTCCTCGCGGATACCCCGTCGCACCGACAGAAACTGATCAATACCTACTACGACACGCCCGACCGGCGACTTGAAGCCAAGCGCATCGCCGTGCGCTATCGCAAGAAAGGCACGGAGTGGCTGCTGACCGTCAAGAGCCAAGCGCCATCACCCGGAGGCCTGGCACAACGCAACGAGTGGGAGGTCCCCAGCCAGCCGGGCGACTTCGATTTTTCGCACGTTGACACGCCGAAGCTGCGCAGCTTTCTCGAAGCTGCGACGAGCGAACTGGTGCCGGTGTTTACCACCGACTTCACGCGCCTCAGCTGGCTCCTGGCGCCAAATGAGGGGACCCGTATCGAGGTCGCACTGGACCGCGGAAAAATCGACGCCGACGGACGTCAGGAGACGATCTGCGAAGTCGAGCTCGAACTGCTCGAAGGCAGCGTTGCCGACCTGTTCGCAGTGGCCATCGCCCTGCAGAAAGATCTGCCGCTGCATCCGGAAACCCCCAGCAAGGCCGAGCGCGGCTACCGCCTGGCCGCCAACCCGGCGAACACAGCGAACGCGCCGGTCAGGGCCGCCGAGGCGAAGCTGCAATTGGGCATGTCGAGCATCGCTGTCTTCTGTAGCACCGCCTTCGCCTGCCTGGTGCAGTTGCAGGGCAACGAACGCGGCGCACGTGAAAGCAACGATCCCGGCTTCGTCCATCAGGCACGCGTTTCGATCCGTCGTCTGCGTTCGGCGATTCGCCTCTGGAAACCCTTGCTACCGGTAGAGTACGTCAGTGACTTCGACCCGCGCTGGAGTGCGCTCGCCGGGCAACTCGGCGATACCCGCAATTGGGACGTCTTTCTCACCGAGGTCCTGCCACCGATCAGCAAGGCTTTTCCCGATCACAGCGATGTCCACGCGGTGGCCAAACAAGCGGCCATTCAGCTGGCAGCCTGCCGCAAGGCGGCGCAGGCGGCGATCGCCTCACCCGACTACTCGCAGTTGCTGCTCGAGTTCACCGCGGCAACAATAGCCTTACCGGAAAAAAAGAAGCCCGCGTTGACCGTGTTTGCCCCACGCTCACTGAACAAACGTGCCAAGAAGGTCGCCGAACTCGCCACCAGGACGAAGGACTCGGATCCGGAAGCTCGCCACGACTTGCGCAAGGCGCTGAAACGACTGCGTTACGCGATCGAGTTCTTTGCCCCGCTGTTCCCGGCCCGCCGCCTGCAGCGTTATCAGCAGAGTGCGACCGGACTGCTCGACCTGCTCGGCCGCATGAATGACTTCACCGTCGCCGAACACCTGGTGGCCGAAGCCCTTCCGGGACATCACAGTGACCTGGTGCGTGCCTGGCTGGCAGGACGGAACGACCTCCTCTTAGGCCAGCTCGACGCGATGCTGAGCGAATTTCTCAGCCATCCAGCGCCCTGGGAGCGGGGCTGAGCGCACGAACTTTCTCGACAGATCGCGCCCGGCAGCCGGCGCAGCGGATGACCCACTGTTCTCTCGTTCCGGGGGCCGTTAGAGCGCTCGCCCTGGCCTTGCTTGCCGTGCTGCTCGGCGGCCTGCCGCTGGCCCGGGCGGCCGACTTGCCGAGCGCCGTCAGCGAAGCCCTGCAGCAGGCCGGGATCCCGGCAAACGCCGTCGGCATGGTCGTGCAGGCCGTCGACGGCGGGCCGCCACTGCTCAGCCATAACGCCCAGCAAGCAATGAACCCGGCCTCGGCGATGAAATTGGTAACGACCTACGCCGCCCTCGATATGCTCGGCCCGGCGTACACCTGGCGTAGCGAGCTGCTCGCCGACGCCAGCCCGCGCGATGGCCGGCTCAACGGCAATCTCTACCTGCGTGGCAGCGGTGACCCAAAGCTGGCGCTGGAACAGTTCTGGCTGTTACTGCGCCAGTTGCGCCAGCGCGGAGTGAAGGAAATCAACGGCGACCTGATTCTCGATCGCAGCGCTTTTGCGCTGTCGGCACACGATCCGGGAGAGTTTGACCAGCAGCCGCTGCGGCCTTACAACGCCGGCCCCGATGCCTTGCTGGTGAACTTCAAGAGCCTGCGCCTGCTCCTGCAGGCCGACGCGGCTGGCAACGCCGTGCGTGTGATCGCCGAGACGCCGAGCGAGGGTCTGGGCATCGACAATCGCCTTAGCCTCGGGCGTGGCGCCTGCGGCGACTGGCGTGAACAGCTCACACCAGTGGTCAAAGGCTTGCGCATCGAACTCAGCGGCAGCTTTCCGGCGGCTTGTGGCGAGCGCAGCCTGAATCTCGCCCCGTGGGCCGCCGATAGGCAAGTCGAAAGCCTGTTTCGTGCGCTGTGGCAGGAACTTGGTGGTAGCTTCACGGGCCGTGTGCTGGAAGGCCGTACGCCGGCTGCTGCCACGATGCTGCTCTCCCAGGAGTCGCCGACGCTCGGTGAGATCGTCCGCGACATCAACAAGTACAGCAACAACGTCATGGCGCGCCAGCTGTTCCTGACCCTGGACAGCGAACGGCCGGCGACGATCGAGGGCGCGCGTCGGCGGATCGCCGGCTGGCTGCTGGCCAACGATCTGCAACTGCCCGAATTGTTCATCGACAATGGCTCCGGCCTGTCACGCCAGGCGCGCATCTCGGCCGCTGGCCTGGCGCAACTCCTGGACGCTGCCTGGCGAGGCCCGGTGATGGCCGAACTGATCGCCTCGTTGCCGGTCGCGGGCGTCGACGGCACTTTGCGCAAGCGCTTGAAAAATGGCTCGGCGGCTGGCCGAGCGCACCTGAAGACCGGCTATCTCGAAGGCGTGCGAGCAATTGCCGGATTTGTGCTGGACAACAGCGGCAAGCGCTGGATCGTCGTTGGCCTGATCAACGACCCGAATGCCCGCCTCGGCAAAGCCGCCCTGGATGCCCTGCTACTGTGGGTCGCCGACCGTTAATGGGAAAGTCGCGCCAGCGACTCATGACCCTTGGCCCTTGAGGCGGCGCTCAGAGGTCGTCGATCGCTCTTCGTCCGGACAGCGCCAGCCAGCCGCGGATGACGCGATAGCTGACCCACAGGCCAAGGACGACGATCAACAACCAGGCCATCGGAATGAAAATGATGGTGATGATCAGCAGGCCGTAGACCAGCAGCCACAGCGCCGTAAACCAGAAGGTCCGGATCTGCCAGCGATAATGACTATCGAGCCAGGTGCCGCGGACATCGCCGCGCTTGACGTAGTTGAGAATGACGGCAATCAGGGAGGGCACGCCAAAGACGAAGGCGCCGGCGACACTCGCTGCACCGGCGACGCCGATCACCACGGCCACCGCGTGCAGCGCGTAAATGACGTGGCACCAGGCGCGTTCGCCTTCGAGGTAGGAATCAGGGGTCAAGTCATCACGCATTTTGTTCTCCAGTCACGCAGCGCCCTTGCCGGGCCACGCGGGACATCATTAGTCGTCACGCGAAAAATCACGCGGGCCACCGCTCAAACCATCGGCTGTCATAGTCCGAGATCGCTCCATAGCGCATCGACCCGCACCTTGACGGCAGCGTCCATGACGATCGGCGTTCCCCACTCGCGACTGGTTTCGCCCGGCCATTTGTTGGTCGCATCGAGACCCATCTTGCTGCCCAGGCCGGCGACCGGACTGGCGAAATCGAGATAGTCGATCGGCGTATTCTCGGCGATCAGTGTATCGCGCGCCGCATCGACGCGGGTGGTCAGCGCCCAGATTACTTCCTTCCACTCACGGATATCGACGTCGTCGTCGACGACGATGATGAACTTGGTGTACATGAACTGGCGCAGGAAACTCCAGATGCCGAACATCACCCGTTTGGCGTGCCCCGGGTACTGCTTTCTGATGCTCACCGTCGCCAGGCGATACGAGCAGCCTTCAGGCGGCAGATAGAAATCGACGATCTCGGGAAACTGCTTCTGCAGCAGCGGCACGAAGACCTCGTTGAGCGCCACGCCAAGCATCGCCGGTTCGTCGGGCGGCTTGCCGGTGTAAGTGCTGTGGTAGATCGGCTCGCGGCGCATGCTGATACGCTCGATGGTGAACACCGGGAACAGCGACTTTTCATTGTAGTAGCCAGTGTGGTCGCCATACGGCCCTTCGAGTGCGCTCTCCGCGGGGTCGATGTGACCTTCGAGGACGATCTCGGCCGAAGCCGGCACCTGCAGGTCGGAACCGAGGCATTTCACCAGTTCGGTCTTGGCGCCACGCAGCAGACCGGCAAACTGATATTCGGAGAGACTGTCCGGCACCGGCGTCACCGCCGCGAGAATCGTCGCCGGATCGGCGCCCAGCGCCACCGCCACCGGAAACGGCTGCCCGGGGTACTGCAGGCAGTGCTCGCGAAAATCGAGGGCGCCGCCCCGATGCGCCAGCCAGCGCATGATCACTTTGTTCGGACCGAGGACCTGCTGGCGATAGATGCCAAGGTTCTGGCGCATCTTGTGCGGCCCGCGGGTAACCGTCAGCCCCCAGGTGATCAGCGGCGCAGCGTCGCCCGGCCAGCACAGCTGGATGGGCAGGCGCGACAAATCGACGTCCTTGCCTTCCCAGAGCACTTCCTGGCATGGCGCCGAAGAGCGCACGCGCGGTGCCATGTTGAGCACCTGCTTGAGGACCGGCAGCTTGTCCCAGGCGTCCCTTAGCCCTTTCGGTGGCTCGGGTTCCTTGAGGTAGGCCAGGAGTTTGCCCACCTCGCGCAGCGCCAGCACCGATTCCTGCCCCATTCCCAGCGCTACGCGCCGCGGCGTACCGAAGAGATTGGCCAACACCGGTATGCGGTGCCCCGTCGGCTTCTCGAAGAGCAGCGCCGGCCCGCCGGCACGCAGCACGCGATCGCAAATTTCGGTCATTTCGAGGCGCGGATCCACCTCGACACCAATGCGCTTGAGTTCGCCGAGGCCTTCCAGTTGCGCGACGAAGTCGCGCAGGTCGCGATATTTCATCCTCTATTCCTCTATTCGTCCCAGTCCAGTGAACGCCAGCACGCGCGCCTCGACATAGGGGAAAAAGGGGTTCCAGCGCAGACGCAGCATGTCCGCCGCCGGGATCTGCAGCACCCCGCGTTCACCGCGTAGCGCGAGCTTGCCAAGATGGATGACACGAGCTTCGCTCGGCGCTTTCCCGCCGTAGATCGGATCGTCAGGAGGGAACGGCAGGGCGACGTGCGCCAGCGAGTAGATGCCCGGCGGCCAGGCAAGATCGAGCGGAGATTCAGTGAGGGTCGAATCACCTGGACCCTCGCTGAGCACGCGCAGCTTGCGGCTCTCCGAGTTCTCGTTGGTCACAAGGCTCAGCGCGAAAGGTCGAACGGGATTTTCCAGCAGAGCCTTGACGGCGCCGGCCGGGTCCGAAGTCATGATCACGTCCATTTCGGCCATCCGGTTGAGGTCGAACAACACCAGTTCGTGGCCCCCTTGCGGCAAACGATCGAAAAGATTACTCACCAGAGCCGGGGCCGAGACAGTCGCGTCGACGACCGAAGAAAAAGCCAGTAAGGGCGGAAAACCGGCGAGCTTGCCGCGGCCGCCAAGGACGTCCAGGCGGCTCTGGATCTGCTGCGTCAGGCGGTAGACCACATCGCCCGCGTTCACCGCGAAAGAGCCGTATTTGTAGGGGTCGTACTCGGGCAGGATGGAGGTCCAGGCGAGTTTTTCGAGCCCCAGGAAGTGACCTATCCGCCCCTGCCAGACGGCAAATGCCGCTGCGGCGCTGACCCCGATCGCCGGTGATAGGAGGACCATTCCGTCGACTTTTGGCAGCCCGCCTTCATCCAACGTTGCCAAGGCGTAGTTCACGGCGAGGGCGGCGCCGGTCGAGTAGCCGACGATGTACAGCGGTCGCTCGCCAACCCGCGTAGCGAGGTGACGCATCGCCAGGCACACGGCCGCGGCCATGTCCTGCCAGGAAATTTCGACGAGTCCGGACGGCGCGGTTCCGTGCCCCGGCATGCGCATGCCGACGACCGTAGCGCCGGCCGCGTGCAGCGTCTCGCCAAGCGCGCGCAGGCTGTATGGCGAGTCCGACATGCCGTGCAGCAGCAAGACGCCGGCCTCTGGCATCGCCGCCGCCAATTCGAAACTGCGGTTCCAGTTCGGCGACTGGCTTTCCGGATCCGAGAGGCTGTGGTGACTGTAGCGGTTGATCAAGCGCCGCTCGTCGGCCGGGATCTTGGCGTAGACCTGCGCATGCAGTTGGGCAAACAGGCGCTCTTCGAGCGCCAGGTAGTCGGCGAAGCTTGCCACTCGGGAAGTCTCGGTGAACTCCTCGTCGAGGGCAGCTGTATGCCAGACATCGAGGTCCGGCCGAGACTCCATGTAGAGCACGCCAACAACCAGCAGCGTCACGGCTGCACCGCCGGCGCTGTAGGCTACGGCGGCAAGCAGACGCCGGGCAAACCCGGTCAAGCGCACGATCATCTCTTAAACTCCCTCTGCCCGCTAGCGCTGCCGGAGGTCGACCAGGACAGGGAGCTTTCCCGCAACAGCGCCCGCTGCGAACTAGCGAAGGCGATAAACGTAGTGACAGGCGACGCAGCCGCTGGTCAGCGACGGCAACGCGGCGATGGTCTTGTCGCGGTCGCCGCTGGCGGCGATACGGGCAAACTCGCTCGCTGCGCGATGCCCGTCCATGGCGATAGCGTGCATCGCCGGCGGCATGTGCGGTCCGGGACGAGCCTCAAAGGGGAGGTCGCGATGCTTGCCCATTGCCGAGAGGCCAAGCTCCTGCTCCGCGATCTGGCCCGCCTCCTTGAACTTCCCGCTGGCGACCAGGCCAAGAATTTCGTTCAAGGCCAGGAGGTTGGCGCGCATCTCGGCACGTAGCGTGGATTCCGCTGCCGGTGGCAAGGACGCCAACTGCCGGGTGTCGTCGCCATCGGCAGCGTGCGCCGTCGCCACCAGCAGCGCCAGCGAACAAAACAGGTGAGCTTTCATCCGGAAATCCCTTTCGAAGCCAGAAAATCAATGGCGATGCCGGCAAAAATACTGGCTCCGAACCAGTTGTTATGCAGGAAAGCCTTGAAGCAAGGCGCCGGCTTGCGCGCCCGGATCAGTGTGTAATGGTAGCCGGAAATTGCCGCTGCCACCACCAGACCGGCGTAGAAAAACACCCCCAGGCCGAGCCCGTAGCCGAGCGCAGCGATCAAGGCCAGGGTCAGCATATAGCACAGCATCACCGCCGCCACGTCGAAGCGACCGAAGGTAATCGCTGACGTACGAATGCCGATCTTGAGGTCATCGGCACGATCGACCATGGCGTATTCGGTATCGTAAGCAATCGCCCAGAAGACGTTGGCCAGCAACAACCACCAGGCTTCTGCGGGCACCGTTCCGAGCTGCGCCGCGTAGGCCATCGGAATGCCGAAGCCGAAGGCAAGACCAAGGTAGGCCTGTGGAATGGCCAGGAAGCGTTTGGTGAAGGGATAGCTGGCGGCGAGAAACAGCGCCGCGACACACAGAGCGGCGAGTAGCCAGCTACGCAGCGGCAGGACGACGAGGACGGCACAGCCAACCAGCGCGGCAAAAAGCAGCAATGCCTCCCTGACCGACACCTGGCCAGCAGCCAGCGGCCGCTGACGGGTACGCGCGACCTGCGGGTCGAAGTTGCGGTCCGCCAGGTCGTTGATCACGCAGCCGGCCGACCGCATCAACACCGTCCCCAGGACAAAAATCCAGAGCACCCGCCAGTCCGGCCTGCCTAGCGCCGACAGCCACAACCCCCACAGCGTCGGCCAGAGCAGCAGCAGAATGCCGATCGGCTTGTCGAGGCGCATCAGGCGTTCGTAAAGATCGAGTCGCTCACGCAGTTGTTGGCCGGAAAATCGCATGGCGCTCATTCTAACCGTCATCACCTGTCGACATACCCCCCAGATCATCAGAGTCGCGACCGCCCTCCTCCACCTGCAGGCAGACTACTGATCCCCCTCGCGGTTTGGCCGCGACGCGAAATAGCCGGCCGCCGGTGCCGGCAGCGTGCCGGTGCTTACTGCCAGTCACCGCGCAGGCCGGCGACAATCTCGTGCAAATACTCGGGCGTCGCTGCCGCGGGCTCGACCGCCCCGCCAACGTTCAGCGTAATCCTGGAAAATAGCCCCAGCAGACGCCGCGGTTTGCTCATTGCCGGCCCCCCCTTGCGACTGAAGAAGCTGCCCCACAGGCCTTGCAAGGCCATCGGAATCACGCTCACCGGCGTGCGTCCGACGATCCGCTGCACGCCCGATCGGAAGGGGTTAAGGTCACCGCTGTCGGTAATCCGCCCTTCCGGGAAGATGGCCACCAGCTCACCCTCTTCGAGGGCTCGCGCCACTTCCTCGAAAGCGGCCTCCATCATCACTTGATCTTCGCGCGCGGGAGCAATCGGGATGGTGTTCATGTGGCGAAAGATGAAGTTGATCACGGGCAGGCGGTAGATACGATAATCCATCACGAAGCGGATCGGCCGCCGGCTGGCAGCGGCAATGACGATCGGATCGACGAAACTGACGTGGTTGCAGACCAGCACCGCCGGCCCTTCTTGCGGAATGTTTTCCAGCCCTTTCTGCTGCATGCGGTACACCGAGTGGATCAACAGCCAGGCGATGAAACGCAGCATGAACTCGGGCACCAGACTATAGATGTAGACCGCCACCGCCGCATTGCACAGCGCGGCGATAGCGAACAGCGTCGGAATCGAGATACCGTTGCCAAGCAGTCCGGCAGCAGCCAGCGCGCCGCAGACCATGAACAGCGCGTTGAGGATATTGTTGGCGGCGATGATTCGCGCCCGCTGTTCCGGAGCGCTGCGCAACTGGATCAGCGCATACAGCGGCACGATGAAAAAGCCTCCGAAGACGCCGAGCGCGAAAAGGTCGAAAAGCACTCGCCAGGTCTCGTGCATGGCGAGCACTCCGGCGAGCGCCAGTGGCGCGCCCGTGGGCAGCACAGCGGGCGACGCAAAAGCCAGGTCGAGACCGAAAATGGTCAGGCCGATGGAACCGAAAGGCACCAGGCCGATCTCGACGTGCCCGGCCGAGAGCCGATCGCAGAGCAGCGAGCCAGATCGGAAGAGCACGGTGAACACTGACAACAACAGGGTCACGGTCGTCTCGTCACCACCGAGAACGCTCTTCGAATACACCGGGAACTGCGCCAGGAACAGCGCACCGTATAGCCAGAACCAGGAGATGCCGAGAATCGACAGAAAGACCGTGCGGTTTTCGCGCGCGAAGCCGATGCTGCGCCAGGTCTCGACAAACAGATTGAGGCCGACGACCAGATCCGGAACTGGCGCCGCAGCCGGCGGGATGCCGCGGCTGCACAGATAGCCGACGACCGCGACCAGCAACCCGGCGAAAGCGACCCAGGTCGGATGACCAGCCGCACCGGCGAGAACGCCGCCGGCCAGGGTGCCCATCAGGATGGCGACGAAAGTCCCTGACTCGACCAGCGCATTGCCGCCGACCAGTTCGTTCTCGTGCAGGTGCTGCGGCAGGATGGCGTACTTGACCGGCCCGAACAGCGTTGACTGCAAACCGAGCAGGAACAGGGCCAGAAGCAGCACTTCGAGACTGTGCATCATGAAGCCTAACAGGGCGACACCCATGATGACGATTTCGAGCAGCTTGGTCAGCCGCGCCAGGCGAGCCTTGTCGTACTTGTCGGCCAACTGCCCGGCAGTTGCCGAGAAGAGGAAGAAGGGCAGGATGAAGAGACCTGCGGCGAGGTTGGTGAGAACCTCGGGAGTCAGCGTCGTCCAGCTCGCGGCCTGAAAAGTGAGCAACACGACCAGCGCATTCTTGTACAGGTTGTCGTTGAAGGCGCCGAGAAACTGGGTGCCGAAAAAAGGCGCGAAGCGACGGGCCTTGAGCAGACCAAACTGGGAACTCATGCAATCTTCCTTTCAAAGAAGGCTCGCGTCTCGAAGAGCGATGCAGCAAAGCGGTGCGTAGCCGCCGATCGCCGGTGACCGCACAAACGACGCTTTTGCGGCGGCAAGCCTGCAAAAAGGCCAAACACCTAGCCGTCAGCCAGCACGAAATCGATGCGCCCGGTTTCGAGATCGGCCTTGACCAGTTTTACCTGCAAGCGGTCACCGAGGCGATAGCGTTTTGCAGTGCGCTCGCCAAGCATCTGATGCCGGGTGCTGTCGTACTGAAAGTAATCCTCGCCGAGCTCCGAAACATGCACCAGCCCCTCGACATAGACCTCATCGAGGGCAACAAAGACGCCGAAAGGTACCACCGCCGCAATCGTTCCGGCAAAAGTTTCGCCGATTCGGTCACGCATGTAGTAACACTTCAGCCAGTTGCTGACGTCGCGCGTCGCCTCGTCGGCACGGCGCTCGGTCTGCGAGCAGTGCATGCCGATCTCGGCCCATTTGCCCGGCAGGTAGCTCGTGCCGGCGAGTACCGCCTTGATCGAGCGATGTACCAGGAGGTCCGGATAGCGCCGGATGGGTGAAGTGAAGTGCGTGTAATGCTCGTAGGAAAGACCGAAATGGCCGACATTGTCAGGGTTGTACTGAGCTTGACGCAGAGAACGGAGCATCACCGTCTGCAGCAACTGCGCGTCCGGACGCTCCTCGATGCTTGCCAGCAGGTCAGCATAATCGCTGGCGCTCGGATCGTCGCCACCACCGAGGCCAAGGGCAAATTCCTTGAGGAAATTGCGCAAGGCCGTGAGTTTCTCAGGGGTCGGCCCTTCGTGAATGCGGTACAGGCAAGGATGCCGGTTGGCCTGCAGAAATCCCGAGGCGCAGACATTCGCGGCCAGCATGCACTCCTCGATCACGCGGTGCGCGTCGTTGCGGTGCACCGGAACGATGTTGTCGATCTTGCCCTGCTCGTTGAACAGCATCATCGTCTCGATGGTTTCGAAATCGATGGCGCCGCGTTTGCCACGCGCTTCGCTCAAGACTTTGAACAAGGCGTAGAGCGCCTGCAGCTGTGGCTGCAGGCGGCGATGAACCTCGCTTTCAGGCTGCGCCGTGCCGGCCAGCCAGTTCCAGACCTGGTCATAGGTCAAACGTGCCTGCGAGCGAAAAATGGCTGCATAGAATTCGTAATCGGTGATCACGCCGCGGGCGTCGATGGACATGTCGCAGACCATCGCCAGGCGATCGACGTCGGGGTTCAGCGAACACAGGCCATTCGAAAGTTTTTCCGGCAGCATCGGAATCACCCGGCGCGGAAAATAGACCGAATTGCCGCGCTCGCTCGCCTCACGATCAAGCGCCGTCCCCGGCCGCACATAGTGGCTGACGTCGGCAATCGCCACCACCAGGCGCCAGCCAGCGCCCTGGCGCTCGGCAAAAACCGCGTCGTCGAAGTCTCTTGCCGTCTCGCCATCGATGGTTACCAGAGGCAGCGCGCGCAGATTTTTTCTTCCCTCGCTGTCTGAAGGCCTGAGCCGCTCCGGAAGCTGCGCCGCCTCTGCGAGAGCTCCATTCGAGAACTCGAAGGGCAGCTCGTGCTTGCGCAAGGCGATTTCTATCTCCATGCCCGGATCGGCGTAGTTGCCGAGCACTTCGACGATGCGTCCGATCGGCTTCGAATGACGACCGGGTTGTTCGATGATTTCGACGGTGACCACCTCACCCGAGCGCACGCTGCTCCTGCTGTCCGGCGTCACCAGAATGTCCTGGTTGATGCGCCGATTCTCGGGAACAACCAGCGTGATGCCGTGTTCGACCAGCACCCGGCCGACGACGCGGCTGTTCGCCCGCTCGATGACTTCGACGATGACGCCTTCGCGACGCCCTCGGCGATCGACGCCGACGACACGCACCAGGGCACGGTCACCGTGCAAGGCCTTGGACATCTGCCTGGCTTCGAGAAACAGGTCCTCGCCGGCATCGTCGGGAACCAGAAAGCCGTAGCCATCCGGGTGCCCCTCGATTCGCCCGGCAATCAAACTGGCGCGCTCGGGGAGAATGAACGAGCCTTTGCGGTTACGCAGCAGTTGCGCTTCACGCTCCATTGCCCGCAAGCGGCGCTGCAGAAGTTCCAGTTCGTGCTTGCGGATGTCGAGCAAAACGCACAGCGCGTCGAAGCTCACCGGCTTGCCCTGCTCCTCAAGGATCTGCAGGATGTACTCGCGCGACGGCAAGGGCTGTTCATAGGTCTTCAACTCACGCTCAAGAAAGGGGTCGGCACGGCGTACCGTCGACAGTTTGCTTATTGACATTTTCTTTTGTTCCTATAGAATTCGGCCTCTCTGGAAATGCCCAGGTGGCGAAATTGGTAGACGCGCTAGGTTCAGGTCCTAGTGGTGGCAACACCGTGGAG
>QPGA01000049.1 GCA_003332265.1 Candidatus Accumulibacter meliphilus
CAACTGCTGGCCCTTCTCGGGGGCGCCGAAGGCCGAAAGATAAACCTTGTGGACCGCCGAGGTTTTCTGGTTTTCCGCTACCCGGATGATGCCGAGCCCAAGGGTTTCATCCGCGAACTCGGAAAGCTGATCAAGTTCTGAGTGCTGCTTCCAGGCTGTGGTATTCAACGCCTTTGCTCAACCCGTCCTGGAAAGCGTCGATGCGGCCCTTGTAGCTGCTGCCATCCGTGGCGCAGCCGGCGAGGGTGGCCGCGGTCAGCCACAGGCACCCTGGCGCTCGTCGGGAGGTCGGAGCGCGGATGCTCACCCTACTCGCCCATCACCCGGCCCTCGCGACGCGGGTCAGCGCCCCCGACGTAAGCGCCCTGGCGTTTCTGAATCGCCTGCAGGCCGCTACTCAAGCCGATCTCCTTGACCGTGTGGCCCCTGGCTCGCAGGGCGCCGACAAAGTCCCCCGAAAAGCGCTCTTCCTCGAGCAGCGTCGGGCCGTTGAGCGAGCCGAAATTGGGCAGGTCGATCGCGTCTTGTGGCGTCAGTCCCCAATTGAGCGTCGCGTAAAGCAGCTTTGCGGTGTAGTGGATGATCATCGCGCCGCCCGGCGAGCCGCCGCTCATCAGCAGCTCACCGCTGTCGTTGTCGAATACCAGGGTCGGGCTCATCGACGAGCGCGGACGCTTGCCTGGCTCGACGCGGTTGGCGATCGGCGTGCCGTTGCTGTCGGCCGGCAGGAAGGAAAAATCGGTGAGCTGGTTGTTGAGCAAGAAACCGCGCACCATCTGGCGCGCGCCAAAAGCGTCCTCGATACTGCTGGTCATGGCCACCGCCTTGCCCTCGGCGTCCACGACGCTGATATGCGAAGTGCCGTACTCGACCTGCTCGGGCATCGGGGTAAAACTGGCTCGCAGTGGTGTCGGCGAACCCGCCGTGGCGACTTTCATGCTCTGCGGACCGATCAGGCGTGCTCTCTCGGCCAGGTAGTCCGGCCTGATCAGCGAATCCCAACTGCCGGCCGGTGCGGCCACGAAGTCCGGATCGGCGATATACCTGGCGCGATCGGCGAAGGCCAGGCGCGAGGCTTCCGTGTAGTAGTGCATCCAGAGGGGATCTTCGAAGCGCAGGAAGGGCGCGCGCGTGCGGTTGAGAATCCCCAGGATCTGGGCGATGGTGATCTCACCGGAACTGGGTGGCGGGAAGCCGCAGATGCGGTAACTGCGCGGCGGCAAGGCCGCCCGCGGCTCGTAAATCGCGCACAGCGGCTCCCGCCGCTTCGCCTGGTAGCCGGCCATGTCGGCCATGCTCAGCTGACCAGGATTATCCGGATGGTCACGCACCCGCGCGACCACCGCCTGCGCGACCTCGCCTTCGTAGAAGGCTTGCGAGCCTTCGCTGGCAATGCGTCGCAAGACGGCCGCCAGTTCAGTGTTGCGCAGGATTGTCCCCACTGCCTGCGGTTCGCCGTCGCGATCGTAGAAGTAGGGGCCGGCCTTGGGGTCCTTGCGCAGATCGCGTTCAGTCTTGAGCAGCGTGTACAGGCGCAGGCCGAGCGGAAAACCCTCCTCGGCGAGCGCGATCGCCGGTGCGAAGAGGCGTGACCAGGGAAGGCGGCCGTACTCGGCGTGGGCCATTTCGAGCATCCGCACAGTGCCGGGAACGCCAACTGCACGGCCGCCGACCACCGCTTCACGAAAAGCCATTGGCGTGCCGTCGGCTTTCATGAATAGCGTCTCGCTGACGCTTGCCGGTGCCGTCTCGCGGCCGTCAAAAGCAACGATCTCACGACCATCGTAGTGCATCAGGAAAGCGCCGCCACCGATGCCGCTCGACTGCGGTTCGACCAGCGTCAGCACCATTTGCGCGGCGATCGCGGCATCGACCGCCGAGCCGCCCGCCTGCAGGATTTCCAGGCCGGCCTTGCTGGCCAGCGGATGCGCCGTGGCAACGGCGAAGCGTTGGCCGCTCCAGCCCGGTTGGTGCGTCGCCTCTGAGGTGCCTTCCGGCTGATTCAGCCCGGCGTGGGAGATGCCGCTGGAGGGTGCGTGCGAGCAGCCGACGGCGAACAAGGCCGCGAGGAGAGCGAAGTAGGCAAGTTTCATGGTGGCAGGCCGGTGGACAGATCAGCGCTTTGTCTCATTGAAGACGGGCAAAGGTCAAGGGGGGAGACTCATTTGACGCGCTGGCGCGTTCCCCGTAGCGCTTGTTTCGGCATCTATATTAGTATATGCTTATGCGCATGCTTACCAATCGTGAAACCCTACTCTCCGGGTGGCGTGGGCTGCTGGCCGGCATAGCTGCCGTCGCCTCCCTTGCCGTGCAGGCACAAGCCTTGCCGACCCTTGTTGTCGAGCCGAATTTGGTCGAGCTGACCTTGCCTGCCGAAGCCCTGGTCGAGGCGGTCAATCAGGCAACCCTGGCGGCGCAGGTCTCGGGGCGGGTCGTCGAAGTGCGAGTCGATGCCGGGCAGGCGGTGCGCAAGGGCGATCTGCTGATGAAGATCGACGCTCGCGAGGCCAAGGAAGCTGCGGCCGCCGCCGCGGCCGTGTTCGGCAATGCGCGCGCGCACTACCAACGCACCCTGGGCCTGCGTCAGCAGGGCTTCGTCAGCCAGGCAGCGGTGGACCAGGCGAAAGCCGATTTCGACGCCGCACAGGCGGCAGGTGCGCAAGCCTCGGTGAGCGTGGAACATGCGACGGTGTACGCGCCGATCTCCGGAATCGTCGCCGCGCGCTTGACCGAGCTCGGTGAAATGGCGGCGCCCGGCCGGCCGCTGTTGACCATCCACGATCCGAATGGCCTGCGGGTCACCGCCAGCATCCCACAATATCAGCTGCCGCAAATGCGCGCGGTCAGACAGGCGCGCGTCGAATTTCCCGAACTTGGCAAGTGGGTGGGCGCCAGCAGTGTCACCGTGCTGCCGACCGCCGACGCGGCGACGCACGTCTCGCCGGTACGGGTTGGCCTGCCCGCTGGCGTCAGCGAGCTTGCCGATGTCGTTCCCGGCATGCACGCACGGGTGCACTTCGTCATTGGCCGGGCAAGCAAGCTCACCGTGCCGCAGGCCGCTATCGTCAGGCGTGGCGCGGTGACTGCCGTTTATGTCCAGAATCAGGACGCCGTGCTGTCCTTGCGCCAGCTGCGCCTTGGCGAAAGCGTCGGCATCGGTGAGGTCGAAGTGCTCGCCGGTCTGCACGCCGGCGAGCGTGTCGTCCTCGACCCCGTAAAAGCGGCCATCGCCCTGAAGTCGTCGAAGCGGCCGGGAGAGTAGCGTAATGGGTGTTTCCGGCCGCATCGCCCGTTTCTTTGCCAGCTCGCAGATGACGCCCTTGCTGGCGCTGGTTGCGCTGTTGATGGGCATTTTTGCCACCCTGGTCACGCCGCGCGAGGAAGAGCCGCAGATCGACGTCACCATGGCCGACGTGTTCATCGCCTTTCCCGGCGCGTCGGTGCAGGACGTCGAGAATCTGGTGGCCACGCCCGCGGAACAGGTCTTGTCGCGAATGTCGGGTGTCGAGCATGTGTACTCGGTGTCGCGACCGGGAATGGCGGTGGTCACCGTGCAGTTCGAAGTCGGCGTCAAGTACAACGATGCCGTCGTGCGTCTTTATGACACCGTACATTCCAACCGCGACTGGCTGTCGTCTGATCTCGGCGTGCTCGAACCAGTGGTCAAGCCGCGTGGCATCGATGATGTGCCTATCGTTTCGCTGACCTTCTGGAGCACCGACCCCGAGCGCTCGGCGTTCGATCTGCAACAGGTGGCGCGCGCAGCCGAAGTGGACTTCAAGCGAATCAAGGGAACGCGTGACGTGTCCACGCTCGGCGGTCCCGATCACGTGTTGCGTGTGTCGATGGACAGCGAGCGCATGAACGCTTTTTCGGTGACCCCGCAGGATATTGCCGCCACCCTGCGTGCTGGTAACGCCCGCCAGTCGTCCGGAAATCTGGTCGCCGACAACCGCCAGGTCCTCGTCGAAACTGGCAGCTATCTCGAATCCGCGGCCGACGTCAGGCAACTGGTCGTTGCCGTGCGCGGCACTGGCAGCGAGCGCAAGCCGGTCTTCATCGGCGATGTCGCCCGCGTTGAGGAAGGCCCCGATCAGCCGCGCCAGTACGTCTGGTTCGGCAATCGCGACGGTGAGTTTCCGGCAGTTACCGTGCAGGTTTCGAAGAAACCGGGGGTCAATGCCGCCGACGTCGCCAGTGCCGTCATCGCGCGTGCCGAGTCGCTCAAAGGCACGCTGATCCCGGCCGGCGTCGAAGTCACGACGACACGTAATTACGGCCAGACGGCGACCGACAAGGCACAGAAGTTGATCGGCAAGCTGATCTTCGCTACCGCTTTCGTGGTCCTCCTGGTCTTCTTTGCGCTTGGCAGGCGTGAAGCGCTGATTGTCGGCGTGGCGGTCAGCCTGACTCTTGCCGCGACGCTGTTCGCCTCCTGGGCCTGGGGATTCACCCTCAATCGTGTTTCGCTGTTTGCCCTGATTTTCTCGATTGGCATCCTGGTCGACGACGCCATCGTCGTCGTCGAGAACATTCACCGCTGGCAGGCCTTGCAGCCCGGCAAGCCACTACTCGAAATCATCCCGCTGGCGGTCGATGAAGTCGGCGGTCCGACGATCCTGGCCACTTTTACGGTCATCGCCGCACTCTTGCCGATGGCTTTCGTGACCGGCCTGATGGGGCCGTACATGAGCCCGATCCCGATCAACTCGTCACTCGGCATGTTCATCTCGCTGGCCGTTGCTTTTGTCGTCACCCCGTGGCTGGCCGCCCGGCTGCTCGCGAAGGCTCCGCAGACTGCGCAGACTGCACCCCCGGCGACTGGCGCCGCGCCGCATTCGGCGAGCGAGTCGCCCGGGCCAAGCCGCCTCGAACGCCTGTTTCGGCATCTGCTGACACCGTTTCTCGATGCCCGGAAAGGTCGCGTGGCGCGCCGCTGGCTGTTGCTGGTCATCATGCTGCTGATCGCGGGCTCGCTGTTCCTGGCAGCGGTGCAGCTGGTGGTCCTGAAGATGTTGCCTTTCGACAACAAAAGCGAATTCCAGGTCGTGCTCGACATGCCGGTCGGTACACCGCTCGAGGAAACTGCGCGCGTGCTGCACGAGCTCGGCGCCGAAATCGCAAAAGTGCCGGAAGTGAGCAATTACCAGGCCTACGCCGGCACTGCCAGCCCGATCAACTTCAACGGGCTGGTCCGCCAGTATTACCTGCGCGCTGCTCCGGAACTGGGCGACCTGCAGGTCAATCTCGTCGACCACCAGCAGCGAGCCCGCAAGAGCCACGAGATCGCCATCTCGGTTCGTGACGCGATCGAAGCGATCGGCAAGCGCGCCGGTGGCAACGCCAAGGTCGTCGAAGTGCCGCCCGGACCGCCGGTCCTCTCGCCCATCGTCGCCGAGGTCTATGGGCCCGACTACCGCGGGCAGAGAGCGGTGGCCAGGGAAGTACGCAAGGTGCTCGAAGCGACGCCGGACCTGGTGGCCATCGATGATTCGGTCAACGCCGGCGGCCAGCGCAGCGTCCTGCACGTCCTCCAGAACAAGGCGGCGCTGCTCGGCGTCGCGCAAAGCGACATTGTCGACGTCATTCGCATGGGCCTGGCTGGTGATGACGTCACGCCGGTGCACAACACCGGCTCGAAATACGAAATCCCGGTACGTCTGACCTTGCCGGCCGAGCAGCAGAGCACGCTAGACGCGCTGCTCAAGCTGCGCGTCCGCTCGCGCGACGGGCAGCTGGTGCCGGTTTCCGAACTTGTGGAAGTGCGCGAGCTGGGGCGCGAGCAGGCGATTTACCACAAGAACCTGCTGCCGGTGGTGTATGTCGTCGCCGACATGGGCGGCAAGCTCGATTCGCCGCTCTACGGCATGTTCGCGGCGCGCAGCGAGATCGCCGGGCGCGCGCTGGAGGGGGTCGATCACGCGGCCGGCACGCTGGACGAGTGGTTCATCAAGCAGCCAGGCGCGCCGGACGCCTCGTACAGCATCAAATGGGACGGCGAGTGGCAGGTGACCTACGAGACGTTTCGCGACATGGGCATCGCCTACGGCGTCGGCCTGATCCTCATCTACCTGCTCGTCGTCGCGCACTTCAAGAGCTATCTCGTGCCGCTGATCATCATGGCGCCAATCCCGCTGACCATCATCGGCGTCATGCCGGGGCACGCCTTGCTCGGCAGCCAGTACACGGCGACCTCGATGATCGGCATGATTGCCCTGGCCGGGATCATCGTCCGCAACTCGATCCTGCTGGTCGACTTCATCCGTCAGCAAATCGGCGAAGGAATGGCGCTGCGTGAAGCGATCATCCAGTCTGCCGCGGTGCGCGCCAAACCGATTGCTCTGACTGGCCTGGCGGCGATGCTCGGCGCCATGTTCATTCTCGATGACCCGATCTTCAACGGGCTGGCCATCAGCCTGATCTTCGGCATTTTCGTCTCCACCGTGCTGACGCTGGTGGTGATCCCGGTGTTGTACTACGCAGCCTTTAGCAAGGAGAATCAGACATGACCACCGATCGCGCCGTGCGCATCATGGCCGGCAGCTTCATCCTCATCTCGCTCGCCCTGGGCGTCGAAGCCAGCCCACTTTTCGTTTCGAAGCACTTCCTGTGGCTGACCACTTTCGTCGGCGCCAATCTCCTGCAGAGCGGCTTCACGCGCTTCTGTCCGGCCGAGAGCATCATGGTCAAATTCGGCCTGAAGCGGCTCGAAGACGCGTCCTGCAATCGCTGAAGCGCCTAGCCGCACTTGGGGTGGGAGCGCGTGCCAATATGACCCGAATCATCGATCGGTCCCCGGCAGCGTTGCACCGCCTTGGATAGGTTAGCTGACCAGCTGAAAGTCATCCGCATCGATTGGTGCTGCAACCGGTTTCCCAGGAAGCGCCGGGGTAACTTGGACCTCCTGCATAAACTCGCGCTCGATACGTGACAAGTGCTCCAATCGTCGTGCGAGGAACCCGTCGCTATCGCCGGCCTCCAAAAGTGCGAAAGAGTCTGGTTCGATCGCATGGCTGATGAGGATCTCGTCGCGATCGGCGGGGGCAAGCGCCAGAAGCCAATTCTTGGCTTGACCCGGGATCTTTGGAGCGACATCGAGAATACGGTTGGCGGGGCTCCTCCGGAGATCTCCGTCGCTGACGGTTGCGCAGAGAATGCTCATCGACTCTGGGCCGCGCTCGAAAAGAATTGCTGCGGCATCCTCCAAAGGGACCTTAGTGCCGTCCGGCCGCCGGGGTTGTTTCCGAAGCAGCAAGCACAGCAACACCCGGACCCTCGCGCTGCGCAGATCGAATCTGAGCGGCGTCGGCAAGGAGGTTTGGTTAATCTCCATGTGTTCAAGGGCGGTGGGCGCGGGGTCTTTCGATACCTGATCCCGAAACTCATCGACCAAACGACGTACGCGGGCTGGATTTCCTGATCCGAACCAGCCTGCGAAGGAAGATGACCAGAACCACCGTCTCAGAAGTGCAATTTGTTCATCAGTCGGATGTTCGCATCGCCCATAGAAGGCCGAGAGGGCGACGAGTTGCATACTGTACGGCAACATCCGCGCATTTAGAACGCCAAGGGTTACGAGAAATTGCCGAGCTCTTTGGAGCCCTTTGGCGGCTTCAGTTACCGCTTGCGGAAGCTGTTTCCGGACATCGTGCTTCACCTGATCGCCAAGGCGGGTCCAATCGGTGCGGTACATATCTAGACCCGCTGCAGTAAGAACCGCCCTGAGGAGAATAGTCCGGTCTACTTCGCCGAAACCAGAAACAATCATCTCTTGCTGCAGCTTGTCGATCTGCTCGGCCAGGTGGAAAGCCCCATCCGCTCCTTCTTCGTAAGTTAGCGCAGAGAACATTTCGTCTTGGCCAATGCTTCGCCCTTTTTTATTCAGGCGGGAGAAGCTTTCAACCGCAATACTAAGACTGTTGGTCTTAATCTCAACGAGTGGAATTCGGTAGCTTTGGATGGCTCGCGCAACCTCTTGCGCTCTATTAACCCACCGAAAGACGGCTTCGCGGGTGGCGCCCGTGACCCGCTGTCCATCCTCGGTGCTTTTTAACATGCTTTCAACATGCGCAAAGAGCTTTACAGTGTCGAGCAGGACGGGAACAGGGACATAATTCACGGGTGGTCGCTCATCCTGTTTTGTGTGGCTGAAGACATTGTCTTGCGCATCGTAGTATAAGTCCCATCGCCCGGGGTCATCTTCCCCAACCGATGACCATTCCTTTTCTTTGGCGAGTAGTACCCCCACCAAGGTTGTGAGTCTTTGTTGTCCATCAAGTACCAGCCAAGTTTCGCCTTTGTAATCGGGAAGGCGAAGCGGCCCGATGTTTGGGCGGCTGCTCGGAATCGGCTGCGCGCCCCAAAGAAATAAGGTGCCGATTGGGTATTGGCGGGCAATCGAGTCGAATAGGTCTACGATGTCCTGTCGTCGCCAAACGAAATCTCGCTGAAATCGAGGGACACGCAGCCGACCTTCTTTTGCGCGTTTTAGCAAATCGATCAGGTGTATCACCTGGGGTGTAATCTCAGGCGTCTCGTTTCTTGGGTCAGTCATTTGTTTTATAGCTCGCGGGCAAGGGTATCAAGGAGGTTGGCGATTTCACCCCTGCCGTCACGATTTCGAAGCGCGTGATCGGTGAACTCGGAGCGACGTTCATTTCGTAGCCGCTTGAGCGGGCGAGGCTTCTTGGGAAAAAGAGGTTCCGTGAGCCGCTCTAAGTCGGGCACTTCCGATGCGTTGTAGAGCCCCTTCGCGATGGCAGAGGCGCGTTCGTCCTGCTGAAGTCCAGCCTTGAATGGAAAATGGTCTCGTTGCACAGGCGTGCGTCGAAGAAGCGCATCGAAGCGGTCGACATTGCTAGCGTTACATGGATCGTCACGCACCGCCTTAATAACCGTATCTGGGATATAGTTCTCGGCGCTACGTTTTTTAAGAACATGCAGTGGAATCCGGGCGTCACTACACGTTGTACGTAGCTTGGTAATGCTCGAGTTGCTCGGCCCGTTGTCGCCTGGCCATCTGGCGTCCGAGTCGCAAAGGACAAAGAAACGGATGGGCCGACCCGCCAACGCAGCATCCGAGAGTGCACGCTTGACTCGCTCAGGCATCGCGCTGATACCTCCCGAGTTTTCGAATTCAACTCCTGGTGGAGTAAGCGTTTGGCTGTGCGTCCACAATGTACGCAGTTCCAGCGAGCCGAGCTCTTCGACCAAGATATCGAGCAGTTCACCATCCGCTTCTCGGTCCTCCACCAGGATCGTTAGCGGAGCATGCGCCAGCTTGTCGGCAAGCAGCGCGCTTTCGAGATTGCAGACGTCAACGTGTTTCGCATGCGGACCGGACAAACCTGAGTGTTTTCTTGGCGGGGTAGCCGCAGCTGCAGTCATCAACTTGCGATGGATTTGGCGAGCTTCTCTGTACCAGCCCGAGTCCTTCAACAAATCAGGGTCAGATAATTCGATTCGGTGGATTTGGTCGGCGGCGCGATCTATCAAGCGATCTATGAGGCGAAACGATTCATCTTGGCCGTTCAGGGCCTTCGTGTGCAGGACGAACCTCATGAGTGAGTAGCGTCAGTGGTGCGATCCCGTTGCGCGCGGCGGATGGCGGCGGCTTCATTGAAGTCCTCTTCGAATACCCCTGGCGGCCACCAGTTGACATCACCATTGGAAAGAACGGTAACTGGCCTAAGTTGACTGCCAGATTCGGTCATTTCGACGAAGTAGATGGCAATCTGGTCGGGGCGCAAGCGACCTTCAGCCACTCGGCGTTGTGTGCGCAGAAGAATCGGTTGGGAGTTGGTCTCGACAAGCACTTGCCCACGTCCCTGGAGGGCCGTCTCGATGAACAGGTCCGCGAGCGGCGCCTGAGCCGCTGCGTGTAGGTGTAACTCCGGTTGCTCGACAACGTCGAGGAAAGAGCCAGAATCCGTTTGCTGCCGCCAGAGTTGATGGACGACGACCGGTAGCACCTGCTGCAGACCCTCGCCACCGTGAGCGAGGTTGGTGGAGAGCGTCCTACTCCTGTGTACGCGAAGGCTGAAGCTATCGCTATCCTTCTTGAGCGACAACCGCCAGCCATCCATGTTTTCGGCATACCAAGAGCCAGCTTTGTCGGCAAGAATTCCGTCCAGTCGTAGCAATTGCGGAGTCGCCGCACCACGGAAATCAAGGCTACTAAACGGCTCATTCGCGTAGGCTGAAGATATCGGTTCTCGAGTGGGGCCCAGGTACACCATGGCATCAAGCACGGCACCGGCTCTCTTTCGCCACTTATCCCATCGTTCTTCGGGCGGAAGAAGCCCCGCCCAACTCTCCGTGGCAGGATCGCTTGTGCGCGGTTTATTGATCAAGGTTTTCTCGGGCGCTCGCATTTCGTAAGACCAGATGCGAGGAGGCTCATCGGCACTTAGCGCGCCCGGGCTGAACAACGTTACGTCGAAATCAAGAACCTCGCCATGATGTTCAGCATGGATGTGGAATTCGGGGCGCCCGAAGAAATCTCCACCATGTACGATGTCGAGGAAGCCGCTCCCATAGCTCAACCCCCGCACTTCCATCGGCAGCACGCGACCGTCCTTACACTCTAGTCCGCCAAGGAGCAGTCGCGGTAGCCGAACGATGGCGCTCTTTCCACTATTGTTCTTGCCGAAAACCAGGGTGAGAGGTGCGAGTTGTAGACGTTGGTACTCAGCGGGTTCGCCTTTGTATGCCTTGTACCCTCGAAAACGGAGCTCCATAACCTTCATATGCACTGGCCTTCCTGGTTTTTTTTCCTCATTGTGGCACCCAAGCCGCCAGACATTCTCAACCTACTGTGCTCTGTCGTGGTTAAGCCAAACCTCTGCCCGGGAACTGCGACGAGTTGTTCGCCGAAGACGCCCGGCGAGCGGGGTCGTGCCCTCGTTTGCCGACGTTTTGCAAGCGGCTACCATAGGCGCTACTGCCCTAGATGGAAAGGATCGTAACACGTGAGGCTGGAGAAGCTTGGTAATTACTATGCCTCCGTAGTGATTTAACTGCGGCGAACCGTCGCAAGTCACCTGACGCAGCCCACTGCCATGTCCGTCAGCTTGCCGAGTTGAAGGGCCAAGTTGCGCTATCGCTACCGGACGGTGCCGACTGTGGGTGGCCCCGTGCTCCTGGAGCCGTTGTGCGAACCATCCTGGTTGCATTTGGCTGGGCAGTGGTAACGAGAGCCTCGGTCACCTTTCAGCGTTCGACCAAAGCGATCAGCCTACCTACGAGGTGGAGGAGGCACGTACTGATGCAAAGCCGTTGGGGCGGTACGGCGCGTATGTTCGAGTGCCGCATCGCGCCAAGTGACCAGTACGGTTTTCGGATTAGCGACTGACGTCGACCACCACTCGTCCGCGCACCTTGCCTTCGAGCAGCTCGGTGCCGACCGCGACTGCTTCTGAAAGCGGGATCTCGCGCGTAATGGCGTCCAGCTTGGCGATTTCGAGATCACGGCCGAGGCGTTCCCAGGCTTCCTGACGAATGGCGAGCGGTGCCATTACGCTGTCGATGCCATAGAGCGTCACGCCGCGCAGGATGAAGGGCGCCACCGTCGCCGGGAAATCCATGCCGCCGGCGAGGCCGCAGGCCGCCACCGCGCCGCGGTATTTCGTCGTCGCACAGGCGTTCGCCAGGGTGTGGCTGCCGACGGTGTCGATCACCCCGGCCCAGCGTTCCTTGCCGATCGGCTTGCCCGGCGCCGACAGCTCGCTGCGGTCGATGATCGTGCTGGCGCCCAGGGACTTGAGGTGCTCGGCTTCGCCGGGGCGGCCGGTCGAGGCGGCCACCTGATAGCCAAGTTTGGCGAGCAAGGCGATGGCTACGCTGCCGACACCACCGTTGGCGCCGGTGACCAGAACCTCGCCGTCAGCAGGCTTGATGCCGTGCTTCTCGAGAGCGAGGACGCAGAGCATCGCCGTGTACCCGGCGGTGCCGATGGCCATCGCCTGTCGGGCGGAGAAACTCGCCGGTAGCGGCACCAGCCACTCTCCCTTGACACGCGCTTTTTCGGCCAGGCCGCCGCAATGCGTTTCGCCGACACCCCAACCATTGAGGACGACGCGGTCGCCGACTTTCCAGGCCGCATTCGACGTTTCTGTCACCGTGCCGGCAAAGTCGATTCCCGGCACCATCGGAAAGCGGCGCACGACCGGCGACTTGCCGGTCAGTGCCAGGCCGTCCTTGTAATTGAGCGTCGACCATTCGACCTGGACCGTGGTGTCGGCTTCTGGCAGCACGGCATCGTCGATGTCCTGCAGCTGAGCTTGGTAAACGCCGTCGTCTTTGGTGATCAGGATTCCCTTGAACATGGTGATTCTCCTTGGTGGTGAAAAAATGGACCAGTAAAGTATGAACGTGCCAAACAGTCATGAAAGCTCATGACCGCTCTCTCGTTCCCGACCCTTCTCGCGCAGGGGGAGAAGGCAGTTTCGTGAGTCGCGGATGCGACTTTCACGGTAAAAAAGCTCGGGGGCGCGGCAATGCCGATAGAAAGAGCTTGAAGAAGGCGCGCATCGGCGCCGTCGAGCGGGACAGCCTGGCGCGCAGTATCGCCCCCTCCCAGCCAACCCAGAAAGCGTGCGCCAGTGCCGGGCAGTCGGCGTCCGTCGCCAGTTCGTCGCTGCTTGCCGCGGCTGACAGACAGTCGGCCAGCGCTTGCTCCCAGTCGGAAAAAATCGCTTCCAGGCGCAGGCGCAAGCGTTCGTCGAGCGCGCTGACTTCCTGTCCCAGATTGCCGACCAGGCAGCCGCGCTTGAAGGCATGCCTTTCGACGCCGTGGCAGGCGTCATCGACAAAAGCTGCCAGCCTTGCCAGCGGCGTCAGGAGCGGATTGTGAAAGTGCTGCTTGAGCTTGCGCGCAAAGTACTCGGCATAGGTATCGACGGTCACCGCGACAAAAGCATCCTTGCTTGCGAAGTAGTGATAGAAGGAGCCCTTCGGGACATTGATCGATTTCAGGACATCATCGAGTGCCGTCGCACTGACGCCCTGGGTGGTCAGGATTTCCAGGCCGCGACGAATCAGCAAGGCCCGGGTGTCCGCGTAATCGAGGCCATTGCGCGCCGGGCGACCGCGTGGACGGCGAGGGAGGGTGCGAGTCGTTTCCATTGCCTGATATATTAGACCGAGCGTTTATAAATGTCAAAAACTCTTGCTGAGCCGCTACTGGCGGCGTGCCGATTGGCGTTGCCATGGTATTTTCGGCTGGCGGCCCGGGAGCAGAGCCGGAAAAGTTGAACGTGCTAGAATCCCCGAGCGCCCGCAGCTCCATGTCTTTGGCTTACGCGGGTCAAGCACGTGGAATAAGAAAACAGGCAATCGATGCCGAGAAGGGGGTGCCCGTGTTCAAGACAATCCTGCGCTGGCTGGGTCTGGTCCCGCCAGATGCCGCGCCTCTACCGCAGGAAGCCGCCGCGCAGCTCGACGCGCTGGCGCCTCTCCAGTCTGCGCCACGGGCCGGCGCCACGACCAACACGCGCCGCGCCGCGTCCTTTGTTTGCCGCGAGGAGCTTCTCGATCGCGGCGAACAGATTGCCGGCTACGAGTTTGCCCTCGGGCGCAATCTGCAATCGCCGATGCTGGAGAAGAGCGCGAAGCTGCGGCAGGTCCATGACGAAGCGCTGCTGCACAATCTTTCGCCGCTGGCTGTTTCATCGCTGCTGGGCGATCGCTTTGCCTTCATCCGCCTTTCTTCGGCCTCGCTGAGCAGTCTTCTGCTGCCCGCTTTCGCGAACCGCAATGTGATCATCATGATCACTCCGGCGACGGCGGTGGCGAGCGATCTTGCGGACGTACGCGTGGCGCTGCGGCGCTTGCAGGACCTCGGCGTCAGGCATGGCTGGTCGCTCGATCGGCCCCTCCCCGGGATGGCCGAGTTTCTCGAACAGGCGGCTCTCGTCGAGATCGACACCACCGCTTTCGACGGCATCCAGTTGAAGAAGCTGTGCGTCGACCTGCACGCCAGCAAAGGGAAGCCCAGAGTCATTGCCAGCAAGATCCAGAGCGCGGACGACTTCAGCCTTTGCTATCAAAGTGGCTTCGATTACTTCATGGGGCCTTTCGTTTGCAGTCGTGAGAACTGGCACCCGCCGAAAAGCGAAGTCAACCGGCTGCTGGTCTTCGAAGTCCTGAACATGCTTCGCTCGCGAGCCGATTTCGGCGTCATCGCCGACCGCCTGCGCAACGACCCGATCCTGACCTACAAGCTCTTGCGCTACATCAATTCGCCCGGTATCGGAATGCTCAAACGTATCGAAAAAATACCGCAAGCGCTGCTGATTCTGGGCCGGGACCAGTTCTCGCGATGGCTTTCCCTGCTGCTCTTCGATCTCAATCAGCCCGGCTATGTGGGGCGGGTCCTGAACGAGAACGCGCTGACCCGCGCGCGCTTCATGGAAAGGCTGGCCGGACAGGGGGGCTTGCCGCAGGAGGCCGACAAACTGTTCATGATCGGGCTGTTTTCGCTGCTCGACGTGATGATGAAACAGCCGCTCGCGGAGATTCTGAAGAAGGTTTCCTTGCCGGACGACGTCGTCTCTGCACTCCAGGGAGCGCCGGGCGCGATGTGCGATGCTCTGGCTCTGGCCATCGCCGTCGAATCGAAAGCGCCCGACGAGATCGCCGCCGCTGCCCTCTTGTGTGGACTTGAAGCTCAGCAAGTCACGGCCGTGATGCTGGAAGCGCTGGATTGGGCGCAGAACGTCGTCCACGCCGGCAAGAACTGATCGCCTGCAGCGCTCGGCGCGGCGCCCGCCGCCTTCCCGCCAGCGCCATTCAGCCGCCGGCGCGCTTGCCGGTGAAACCCTCCTTCTCGAGGCACTCGAGCAGGCGCTGGCAGTGATCCCCCTGCACTTCGATGACGCCGTCCTTGACCGTGCCGCCCGATCCGCAGGCGGTCTTCAGGCGTTTTGCCAGCGCGGCGAGATCGCCGGGGGCGAGCGCCAGCCCGCGCACCAGCGTCACCGTCTTGCCGCCCCGCCCCTTGCTTTCGCGGCTGACACGCACGCTGCCGTCAGTCTGGGGAAGTGACGCGGCACGATTTGCGGCGCAGGAGCATTGCGGCAGCGGTCTTCGGCAGCCTGGGCACATGCGTCCCGTGTCGGTGGAATAGACCAGCCCCCCGGCCGATGGCTTACGCATGGCCAGGCCCGCCATGCCGTTCTTGCTCATGCTGCATTGAACACCTCCTCCCACAGCGCCTTGACCGCCGCAATCTGGCGACTGAGCGAGGCGCGCTCGACGCGCGCCCGGTGATCGGCGTTCAGCCGCAATACGTGCTGCAAGCGGCGAAACTCGCGATAGGCGTCGCGCGCCGGGTCGGCCAGCTCGGCCGGGATCAGGCGGAGTTCGGCGGCGATCCCGAGCAGGGCAATGTTGCCGAGGTTGCCGCACAGTTCGGCGTGCGCGTGCGCGTGTCCGAGAATCAGGTACTGGACGATGAACTCGACGTCGATCAGGCCACCGCGGTCGTGCTTGATATCGAAGTTTTCTTCGCTGCGTGAGCCGTGTTCGTCGAACATCCGCTGGCGCATCGACAGCACTTCGTCCTTGAGCTTGGCGAGCTCGCGGGCTTGTCGCAGGATCTCGATGCGCAGCGCTTCGAACTGTTCGCCGACCGCCGGGTCGCCGGCGCAAAAGCGGGCCCGGGTCAGCGCCTGATGCTCCCAGGCCCAGGCATTCTTCAGCTGATAATCGCGAAAAGCGCTGATCGGCGACACCAGCATGCCGGAATCACCGTTCGGCCGCAGGCGCAGATCGACTTCGAAAAGCATGCCCGCCGAGGTCCGGCTCGACATCCAGGTGCTCAGCCGTTGCCCCAGGCGTGCGTACACTTCCCCCGCACCCTCGGCAGGGTCGTCGTGCAGATAGATGAGGTCCAGATCCGAGGCGAAACCGAGTTCCTTGCCACCGAGCTTGCCGTAGGCGATGACCGCAAAACGGGGTGGCTGCTCGGGATGAGGATGGCGATTGCGTAACAGCCGCCAGCACAGGTCCAACGTCGTCTGGACCATGATGTCGGCAAGCTGGCTGAGGCGGTCGGCGAGATGTTCGACGCTGTGCAGGCCGGCAAAGTCCTGCGCCAGAAAATGCAGAACCTGTGCGTGGTGCACTTCGCGCAGGATATCCATCTCGCGCTCGGTATCGTCGCGGTGCTGCGCCAGCCGCAATTGCAGTTCGTCGCGAAACTCCTGCCAATCGGTCTTCACGTCGAAGATTTGCGAGTCCAGCAACTCGTCGAGCAGGATCGGGTGCCGGTTCAGATAGTCGGCCGCCCAGGAAGAGCTGCCGATCAGTTCGGCCAGGTGACTGAGCGCTTGCGGGTACTGCTGCAGGAGCGCCAGATAGGCGCCACGCTTGCTAATGGTTTCGAGAAAATCGAGGCCGCGCTGCCAGGTGGCGTCAGGGTTTTTGGTGGCAGCCGCGGCGTCGATGAGGCGCGGCCCCAGGGCGTCGAGGCGCTCGCGGTTGCTCGCCGGCAGTTGCACATAGCGGCTGCTTTGGCGGAAGCTGTGCAGGCGTTCGAGGATCGCTTTCGGCTGGCGGAAGCCGAGGCCGGACAGACGTTCCAGCGCATCATCCTTGGCGACGACTTCCTCCCAGACGCCGAGCAGCGGGTGGGTGCCTTCTTCCGGCTCGGAAAACACTTCTTCGAAGCAGCGCGAAACGATCGCCCGATGCCCTTCGAGAACGGCCAGAAACTCGCTCCAGTCGGTAAAAGCCATCGCTGTGGCGATCTGCTGGCGTTCCTCGTCAGCACTTGGCAGGCGGTGCGTCTGGGCGTCGTTCACGTATTGCAAGCGGTGCTCGAGGCGGCGCAGGAAGGCGTAGGCAGTGGCCAGTTCGTGCTCGTTTTCTGGCGGTAGAAGCCGCCGCTCGGCGAGCTGCGCCAGTACCTGCAGTGTCGGTCGCACTTGCAGGAGCGGGTCGCGACCGCCGCGGATCAACTGGAAAACCTGGGCGATGAACTCGATCTCGCGGATGCCTCCCGGGCCCAGCTTGATGTGCTCGGCCATGTCCTTGCGCGCCACTTCGCGGCGAATCTGCGCATGCAGATCGCGCATGGCATTGATCGCGCCAAAGTCGAGATACTTGCGAAAAACGAAAGGGCGACTGATGTTCTGTAGCGCGCTTACCCATTCCGGCTGCAGATTCTCGCCCTGGTTCAAGACCCTGGCCTTGATCCAGGCGTAGCGTTCCCACTCCCTGCCTTGCGTGATCAGGTAGTGTTCGAGTGAGTCCAGCGAGCAGACCAGCGGTCCGGAGTCGCCGTTGGGCCGCAAGCGCATGTCCACCCGGAATACCTGGCCATCCGCGGTGAGTTCGCCGAGCGTGGCGATCAGGCGCTTGCCGAGGCGCTGGAAGAAGTCGTAGTTGTCGATCCGGCGGCCGTCGCCGCCGGTTTGTCCATCCTCCGGGTAGATGAAGATGTAATCGACGTCGGAAGAAACATTGAGCTCGCGGCCGCCCAGCTTGCCCATGCCGATCACCAGTAGCCGTTGCGGCTGCCCGTGGCTGTCGAGCGGCTCGCCGAACTGCTCGCGCAGTTGCCGATGATGGAAATCCAGGGCGCGATTGGTGCTTACTTCGGCAAGCACGGTCATGCTTTCAACGACTTCGGCGAGGGTCGCCAGACCGCCAATATCGCGCACCACCAACGCGGCCATTACCCGCTGGCGCAGGCTGCGCAGGGAGCGCCGCAGATCGTCATCGCTGACAACGGCACTCTCGGGACTCGCAACAGGTGTCGCGTCGCTGTCGAGGAAATCGTTCATCTGCTCGACGCCGAGCGCCTGCATGGCGTGCGCGTCGAGCCAGGCCGTGATTTCGGGTCGGGCGGCGAGCAGATTGCGCAGGTAATGGCTGTGCCCTTGTGCTGCCTGTAGCGCTGTTGCCAGTGGCGGCGGACGCGTGTTGGAGCGTTCTACAGTAGGTTCCATGCTCTTCTCGGTAAATTGATGTCATATGGGGTCGCCATGCTTGGTGCTGGTGAGCAAGGGCAAAGCCGTTACAATGCCGGCTTCAAGCTGAAAACAGCAGTCACCGACCGCGAATCGGGCTGCCCATTTCTCCTCCTGGACATCGCAATCGCATGCATAGCAGCGCCGCCAACCCGCGCCGTGCCGGTCAACTGCCCGGACGACCATTCGCGCCCGCTGCCTCGCCGTTTGTCGCGTGGTTTTCCCGTGCCCTTGCCTAGCTCTCCCGACATTCTAGTGACGCCCGGCGGCGATTGGCAAAACTCTCTGCGCGACGACTACGGCTGATGCGCCAGGAGGAGTTGCGCCCGGCGCTCTACCATCGCTTCCATTTTCTCGTGCCGCTGCTCGCGCATCCGGCGACGGGCCGCGTCTGGCGGCTTGTGGTGCGTGTCTTCTGGCTACTCTACTTCGCTTTCGTGCTGCTGATTCTGGCGCTGCGCTACCTGGTATTGCCGAACATCGAGACCTACCGGCCAGCCATCGAGCAGCAGCTCAGCCGGGCGCTCGGGCTGTCGGTCAGCATCGGGCGGATCGCCGCCAGCTGGGATGGCATCCATCCCGATCTGCTGCTCTCGGACGTGCGCATCGCCGACAGCGACGGTCAGCCGGCACTGGCCTTGCCGCGTGTGCACAGCGTTCTCTCGTGGTCTTCGCTACCGCGCATGGCGCTGCGTTTGCGCCTGCTGCAGATCGACGAGCCGACTCTGCATCTGCGCCGCGATAGCGACGGCCGCTTCACCGTTGCCGGCATCGCCATGGCCGCCGAGGGAGGTGACAACGCCGCCGGCGACTGGATTCTGGCGCAGAAACGAATTCGCGTCAGCGGCGCGACCGTGGCCTGGGAGGACGCCATGCGGCAGGCGCCGCCGCTGATTCTCGAAGCGGTCAATTTCGGCCTCGACAACGATGGTCGCCAGCACCGCTTCGGCCTCACTGCCTCGCCGCCGCCCGCTCTGGCCGCCGCGATCGACCTGCGCGGGGACTTTCACGGCCGCCATCTCGGCCAGCTGGAGTCATGGAACGGGCAGGCATTTGTCCAGATCGACTACGCCGACCTCGCCGTCTGGCGCACCTGGATCGACTATCCGGTCGCGCTTCCACATGGCCGCGGGGCACTACGCGCCTGGGTAGGCGTTGCGCAAGGTGAGTTACAGGAGTTGACGGCAGATTTGTCGCTCGACGACCTTAGCTTGCGTCTGGCGAAAGACCTGCCAGAGCTCGCTCTGCAACATCTGTCAGGCCGTGTCGGTGTGCGTTTCTCGGCTGCCGGGATCAGCGTCGATGGGCAGCGCGTCGAACTCCTGAGCCAGGCGCGCGAACGCCAGAGTGCTCCCGAAACCGCGTTCGTTCGCGTCGAGCCGACCGATTTCCGCCTTGACTGGCAGTACGCCGCAGACGGCGCTGCGCAGCGCGGTCAGGTCACCGCCAGCGCACTCGACCTCGCCGCTTTCGCCAGTCTGGCCGGCTACCTGCCGCTGGATGCCGGATCGCGGCAGTTGCTCGTCGACTACGCCCCGCGTGGCCGGATCAGCCAACTGCGCGCCGCCTGGGTCGGCGACGCCGAAGCGCTGCAAAGCTACTCGCTGAAAGCCGGTTTTGACGACCTCGCGGTGCAGGCCAAGGACTCCCTGCCTGGGGTGTCGGGGTTGTCCGGAGTTCTTGATGTCAGCGAAAAAGGTGGCAGCGCCACTCTGCGTGCGCAAAAAGCGAGCGTCAATTTGCCCAGGGTCCTGCCGGACTCGCCCATTCGCCTTGGCAAGCTCGACGCACAGGCTCGCTGGAAGATCGACCAGGGCGTGCTCGATGCCGAGTTGCTGCGTGCTGAATTTTCCGGGCCGGATGCGACCGGTTCGGCAAAGGGCACTTATCGCCATGCCGGCGACGGACCGGGCAGCATCGACCTCAGTGCCGCGCTTAGCCGTGCCGACGCGCGCGCCGTCTGGCGCTATCTGCCGGCGGCGCTGAATAGTGATGCGCGGCACTGGGTTCGCGACGCACTGAAGGCGGGAAGCGCCAGCGCGGCCAAGCTGGTCCTCAAGGGCGATCTGGCCAACTTTCCGTTTCTCGATCGCCAACAGGGTCAGTTCCTGGTCACCGTCAAGGCACAGGACGTACGCCTCGACTATGGCACTGGTTGGCCCGAGATCTCCGATATCGACGCCGATTTGCGTTTCGAGGGAAACGGCATGCTGATCGAACTGCAGCGCGGCGCGATCCTCGGCGCCAGGCTGTCGCAGACACGCGCCGAAATTCCCGACTTCGACGCGCCGGTGTCGACCTTGAAAGTGCAAGGGCACGCCGAAGGCGATACGGCGCAGTTCCTCAAGTTCGTCGTCGACAGCCCGGTCGCCGAGCGCATCGACCATTTCAGCGACGCCATGCGCGCCAGCGGCAAAGGGCGTCTCGATATCGGGCTGCTGATTCCTCTTGAAGAGGCACGACTCGGCGAGTCGAAGATCGACGGGGACTACGTCTTCCTGGCTAACGAAGTGAGCGTCGATCCGGCCCTGCCGCCCTTGCGCGAGGTCAATGGTCGCCTGCAGTTCACGGCCGATGAGCTGCGCGTTCCGGAAATCAAGGCGAAACTGGCGGGAGGTCCGCTGAAGATCACGGGCGGTGCCGAGAATGGCAAGGTGCTGATCAAGGTCGATGGCAGCCTCGGCGTCGCTGGCTTGCGCGAGTTGGCCGCCTGGCCGCTGTTGGCACAGCTTTCCGGGCGCGCTGCGTACAGTGCCGAGATCCAGGTCAGGCAGCGCAAGGTCGAAGTGCTGCTGGAGTCGGATTTGCTGGACCTGGCATCGACGCTGCCGGCTCCCTTCAGCAAGAAGCTCGGCGAGCCGATGCACCTGCATCTCGACAGTCTCGCCCTGCCGCCGACACAGCTCGGCAAAGCTCGGCCAAGCAAGCGTGAGCAGCTACGCGTAGCGCTGGGCAGGGTGTTGAACATGCAGCTGATCAGCCGCCAGGAGGACGGAAAACGTTCGATCGAAAGTGCTGTGATTGCCGTCGGGAGGGCGATGAAAGCGCTGCCGGAAAGGGGTATCCACGTCGGCATCACCACCCCGATGCTCGATATCGACACCTGGCGCAAGGTTTTCGCGGGTCCTGCGCAGGAGGCGGCTTCCAGCGAGGTGCTGGCCAGTAGTGACGAGGCGTCCGAGCCCGCGTCCGTCGGCAGCCTGCCGATCCGGGTCGATCTCGAGGCGGGGGAACTCGTCGTTTCGGGATGGCGCAACAGCGAAGTAAGCTTGGCGGTCACCGGCGAGCATCCGCGCTGGGCGGCAAGCCTCTCGTCACGCGAGGCGACGGGGGCATTGCAATGGGACGGCGCCGGTGCCGGCAAGCTCAGCGCGCGCTTGACAAAATGGCAGCTGCCCGGCAGGGACGAGCGTAGGCTCGAGCCCGTCCAGGCCGATGATGCCTTGCAGACGCTGCCCGCGCTCGATATCGTGGTCGACGAATTCGAAGTCGGCGTCCGCCGCTTCGGGCGGCTCGAAGTGCAGGCACATAACGATGGCGGCACTTGGCGGCTCGATAAAGTCGAGCTGCTCAACGCGGTGGCCAAGTTTTCCGGCACCGGCCAGTGGCAGGTGGCCAGCGGCAACCGCACCCAGCTCGATTTCGCCGTGGACAGCAGCGACGTCGGCCAGTTGCTTGATCGCCTTGGCTATCCTGGTAGCGTACGTGGCGGCAGCACGCGCATGACCGGGAAGCTGGGCTGGAACGGGCCCCCGGAAGGGCTCGACTATGCGACGCTCAACGGCGACATGCAGCTTGTGGCGCACAAAGGCGAGTTCCTCAAGCTCGACCCGGGTGCTGCCGGCAAGCTGCTTGGCTTGATCAGCCTGCAGGGTTTGCCGCGTCGATTCACGCTTGATTTCGGCGATGTCTTCAGCGAAGGTTTCGCTTTTGACAGCATCAGCGGCAAGGTGATGGTGAAAGATGGCGTGATGAGGACCGACCAATTGCTGATTGATGGCCCGGCTGCGCGCGTACTGATGCGCGGCGAAACCGATCTGAAAAACGAAACGCAGCACCTGACGGTCAGTGTTCAGCCCGAGTTGAGCAGCACCGCCGCCCTGGGCGTGGCAGTGATCAACCCACTCGCCGGCATGGCCACCCTGTTGGCCAACAAGGTATTGCAAAACCCCTTGAACAAGATGTTCAGTTTCGAGTATCTGGTGACCGGCAAGTGGGACGAGCCGATCGTCGCGAGAATCACCGGGTCGTCGGAGCCAGCGACCCGGGCGCCGGCGACCACGCCGTGAGCAACTTTCGCCTTTCGCAACCTCTTTGGAGCAAGCCATGAACCCAAGCAAGCAAGCGGCAGACGACCGGCAGCAGGCCCCCAGCCTGTGTGTGGCGGCAGTGCAGATGGTCTCTACGCCGCGCGTCGAAGAGAACCTGCAGACGGCGGCGGGGCTAATTGCCGAGGCCGTGGCGCGCGGCGCCGAGCTGCTTGCCCTGCCCGAGTACTTCGCCATCATGGGCATGACTGACAGCGACAAGGTCAGGCTGCGCGAGCAAGATGGCAGCGGACCGATCCAGGATTTTCTCGCCGCCAGCGCCCGCCAGCACGGCATCTGGCTGATTGGCGGCTCCTTGCCATTGTCGGCCGAGAGCCCGGACAAGGTGCTCAACTCGTGCGTCGCGTACAATCCGCAAGGCCAGCGCGTCGCGCGCTATGACAAGATTCACCTCTTTGGCTTCCGGCAGGGTACCGAGGCCTACGATGAAAGCGCGACCATCCAGGCCGGCCAGCAGCCAGTCAGCTTCGACATGCCTTTTGGCCGCGTCGGCTTGTCGATCTGTTACGACCTGAGATTCCCGGAGCTTTATCGTGCGCTTGGGGTCACAGAGCTACTGGTCGTTCCCGCGGCATTTACCGAAACCACGGGGCGGGCGCACTGGGAGATCTTGCTGCGTGCCCGGGCGATCGAGAATCAGTGCTACGTCCTTGCCGTCGCGCAGGGTGGTCGCCACGAAAATGGACGCGAGACGCACGGCAACAGCATGCTCGTCGACCCCTGGGGGGAGATCCTGGATCGCCAGGCGAAGGGGCCGGGAGTTGTTGTCGGCAAGCTTGAACAGGGCCGCCTGGCTTCGGTCCGCGCCAACTTGCCGGCGCTCAAACACCGCGTAATGTAATCCTGCAATGCGCTGCGCGATGCACGCAAACCGCTGTATTAACGGTCATGACATGTCGAGATACCCCGGATCATGAACGTCATGACCGCCCCCTCTTCCCCCGGCCCTTCTCCCGCAGTGGGGAGAAGGGAGGTTCGTGAGTCGCATACGCGACTTTCACATCAACGGAAACCCGATGAACGCCAAACAACCCACGCTTCTCGTGCAGGCTCAGAAAACCCTGCTCACCCCCTACGGTCTCGACGTCGCCGACCTGAACAAGGTCTTTGGCCAGATCATGTCGCACCAGGTCGACTACGCCGACCTCTACTTCCAGTACAGCCGCTCCGAGGGCTGGAGTCTCGAGGAGGGAATTGTCAAGTCCGGCAGTTTCAGTATCGACGAAGGGGTTGGCGTGCGCGCCATTGCTGGCGAGAAGACCGCTTTTGCCTATTCGGACGACATCAGCTCGCCAGCCCTCAGTGACGCGGCCGCAGCCGTGCGGGCGATTGCCGCCGCTGGCGAGCAGCAAAGCGTACCGGCTCTGAAGAAGGGCCGCGTGCAGCGCGCCCTCTACGTGCCGAACGATCCACTGGCGTCGCTCGACGCGGTCAGCAAGGTCAAGCTGCTCGAACGGCTGGAAGCGCTGGCCCGCGCCGAGGACAGCCGTGTGACGCAGGTGATGGCGCATCTCGCCGGCGAGTACGAAGTGATTCTCGTCGCCAGCAGCGATGGTCGCCTGGCCGCCGACATTCGGCCGCTGGTGCGGGTGTCGCTGACGGTTATTGTTGAACAGGGCGCTCAGCGCGAACAGGGCTCGGCCGGTGGCGGTGGGCGCACCGACTACAGCTGTTTCACCGACGAGGTACTGCACGGCTATGCGCGTGAAGCGGTGCATCAGGCGGTGACCAATCTTGTTGCCCAGCCGGCACCGGCGGGCACGATGTCGGTCGTCCTCGGTCCTGGCTGGCCCGGCATCCTGTTGCACGAAGCCGTCGGCCATGGCCTCGAAGGTGACTTCAACCGCAAGGGCAGCTCGACTTTTGCCGGCCGCATCGGCAGTCAGGTGGCCTCGAAAGGCGTCACCGTCATCGACGACGGCACCCTTCCCGACCGTCGCGGGTCCTTGACCATCGACGACGAAGGCAATCCGACGCAGCGCACGGTGCTCATCGAAGACGGCATTCTCAAGGGCTATATGCAGGACAGCCTCAACGCCCGTCTCAGCGGCGTCGCGCCGACCGGCAACGGCCGTCGCGAATCCTTCGCCCACCTGCCCCTGCCGCGCATGACCAATACCACCATGCTCAACGGCGACAAAAGCCCGGAAGAGATCATCAAGTCGGTCAAGAAAGGGATTTACGCGGTCAATTTTGGTGGCGGTCAGGTCGATATCACCAACGGCAAGTTCGTCTTCTCGATGTCCGAGGCTTATCTGATCGAAAACGGCAAGATCGGCCGCCCGGTCAAGGGCGCGACCCTGATCGGCAGCGGTCCGGACGCCATGAACCAGGTATCGATGATCGGTAACGACATGTGTCTCGACCCGGGTGTCGGCACCTGCGGAAAGGAAGGTCAAAGCGTGCCGGTCGGTGTCGGCCAGCCGACCCTGCGCATCGACGGATTGACGGTCGGCGGCACCGCTTAGGCGGCAGCAGAGGGCCGCTCCGGAGGCCCTCTTCCGGCTGCGCCTGAAGGCGACTTTCCGCAATCATAACAGCGCTTTTCGGTCGTATAATCGCATCCTCCCGACGTTGCTGACTGGAACTCCCCGCCATGACCTCTACTCGTGCCTTCGCGAAGCTCGCCGCGGCGCTGTCATTCGTCGTCCTCGCCTGCTGGCCGTTCATCGCCGGAGCGGCGTCGGCGCCGGCAGCGGAGCAGGTGTCGACGGGGGAGGCGATCCTGTTCCACAACTTTCGGCCGATCGTCACTTTTCGGGCAACTTTCCTCGGCGCACCGCCGCTTGCTCGCGTTCGCAAGTCCGAACAGCGCATCGACCAGCTAACGCCAAGCCAGATGGTGCAAGGCATCGAGCTGACGCCTTTCAGCTATGACGGCGGCCATGGCATCACTCTGACGGTTAACGACAATATCCTCCTGGCCGTGATCGACGGCGACCTGGACCCGCAGGAAAAACTCACGCTGGAGCAGGCCGCCGAGCGTGCGCGCAAGGAACTCAGCGCCGCACTGCTGGCAGACGCCACGCAACGTCGCCCGGCAGTCCTGCTGAAGGGACTCGCCTTCTCGGCGGCAGCCACGCTGTTTGCGTTTGCCCTGCTCTGGCTGATCAGTCGCGCGACCCGGCTTCTGGTCGCTCGCCTGCAGCGAGTCATCGAAGAAGAAGATGCCGCCAACAAGCTGCGCTGGGCGCGGCACGGCTGGTTGCTGGTGCAACGCGTCTCGCAGCTGTTCATGGGTTTCCTGTGGCTGAGCGTCGCCTATCTCTGGCTGACTTACGTGCTGGCGCGTTTTCCGCTCACCGAGCCGCTCGGGGATCGCCTCGGCGACTTCCTCCTCGACCTGCTGGGAACGATCGGCACCAGTTTCATCGGCGCCATGCCGTCGCTGACCACGGCGGTGGTCATCCTGTTCATGACCAAGGCCGCCAACGACGCCCTCGGCAATTTCTTCACGGCCGCCAAGGCCGGCCGCGTACATGCGCCCGGCCTGCATGCCGACACCGTCAGCGCCACCCACCGGCTGGTGACGGTCATGGTCTGGGGACTCGGTATCGCCATCGCCTATCCCTTCATTCCGATGTCCAACAGCGACGCCTTCAAGGGCCTGTCGGTGATGTTCGGTTTCATGTTGACGCTCGGCTCGGCCGGAATCGTCAACCAGTTGATGAGCGGCCTGGTGCTGGTCTATGCGCGCGCGCTGTCGGTCGGCGACTTCGTCGAGGTCGGCGAGAACGCGGGCGTCGTTAGCCAGGTCGGCGTGCTGTCGACCAAGATCATCAACATGCGCAACGAAGAGATCACGATTCCCAATGCCGTGCTGGTCGGCAATCCCATTCGCAACTTTTCGCGGCTTGCCCGTGAGCGCGGTACGCTGGTGTCTACCAAAGTGACCATCGGTTACGACACGCCGTGGCGGCAGGTACATGCGATGCTCATCGCCGCCGCCAAGCTGACGCCCGGATTGAGGTCGCTGCCGACGCCCTTTGTCTATCAGAAGAGCCTGGAAGACTGGTATGTGGAGTACGAGCTTTTCGCGCACATGGACCAGCCGCTCAAACGTGTGTCCGTCCTGTCGGCCTTGCTGGGCAACATCCAGGATCAATTCAATACCTACGGCGTGCAGATCATGTCGCCACATTTCAACTCGCAGCCCGCCAACAATCTGGTCGTGCCACGCGAAAACTGGCATACCGAGCCGGCTGAGCCGGAGACGCCGGCCAGCGCCACGCGCCAAGGCTGATCACGGCCTGTAAAGGCAGCGGCGAAGGACTCAGCGGTCGCAGATTTCTTCGCCCGGCACGCCAGCACCGAAGCGTGGCCGCCATGCCGCTTTCCAATAGGATGTCTTGATGCTCAGTTTTGCGATCACCGTCTTTCTGTCTGCTTTTCTGCTTTTCCAGATCCAGCCAATCATTGCCAAGATGATTCTGCCGTGGTTCGGTGGCTCGTCCTCGGTGTGGAGCACCTGCCTGGTTTTCTTCCAGGCCGAACTGCTGCTTGGCTACCTGTACGTTCATCTGCTGCACGAGTTGCTTTCGCCGCGGCGCCAGAATGTCGTCCACTGCGTTCTCCTGCTGCTCAGCCTGGCGACGCTGCCGGTCATTGCCGACCCGGCCTGGAAAGACGTCGCTTTTGCCAACCCGACGTGGAACGTGCTGGTCGTGCTTGCCGCGGCAGTCGGCATGCCCTATCTGCTGCTGTCGACCACCGGTCCGCTCATGCAGGCCTGGTATGCGCGCAGTTTTGCCTCTGCCATGCCCTATCGCCTCTATGCACTTTCGAACCTGGCATCGATGATCGCGCTGTTGAGCTATCCCGTGCTCGTCGAACCGTATTTTCGGGTGCACGACCAGGCCATGGCCTGGTCGGCGGCCTATGCACTGTTCGTTGTCGCCTGCTTTGGCAGCGCCTGGCAGTCGTGGAAAGGCGTGTCGAGCGAGCGCGAGGTGCTGAAGGTGAGCAGCGAGCCGATCCCGCGACCGCCACTCGGCGAGTGTCTGCTGTGGATCGGTCTGGCGATGACCGCGTCGCTGCTGCTGCTGGCGATGACCCGTCACCTGACGCAGGACGTGGCGCCGGTGCCTTTCCTGTGGGTGGTGCCGCTGAGCATCTATCTGCTGAGCTTCATTCTTTGCTTCGACGCTCCGCGCTACTACTACCGCCCGGGATTCCTGGTCGCACTGCCCATCGCTTTCCTGGTCCTCGACCGGGTTCTCGACGGCGGCGGCATGGAAGTGCCGGTGTTGGTGAGCTTGATGTGCTTGTCGCTGTTCGTCTTCTGCATGGTCTGTCACGGCGAGCTGGTCAGGCGCCGGCCGCCGGTTCGCCACCTGACTCTGTTCTACCTGATGCTGTCGATCGGCGGCGCGCTCGGCGGTACTTTCGTCGGCCTGCTGGCGCCGGCGATCTTCAACGCCTATTTCGAACTGCCGATCGGCCTTTTCCTCTGCGCCTTGCTGGTGAGCATCGTTATCTGGCGCGACCTGCGACTGATTCGGCGCGGTCTGCTGGTCGTTGCCCTGCTGGCTTACGCTTACCGACTTGGTGGTATCTCTATCGATTACGTCGAAAACTACCGGGTAGTGGTGCGCAACTTCTACGGCCAGTTGCGCGTCGACGACGCTGACCAGGAGGGGCTTGGCATCAAACGCCGGATCCTGCACGGTCGCATCAACCACGGCGAGCAGTTTCTCGCCGCCGAGCACCGCCGTCAGCCGACTGCCTATTATTGCGAGGACTCGGGCGTCGGTCAGGCGCTGCGCGGCGTCGCCGGTACTCGGCCGCTGAAGGTCGGCATTCTCGGACTCGGAGCCGGTACGCTGGCCACTTACGGTCGCAGCGGCGATGAACTGCGCATGTACGAAATCAACGAGCAGGTCCTCGATCTCGCCCGCAGCGAGTTCAGCTACCTCGGCGACAGCCTGGCGACGATCGTCCCTGTGCTCGGCGACGGCCGCCTGATGCTCGAACGCGAGCCCGCCCAGAATTTCGACCTGCTGGCTATCGACGCTTTCTCCGGAGATTCGATTCCCACGCACCTGCTGACTCTCGAAGCGATGCAGGCGTATTTGCGTCACCTGAAAAGTGATGGCGTGCTGGCGGTGCACATCACCAACCGCTACCTCGACCTGCGCCCGGTGATCGCTGCCGCCGCCGAGCAGCTCGGCCTCAGCGCGCTGATCTTCGACCTCGACCCTGCCGCAGGCGACCGCTTCTGCCGTCATTCGGTTTGGGTGCTGCTGATGCCCGTCGAGCGCGCGGCGCAGCTGGCGAAAACTTTCCACGGCGCCGAGAAACTCGTTCCACGGCCTGGCTTCCCGGTGTGGACCGACAGTTTCTCGAACCTGCTCGGTATCCTGCAGTAGCGATTGGCGCTGGCTGCCACGCAAACCCTGGCCCGCCAGCGCCTTCCTCCCCGACCTTTTTGGTGAATTCGCCAAAGCGTTCCGCAAACCCGTCTGACGAGAGTTCGAAAAAAGTGAGGGGGCAAACAGAAAAAGAATGTTTACCACTTCCCGGCAAAGAAGCCTAGATTGAGGGCGCGCAGGCAGCCCTGAAGCATGACCCAGCCGAATCGGGCCCGTTTGCCGGTAACGCCCGCTTTTGCGGCCGAGGCGGTCAGATTGTGGTTGGCTGGCGGCAAAGGACGGGGGGGATGGAGTCAGTCAGGAGGATGTCGAAAGGTTTTTTGGACGGCGGGACGATCGCC
>QPGA01000050.1 GCA_003332265.1 Candidatus Accumulibacter meliphilus
ACCGCCTCGGCCGCAAAAGCGGGCGTTACCGGCAAACGGGCCCGATTCGGCTGGGTCATGCTTCAGGGCTGGCATGACGCCGATTTCATTGACCAGTAATGCACGTGCCGCTAGAATGCGACGCTTCGCCCACCCGCCTACCCACCCGCACTTGATCAGCCTGAACGACACCCTATATGGCCGGCGCTGCACCACAGACTTCCCCCTCAATCACGGTTTAATCTCTGGTTGCCAACCAGTTGCAGATCTTAGGTCGCGTGTCGCTTCATGATATTCGGTTGGTACGGGGGTTAAGAATGCTTGAAATGATGAGGCTCTGATGCTGCAATGACGGCTACACCGAAAGCGCAGGCGCGAGAACCACAAGATACTCGCTCATCAGTTAGCATCGCCCTGTCGGCCTGGAACGCGCTGTTTCTACGCGAAGCAGTCAGTCGCGTATCTGCAGGCCGTGCGGCTTGGCTGTGGTTGCTGGTGGAGCCAGCGGCGCACTTGACGATTCTCATGGTGTTGTTTTCGACTATACGTCATCGCATCATGCCGGGTTTCGACTTTGCGCTATTTTTGGCGATTGGCGTCCTAGGATACAACCTCTTTAGACATTCGGCGTTGCGCTCGATGGCTGCTATCGCGGCGAATCGTGCCTTATTTACATACCGGCAGGTCAAACCCGTAGATGTTGTTTTGGCACGTGCTTTTCTTGAAGGTGTTATTCAGTTGTTTGTCGGGCTGATCATGCTTGCGGGAATGTCGCTTGTAGGTTTTGCCGAGCTTCCGAACGACCCGTTAACAGTAATGCTGGTTTACACGCTTTTTTGGCTTTTCGGTACCGGAGTTGGGCTGATGCTTTCTGTGGGGAGCACGCTGATCCCAGAAGTCGGCAGGGTGGCTAACCTCTGTTTCATACCTTTGTATTTCCTTTCCGGGGTTTTGTTTTCTCCCGCTATGTTGCCTCCTGAGCCGCGTTATTGGTTGTTGCTCAATCCGATCGCGCAAGGATTGGAGTTGGCTCGTGCGGCGTTCTCGCCGGGTTACAACGGGGTGACGGGCCTAGATCTTGGCTATCTGACGGCTTTTGCAGTTGGGTCGATTTTCTTTGGGTTGGCGCTCCACGTTCGATTTTCTCGCCGGCTACTAATGCAATGATCGTTGTTGAAGATGTGCACAAGCGTTACCAGACTGAGCACGGTGCAGGCAAATGGGTGTTGCAGGGTGTTTCCTTAACTATTCAGCCTAAAGTTAGCGTGGGTTTGGTTGGCCGTAATGGCGCCGGTAAATCTACCTTGCTGCGCCTGATCGGTGGAGTCGATATTCCGACCCGGGGGAAGATCGACCGATATTGTCGAGTATCGTGGCCGATGGGCTTCGGTGGGGGTTTGCAGGGTTCGCTGACAGGTCGGCAGAACGCTAAATTCGTCTCCCGCATTCATGGTCACGAAGTTGATATTCCCGATCGTCTCGCATACGTGGCGGATTTTTCAGAACTGGGTGATGCCTTTGACCAACCAGTCAAAACCTATTCGTCTGGAATGAGGTCCCGGTTGCAGTTTGCCCTTTCGCTGGCTTTCGACTTCGATGTCTATATTTCCGATGAAGTGACCGCTGCGGGAGACGCCTCATTCAGAGCAAAGGCTGCAGCAGCATTCAAGAATATGGCCGATCGCGCGGGTTTGATCATGGTCTCGCACAGCGAAGGGACGCTGAGACAGTTTTGCTCCGCCGGGATCTGGCTACATAATGGCCGCGCGCTTTGGTTTGATAGCATCGACGAAGCATTGAAAGCTTACAAGGAGAGTATCGGCGCATGTTAGACCGTATTCGCCAAAGTGCCTTGCCGCGGTTCTTTGGCGGTGTGCATGGACGCTTGGCTCCCCATCTTGTTCGCCGCCGCGCCTTGCGCCTTGCTTTGGTGGCGATTCTGATAGCAAGCGTCTACTGGGGCATCGTCGCCTCGGATCGCTACGTATCCCGGGCCGAGGTAGTCGTGGATAGCACGGACATGGCTTCTGGCGAAGCCGGGAATATTGCCTCTTTGTTTACCGGTGCCAGAAACAATCAAGACTTGAGGCTGATGCGCGAGCATCTCCTTTCCGTGGATATGATGGAGAAGCTGGAGACAAAGCTTCAGTTGCGCGCGCATTACAGCGACTGGAAGCACGATCCTCTCTCGCGCATGTGGTTTGAAGACGCCTCCCAAGAGTTCTTTTATTTGCATTACCTGTCGCGTGTAAGCATCGAGGTTGACGAAGCGGTGGGTGTATTGCGAATCAAGGTGCAGGCCTACACGCCGGAGAAGGCGCAGGCCATTGACAGTGCGCTGGTGGAGGAGGGCGAGCGCTTCATGAACGATATCGGCCATCGTCTGGCACGTGATCAGGTCGAGTTTCTCGAAAAACAAGTCGCTGAGATTGGCGAACGCGTGCTCAAGGCTAGAGCAGAAGTCGTCGATTTCCAGAATGCCAAGGGCTTTATTTCTCCGCAGGCCGCGGCAGAAACTCTTAGTGGCATCGTTGCTCGACTGGAGGGCGAACTTGCGCAGCTTGAGGCCAGCCGAGAAGCGATGCTCGGCTATTTGAGTCCCAAAGCACCGGATATTGCGCAGATCGACCTGCAGATTGCTGCCATCAAAGGCCAGGTGCGCACCGAGAAAGCGCGACTGACCTCGCCAACCGGTGGCGCACTCAACCGGACGGTAGAAGAGTACCAGCGCCTTGAAATGCAGACCGTCTTTGCCCAGGACGTATACAAAACGGCGCTGACGGCACTGGAAAAAGGGCGTATCGATGCGGCACGAAACCTCAAGAAGGTTTCCATCGTGCAAAGCCCAACCTTGCCGCAGTATCCGCTCGAACCGCGCAGAGCATACAACATAATCGTTTTTGCTCTCTCCGTGCTTGTGCTGGCCGGCATACTGCAGCTGCTTGCCGCCATTATCCGCGACCACCAGGATTGAAAATCATGATGCGGCTGCCTGCTCGCTTAACGACCACCAGAATGCCCGCCGCGCAGGCCCATGCCCGGCTTGTCGTATGGACGCGTGCCTCGTGGGGAAGATTTCTGGCATGGCTTGTCCTCGTGCTGGCCTTGCTTGGGCTTTCTTTCCCCGCAGCTTTCGCTGCCGATACCGACATCTTCGGTATTGGCAGCGCCGAGAATCGGCCTGTTACACCGTCCGTGCCCAAGGCGCAACAGTTGCCCGCTGTCCCTGCAGCAGTAGTGCCTGATATCCGGACGGTCTCCCCGCAGTTATTCGATTATTCTTTGAATGTCAACAGCGACGTCTTCGGGGCCAATCTTTTCAGCGGTGCCTTTGCCCGTGAAGGCGCTACACAGTTCAATCCTGATTATGCAATCGCTGTCGGCGACAAGATTCAGGTGCGCTTGTGGGGTGCTTTCGAGTTCGATGCGCCATTGACCGTTGATCCCAAGGGCAACATCTTCATTCCGCACGTTGGTCCGGTACACGTACTGGGCGTACGCAATCAGGATCTGCAGCGCGTCGTTACATCGGGCGCGAGCAAGGTTTTTCGTGCCAATGTGTCGAGTTATGCCAGCCTGGCCGCGGCTCAGCCGGTGCGTATTTTCGTCAGTGGCTTCGTAAATCGCCCCGGCCTGTACAGTGGTACAAGTATGGACAGCCTGCTGCACTTCATCGACCAGGCAGGTGGCATCGATCCCGAGCGCGGTTCCTTCCTCAATGTTCAAGTCAAGCGCGGCAATGCAACGCGCGCCTCGGTCAGCCTCTACGACTTCTTGCTCGAGGGGCGCATTCCATTGATCCAGCTCTCCGATGGTGACGTCATTTTCGTTGGTGCCCGCCAGAACACCGTGAAAGTCACCGGCCTGGCAGAAAATGCCAAGCAATTCGAATTCAGCAAGCCGACCTTGACCGTCGCTGAACTGATCGAGCTTGCCAAGCCCTCGCCATCGGCTACGCACGTGCGGGTGGTGCGCAATACGGGGACCGTAAAGAACACCGAGTACTTTCCGCTTTCCGACGCGTGGATCGTCTCACTACGCAATGGAGACGGGCTGGAGTTCACCTCCGACAAGAGACCCGGTACCATCGCTGTCCGGGTCGAGGGTGAGCACGAAAGCGTTCACGAATACGTGCTCCCTTATGGCACCAAGCTGGGCGCACTCATAAGCCAGATCCAGTTTTCCGAGCGCTCCGACTCGGAGAACCTGCAGCTCTTCCGCCTGAGTGCCCAGGAGCGGCAGCGGGAGGCCCTGAAAACGACGCTCCTGTTTCTGGAGAATGCAGCCTTGACGGCCCGCTCGGGGACCAACCAGGAAGCGCAACTGCGCAAGGAAGAGGCAGAGCTTCTTCTGCAATGGGTTGAACGAGGCAAGAAGATCGAGCCGTCCGGGCAGGTGTACATAGCCCAGGCCGCTGATCGCGACCAACTGCTGCTGGAGAATGGTGACCGGCTCCGGGTCCCGACGAAGGATGGTTTGGTGCTGGTGGGTGGCGAGGTCATTTTTCCGAATACCATTGCTTACGATCCGTCTCTGACGCTTGCGGATTACATCCAGAACGCGGGTGGTTACACCCAGAATGCCGATGCCTCAAGAGTGGTCGTTGCCCACCGCGATGGCAGCTTTGACGAGGCCAAGAGCGGCTTCTTTGGCGGCAGCGCACCGACCGTACGCGCGGGCGACAGGATCATGGTGCTGCCGAAAATAGACGTGAAGTCTCGCCAGGTATTCAGGGATGTGGTGGAGGCCTTGTTCCGGATTGCGGTTATTGTGGGGGTGGCGAATAACTTCTAGTGCGGTGTTTCACGCAGTGCAGGATCTCCGATTTCCAGCAACCACAAGGCTTTCTCCACCGGTTTTCCCGGGCGCTGAAAATCTCGTTACGTAGGCAGCCCTACATTTGTGTGCGGTCACGCGATGGAGTATGGATTCTGTAGGACTGGCTGTGATGGCAGCAAGCCGGTGTGAGTTGAATGTCTTGTTCGGAGAACGGTTGGCGGCTATACAGCCAGAATCGGAAAAGGGGAGCTGCTGCTTTGGCCGTCGTCGTCGCGCGATGTGGCATTGTTGCAAATAACGGGATCAGATAAACATGAAGCTGGTAATTGCTACAGGTTGTCCTTACACCGGTTGGGAAATGGTGGTTCCCACTTTGGCAGACGCTGGACTAGAAGCTGCCGACGATGCCGTTTCCGGGTGGCAGGATCAACTATTGGCGACCAGTAACGTCGCTGATCCGCTGCAATTACGGCAGGCGCTGCAACCGGATATGTCCATGCAGGAAGAGCTTGCGTCGCTGCTGACGGATGACCAAGCCGATTCCGAGCGCTTAGTAGTGAACCGCTGCCCGTGGCTGCTCGACTTCCGGGCTGCCTGCTATCCGGATGCGCAGTTCCTGCTGTTCTTTACACGAGCGGAAACTGCCTTGGTGCAGGCTTTGATGTGCGGCATTGAGCCCTTCCAGTTTATTAGGGACTGGGAAGTGTACGGTTACGTGCATCCCTGAATTGGAAATCTCTCTAACGCTGCGCGAAACTCTAAACAAATGAGTCAACTTTTTTGAAGTAGGTTTGGCATTTGAGACTGGGGTCTCGTTATGACTCGTGGGTGTGAGACGGAGCCTAGCTAGGACTATGTTCGTGGAGATTGGTATGTGAAGAAGACCTGTCCCGATGCTGCGCTCGATGGCGTTGATGCATTGCAGCCCCGTCGCAAGCATGCGCGTAGGGAAAGGCGTCTTCCAGGAGAGATCTATGCATGTTCTTTAGAGGCAAAGCTCTGGGGTGGATTCTCGGCGTGGGCTACAGTGGGCTTGGAGGCGCTATTGGCTGATGAGAGAGCCCGGGCGGACGAGCGCGGTTATGCAGCATGGGCTCTAGCGGGTTGGCTGGCATTCCTGGGGATGGACTGGCACCGGGTGGCAAAACTGGCGGATCAGGCTCGTGCTGCGGCGTTTCCGGCTCATCTAGGCCCAGTACTGCTGGAGAGCAGTTCACTGCAACGCGAGAGGCGTTTTTTTGAAGCACGGCGCGTCCTGAGGCTGGCGATAAACGAACAACCCAATGCCGTGGACTTGCAGCTGGCCTATGCCAACGCTTGGCTCGATGGGCCGGATTTGCGCCGCTTGGCCTGGATCAACCGTGCCCTGTCTGGCCGAGGGCTGGCGGCACTGGAGCTCAAAGATTCAACACGTCCCTTGTCACTCGACAATATAGTGGTCTCGGATCTTCGTCAGCTGGATGCTGGGGCAACGCCGAAGGTGAGCGTCATTGTTCCGCTTTTCAATACCCGTGCGACCGTGACTAGCGCCCTCGACAGCGTATTGCGGCAGACATGGGGAAACATTGAGGTGCTGGTGGTTGACGATTGCAGTTCCGATGGCAGCTTCGAACTGGCGCGTGCCATCGCGGATCGGGATGAAAGAGTGGTGTTGCTGCGGCATGCCACGAACTGCGGCACCTATGCTGCGCGCAACACGGGGCTGGCGCGGGCGACGGGAGAGTTGGTCACTGCGCACGATGCGGATGACTGGTCGCACCCGCAGAAGCTGGCGTTGCAGGTACAGGCGTTGCTCGAGGCGCCAGCTTGTCAAGCGTCCGTGTCTTACGGCGTTCATTGCAGTTCCTTGCTTGTCTTTTCCTCTTGGCGGCCTCAAGCGACGTGGGTCCATTGCAACCCTTCGTCCCTGATGTTTCGCCGCCACTTGGTGGATACCCTAGGCTACTGGGATTCGGTCAGTGTGGGTGCAGATGCGGAGTTTTACTACCGCATTCTGGGCACTTATGGCGACAAGGCTATTAAGGAAGTCCTCCTAGGCGTGCCTCTGGCATTTACGGGGCATTGCCTCGATTCCTTGACTCAACGATCGAGCACGCATCTGCGCTCCTTGTATTATGGGCTGCGCCGTGAGTATCTGGAGTCTGCGGATGACTGGCATAAGCAGATCCGGCACGAGGGCTGTAGTCCAGAGTCTGCCACATTCAGTGGTCGTCCCTTTCCTGTGCCTGCAGCGATGTTGCGGAAGTTGCCGGACGAGATGGTTGCGTGCTTGATTGTCGCTGATTTTTCCGCAGATTTTTCGCAGGCGGATCATGTGGAATCTTGTCTGCGTCACATGTCCGAGCTTACGGGACCGCTTGCGATGTTTCATTTGCCCGATGTCACGCGACCTGCACTTGGTCGTGTCAGCGGTACGGTTCGGACTCTGATGCGAGATCGCGGAGTATTGGCCGTATTGCCAGGGCAACGTGTGCGTTGTTCCTGCCTACTTATTTGGACCCATAGCGGGCTGACTCTTCCGCTGGATGATCCCCCAGCAATTGAGGCGCTGGACCAGGCCGTAGTGCTTGTCGGTCAGCCCGTGCCACAGAACCGAACGAGCTTGCCAGGATGGATTTGCACTACGGGGAAGGTTCGATGGTACGACCAAGAGGCCATACGCGCCTCGGTTGGATGGGCGGTCCTGCAGTCTGCATTGTTCGATCCGGACTGGTACCTGCGCCGCTACCCGGATCTGATGGAAGCGGGGGTTGAGCCGCTTCGCCATTTTCTCGCCCACGGTCTGCGGGAGAACCGTGACCCTGGGCCGGATTTCACTAGCAGCGGATATCGAGCCTCTTGCCTTGGGCTGGGCGCTCAGGTACCGCCTTACGAGGGCGTGGCTACGGCCGAAAGTCCGCTCGTGGACTATGTCGTGCGTGGCAAAGGCTTGGGCTTTGCGCCGCTGTCAGTGTTCGAGGGCGCCATGCTTACTCGTGCCAATCGCCCAACGGTATTGCTGTGTGGGCACCTCGCCGGCCCCAAGTTGTTTGGAGCCGAGTTGTCTTTACTGGATGTCCTTGGTGCGCTGAACCAGTTGCGCTTTAACGTGGTGGTCGCTTTGCCGGGCGTGCACCATTCAGCCTACTTCGCTGAAATCCGGCGACGTGCCACACGCATCACAGTCCTGCCTTACGGTTGGTGGAAAAACGGTTTTGTACCGTGCCAGCAGACGGTGGAGCACTTCCGGAAGCTGATGCAAGCGCACAAGGTGGATCTGGTCTACGTGAACACCCTGGTGCTGGACGAACCGATGGTGGCTGCCAGTACCCTGCAGTTGCCGGTGGTTGTTCACGTCCGTGAGCTGCCAGGGAGCGATCCGATGCTCTGTCGCGTTTTGGGGGCCAGCGCGGAGCAAATCCGCCAGCGGCTACTGACGCATGCGGACGGCTTGATTGCCAACTCGCGGAGGGTGTTGCGGTACCTGCAGGGTGAGAGTGAAGACACGGCCAGGCTGCCGATGCATGTGGTGCCAAACATCGTGCATTGCTCCCGCTTCGACTTGCCATTCCCAGCGCAGAATGATGGCTTCAATGTGGCCATGATCAGCAGCAATGAGGCCAAGAAGGGCGTGGCCGACTTCGTCGAAGTGGCACGGCAGCTGGCCACGCTCGCGCCCGGAATACGCTGCTTGTTGATTGGCCCGGAGACGCCAGTGATTGCGGCCTTGAGAGCACAGCAGAGAGAAGGTGTGGTGAGGGACAATGTGGTGTTCCCTGGCTACGCCGCCACGGCGCAGGCAGCGCTGGCCGAGGCGCATGTCGTGGTCAGCCTTTCAAGCGTCGAGGAGTCGTTTGGCCGCACAGTGCTGGAAGCGATGGCCGCCCGGCGGCCGGTAGTTTGTTACAATCGCGGCGCTTTGTCGGAACTGGTGGTGGAGGGAGAGACAGGGTTCCTCGTACCGCCGGGCGATGTGACAACAGTGGCTGCGCGGGTGCAGTTGCTGTTTCAGGACCAGCAGCTATGGCGACGCATGGGCGAGGCTGCGAGGACTCATGCCGCGAGGAACTATGACGCAGCCGCTTTGAAAGCTGCGCTCGGCGGCGCCTTGGCGCGGTTTTTGTGATCTTTTCGGCAGCTAGTGTAGTGTTCTATTCTTGATGAGACTTTCGGCAAGCATCTCCCACCCTCCTCGCAATGACGCGGGGGCTGCTTGTAGGGCCGCATTCACGATTCACCACTCACCATTCCCGACGAGGTTTTCAGCAAGCCTGACAGCGGCGCGAAACCCACGCGGTAGCCAGAATTTCTAAGTTCCATGCTGCGTGCAACACTACACAAGCTTCGTCGTACCTCCGCGCTATCCTGCGGGCTGAAGACGGCATCGGCGGCCCACTTTTTGGGCGCCTCCTGGCCCCGTGCGCGTCGCCGGCTGGGCCGCAGCTCTGGATGAATCAAGCAATAGGAAATAGGTGAATGACGCAGTATCAAAGCTTTCCGGGCGTAAATGGGGCTTCAGAGTCTCTCGCCAAGCTCAAGGCGTTGCGCCTGCCTTCGTTTCAGGGCAAGCGTTTCCTCGATGTCGGCTGTAATGAAGGCTTCTTTTGTGGCTATGCCCGCTTTGATGGCGCATCGGAGGCTATCGGAATTGATAAATCCAGGGTTGCCGTCAGCCGAGCACAGGTCAGGTTTCCGGACTGCCGCTTCTTTGCGCAGTCTTGGCAGCAGTTGCCGGACGGCAGGTTTGACGTCATCCTGCTCGCTTCCGCACTCCACTATGCGGAGGATCAGGCGGCTCTGATTCATCGCTTGATGGATTCCTTGTCCGACAATGGCACACTGGTGCTGGAGATGGGCATTGCTCCCTCGGGCAAGAGTGAATGGGTTTCGGTCAAGAGGAGCATCGACGAGCGCCTGTTTCCCAGCCGTGGCAAGCTCGCCGAAATCCTTGCGGAGTATGCCTGGAAGATCGTCGGCTACAGCGTTCAACAGGCGGGCGATCCCTTGTCGCGTTACGTCGTCCATGTGCGCCGCCAGCGGCCGTTTGTGTTCCTGCTTCTCGAATCACCGGGCTCGGGCAAGACGACGCTCTGTCGGACTCTTTTTGCGAAAGCGAAAGTGCCTGTAGTGTCCGGTGACCTTACCTACAGGAAGCTTTCAGGTCGCCAGATCCCCGCGTCTGAGGCCTTGGCATCGGTCATATGTGAGGACTTTTCACCGCAGTATGACCGGGTGGCCGACAAGGTGCTTGCGCAGGGCCTGGCGGGCGACCTGGTTGAAGTATGGTGCCGTCAGGGTGGCGGCGGCGAGTTTGCGCTTGACTCCTACGTTCCGGAAAAATATCAGCAGGAGGTGAAGGCTGCTTTCGATGAGCGCGGCTACGTACCGGTAGTGCTCAACTGGGAAATGGAAAAAAGTATGTCCGGCCCTGGCGACGCCGCGAAAAAGGCGAGCAGGTATGCAGAATCGCTGCTTGACCTGACGGCTAGCCAATCGACGGTCGCGGCCTTTCAGGTCAAGAGAGTGAGTTCACCGGCTCTGGCTCAGTTTTTTTCCGGCTGGCATCTGGACCAGCCGGTCAATGGTCAACTTCTTACCGAGCATGAAGGATTCACCGTGTCCGGCTGGGCGCTGCCGAGCGACCTGAATGTCGAGGGGGTTCGGTGCTACGTTCGTTTGAAGGGTGTTACGCAGGTGTTCAAGCTCGAGAAGCGGCGGGAGGATGTCGTCAAGCTGCGCCTGAAGGATCAGCCTGCGGTTCCCGAGACGCTGGCTTATTGTGGATTTCAGTTCTCTGGCTTGAGAAAAGACGAGCTGCCAGCGGGGATGGAATTCGGATTTATCGTCAACGGAGAAGAGATGCCGGCCGCTCGCGTCGGCATCTCGCAATGCACGCCCGGCAAGCCGTCTTTGAGTCGGAAATTTTTGGCCGGAGTCGGGGCAAGGCTGTGGCGTCGACGCTGATCGCGGTGCCATGACGATACCCGTAGCGGCACCGCACTCATCTTCGCAGGCTGTCGCTTGATGTGGCGCAAATTCATGCCCGGCCACTCGCCGTCGCCGAAGCCTTTGCGCAGGGTGATCCTGAAAGCACAGGGCTTGGCCGATATTGGCCATGCGGACGGCGCGGAAACCTGGCTGGTGACGGGGCCGGAGCCGCGATTGGAATTGCTGCCGGAGAGCGGGCACTACCTCAGCGGCTGGGTGTTGTTACGGGGTGAACTCCATCGCCGGGGTATGGACTTTACGACGGCGCTGCTTGCCGAAGTTGCCGGTCCCTCCACAACCTGGGTCGAGTACCACATTCCGGTATCGCTCAAGGGCACGATTCTGGAACTCCTCTATTTTCAGCCGGGTGTGGTACGGCTGGAGTTTCAGCCCATGGGGGGCGACGGAAGTTTTGAACTGCTGAACTTCTCGCTGCAAAAGGTCAATGTCGCCGGGGTAGCACTGCGACGAGTACAGCGAGTACGGCACATTTTCCTCACCAAGCCACGCAGTCAGCGTGAAAAAATTGGTCTGCACTGGCATACGCCACTCCTGGGTTTGCGGAAATCGTATGAGCTTGCAGGTCGTCTAAGGGGCTACTACCCCACCCTGAACTATGCTCAATGGCTGGAGCGCGTCGATGCTCTGACCGGCGATGACCGCCGACGTATGCTTCGGCACTCAAAGCAGTGGCGGAAACGGCCAGCTTTCGGGCTGCTGGTTTTCGCCGGGGTGGCAGAGATTGATCAACTGAAGCTCACTTTGAGCTCGCTGCAGAGTCAGCTCTATCTCCACGTGCGTGTGCTGGTGCTAGCACCGGAAAACGAGCTGACAGACATGCGGGAAGCACTCTCGATCGGCCCCGAGTGGCTCAGTGTGCACTCGCTGCAAGGCTTGCAGCGTGCCGACGAGAGTTCTGTTTCTGGGCTCGGCGAACACGACTGGTGGATGACGCTCCCAGCCGGGGCAGTCCTTGGCGAGCACGCCTTGTATTGGTACGCAAGCACGGCCTTGTCATCGCCGCAGAGCAGGCTGCTTTACTCGGATCATGACCATCTGGATGCTGACGGTTGTCGCGTTGACCCGGAGTTCAAACCGGATTGGTCGCTCGAACTGCTGCGATCGTCAAATTATCTTCAGTCGGCGGTCGCGCTACGCGCGGATCTGGTGGCAGAAGTGTCGTCCGTAGCGCTCGAGGGTGTTGCCATGGCTCTCGCGAATGGTATGGCGGGGGAAGGTTTGCATGCTTATCTCCTGCGCGCGACAGAGCGAATTCCTTCTGCGGCGATACAACACATAACGGCCGTATTGCTGCACTTGCCAAAGCCGGCAGGCGACGAGTCTGTTGGTGATGAAGCGCTGCTGATTAAGCCGGTGGCTGAGCACTTGTCGCGTTTGGGAGTCGACGCGGAGACCACGCTGTCCAAACACCGCTATTGCCGGGTGCGTTACAAGTTGCCGGCGCTTGGCCCATTGGTCACCATCATCATTCCGACGCGCGACGAGTTGCACCATTTGCATGCCTGCGTCGAGAGCGTGTTGTCCAGGAGTACCTATCGAAATTTCGAGCTGCTGGTGGTCGATAACCAGAGTAGCGATGCGGAGACCCTGCAGTATCTGAAGGCACTGGAAGGGCGTTCTCAGGTCCGCGTCTTGCGCTATCCACAGGTCTTCAACTTTTCGGCAATCAACAATTTCGCTACTGCAAACGCCGGCGGTGAGGTGCTCTGCTTGCTCAACAACGATACCGAAGTCATCACTCCGGACTGGCTTGAGGAAATGCTCGGCCATCTGATCCAGGCGGATGTGGGCGTGGTCGGTGCCAAGCTTTATTTCGGCGATGGTCGGGTGCAGCACGCGGGTGACACCGTCGGTCCGGGTGGCCTGGCCCATCATCTGCATTCCTTCCTGGCGCACGATGCGCCTGGGTATTGCGGTCGGGCTGTGCAGGCACAAGACCTGTCAGCGGTCACGGGAGCGTGCTTGTTGACCTGGAAAAAGCTCTATCAGGATCTCGGGGGGCTGGATGCCGTCAACCTGCCCGTGGCATTCAACGATGTCGATTATTGCTTGCGTGTTCGCGACGCGAAGCGCCGCGTGGTATGGACGCCCTATGCCGAGTTATATCACCACGAGTCGGTTTCCCGGGGCAAGGAGGACAGCCCGGAAAAAATCAGGCGTGCGCGGCGAGAAGTGCAATACATGCGCAAGCGTTGGCAGGGCATTCTCCATCATGACCCGTTCTACAATCCGAACCTGAGCTACGAGCGGCCGGATTTTTCCTTGAGCCATTCGCCAGCAGTCAGCAAGCCGTGGTTGCCTTAAAGGTGCCGTCTGCCGATTCTCGAGCGCCGGTGCTGAACATCGCCTTCCTGGCATGCAACCGCAATCCACAGCTCTTTTGGCGGGACCCTTCCTTCGTGTATCGCTGCGAAAACCTGGGCCTGGCGCTGCAGAAGCTCGGTCACCGAGTGACCTGGCTGCATTGGTCAAAGCTGCGCCCCGGGCAGTGCTTCGACGTGGCGGTCTTTCATCGCCCGCGCTATTCCCTGATCTGGCGATCGCTTTTGTGGTGGTTGCGACGTCAGGGGACGACCGTGTTGGCGGATGTGGACGATCTGATATTCGATCCGCAGCTGTCGTGCTACAGCCCTGGTGTGGTCAATGCGCAAATGGCGCTGGCGAAGGTCACGCGGCAGTTTGCCGAGCATGCGGCAGCACTCGCCTGTTTCGACCGGGTGAGCGTTTCGACGGACGCCTTGGCGGCGCATGTACGACGTTGTTTTCCGGACGTGGCAGTTCTGGTGTTGCCGAACGCGGTACATATGAGCTGGCGAGATGCCAAAAGAGATTGCGGAGTAACTCCTGATCAGCCTGTGGTGACCTATTTTCCGGGCACACGCAGCCATGATCGAGATTTCGATGTGTATGCTTCCGGAATTGAAAGCTTCCTGCACGCCAATCCTCGGGCACGGCTGGAAGTCACCGGTCCGTTGCGCTTCGACCTGCGAGCCCGCCAGGGTCAGGTTGTGCACCACGAAAAAGTCCCCTTCGCTGCCTTCGCTGAACGTGTGCGAACGGCATGGGTCAATCTCGCGCCGCTGGAAGTGACGCCGTTCACCCAATGCAAGTCGGCGCTGAAAGTCCTGGAAGCGGGCTTTTGGGGTACTCCGACCGTCTGTTCGCCGCTACCCGATGCCGAGCGCTTTCTCCCCTGCGGGGCACTGTTTGCGTCCGATGCTCAGGAGTGTCTTGCCGCGCTGCAGAAATTGCTCGTGCCTGCCTGTTATGCCGCGACGACCCACGAACTCTCGGCACGAGTGCTGGCGCAGGCTGACGTCTGGCGGAATGCAGACGCGTTCCTGCAGTTCGTCGAGGGAAAGTCCTGCGCGGCGTGATGACGATCACGAATCCGAAAGCAAACTGGCTTGGCTGGCGTGGGCAAAACAGCTTGCCGCGGTGGACGCGTTGGGCGCCGCTGGCAGTGCTGGCATGGATCGCACGGCGCCGCCGCGCTGCCGGTTGGTACGACCAGCGCACGCTGCGCCTGTACCAGAGAATCTGGGCCCGGGGGCGAAGTCCGCAGAGCTTGCTGGGCTATCTGATGTTCCGGCGTGATCTGGGGCGGCCGTTGGTACAGCGGCATCGACCGTTGCTGGCGCAGGCATCAGAGCAGTTGGCTGGGTCGCAGCAGCGGATGGCATTTGATTTGCTGACTGAGGCGGGATACCCGCCAGGAGAGCGATTCGGGAACAGTCCGGCGTGCGAAATCAAGTGTGAAATCAAGAGCCGTGTACGACTCATGCAAGGAGAGTGGCGCGAGCAGTTCGCTCGGTGGCTGCTGGACAGAAGTGCCGATGGTCTCTGCGTGCTTGGCAACGGCGGTAGTCTGATCGGCTCCGGCCTGGGTAGTGAGATCGATGGGCATGGCGTGGTGGTGCGCTTCAACCAGTTCAACGGGGGCTCCAGTCGCGCGGTCGATATTGGTGCGCGCGTCGATGTGTGGGTCACGGCGCCGGGATTTTCTGGTCCGGTGCCGCAAGGGGTGCAATGGGTGGTGGTCAGCGGCCCGGAAATGGCGTTCAGACTTCAGGATTGGCGTCGATTCGAAGCGTCCTGGCAGGACGGGACCCGGCTGCTGACCGTGCCACTGCAAACTTGGTCCGAACTGGTGAGCGCCTTGCAGGCGCCGCCCAGCGCGGGGCTGTTGTTTCTGGCTTGGGCGAAGTCTTTGCTGGGATCGTGGTCAAGTGTTCGTGGCATGGGTTTTGGCAGCACGGCTAGCGGATCGCTACCCTATCATCATGCCAATGGCCGTCGACCGGCAGGGAGTCGTCACAACTGGCCAGCAGAACGCATGCTCCTGCGGACCTGGCAGCAGCAGGGATTGAATGTCGAACTTTCGGCGGAAGCCTTGACCACGGCGGTGTTCGGCACCACGTCGCGCGCCATGGCGCGCCTGCCGGGACTTCCAGCCTTGCTTGACGCGGAAGTCACGTTTCTTGGCCTGACGACGCGCAGGCAGGGGCTCTCCGGGGTGCTTGCCTGGGGCCGCAAGCCGAGTGCGGCGAAGGCAGAGAAAGTCGCCAAAGGCCTTGGCATGCCGGTCGTGCGCGTGGAAGACGGGTTTCTGCGCTCGGTAGGGCTGGGCAAGAGTGATCCGCCGCTTTCGATTGTCGTCGACGATCTCGGCATCTACTATGACGCAAGCAATCCATCGCGCCTGGAAGAGCTGGTCGCCACCGCGCTGACGGATGGCCGGCAGGTCCGGGCGCAAGCTTTGATGGCGCGCTGGCGGGCGGCTAGGGTGTCGAAATACAACCACGCGCGAGAATCGTTGCCGCCGTTGCAGGCACCCATTCAAGACCGGGACGTTGCGTCGACACCCCCATGCTCCGGATCAGGCGCGAGTGCCGCGCACTTTGTCGGGGCGCGGCGCTACGTGTTGGCGGTCGATCAAACGGTCGGTGACGCTTCGATCCGCTATGGCTTGGCCGACGCATCCAGTTTTCACGCGATGCTGGCGGCCGCGTTGGCCGAGAATCCTGATTGCCAGGTGCTACTCAAAGTCCATCCCGAGGTGGCGGCGGGAACCAAGCTGGGGCACTTCGATCTCGTCGCCTCGGCCAGGGATCCCCGGGTGTGTGTTCTGGCGCAGGATGTTCACCCGGTGATGCTCGTGGAGAAGGCCGAGGCGGTTTATGTCGTGACCTCGCAATTGGGTTTCGAGGGCTTGCTTTGGGGAAAGCGGGTGCGCAGCTTTGGCATGCCTTTCTATGCCGGCTGGGGCCTCACGGTGGATGATCTGGAGGCCCCTTCGCGGCGCCAGCCGGTGCCGCTGGAGAGCCTGGTGCATGCGACGCTGGTGGACTATGCGCGCTACATTGATCCCGAAACAGGCCAGCGCTGCGAAGTGGAGCGCCTGCTCGACTGGATGGGTCTGCAGCGCCGGATGCGTGAGCGTTTTCCGCCTGAAATAGGGGCGATTGGTTTTTCAGGTTGGAAGAAGCCGATTGTCAGAGACTTCTTTCAGGGGTCCCGGGTGCGTTTTGCCGGCACCGCTGACGCCCTGCCTGAGCAGGCAGTGGTGGCAATCTGGGGGCGCAAGGCGCTTCTTCCCGCGCCTCCCTTGGTTACTGAAAAGACCGGGATTGTCAGGATCGAGGATGGCTTTCTGCGCTCGGTGGGGCTGGGAGCGGATCTGGTGCGTCCCTTGTCATGGGTGATGGACGGGCGAGGGATTTATTACGATGCAACCCGGCCTTCAGATCTTGAAGTGCTGTTGCAGACCGGTAGTTTCGAGGCGGAACTGCTGGCGCGGGCGCAGCTTTTGCGGAAGCGCCTGGTTTCGACCGGCGTGACCAAGTACAACGTCGGCGGAGGGGGGTGGTGTCGACCAGCGCAGACTCGCAGGCATGCTCCACTGCCGCAGGCGTCCGCCTACTCCGCAGCTGCCCGCGGTGGGAGTTCGGCGGGGTCGCCTTTGACGCGAGTGATTCTGGTACCCGGCCAAGTGGAGTCGGACGCTTCTCTCGCTTATGGTGCCCCGGGTATTCGCCGGAACCGGGATCTGCTTCGCGCCGTACGCCTGGCCAGTCCCGATACCTATGTGATCTACAAGCCACATCCCGACGTCGCGGCCGGCTTGCGCCGTCAGGGAGAGGAAGAGGAAGATGCCGCTCGTTGGTGTGACGAAGTGGTGGTGGATGTGGCCATGAGTGATTTGTTGAATGAAGTCGACGAGGTGCATTCCTTGACTTCGCTGACCGGCTTCGAAGCGCTGTTGCGTGGCAAGAAGGTGGTGTGCTACGGGCAGCCGTTCTATGCCGGCTGGGGGCTGACCGTAGACCTGATGCCGCCGCTTCGGCGCACGCGCACGCTAACACTGGATCAGCTCGTTGCCGGCGTACTGATCATGTATCCGACCTATTTATCGCGGCAGACGGGCCGGTTCACCACGCCGGAGCGAGCTGTCGAGGAACTCCTGACCTGGAGGCAGGAGCGCAGCATTTTTCTGAACATCTGGCGGCGCATGATTGGCCGCTTGTTCAGGAAGGATTGAAACGGCCAACGGTGAGAATCGTTAGTGTGAAAGTCGCGCACGAAACTCCCGTCTCCCCTCGCGGGAGAAGGGTCAGGGGAAGAGGGAAACGGTCATGACTTTCATGACTTGGGGTGTCGCCACGCGTCATGACCGTTAAACGTTCTGTTTCTGCAGGGCGTTTGTTCGCCATTCTTTGCCCGGCTGGCCGATCAACTGGTTGCTGACGGCCACCGCGTCTTCAAGATCAATTCGGTCATGAACGTTCACGCTCGCCTTCTTTCCGATTCTCGATCTCTTTGTCCAGAATCCGAATCCCGTCCGACAGCCCGGGCAGGTCGATGCCATTGTTGACCAGAGTGCCTTGCAGCGTGTTCCGAAAGGTCTCCAGCTGCCAGGTCGCCGTCGAGTACTCGATCCCTGCCACTACCTGCCTGATGAAGCCGTCGTGATCGCGGCGGTACAAATGGATCTCGGCAAGGTCGTAGAAGCACCACGGCGTATCTGCGGGAGGCGTGGCTTGCGTCTGCGCCTTGCGCATCGATTCCGCGCGCTCGAGCCTGTCGCCGCTGGGGCCCAAGTCGATCTTGCCCGTTCGTCCTGCTTCGAGCTTGATCGCGTTGAGCAGCGGGTAGGGATGTCCTTCGGACACCTCCGCGGCCTTCATGTACATGCGATAGGCGCCGTCGGGGTTGTGTCGAACCTTGCTCTCGACGCCCCCGAGTGAGGCCCAGGCGTCGAAGTCGTTGGGGTTCAGCCGCGTCGCGCGCTGCAGTGACGCGGCGCCGTCGGGCATCCAGCTCGCCTTCTTCCGCGCCTCCGCAGGAATCATCCGCGCGACCAGCCCCTCGGCGATCCCCTTCTCCTTCCACGCTTCCGCGTAGTCCGGAGCCAGCTTGCTGAGGGTGGTGAACTCTTCGAGTGCGTCATAGTTGCGCCCCTGCTGCTTGAGAACCAATCCCAGCCGCATGCGCGCCAAGAGATTCGTGGGAGCGAAGCGCAGCGCCGCCCAGTAGTGGATGCGGGCAGTCTCCAACTCGTTGACCCGAACGGCTTCCTCTGCGTCGCGCAGCAAGTGTTCGACCTCCTGCTTTCGCCACTCCGACTGAAGCGCCTGCAGCGTGGCCTGGCTTGCTGCAGCTTGCTGGCGCAGCGGATCGTGAGACCGATCGGGCGGAGAGGCCAGTGCACCGCCGTCGCGGGGGGGCTCCGGCTGGCCGCCCCATTGCGACCGCAGGGCGAGGCGAACCGGGCTGTCGAGGCGATTTCGTTTGAGCGTATCGGTGAGCACCCTGGTGATCAAGTCGCGGGATTCGTCGGCCCCGGGGATGGTCGGGTCGCAATACTCGAAGACCTTGATCGTGGCGATGTCGAAGGGAATCGATTGTCCGCGCTGTCGAAAGATGACCGTGCCCGCTTCCTGGGTCGCGTGCCGCGCGCCGATTTCGTAGAAGACGTTGGGGTTGAAGCCACTGATGTCCGCGAAGGCGACGCGGCTGTACATGATGTACTCGAACATGTCCTGGTTGATCGAGCCCGAAAAAGCGTCCATGTCCGTCCGCTTCGGAATCAAGGCCTCGCCTTCGGGTGTTCTTGCGGCGTTGATTGCGGGTTCGAAGAGCTGTTTGTAGATCGCCGTGAAATCGACCTCGCGTCCGTCGACCTCCTTGAGCCCAAAAGGCATGATGACGAAGCAGGTGCGCTCGAGGTCCTCGATCCGTGAAGCCTCGTGGCCTGTGCTTGGGTCGGACTTGTTGCTCTTGTCGTGGCTCATCGTGACCTCTCCTTGTTCCGTGTTTGTGCTTCTCGGCAGAATCGATATGGGGTCCGCCGCCGACTCCAGTCGCCAGTTTGCAAAGTGCGCAAAGTGCGCAAAGTGCGCAAAGTGCGCAAAGTGCGCAAAGTGCGCAAAGTGCGCAAAGTGCGCAAAGTGCACACTCTTCCTGGTGAATGCAACTCTCTCCCTTGGCAAGGGCTCGATCGACTCCTTGGTGAGGAATTCGGGCTACGGCAGCAAGCGCTCGATCCGCCCAAGCTTCAGGAACAGTTTGTCGAAGAAAGCGAGGTGTATCTTCGCCGCGCTGAACCCGATGAGCGCCATCCCGATCCCGAAAAGAATCTTCCTCACCGTCTCGCGGAAGCGCGCGATGCGCATGACGCCCTTGCCGACAACCGCGCTCGCAATCAGGGCCAGCAGCAAAATGCCGATCGTCCGGTAGGTGATCACCGCCTCGTCGCGCCACTTCCACAGGCCCCACGCGGCGCAGGCAGCGAGGACGGCAATAAGGATCCAGCCGAGAATCCTCAGTGGCGGGTACAGCTTCCAGACCTTGAATGCTCCCTGGTCGGCCACCGAGAGCAACTCCAGCAGCTTGCCGGAGTCGTCGGCGCGGTCCATCGCCGGCTCGACCGCGAGAAACGGCCACTGCACGGCTTCCTCCGCAGGTGCTTCGCAGCCCGACACGGTGCGCGGGAACTCGAATTCGGTCATCCGGTAGCCGCTGACCATGAGCGCGTAGGCTTCCGTATCCGAAAACGAGTCGAGGTCGGTTCGGATGGCCGCCAGGCGGCGCTGCACGCTCTTGCGAATACCGTAGCGCGTGCGTGGGCCGCGGAGCTCTGCCGGGCGGGCGTCGTCCGACGCCTCGACCGGCTCGTCGCACCCGGCCCAGTTGACCGCCTCCACGTCGAGGTCCTTCTTGAGGTGGACGAACATGAAGCCGCGCAGCAGCGACGTGCTTCGGCGCGCGACCAGATCGTCGTACTCCGCTTCGCGCACGCGCGACATCAGGATGCTGTTCGAGCGCAGGGGGACGCCGATGACGCTGTTGCTCGGCTCGTCCTGCGACTCCATCTGCCCGCTCGCGTCGCTCACCAGCAGCACATTGCAGTCCTGCTCCAACAGGCCGACGACACCCTGGTTGTCGTGCACGCCGCCATCGACGAGTCGCACCGTCTTGTTCGCGTAGACGCCGCGCAGCACGATCGGCTCGAACAGGCCGGGAACGCAGGCCGAAGCCCCCACCGCAGTCCCGAGTCGAACGCCGCGTCGCTCGCCATCCTTGATCTCGATTCCCTGCGCGTCCGCGTAGTACACCCGACGCAGCCGGTAGTTCCCGTCGACCGCGGGGTCGACGGACCACGGCGACTCGCCCATCCACGACGCCGTGAACTGCCAGTTGTGACCCGTGTTCAGCGTCGTCGCGTTCAGGATCAGCGTCGGCACCTTGTTCTTGCGACGCCAGTTGTCGCGTTTTGGCGTGAAGTCCGTCGTGCAGCCTTTCGGCTTCACGAACAGGTCCGTCATGAAGCGTTCGCTCCCCCCCTTGCCGTCCTGAACGCGCGCGTAGAGGCACTCCTCGTAGAGCTCCCCCAGCCGGTCGGAGCGCGAGTAGCTCGGGCGGAAGATCATTTTCAGGTTGGTGAGCAAGGATGCGCCGAGACGCGAACGGATGTTCTCTTGGACACCCGCCAGAAAATCCCGCGCCACGCGTTGGACGACATCGATGTAGTCCTGGCGCGTGATCTCGACGTCGGTCTTGGACTCGAGCAGCTTCTGCACCTCGAGGTAGTAGTGGGCCCCGAGAATCGAGCCCCCCGAGACGCAGGAGATGACCTCGACGTTGCGCAAGACATCGAGCTCCGCGAGCCGCGCGAGGACACCGATGTGGTAGAGGGATGCGCGGAAGCCTCCGCCCGAGAGGGCGAGACCGAACTTGCCGAGGTATGCCGATTGCAGGCCGAGCGCGTCGTCCCCGAGGAAGGCGAGCAAGGCCCTGCCGGCCGGGGAATCGCGGAACGTTTCGCCGCTGCCGACATCGCCCGCGGACTGGAGTCGCGCCAGCTTCGTGAGCTGCTGGGCCGTCGACTGGAACTCCCACTCCGAGACACCCTCGATCGCTGCCGCCCGTCGCAGCCATTCGCTCGCCTGCTCGTAGCGACCGAGGCCGAAGTAGGCCTCGGCTATGGTGCAGACGAACCACCACTGCCCACAGACGCTGTTCCCGGGCGCCTCCGCACCTGGCACGAGCGTCTGGATGATGTCCTCGCGAATGGTGCGCGCCAACTTGCGATACGCCGCGGCGGTCTGCGCGGTCAGCCCGCCTTTAGCGTCCGCCGCGGACTCCACGCCGAGCAGGTCGGCGACGTAGGCGGCATTGATCGCCGTGTAGCCTGCATCCGGCTCGAGGCCTTCCTCGTAGCCGCGGCGGTAGAAGCTGAGCGACCATTCGAGGTGGTCGCGCTGGCCGTCGACTTCCCACATCCGCTTGTGGATCGCACCGGCAAGCCCCAGCGTCTCCTGGTCCTTCGTCGCGCCGAGGTCTTCGCCCCTTGCGAGGATCTCGAGTGCGAGGTCGAAGCGCGTCGACGCCGGCAGGTCGGGATCCTTGTACGTGCAGAGGGCGTGTTGCTGGCGCAGCCAGTTCGCCAGCTTGGCGTCGTCGACCCGGCTCTTGCGCGCGCGCGCCAGGACCTTGCGCGCGTACCCAAAGGCGTGGTCGTGCTTGAGTTGCTTCACCAGAATGCACGAATCGGCGGCCGAGATCTCGCGGCCACCGAGTACTTCCTTCGCCAACTGGACAGCGGTCTTGTCCTTGAAATTCATTGTCTTTCCTCCACGCTGATGGCGAACGAAAATCCTGTCAAAACGAGCCGAACGACCGGCCTACGGCAGCAGCGCCGGAAAGATGTCAAATCCAAGGAGGCCATGAACCGTATACGAGTCTTCATTATGGTCAGGGGAGGGCACTCGGAGACCTCGGGGACCGTGGACGATTGCCAACTGGGCTGCCTTGCGTTTCGAAAACTCCTGGCAAAGGATTAGATGTAGCACGCCCGATCGAGCCAGCCGAGCTTGTTCAGCGCGCGCAGCTCACCCCGTGTCGCCATAGCAGAACGTGTTCCACCACCAGAGAAGGCGATACCGAAAGAGGGACGATTCTTGAGCCACTCCACGCTCACTCGTGGATCGTCCCTCTCGGGAAAAAAGCCGGACTCCGACTCGATCTTCCAGGTATGGATCTGGACCTCGTCAAAGCGGTCGGCCGCGCATGTGGAAGAATATAATAGGCTTGAAAACATCAGCCCACCAAGACACGCAAGCGCGGGAGATTTTCTTGTTTTTCATTAAACGCTCCATTGGATTGGCGAAAGTGGGTGGTGCTCCTGCAGTTTGCTCCTTGCCTGTTCGGACCTTTGGTAATTCCTTTGCGCGCCTGCGTTTGCCCTATGCTCGACTCAGCACCTCCCAGGTTTTGGGACCGACAATGCCGTCGGGAACCAGTTCATGCTGGCGCTGGAAGCGGCGCACCGCCGCCTCGGTCAGGGGGCCAAAGTCGCCATCGACCTGCAATCCGACAAAGCCAAGCTTTTTCTGGAGTTCCTGTACCAGGAATATCGGATTGGCCGCGGCAGAACGGCGGAGCGTTGGTCTGCCCGCCGGGTCCTTGTTCGGGATTGGCGCTGGAACTGGTGTCGTACCGTCCATGATCGCCGCAATTTCTTTGCGGAACTCGTCCATGTCGATACTGTGCGGATCGATCTTCCGACCCTCGGGACGGCAATATTCCTTATGTGCACAGCACATCTCTGCCTTTTGCCCGATATGCTTCAAAATGGCCGCTATGCCGCGACGGTAGGCGTCCAATTGCACGGCTGGCCAAGGGTCGTGCATTGGATCCCCGGGTTTGCCGATGCCCGTGTTTTCCGCCTCGATACCGATGAAATGGTCGTTACCGTTGGTCACGCCCCGCCACTCTCCATTCCCTGCGTGGTTGCTGCGGCCCGCTGCAATGACGTAAAAAGTTCCGTCCCTACCCAAGCCAAGCTGTGCGAGAGGCCCCGCGAGACCTGGACGGCCGTTGGTGAGCACCTTGAGACTGGGCATGTTTCCGGTCTTCGGTCCGACGGTGTGGTGGCACATGACCCCTTCGATCGTGCGCATTTCTCGAGTGCCGTGATTTGGCCAGCCGGGTTGCTCGGAGACCTTGAGACCGGCGTTCTTGAGTACAGTAGGTAACCAGGTTAGTTGGAATGGCATCTCAGGCTCCTCCTCCGACAGCAGCGGGTAGATCTTCGTCCGGCGTTTGGTCTGCATCGTCGATGCTGGAACAATCGCATCCCTCCAGATTGTCCTCGGTCTCATCGCCTGTGGTCACGTCGTCTTTTTCAAGCATGTCGCACCTCTCTGAATTCATGGATTCGTGGATAAACCAATGCTGCCGGGATCTGCCGGCAAGGGACCATGCGGGGAGTTGGAATGTCGTTTCACCTCCAATCAATAGTTTTGAAATATTGAAAATCAGTTTTTCCTGCCCGTTGGCCTACGAGGCAGGTTGTCAGTCCAGGCTTGTGCGGACAGCACGGAAGAAGCACCCCTGGTCAAGGGCTCCACTGGTCATGAATCACAGCGACCAGCAACCAGACGCCGTCCGCCTTTTCGAACACCAGGCGCAGTGCGGCCCAGTCGAACTCCGCTACGCCTTTGCCGCTAACAGGTGAGAAGTAATACTCGACCCGGGTACCCTGTGGATAAACTGCAGCCGCGTTGTTGCTTGTGTTGCCTCTGGCGCGATCACTGTCGACGCTCACGGTGGAAGAATCAAGGAAGTCGTGGTCGAGTATATGGCGTTCGACATAGGTGCTTGGGTTGAGTTCGATCGCATCTCCGCTGCCATCGACAAAGCCCCAAGTGTATATCTTGCGGTCTTTCCAGAACTGAGCCGCCTGAGCGGCGGAGAAAACGATATCTTTCTCCAGGTCCACGTAGGCGCTGGACGAAAAGCGTACCCCTTTCTTTGGGTGAACCAGTGCGGCAAGGCTTTTTCCATCGCGCGCCGCAAAAGCCCTGAGCACGGCTCCTGACGCTTGCAGCACCTCGCTGTTGGCTCGCTCGACGCTGCTGGCTTGTGATTTCACAGGCTGCACGTCCGTGCACGAGAACATCGCGAAGACCATGGCCACGAGGGCCAAGCCTGAACAGGCTCGTTGAAGTCGCATCGATGGGTAACGCCCGTAATGGCTCGACAAATTGCTTCGAGCAAGTCTGTTTCTGTCTACTCCTGATTACCGCCTTCAGGGGCCAATGAGTCTATCCGCCGCATCTCCCCGACAAATCAACTAAATCCTGAGCGTCAGGTGCAGGATGATCAGCATCTCGGAGCACGTCAACCCCGGGTTGATAAATAATTTTATGCGAGGCTCTGTTTTGCCATCCCGCCACCTTACGAGGCGCTACGCAACCGAATAGCGACAGCCTTGTCCACCGCGGTATGAGCCTGAAGGAGACGCGTATTTTACTTTGCCGTTAGGTGGCGTATCTTCCAGGGTGACGACAGGCACACAAGAGGGACGGCGGATGCAAGGTGGAAAAGCGACGGGGAAGCCCAAGTCGCAAGCTTCGGTAACGCCACCGAGCGACTCCGATTTACCCGCGAGCACCCCGGACACTCCCTTCCCGATCGTCGGCATTGGCGCCTCGGCCGGCGGGCTGGCAGCGTTCGAAGCCTTCTTCTCCGGGATGCCGGCCGATAGCGACCCGGGTATGGCTTTCGTGCTCGTGCAGCACCTGGCGCCGGACCACAAGAGCATCCTCCCCGATCTGATCCAGCGTTACACGCGCATGCAGGTCATCGAGGTCACCGACGGCATAGAGGTACGTCCAAACTGCATCTACGTCATTCCGCCGAGCCGCCAGATGGCGTTTCTCCATGGCCGGCTGGAATTGCTGCCGCCGTCCGAACCACGCGGTCAGCGTTTGCCGATCGACTTCTTCTTCCGCTCGCTGGCCCAGAACCAGCACGAGTACGCCATTGGCGTCGTGCTCGCCGGCACCGGCAGCGACGGCACGCTGGGCGTCCGGGCGATCAAGGCCGAAGGCGGCATGGTCATGGCCCAGGAGCCCGGCTCCACCACTTTTGACGGCATGCCGCGCAGCGCCATCGCCACCGGCCTGGTGGATTGGCAGCTGCCGCCGGCCGAGATGCCTGCCCAGATCATCAGTTACGCGACGCACGCCTTTGGCCGGCTGGCTCCGCTGCTTGCCGAACCGGCACCCAAGACCCGGGACGCGCTTAAAAAAATCTTCGTCCTGGTGCGCGCGCAGACCGGCCACGATTTTTCGCAATACAAGATGAGCAGTATCCACCGCCGCATTCTGCGCCGCATGAGCCTGCACCAGATCGAGGCGCTGGACGGCTACGTCCAGTACCTGCAGAAGACACCGCAAGAAATCGAGGCGCTGTTTGCCGACCTGCTGATCGGCGTGACCAGCTTCTTCCGCGATCCGGAGGCCTTCAAGGTCCTTGCCGGACGGATCATCCCGCAGTTGTTCGCCAACAAGCCCGAAGGCGACGTAGTCCGCGTCTGGGCACCGGGATGCTCCACCGGCGAGGAAGCCTATTCGATCGCCATCCTGCTGCTCGAACAGATGGAGGCGCTCGAGCGCAGGTACGCGGTACAGCTTTTTGCGACCGACATCGACGCCCGGGCGATGGCGACCGCGCGCGCTGGCCGTTATCCGGCGAGCATCGCCAGCGACGTGTCGCCGGAGCGCCTGGCGCGTTTCTTTACCCGGGAACCGGATGGCAGTGCTTACGTGATCAACAAGAGCGTGCGTGACCTGTTGATCTTTTCCGAGCAGGACGTCTGCCAGGATCCGCCGTTCTCGCGACTGGACCTGATCAGCTGTCGCAATCTGCTGATCTATTTCGGCCAGGAGTTGCAGCAGAAGGTCATTCCCCTGTTCCATTACGCGCTGAATCCCGACGGCGTACTGTTCCTCGGCACATCGGAAAGCATCGGCAATTTCACCGATCTGTTTGCCGTGGTGGACAGCAAGGCGAAGCTTTACCAGCGCAAGGAGGGGTTTACTGGCGCGGCACGCCCGGGCCTGGGCTGGTTTTTGCCGTCCCGGCCGGCACGCTACCGTAGCGCTGCACGGACGGCCTTTCCCATGAAGGTGCCGCTGCGCGAGGTCACCGAACAAGCCATCCTGCAGCACGTCGCGCCGACCTGCGTATTGGTCAACGCGCAGGGCGACATCCTCTACCTGCACGGCCGCTGCGGCGCTTACCTCGAGCCGCAGCCCGGCGAATCTGGCGTCAACAACGTCATCAAGATGGCGCGCCAGGGGCTGCAGCACGAACTGAGCAAGGGCCTGCATCAGGCGAGTTGCAGCAAGGCCGCCGTCCGGGCCCCGGGGCTGCAGGTCAGGACCAACGGCGATTTTACGCGTGTCAACCTGAGCATTCACCCGCTGACCACCGGCCCGGCCGCGACCCCGCAGGCACCCCTGTATCTGGTCTTCTTCGTGGACGCCGCCGCGGCCGATCCCGAAGTGCCGCCGCAGGCGGCCCTGCCGATCGGCGCCGGCGCCGGGCGCGCCGACGCGGCAGGCGAGCACAGCGAAGCGGACAGCGACGCCCGCATCGCGGCCATCGAAGACGAACTCCGGGCCAAGGACGAATACCTCCAGAGCATGCAGGAGGAACTCGAGACCGCCAACGAGGAACTCCGCTCGTCGAACGAGGAAATGCAATCGGTCAACGAAGAGCTGCAATCGACCAACGAAGAACTGGAGACCTCCAAGGAAGAACTGCAGTCGCTCAACGAGGAACTGGCGACGGTCAACAGCGAGCTGCAGGTCAAGGTCGGCGACTTGTCGCAGGCCAACAACGACATGAACAACCTGCTCGCCGGTACCGGCATCGCGACGGTCTTCGTGGACGTGCACCTGTGTATCCTGCGTTTCACTCCGGCCGCCTCGTCAATCATCAACCTCATCCCGAGCGATATTGGCCGCCCGGTGGCGCACATCGTCGCCAACCTGGTCGGCTACGACCGTCTGGTGAGCGACGTGCAGACGGTCATCGACACCCTGACACTCCAGGACGCCAAGGTACAGACCGTCGATGGCCTGTGGTACCTGATGCGCATCCGACCGTATCGCACGCTGGACAACGTGATTGGCGGCGCAGTGATCACCTTTGTCGACATCACCGAAATGAAACGGCTGGAAGACTCGCTCATCCAGGCCAATGCGCAGCTTCGCCGCCTGGCCGTCGTGGTCCACGACGCGTCCGACGCGATCACCGTCCAGGACCTGGAAGGCCGCATCCTGTCCTGGAACCCGGCAGCGGTGAAGATGTATGGCTGGACTGAGGCCGAGGCGCTGCAGATGAACGTGCGCGAGCGCATCCCTGCGGAACTGCGCGAAGAGGCCTTGACGCGGATCCGTCGCTTGAGCCGTGCCGAAGTGCTCGAACCGCACAGGACGCAACGCTTGACCAGAGACGGCGCGCTGCTGGACGTGTGGATCACGGTCACCGCGCTGGTCGACGAGGGCGGGCAGATGTACGCCGTGGCGACCAGCGAGCGGGCCAACAAAACGGCCGTCGGCTGCTCCGAGGAGTGACGCCATGTCCCGCAAAGGTCAGCGCCATCACCCCTCGATGCCGTCCCTGGCCAACGACGCGCCGAGCGCCGAGCAAGCCATTCGCCAGCGTGCCGAGGAGGCGCTCGGCCAGCAAACCGATCGCGCACTGGAAGAAGACGCAAGCCTGTCACGCGAAGCGATCCGCGAAGCGCTGCTCGAACTGCGCGTGCATCAGATCGAACTGGAGATGCAGAACGAAGAACTGCGTCGGGCGCAGCTTGAGCTGGAAGCCGCGCGGACGCGCTATTTCGACATTTATGACCTGGCCCCGGTCGCTTACTGCAGCGTGAGTCAGGCCGGGCTGATCCTGGAAGCCAACCTCACCGCGGCGACCCTGCTCGGCGTCGCCCGCGGCGCCCTGGTCAAGCTGCGCTTCAGCCGCTTCATTCGCAAGGCCGACCAGGATGTCTTCTACCTGCACCACAAGCAGGCCTTGTCAACAGGCCAGGCCCCAGGCTGCGACCTGCGCATGCTGAAGTTTGACGGGCAGCCATTCTGGGCGCATCTGGAGACCACGACAGCGCAGGACACCG
>QPGA01000006.1:0-97399 GCA_003332265.1 Candidatus Accumulibacter meliphilus
CCACTGCGCTGCGGTTTCGCCCTGCGTCGTGTCCATCCGCATATCCAGCGGTGCGTCGTAGCGGAAGCTGAAGCCCCGTTCCCCTTGATCAAGCTGTGGCGAAGAGACGCCAATATCGAGAAGCACGCCATCAACGCCTTCCTCGAGGTCGACTCCTGCCGACCGCAAGGCCGCACTCAACTCGCCGAAGCACTGGTGCATGACCAGCAACCGGCGATCCTGAGTCTCGCCAGCCAGCGCCACCGCGTTCGGGTCGCGATCGAGAGCCAGTAGGCGACCCTCCGGCCCCAAGCTATCGAGGATCGCCCGGCTGTGTCCACCACGACCAAAAGTGCCATCGACATAGGTTCCGGCAGGCTTTATCTCCAGGGCGCGAACCGCCTCCCGCAGCAAGACCGTCTGGTGCTGCGCCGACAAGATCACAGCGCCAGGTCCTCAAGCCCCGGCGGTAGGCACTGATCGCTGAGGGCAAAGACCGCTTCCTGCTGTTGCTGCCAGCCGAGGTCGGACCAGATTTCGAAATGACTCCCCTGCCCGACCAGCCAGACCTGCTTTTCCAGCGCTGCGAACTGACGCAACTCGGGAGCGATCAGCAGGCGACCCGCCGCGTCCATCGTTTCTTCGCGCGCATTACCGACCAACAGGCGTTTGATTGCGGCCGATTGTAGATTCATGCTCGACGCAGCCAGAACCTTGTCGCGAATCGGCTCCCAGGCCGGCTCGGGATAGAGGAGCAAGCAACGATGCGGGTGCGCCGTGAGCACCAGGCGGCCGTCAGCGGCCGCGGCCAAAGCCTCCCGATGACGTACCGGAATAGCCAGCCTGCCCTTCACATCGAGACTCAACGCCGCCGCACCCTGAAACATCACCCCAACTCTTCCCCTGCAATCTTTCCGAGAACACCGCAATATTTCCCACTTTCTACTACTTGCCCCCACTTTAAGACAAAGCTTGCACGAAAGCAAGGTCTCTCTCAGTGCTTTTCTCAATAGCTACAAGGACTTATAGACGACTTCTGAAGCACATCAAGAGGCGCCATTGTTTTTATAAAACAATGGCGCCATTCCTGTAGTTAAAGTGATTTCTCAAGAAGCGCTTCTAAACCGGCCCTGCACACGACTTAAGCGCGCTAGAGGCGGCCGACTGGCGGCCAAAGGGAGGCAATGGAGGGGGGGAAAGGCTGAAATGGCGGCCGCGAGAACAGCCGGTCAGACGGGAAAAAAAGTGGGCAGCCGAGCGAAGGTGGGAAGCCGATCGATAAGCCGGGTTCTGTCGTGGACAGCCATTCCTCTAGACGTACTGTTACCAGCACGCTCAAGCAGCCTACCCGGAAGCAGCGCGAGCCACGCCCGTGCTTCCCTATTTGGCCTTGCTCCAGATGGGGTTTGCCGTGCCAGCCGTGTTACCACGGCTGCGGTGAGCTCTTACCTCGCCGTTTCACCCTTACCTGCACGCCCTCGGTTCTCTGAGCGCGGACATCGGCGGTCTGTTTTCTGTTGCACTTTCCGTCACCTCACGGTGCCCGGTCGTTAACCGGCATCCTGCTCTACGGAGCCCGGACTTTCCTCTCGGCGCAAGGACTTAACCTTTTGCCCAGCGGCTGCCTGACCGACTTCCCGCGCTGATTATACCCGCCGCCGCGTTCGGCCCGCGCGGAATTGCCAAGCATCATCGTAGTACGATGGGCTTTCGTTGGCCTCCGTCACCCCGGGCAGACCCAGCAATGGAAAAGGGTGAAAAGCGCGTGGGTCGCGGTGTCGTCCGGCCGCCACTTCGCTCGCCAGACGCCGGTCGACATCAGCCAACTGTTCGCACAGCGGCGCGCGCAGCCAATCCTCACCGACCTCGTGCAGCACGGCCTTGGCTGTCAGCCCGCGAAACGGTTGCAGCAGTTGCTCGTAGGTGGCGTGACCAAAGACAAAGCAGCGCAGCGCGCGACCGAGATCAAGGCGCCGCTCCCAGAACAGGGTTTTCCATTGAAAGCCGCGCAACAGGGCCAGCAGCGAGCAGTCGGAGGAGACAACGACAACCCCGCATTCATCGAAATGAGTCAGCGCATCGCGATCGCGACCGCGACCGCAGCGCGCGCCGGGCGCCGCCATCGCCTCGACGTGGCTGGCATTCAGCGCCGATTTACTCAGCGGAAAACTGAGCCAGACCAGAGCGTTAAAGAAATGGTGCCAGTTGCCGGGACGCGTCTCGACCTCGCCGCGCGCCCAGATACGAGTTTCGTAATCGACACCATCGCCTTGCGGCGCAACGAAAGACAGCCGTCGACCGCCAGCGCTGCGTAGATCGCAGCGCGCGCTGAGCAGCTCGAGCGACGCCAGCTCCGGGGCAAAGGGAAGGCATTCGATGAGCGGTGACAGTGGCGCGAACAAGCCACCCGGCGACGGCCAGGCTGCCAGGGTCACTTCCTCACCTGCTCACTGCTGCGCCGGCGCGCCAGCGTCCGTCGGCGTATCCCTCTGCGCAGCGGCAACGAAGCTCAAGCTGCCATTGCGCATCTCGAAGCTGCCCTGTAGGGGACCCATACCCTCCGCCGGCGCCTCTTCAAGCCGGGCAAAGCCCTCACAGGTCCGCGTCTCGACGACCAGCATGCGGCGCCCCTGCTTGAGAATCCAGGCACCGTTCCCGGGCGCGTACACCTCGACCGGAGTTGTGGCACCGCCCTTGCCCATGTCATGGCGGCGCATGCACTCGGGCATCCGTGCGGCAACAATGGAATAGGAAGCCGACTTCTCCCAGAAGAAATTCTGGATGCGAATCAGCGTCAGCGCGTGCTGGCTGGAGCCGTCGATCTCGAAGGACGCACGCTGATCGGAGCAGGCCACCAGCAGGGGCAGCAAGAACAGGGCCAATAAGGTCTTTCGCAGCACAGGAAGTCTCCTCAAGCGAATCCCGGAGCAGGCCGACGCGGGGCGATTCCCCGACATCAATCGAGCATCCGCCAGCGTAGCCGCTCACCGGCACGGAGCGGAACCAGCGCATCGTCGCCGAGATAGGAGAAAGCCTCGGCAACGCGCCACTCCTCCTGCACCAGCGTCACCGTCCCGGAATTGCGCGGCAGACCATAGAAATCGGCGCCATTGAAGCTGGCAAAAGCCTCCAGCCGATCCAGGGCGCCGACCGAAGCAAAGGCTTCCGCATAGAGTTCCAGAGCCGCGTGCGCCGTGTAGCAACCGGCACAACCACAACTGGTTTCCTTGCTGGTCCGTGCATGCGGCGCGGAATCGGTCCCCAGGAAGAATCGCTTGCTGCCGGAAGTCGCTGCGCGTATCAGTGCCAGCCGATGCGTCTCACGCTTGAGAACCGGCAGACAGTAATGGTGAGGGCGAATACCACCGGCAAAAATGGCGTTGCGGTTGTAGAGCAGGTGATGCGCGGTAATCGTCGCCGCCAGGTTCGGCCCCGCACTGCCCACGAAATCAGCAGCATCGCGGGTCGTGATGTGCTCAAAAACGAGCTTGAGACCCGGGTAACGCGCCAGCAGGGGCTCCAAGACGCGTTCGATGAAGCGTTTCTCGCGATCGAAAACGTCGACCTCCGGATCGGTCACCTCGCCGTGCACCAGCAAAGGCATTCCCGAGCGCTCCAGCTCGGCAAGGGCCGGCGCGCATTTGTCGAGATCGCTGACGCCGGCGTCCGAATTGGTCGTCGCGCCTGCCGGATACAGCTTCACCGCATGTACGAACTGGCTAGCGACGGCCAGCCGCACTTCATCGGCCGAGGTACGGTCGGTCAGGTAGAGAGTCATCAGGGGCTCGAACGACCAAGCCGGCGGTAATGCCGCCAGGATCCGCGCGCGATATTCACCCGCTGCAGCAACGGTGGTCACCGGCGGGCGCAGATTGGGCATCACAATGGCGCGGGCAAACTGACGCGCGCTATGCGGCAAAACCGTGCGCAGCGCATCCCCGTCGCGCAGATGAAGGTGCCAATCGTCAGGACGAGTAAGAGTGATCTGCATTCTTGAGCCGCGGCGAGGAAAAGCCTGAATTCTAGATGATTTTCTCGCTTCGGCCGAACCTGGTCGAGCCGACGACGCAATGGCCAGCGGCATGATGGGCGTCGCACCTCCACCCGCGCAGCGCTCAAGCCCTCAGTCGCAAGGCCAATTCGTACAAGGTTTTCTTGCCGACACCGGTAATGGCGTGCGCCAGGCGGCTCGCCTGACTAACCGCCAGGCCATCGTCCAGCAACAGCTTGAGGACTCTTTCCCCTTCGATGCCGTCGTCAAGCGATGCGGCCCCGGAAACCACCAGCACAAACTCGCCACGCTGCCGGTTTCCGTCGGCCAGCAGCCAGTCATGCGCTTCAGCAAGCGGACAGACATGGATGGATTCGAACAGCTTGGTCAGTTCCCGGGCCAGGACCACGGTCCGCGCCGGACCGAAGGCATCAGCCAGGGCGAGCACGGTGTCGAGAATGCGGTGCGGCGCCTCGTAGAAAACCAGGGCGTAGGGCAACTGGAGCAGCCCGCGCAAAGCCTCGGCGCGCTGCCCCGCCTTGTTCGGCAGAAAACCGTAGAACAGGAAATGCGGGTCCTCGAGTCCGCTGGCGGAGAGCGCCACGATCGCCGCACAGGGACCCGGCAAGGGGACCACGCGATAGCCGGCAGCGCGCACCCTGGCCACCAGCCGCGCCCCCGGATCGGACACCGCAGGGGTGCCGGCATCGACCACCAGCGCCACCGACTCGCCGTTCGCCAGGCGCGCGATGACCTGTTGCGCGGCAGACTGCTCATTATGCTGATGCGCCGCCAGCAGACGTGCAGTACAGCCATAATGTCTGAGTAGCAGCCCGCTGTGACGCGTGTCCTCGGCAGCCACCCACGCCACCTGCCGCAGAACATCGATGGCACGCTGACTCATGTCGCCAAGATGGCCGAGCGGCGTCGGTACCACATACAGTGCAGGGAGTTCTTCGCTCATGACGATCCATCGGCAGGTGAACGACAAAGATAGCACGGCCGGGGCAGGCGAACGCCCGGCAACACCGGGTTTGCTCGCCGAACGCCTGGCCGCGGCCTTCCTCGAACGGAACGGCCTGAGCATCCTGGCACGCAATTACCGTTGCCGCGGCGGCGAGGTGGACCTGATCTGCGAGGACCGACAGGTGCTCGTCTTCGTCGAAGTGCGCCTGCGCCGTAACGCCTGCTACGGCGGTGCTGCGGCCAGCATCACCCGCGCCAAGCAGGGCCGCATCGTCCTCGCTGCACGCCATTACCTGGCCTCGCATACAGCCACTCGGCGGGAGCCCGAATGCCGCTTCGACTGCCTGCTCCTGGACGCCCTGTCCGAAGCGGCGATCGAATGGTTGCGCGACGCCTTTGCCGCGGCGTGAGGCAGGCCGCCGCCCGCCACGCCCGAAGCACCCGGGTCTGAATCGTCAGTTCGGCGGGCCGTGCACCGTGAACTGCACTGCGCGATCTTGTCGACGCCCTGGTGTTAAGATCTCCGGCACTTCTTTCAGCCGAGTCAAAGCTCATGGATTTGATCACTCGCATCAGCCAGCACTTCAAGGACAGCGCGCAGACCAAGCTCGACGCGATCGAACTGCTCGCCGGACCGATTGCCCAGGCGATCGAGTCAATGGTCGCCTGCCTGCTCAACAACGGCAAGATCCTTGCCTGCGGCAACGGCGGCTCGGCTGCCGACGCGCAGCACCTGGCCGCCGAACTGGTTGGCCGTTTCGAAGCTGAAAGGCACGAACTGGCAGCGATTGCCCTGACCACCGACTCGTCGATCATGTCGGCGATCGCCAACGACTATGGCTTCAGGATGGTATTCGCCAAGCAGGTCCGCGCCCTCGGCCAGCCCGGCGATGTGCTGGTGGCCATCTCGACGTCAGGAAACTCACCCAGCGTCGTCGAAGCGATCAGTGCCGCGCACGAGAACGAACTGCGAGTGGTGGCTCTCACTGGCAAAGGCGGCGGCGCGATCGGTGAAATGTTGCGCGAAGGCGACGTCCATATCCTGGTGCCGGCCGAACGCACCGCACGCATTCAGGAAACGCACCTGCTCACCATCCACTGCCTTTGTGATGGCATCGATTGCCTGCTCATGGGAGTTGAAGAATGAAGAGAGCTCTGGCCACCAGCCTGCTTTGCGGCGCAGTCCTGGTACCGGCCTTGCAGGGGTGCATTTCGGTGCTTGCCGTCGGCGCCACGCAAGCCACGCTGGCCGCCGTCGACCGCCGCGCGCTGGGCGTTCAAAGCGAAGACGAAAGCATCGAATGGAAGGCCGCGCTGCAGATCGGCCCGCTAGGTGGCCGCGAGTCGCATATCAACTTTACCAGTTACAACGGCAAGGTGCTCATTACCGGCGAAGTTGCGTCCGAGCAGACCAAGGCAGAAGTGGAACGGCAGGTCGCCGCGCTACCGGAAGTGCGAGGGGTCTACAATGAACTCGTGGTCGCGCCAATCTCTTCGTTCGGGACGCGCAGCAACGATTCCTACCTCACCGCCAAGGTCAAGTCACGCTTTGTCGAGGCCGGCCAGTTCAACCCCGTCTATGTCAAGGTGGTGACCGAAAACGGTGTCGTCTACCTGCTCGGCCTGGTCACGCAGCGCGAGGCCGACGCGGCAATCCAGCTCGCGCGCACCACGAGCGAGGTCAAGAAAGTCGTCACCCTCCTGGAAATCATCACCGATGCCCGTGCCAAAGAGCTGGACGCCAAGCTGGAGCCGCAGCCAGCGAAGCCCGATAACGTCACGAGCGGCGGATAGTGTTCCGCTAGTCCTTCCGGCCAGCAGCGGCGGCCGTTTCCGGTCGCATCCTCCTTGTCCGCGTAATCAGCGTAGTCAGCGTCGACCACCAGGATCTGCCGGCTTTTTCTTGCCCCAGTTGGCGTGGGCGTTGCGGCTGACAATATAGTCGGCAAAGAACTTCATCCAGATGGTCGACCCGGCAATCGCCGTCCAGGTGTCGTAGGCGACGCCGCCGATCACCACCATCAGGATCACCGCCACAGCGATGGCTCCGGCAACCAGGTTGATGGCGGCCACGTAGGGCGCATACTTCGCCGCATCCGCGGGCGGCTCGCCGCGCTTCAGCGCCACCTGGGAAAAGTCCTGTTTGAAGAGAATTTGCCACGCCCGCCGCAGCCAGAAAAAAGCGATCGGGAAGAGGCCAAGAAACAATATCCATGTAATCGCAACGCTGATAGTCATCCAGTACTCCTCTTGTTCCGTGCACGGGTGCCCACGAAAAGAAACCAAGCACGTCGGCAAGCGAGCAAAGAAAAACCCCGCCACAGCTGCCGGCGGGGTTCTTCTTGCCCGCTACCGCCGGCGCGAAGGCCGGACGGCAGCATGATCATAAAGCTAACACGGCTCAGTGAGCACCCGAAACAGCCCCGGAGCCGCGCGGGATGCGCACCGACTCGACCATTGCCTGGATGTGCTCCGGGGGTTCCGGAGTCATCTTGTCGACAATGAAGGCAACGGCGAAGTTGACACAGGCTCCGATGGCACCGAAGGCTTCCGGCGTGATGCCGAAGAAGCTGTTCGGCCCGCCGATCAGGTCGACGTATTCGGTACCCTTGATGAAGAAGATACCCTTGGCTGCGAAGACGTAAAACAGGGTGACGAAGAGGCCGGCCAGCATGCCGCTGATTGCGCCTTCCTTGTTCATCTTCTTCGAGAAGATACCCATCATGATGGCCGGGAACAGCGAGCTCGCCGCGATCCCGAAGGCCAGCGCCACGGTACCAGCTGCGAAACCCGGCGGATTGAGGCCCAGATAGCCAGCGATGACAATCGCCACGGCCATCGAGATCTTGCCCGCCAGCAGCTCGTTTTTCTCGCTGATGTCAGGAACGAAAACGTTCTTGATCAGGTCGTGCGAAATAGCGGCCGAGATGGCCATCAACAAGCCAGCGGCAGTCGACAGAGCGGCAGCCAGGCCACCGGCAGCAACCAGCGCGATGACCCAGTCCGGCAGCAAGGCGATTTCCGGATTGGCGAGAACGATGATGTCGGCGTTGACCGTCAGCTCGTTGCCTTTCCAGCCGGCACCTTCGGCCTTGGCCTTGAACGCGTCGTTCTTGGACTTGTCGTTGTAATACTGAATGCGACCGTCGCCATTCTTGTCTTCCCACTTCAGCAGGCCGGTCTTCTCCCAGCGCTTCATCCAGTCCGGACGCTCCGCGTACACCAGTTGCGAATCGGCGGCGTACGGATCGGCGTTGCCCATTACGACACCCGGGGTGATCGTGCGCAGCAGGTTGGTCTTGGCCATCGCCGCCACGGCAGGCGCAGTGGTGTAAAGCAGGCCGATGAAGATCAGCGCCCAACCGGCGGAACTACGTGCAGCAGCAACCGTCGGCACCGTGAAGAAGCGCATGATCACGTGCGGCAGACCGGCGGTACCGATCATCAGCGACATCGTGTACACGAACATGTTCAACATGCCGCCGGCGTCCGACGTGGTGTAGTTGGCGAATCCCAGATCGCTTACGACCAGGTCCAGCTTGTGCAGCAGCGAAACATCCTGGCCGACTATGTTGGAACCTAGACCCAGTTGCGGGACGGGGTTGCCGGTCAGCTGGATCGAGATGAAGATCGCCGGGATGATGTAGGCCGAGATCAGCACGCAGTACTGCGCGACCTGCGTGTAGGTGATCCCCTTCATGCCACCAAACACCGCATACACGAAAACGATGCCCATCCCGACGTAGATCCCGGTTTCGCTCGTCACTCCCAGGAAGCGCGAGAAAGCAACGCCGACGCCGGTCATCTGACCGATGATGTAGGTCAGCGAAGCGACCAGCAGGCAGAGAACGGCAACCGTGCTGGCGGACTTCGAGTAGAAGCGATCGCCGATGAACTGCGGCACGGTGAATTTGCCGAACTTGCGCAGGTAAGGCGCGAGCAGCATGGCCAGCAACACGTAACCACCGGTCCAGCCCATCAGGAACAGACCGCCGCCGTAACCCATGTTGGAGATCAGGCCGGCCATCGAAATGAACGAGGCGGCCGACATCCAGTCCGCGCCGATCGCCATGCCGTTCATCACCGGCCCGACTTGGCCGCCAGCGGCGTAGAAATCGCTGGTGGTCCCGGCACGCGCCCATAGTGCAATCGCAATGTATAGGGCGAAAGTCGCACCGACCACCAGGTAAATCGTTGTTTGCAGTTCCATGTTGGCCCCTTATTCTTCGTGAACGTCGAATTGACGGTCGATTTCGCCCATCTTCTTCCGGTAGTAGAAGATCAGCGCGATGAATATGTACATCGCTCCCTGTTGGGCAAACCAGAAACCCAGGGGATAGCCACCCAGATGGATGCTATTGAGTGCGGGTGCGAACAGGATGCCCGCTCCAAACGAAACAAGGAACCATACTATGAGGATCTTGGTGAGCAACCCGAGGGTCGCCGACCAGTAGGCCTTTGCGCTGTCTTCCATGATTACCTCCTCCAATTTTTTTTGATCGATTGAGCGGCCCCCAAAGCCTCCAAGGGAACCACCGGGGCGATTATTGATGTCGATTCTTACTGGAAGCTGACACCACTCTGGAAAGTCAGGCTTGCGCACAGGCTGTCGTGGGGTCGCGCGGTCGCGGCAGCAGTCGCCGTTGCGCGAAGGGCAGACGGCGCCTGCCTAACGGTCATGACAGTCGAGATACCCCGGATGATGAAAGTCATGACCGTCCCACTCTTCCCCCGGCCCTTCTCCCGCAAGGGGCGAAGGGAGGTTCGTGAGTCGCTTGCGCGACTTTCACATTAACTCCGCCAGAAACCCGGCGTCAGCAGGACCAGCAGAGTGAAAATCTCGAGGCGTCCTCTTCCGATCTCCCAGGTGCACACCCAGGTCTGCAAGTCGGTCAGCACGGCGTAGGTCGAGGCCGGGCCGACGAGATTCAGTCCAGGACCGGTGTTGTTCAAGCAGGCGACGACGGCGGAGAAGGCGGTGATGATGTCCAGTCGCGTGGCGACCATCAGTAGCGTCATCACGACGATGCTGACCACGTAGATGAACATGAAGCCAAGTATGGCGTGCAGCACCTGGTCCGGAATGACCGTCGCGCCGAAGCGCACCGTCTGCAGGCCGCGCGGGTGCATGGCCCGAGTCAGTTCGCGCGACACCTGCTTGTAGAGCACGACCGCGCGCATCATCTTGATACCGCCGCCGGCCGAGCCCGAGCAGGCGACGAAGCTGCCCAGAAAAAGGATCCACAGTTGCCCGAACAGGGGCCACTGCACGTAATCGGTGGTCGCGAAGCCGAGCGAAGTGGCCAGGGATACCGAGTGGAAAGCGACGTAGCGCAGGGTCGTCAGGAAATCCGCGTAGATCGCCTCCGGCCAGAGGTAGACCGAAAGCGCCAGGATGCTCAGTGCCAGAATGCCCAGGAAATAGTGCGCCTCGATGTCGGCCAGATAGGCACGCAGCGATCGCTGCGAGAAGGCCAGGAAGTGCGTGCTGAAGTTGATGCCGGCGAGCAGGGCGAAAAAGATGACCACCAGTTCGATATCGAGACTGTCGAAGTGGCCGAGACTGGCATCCTTGCTGGAAAAACCGCCGAGACCCATCACCGAGAAGGCGTGCATCAACGCGTCCCAGCCGTCCATGCCCAGGAAATACAGACTGCCGGCGCAGGCAGCGGTAAGGATCACGTAGACGACCCACAGGCCCTTGGCCGTCTCGGTGATGCGCGGCGTGATCTTGGAATCCTTCATCGGACCAGGGGTTTCGGCCTTGAGCATGCCGCGGCCGCCGAAACCGAGCAAAGGCAAAATGGCGACAGCGAGCACGACAACGCCAAGGCCACCGACCCAGTGCATGAAGGTACGCCAGAAGTTGATCGACAAGGGCAGTTGATCAAGTCCGGACAAGGCCGTCGCACCGGTCGCCGTGAGGCCCGAAACGGCTTCGAAGTAGGCGTCCGTCCAGGTCAGTCCGTCGATGTGCAGATACAGGGGTAGCGCGCCGAAAGCCGGCAGCAGTACCCAGATCAGGGCGACCAGCAGGAAGCTCTCGCGCACCCGCATCTCGCGCTGCTGCCTGCCTATCGAAAACGACAGCAGAACGCCGCTGAGGACGGTGATCAGCACCGCTTCGTCGTACGCGCCTTGCGCGCCATCGGCCGTCAGCCACGAGATGGCGAGCGGGATCAGCATCAGGAAACCGAAGCCGGTAACCAGCACGCCGAGGACATACAGCGCCGGTGCGAAACGCCCAAACATGCGCGCACCTCGCGAGTCGGTGGAAAGCGACGAAGAACCCGAGTTTTTTTCGATACTGGCCACCAGCGTTCTTGAGACCCGCCACGAGCATCGCCAAGCGACCCGCCAGGGGGCTATGCGCGAGGATCAGGGACCGAAATAAGCAGCCGCAGGAGCGAGAGAGCATCACCGATCCTGGCAGCCGCGATGTGGCGGGCATTCTATACCGAAAGTTTCGCCAAGGCGCCGCAGCGGGCCACGCAAGGCGTTTATCGCTTGCGCGCTAACGGTCATGACATGTCAAGATACCTCGATCATGAAAGTCATGACCGTTCCCCCTCTTCCCCAGACCCTTCTCCCGCAAGGGGAGAAGGGAGCTTCGTGAGTCGCATACGCGACTTTCACATTAAAGCAGCACCCGTTCGATGCCGCCGTTGTTGGCCTGGCCGACGTAGCGCGCCAGCCAGTCGTCGCCAAGCAGGCGCTTGACCATTTCGACGACGATGTAGTCGGCCTCTGTGCCGCTGTCATCGTTGTAGCGGGACAAACCTTGCAGGCAAGAGGGGCAGGAGGTAAGCACCTTGATCGGACCGCTAAAGCCATCCGCCCGCTGCCGATCGACGCCGTTGGCGATCTCCTCCTGCTTGCGGAAGCGCACTTGGGTAGACACGTCGGGACGCGTCACGGCCAGGGTTCCCGACTCGCCACAGCAACGCGCCGAGAGTTCGACCTGCTGGGCCATCAGGCTGTTGACCACCTTGATGCCGGGCATGGTCCGCATCGGCATGTGACAGGGGTCGTGATAGAGGTAGCGAGTGCCGCTGACACCGTCGAGGCAGACACCTTTTTCGAGCAGATACTCGTGAATGTCGAGCAGACGACAACCGGGAAAGATCTGCTCGAAGTGGTATTTTTCGAGCTGGTCCATACAGGTGCCACAGGAGACGATGACGGTCTTGATATCCAGATAGTTCAGGGTGTTGGCGACGCGATGGAAAAGCACCCGGTTGTCGGTGGTGATCCGCTGCCCCTGGTCGGCCTCGCCGGCCGCCGTCTGCGGATAGCCACAGCACAGGTAGCCCGGCGGCAGCACGGTTTGCGCGCCAATCTCGTAGAGCATCGCCTGCGTGGCCAGAGCGACCTGAGAAAACAGGCGCTCGGAGCCGCAACCCGGGAAATAAAAAACCGCATCGCCGTCATAATCCGGGGCGCTGACTTTTTGCGGATCGCGGATGATCGGGACGATCTTGTCGTCCTCGATGTCGAGCAGCGCACGCGCCGTGCGTTTGGGAAGTCCGCCAGGCATCGGTTTGTTGATGAAGTGGATGATCTGCGACCGGAGCGTTGGCGAACCGAGCGTCGCCGGCGGTTGCCGCGTTTGCGCCTGGATCAGGCCCAGCGACTTCGCCGCCCGGTAAGCCAGGCGCTGCGCCCGATAGCCCCAGTCGATCATCAGCTTGCGCACCAGCTTGATGGTCGCTGGATCCTTGATCGTCAGGAAAGCCATGGCCGCCGCCTTCGCCGGCACGAATTTCTTCTTGCCCTGCTCGCGCAGGAGATTGCGCATGCGAATCGAAACATCGCCGAAATCGATATCGACCGGGCACGGCGTCAGGCACTTGTGGCAGATCGTGCAGTGATCGGCGACGTCATTGAACTCGTCGAAATGGCGCAGCGAAACGCCGCGCCGGGTCTGCTCCTCGTAGAGAAAAGCTTCGATCAGCAAGGAGGTGGCAAGGATCTTGTTGCGCGGCGAGTAGAGCAGGTTGGCGCGCGGAACGTGCGTCGAACAGACCGGCTTGCACTTGCCGCAGCGCAGGCAGTCCTTGACCATCGCCGAAATGTGGCCGATTTCCGACTGCTCCATGATCAGAGACTCGGTGCCGAGCAGCGAGAACGACGGCGTGTAGGCCTTGCTCAGATCGCCGCCCGGCAGCAGCTTGCCCTTGTTGAAATGGCCTTCGGGATCAACCCGGGCCTTGTAGTCGCGAAAAGGCTGGATTTCCTCATCGCTGAGGAATTCCAGCTTGGTGATGCCAATGCCGTGCTCGCCCGAGACAACGCCGTCGAGCGCCCGCGCCAGCGCCATGATCCGCTCGACCACGGCATACGCTGTCTGCAGCATCTCGTAGTTGTCGGAGTTCACCGGAATATTGGTGTGCACGTTGCCGTCACCGGCGTGCATGTGCAGGGCGACAAACAGGCGGCTGCGCAATGTCTGCTGCTGAATCGCGGCGATACGTTCGACGACCGGTCGGTAAATGACGCCGTCGAAAATGTCTTCGAGCTGCGGCTTGAGCTCGCTCTTCCACGACACGCGCAGCGAGTAGTCCTGCAAGCGATGAAAAAGCGTCGGCCTGGGCGCCCGATTCTTCAACTCGCCACTGCTCAGGCCACGTGTGGCGAACTGCGCTTCGGCCTCGTGCAGCGGCTGGTCGAGGCTGTCGAGCAACCACTGCCAGCGGGTGCGTACGCTGGCCACCGTTTCCAGCGCGGCGGCTCGACGTTCGCCGATCAACAGCTCCTTGTCGAGGTCGGCGTCGCCACGGTGCAGGGGCAGGTCGCCCTGCAGGAATTCGCTCAGGGCGTCGCAAAGGGCCAGCTTGTTGCCGATCGACAGCTCGATGTTGATGCGCTCGATGCCGTCACAGTATTCGCCCATCCGCGGCAGCGGAATCACCACGTCCTCGTTGAGCTTGAAAGCGTTGGTATGGCGTGAAATGGCGGCGGTGCGCGAGCGATCAAGCCAGAATTTCTTGCGCGTTTCGGCGTCGACGGCGATGAAGCCTTCGGCGCCGCGCAGATTGCACAGGCGCACCACTTCCGACGCGGCGCTCATCACCGCCGACTCATCGTCACCGACCAGATCACCGATGAGCACCATTTTCGGACGCCCGGCGTTTTCCGCTTTGCGCTTGGCCTTGGTCGCGTAGCCGACGGCGCGCAGATAGCGCTCGTCGAGGTGTTCGAGTCCGGCGAGCAGGACGCCAGCGGCCTTGCCGCCGCCCCCAGGCGAAAAATGATCGGTAATCTCGACAATCGCCGGCACCGCCTCGCGTACATGGCCGAAAAACTCGAGGCAGACGGTGCGGGTATGTTGCGGCATGCGGTGCAGAACCCAGCGCGCGGCGACGACCAGGCCGTCCGTGCCCTCTTTCTGGACACCGGGCAGACCGGCCAGAAACTTGTCGGTGACGTCCTTGCCGAGACCCGCCTTGCGAAAGCTTGAGCCAAGAATCTCCAGCATTTCGGGCTCGCCATAGAGCGTCTTGCCATCTTTGCGAAAACGCCTGATCTCGAAGCGCACCGTCTCCTGTTCGTGGATCTTGCCGAAGTTGTGGCCGATGCGCGTCACTTCCATCAGATGACCACTGGGGTCGACCATCTTCCACCAGGCCAGATTGTCCACCGCCGTTCCCCACAGCACCGCCTTCTTGCCGCCAGCGTTCATCGCCACGTTGCCGCCGATGCACGAGGCATCTGCCGAAGTGGGGTCGACCGCGAACACCCGCCCGGCAGCCGTCGCGGCTTCCGCGACGCGAGCCGTGACCACCCCGGCACCGGTACGGATCGTTGCGTAGGGGCGATCACATCCGGGCAGGCGCATTTCCTCGACAGCACCGATGTTCATCAACTTCTCGGTGTTGATCACCGCCGCCAACGGCGTCAGCGGAATCGCACCGCCGGTGTAACCGGTACCGCCACCGCGCGGAATGATGGTCAGCCCGAGTTTGATGCAGGCACGCACCAGGGCGCCGATCTCTTCCTCACTGTCCGGATTGAGCACCACGAACGGGTATTCGATGCGCCAGTCGGTGGCATCGGTGACGTGCGAGACGCGCGCCAGGCCGTCGAAAGCAATATTGTCGCGGCGCGTATGCCTGGACAGGGCTTTTGTGACCTTGCTGCGCAGCCTGGCCGTAGCGTCGAAATGGTGCTCGAAAGCGTCAACCGCCGCCGCGGCGGCGACGATCAGTTGCTGCACGCGTTCATTGCCCTGGCGACGCTTCTCGATCTCGCACAAACGATGGCGAAGCGCAGCGATGAGCGCCACTCGCCGCTCGCGACTGGCGAGGAGATCGTCCTCCAGGTAGGGATTGCGCTGTACCACCCAGATATCGCCGAGCACCTCATAGAGCATCCGCGCCGAGCGACCGGTAACGCGTTCGGCGCGCAACTGGTCGAGCAAGGCCCAGTTTTCCGCGCCGAGCAGACGAATGACAATCTCGCGGTCGGAAAAAGAGGTGTAGTTGTAGGGGATCTCGCGCAGGCGTGCGTTCATTGATACTCTCTGCTAGCAGCAAAGCGCGAATTCTAGCTTATTGCAGTGCAACAGCGATGGCCGCCGGGCAGGCGAGCTTTCCGCTCGAACCAGTCGCACGGCCTGCCGCTTCCTCCGGTATCCTGTCGCCATCAGCTTGGGAGGGCGCATGTACAGGAACACTTGTCGGGCGACTGCTTTCGCCAGCGGGCCTGGACTTTGCCGGCGGCGGGACCGGCCGGCTTGATTCACGAAACACTGCTCGACCTCCTGGCCAGCATTGCCTGGCCGGCGGCGATCGCCATCGCCTGGACCGTCGGCGAACTGGCTTACCGCTGGCTAGCGCTGCCGCGGATCAGCAGTTATGGCATCGCCGGCTTCTTGATGACCGCCAGCCAGGGGGGATTTCTCCACAATCCGTCGGGAACGCCGATCGCTCTCCTGGCTCATTTCGCTTTCGGACTGATCCTGTTCGAGCTTGGCTATCGCATCAATCTGCGCTGGCTGCGGGTCAACCCGTGGCTGGCAATCACCGGCGTGGTCGAGGCGAGCGGCTGTTTTGCGGCGGTGTTCATGCTCGCGCAAGCTTTTTCCTTGCCAATGGTGCCGTCACTGCTTCTCGCCGCCCTGGCCATGGCCACCTCGCCGGCAGCTGTGCTACGGGTGGCCAACGAACTGCAAAGCTCCGGCCAGGTCACCGAGCGCCTGTTCCATCTCACCGCCTGCAACTGCCTGCTCACTCTGTTCATCTTCAAGGCCGTCGTCGGCTACTGGGTGCTGGCCAGCGCTGGCAGCGCCTTCGAAGCGGTCTGGAATACCCTGGTAGTGATCGGCGTATCGGTCGCCATCGGCGCCACCTTCGGCGTTGCCGTTCCCGCGCTGCTCCGCCAACTCGGCAACATCGACCGCAATGCGACCGTCGCCTTTGCCGCCGCGGCCTTGCTGCTGACGGCTGTCACGCACGCCTTCAAGTTCTCGCCGCTGCTGGCGGCGCTGGCCTTCGGACTGGTCGCTCGGCACCGGCGCGCGATTCTCTCACAGGCGCAGCGCAACTTCGGCACCCTGGGCGACCTGCTGACCGTGCTGTTATTCGTTTTTATCACCGCCTCGCTCGACTGGCAGCAGGTACGCAACGGACTCACCCTGGCATTGGCCGTCATCGCCGTGCGTCTGACGGTCAAGATGGCAGCCACCACCGTCTTCGCGCATCTCAGCGGCGTCAGTTGGCGGAAAGGCGCGTTGACCGGCCTGGCAATGACGCCGATGTCCGGCCTGGTCATCGTCCTCCTCGAACAGACCCGACACCTCAAGCTCTACGCACTCGATCAGGTGGCCGGCCTGGCGGCGATCGTCCTGCTGCTGGAAGTGATTGGCCCGGTCGTTACCCGCCGGGCACTGGTCTGGGCTGGTGAAACGCATCAGCCAGAGGGCCGCTGAACATGCCTCTCGACCCCTTCAAGCCCAGCGCGTCCCTGAGCATGGGAATCGAGCTCGAACTGCAATTGGTCAACTGGACCGACTTCGACCTCTCGGGCTCGGCCAGCGATCTCCTCCACCTGCTCGGCCACCGCACTTTCCCCGGCGACGTCAAGCCCGAGATTACGCAAAGCATGATCGAAATCTCGACCGCCGTTCATCACCAGCACGCCGAACTGTTGGCACAACTGCGCGACATCCGCGACGCCTTGGTGCGCGGCGCTGACCGCCTCAACGTGGCCGTCTGCGGCGGTGGCACGCATCCCTTCCAACGCTGGTCGCAGCGGCGCATTTTTCCCAATCCGCGCTTCAATCAGCTATCCACGCTCTACGGTTATCTTGCCAAGCAGTTCACCGTCTTCGGACAACACATTCACATTGGCTGTACCAGCGCCAACGAAGCGCTCTACCTGCTCCATTCATTGAACCGCTACGTGCCGCACTTCATCGCCCTGTCGGCGTCCTCGCCTTTCTTCCAGGGAGTCGACACGCAATTCGACTCGGCACGCCTGAATTCGGTCTTTGCCTTCCCCTTGAGCGGCCGCGCACCCTTGCTGCTCGACTGGCACGAGTTCGAGCATCGCTACTTTGCAAAAATGGAAACCACCGGCGTCGTCAAGCACATCAAGGACTTCTACTGGGATATCCGCCCAAAACCGGAGTACGGCACGATCGAGCTGCGCGTCTGCGATACGCCGCTCACCGTTGACCGGGCGGCGGCGCTCGCCGCCTACCTGCAGGCGCTCTGCCGCATGCTCCTGCAACGCGACGAAGCGCCACCCGTCGAAGACGATTATCTGGTCTACAACTACAACCGCTTTCAGGCCTGCCGCTTCGGCCTCGATGGCGTGCTGGTTCACCCCAAGAGCCACGACAGTCGGCTGCTGCGCCAGGACATCCTGGCCACCCTCGCCAGACTTGAACCCCATGCCGCGGCCCTGGACAGCGTCGGGGCACTCGAGCAGCTACGCCATGAAGTGAGCTCGGAAGGCAACCACGCCAGCTTCCTTCGCCAGCACTTTGCCGATGCGGGTAGCGTTCAGGGCGTGGTCGACGCCGCGGTAACGCTCTTCCGGCGGGGGAGAAGCAGGTAAGGCAGCTGCCGCGAAGTGAGCGGCGACCACTTCACCTGCTAGAATCCTCGTTTTCCCTCGCTGCACACCGCCGCTGCCAAAATGCCCATGGACTACCTCGAAAGAATACTCAACGCCCAGGTCTACGATGTTGCCAGCGAAACCCCCCTTGATTTTGCACCCGGCCTGTCGGCGCGTACAGGTAACCGGGTGCTGCTCAAACGCGAAGACCTGCAGCCCGTTTTTTCCTTCAAGCTGCGCGGCGCTTACAACAAGATCTTTCATCTCTCGGCCGACAGACTGAAGCGTGGAGTGATCTGCGCTTCGGCCGGTAATCATGCGCAAGGCGTGGCGCTGGCAGCAGCCAAGCTCGGTTGTCGGGCGGTGATCGTCATGCCGACGACGACGCCGCAGATCAAAATCCAGGCAGTACGAGCCCTTGGCGGTGAAGTGGTGCTGATCGGAGAATCGTTTGACGACGCCTTCACACATGCTCGCGAACTCGAGAAATCCGAGAAACTGAGCTTCGTGCACCCTTTCGACGACCCGGAGGTGATTGCCGGCCAGGGGACGATAGGCATGGAGATCCTCCGCCAGCACGCCAAGCCGATTCATGCCGTGTTCTGCTGCGTCGGTGGCGGTGGACTGATTTCGGGCGTTGCCGCCTACGTCAAACGGGTCCGGCCGGAAACCCGGATCATCGGCGTTGAAGCCAGCGACGCCGACGCCATGACCCGGTCGCTGGCCGCCGGCAAGCGCATCCGGCTCGACCATGTCGGCCTCTTTGCCGATGGGGCGGCGGTCAAATACGTCGGCGAGGAGACCTTCCGCCTCTGCCAGATGTACGTCGATGAAATGGTCCTGGTGAATACCGATGCCATATGTGCAGCAATCAAGGACGTCTTCGAGGACACCCGCGCGGTGCTCGAACCGGCAGGTGCTTTGGCGGTCGCCGGTGCCAAAGCATACGCCCGCGCACACAAGCTGAAAGACAAGGCGCTGGTCGCCATCGCCTCCGGCGCCAACCTCAACTTCGACCGTCTGCGCTTTGTCGCCGAACGCGCCGAACTCGGCGAGCAACGCGAAGCCGTTTTTGCCGTCACTCTGCCCGAGAAGCCCGGCGCCTACAAAAACTTCGTGGCGCTGATCGGCTCACACAACATCACCGAATTCAACTACCGCTACAACGACCAGCGTGACGCGCACGTCTTCGTCGGTATCCAGGTCTCTTCCCGGGCCGAGTCGATAAAGCTGCTCGAACAGCTGCACAAACACGATTACCCGGCCCTCGATCTGACCGACGACGAAATGGCCAAGGGGCACATTCGCCATCTGGTGGGCGGCCACTCACCAGGCATCAACAACGAGCTTCTTTACCGTTTCGAATTTCCCGAGCGCCCCGGCGCGCTGATGAAATTTCTCAACAGCATGAGCGCCGGCTGGAACATCAGCCTGTTTCATTACCGCAACCACGGCGCCGATTACGGGCGAGTCCTGGTCGGCATGCAGGTGCCGCCAAGCGAAATGAACGAATTCGAGGACTTTCTGCAGAAAGTCGGCTACGCGCACTGGAATGAGACCAATAACCAGGCCTACAAGCTGTTTCTTGGCTAGTTGTCCGCCTCTGCGTCACAGACGGGCGCAGCAATGATAGGCTGTGCCGACGACGCCACCGGTAACGACTTGTCACATGCCGCTGTTGGTTCCTGAACCAGTCCACACAGGACACTTTCCGAGGAGAGCATCCACATGACCATGAACATCGTCAACAACGTCACCGGCCTGATCGGCAATACCCCACTGGTCAGACTCCACCGCATCACCGCCGGTATCGAAGGCACCATCGCCGCCAAGCTGGAGTTCTGCAATCCGGCGCACAGCGTCAAGGATCGTATCGCCATGGCGATGATCGACGACGCGCAAGCAGCAGGACGAATCCACCCGGAAACCATCGTTCTTGAACCGACTTCGGGCAACACCGGCATCGGTCTGGCGATGGTTTGCGCGGCACGCGGGATCAAATGCTGCTTCGTGATGCCGGAGACGATGAGCCGCGAGCGCCGCCTGCTGCTCAAGGCTTACGGCGCCGAACTGGTCCTCACGCCCGGCCCGGACGGCATGGGCGGCGCCATCAGCCGCGCCGAGGCCATGGCCGCCGCCGATTCGCGCTACTACATCCCGCAGCAGTTCGAAAATCCGGCCAATCCGGCCATTCACCGCGCGACGACGGCCGAGGAAATCTGGCGCGACACACATGGCAAGGTGGACATCTTCGTTTCGGGCGTCGGCACCGGGGGCACCATTACCGGTGTCGGCGAAGTGCTCAAGGAGAGGAAGCCCGGCGTGCAGGTGATCGCCGTCGAGCCCGACGCTTCGCCGGTGCTCTCGGGCGGAGCGAAGGGGCCGCATCCGATTCAGGGCATCGGCGCCGGCTTCGTGCCGAAAGTGCTGAACACCGCCATCTACGATGAAGTCCTACGCGTCACCGCCGAAGACGCTTTTGCCACCGCCCGCAGGATGGCGACCGAAGAAGGCCTGCTGGTCGGCATTTCGTCCGGGGCAGCCGTCTGGGCGGCGATGGAAGTCGCGCGCCGCCCACACAACGCCGGCAAGCTGACCGTGGTCATCATCCCTTCCTTCGGCGAGCGCTACCTGTCGACCGCACTCTTCGCGGACCTGGAAGTCTGAGCGGCGTGCGGCCGGAGAAACACGACGCTTTCGCCGGCGTCATCGACCGGCGCGGCGGTGATTCGCTCAAGTGGAACCGCTACGCTGGCCGCGACGTTCTCCCCTTGTGGGTTGCGGACATGGATTTCGCGGCGCCGCCCGCGATTGTCAGGGCTCTTGAAAAACGCATCGCGCACGGCTGTTTCGGCTACGCGGAGGCCACACCGGCTCTGCTCGAGGCCGTCCTCGGACATCTCCAGCGCGCCTACCGCTGGCAGGTGGAAGCGGACTGGCTGGTCTGGTTGCCGGGCCTGGTCAGCGGACTCAACGTCGCCTGCCGGGCCGTCGACGGCGATGTGCTGACGGCGACGCCGATCTATCCCCCCTTCCTCTCGGCACCCGGCCTGTCCGGCAAGGCGTTGGCAACCGCCGCCCTGCAGCAGCTTGCCGGCCGCTGGCTCTGGGACTTCGCCGCCTTGCAGCGCGCGCTGACCCCAAACAGTCGCCTGCTGCTGCTCTGCCACCCGCACAACCCGGTGGGACGCGCCTGGGACGACGACGAGCTGGCGCAAATCGCCGCCTTCTGCAACGAGCACCAGCTGATCGTCTGCTCGGACGAAATCCACTGCCAGTTGCTGCTCGACCAACAGCGGCGGCACCGGCCCCTGGCGATGATTGATGCCGACCTCGCCCAGCGCAGCATCACCCTGATGGCACCATCGAAAACCTACAATATTCCTGGCCTCGGCTGCGCTTTTGCAGTCATCCCGAACGCCGCGCTACGGCGTCGCTTCACGGCCACGATGCGCGGCGTCGTCCCGCATGTGAACGCCCTTGGCCTGGCGGCCATGGAAGCCGCCTATCGCGACTGCGACGACTGGCAGCAGGCGCTGCTCGCCGTTCTACGCGAGAACCGTGATCGGGTCACAGCTGTCCTCGGCGACATTTCGGGTCTGCGCGTAAACCACGTCGAGGCCACTTACCTGGCATGGATCGACGCGCGCGGTCTGGGCGTCGGCGATGCCACGGCTTTCTTCGAAGAAGCTGGCGTCGGCCTCTCCAATGGCGCAGATTTCGGTCTCCCCGGCTGGCTGCGACTCAATTTCGGCTGCCCGCGCGCGACGCTGGATGCGGCCCTCGAACGCATGCTGAACGCCTGTTCGAGATTGCCCAGGGCGGCGACGACTTCCTGAACCTCCACGAAGACACCCGCGACCGCGAGTCGGCGGCACGGCTCGCGGACCGGATTCAGCAGCGCTTAACGCAGCGGTCGGAAGACACCGGCTTCGGTCACCATTGCGTCGAGTCGCTGGTCGTGCGGCTCGGGGGAAATGCTGTCCAGCCGGGCGAGTTCGAATCCCACCCCGACCACCAGCGGTCGCGGCGAAAGAGATACCAGAGTGCGGTCGAAATAGCCGCCACCGTAACCAATGCGGTAGCCGGCGGCGTCGAAACCGTTCACCGGCAAGAGCAGCGCCTCGGGAATCAGGAAGTCGCCGCAGGCCGGCGTCGGGATGCCATAGCGATCGGCGAACATCGCCGTGCCCGCCGACCAGGCGCGAAAAGCCAGCGCTCGCTGTTCCTCGATCACCACCGGCAGCAAAGCCCGAAAACCTGGTTTGCCCGCGCTGGCCCATTCGTCGATCAGCGGTCGCAGGTCGGCTTCATTCTTCAGCGGCCAGCAGAAGCCGACAGCCAGCACCGCCAGTTGCGGAAAACCATCACGCAGATGCGTACGGACCCGACGGGACAGCTGCACGCACTCATCCGCAGTCAGAGCCAGCCGGCGCGCGAGCAGGCTTTTGCGCAGCGCGCGGCGGGCGGCAAAGCGCTCGTCGGCGACACGATCAAGCCCATCGATGGTGATTCCCGGCATCGCTCCAGCAGCCATGTGATATGCTCAAAACAGATATTTTTCGAGAAATCCAGCTTACCATGAAGTTTCGCCACAGCCTCCGCCACAGCTTTCGGTACACCCTTCTGGCCCTCCTCGGCGCCTCGCTGCTGGCGCCGCTTGGCACCTTGGCGAGCAGCTCCGACGAGCAGTTTCTGGCCGCGCGCAGCGCCGCTCGCAACGGCGACAAGGCCCGCCTGGAGCAACTGGCGCCAACGTTGCAGGATTACGAACTGGCATCCTACGTCGATTACTGGCAGCTTCTTCTCGACCTGAAGGAAGCCGATCCAGCAAGCGTCACCGCCTTCCTGAACCGCAACCCGAACAGCTATGTCGCCGAAAAGTTGCGCACCGACTGGCTCCGCCAAACCGGCAAGCAGCAGCAGTGGGCGGCTTTTGATGCCGAGTTCCCGCGTCTGCTGCAGACACCGCCCCAAGACATTGCCTGCTATTCGCTGCAGAGTCGGCGGGCTCAGGGCGACCCGAGCATGCTCGACGACGCCTTGCCCCTGTGGTTGAGCTTGCTCGAGCCTCCGGAACCCTGCTACCCGGTGCTCGAGGCGCTGATTCTCGAAAAGCGCGTCCTCGCCGATCTCGTCTGGGAACGAATCCGCAACCAGTTCGAGGCCAACAAGACCACCGCCGCCGCGTACAGCATGAATTACCTGCCGCCCAGCCAGACCCCGGACGCGAAACTGGCGCAAACGATCATCACCGCGCCGCTGCCCTGGCTGATCCGTTTGCCGAGCGACTTTTCAGCTAACCGCATGCAGCGCGAGCTGGCCATCCTCGGCATCCAGCGCATCGCACGCAACGACCCGCGCATGGCGGCACAGCAACTGCAGCGGATCGCGCCTTCGCTGAGCAAGGAGGAACAGGGCTGGGCGTGGACTCAGATCGGCCGCCAGGCGGCGCAGGACCACATGCCCGAGGCCATCGAGTGGTACCGCAAGGGTGGCGATACGCCACTTTCCGATGACGCGGCGGAATGGAAAGTGCGCGCGGCGCTGCGTGTCCAGGACTGGGGCGCCGTGCGCTCGACGATCGAAGCAATGCCGCCGGAACTGGCCGCGCAATCAGCCTGGGTCTACTGGCTGGGCCGCGCCTACCGCGCCGGCGGCAGGCTGGCCGAGGCCGACGCACAGTTCGCGAAAATCGCCGGTCAGCCCGATTTCTACGGCAACCTGGCCAGCGACGATCTCGGCCAGGCCATTGCACTACCGCCGCAGGCATCGCCACCGAGCCTGGATGAGCTGGCGGCGCTGCAGGCCAAGCCCGGCGTGCAACGCGCGCTGCTCTTCTTTCGCCTCAACCTGCGCTCGGAGGCGGTCCGGGAATGGAACTGGTCCCTGCGCGAAATGAGCGACCGGGAACTGCTCGGCGCGTCCACCATCGCCATGCGTGCGGATATTTACGACCGCGCCATTGCCAGCGCCGACCGTACCCGCAACGAACACGACTACTCGCTGCGCTACCTGGCGCCATTCGGCGATCAGGTGCGACCGGCAGCGCGCAGCCAGGCGCTCGACGACGCCTGGGTCTATGGGCTGATGCGCCAGGAGAGCCGCTTTGTGACCAATGCGCGCTCGGGGGCCGGCGCTTCCGGGCTGATGCAACTGATGCCGGCCACCGCCAAATGGGTAGCCGGCAAGATCGGCCTCAAGAATTACCACCAGGGCCAGGTCAACGACACCGAAACCAACTTGCTGCTCGGTACCAGCTACATGCGACTGGTACTCGAGGACCTCGACAATCACCCGGTGCTCGCCTCCGCTGCCTACAACGCCGGGCCGGGTCGGGCGCGCAGGTGGCGTGCCGACGTGCCGCTGGAAGGTGCGATCTATGCGGAAACGATTCCTTTCAGCGAAACCAGGGACTACGTAAAGAAGGTCATGAGCAATTCGGTTTACTACGCGGCGCTCTTCGATGGCCGACCGCAAACGCTCAAGAATCGGCTCGGGACGATCGCTCCGCGCACCGGCGGCGAAGCCAAGGGCGAGTAATTGCCTTAAAATCATGTTTTTCGACACTCATTTCACCGGTAGGACGCTATGGAACTCAAGAACGTGTTGTTGATTGGCGGCAGTGGTTTTGTCGGCGGCTGGATTGCCAGCTGCCTTTCACAACGCGGCGTACGGGTGACGATAGCCACCCGCCACCGTGACAACACCAAGAAACTGATCATGCTGCCGACGGTCAAGATGGTCGAAGCCAAGGTGAACGATCAGCAGGCACTCGTCGAACTGATGCGTGCTCAGGACGCGGTCATCAACCTGGTCGGAATCCTCCATGACCGGGATTCGCGCCTGCCGTACGGCAAGAATTTCGCCGCCGCGCATGTCGAGCTGACGAAAAGCATCGTTGCCGCCATGAAGCAGAGCGGCGTGCGTCGCCTGCTACATATGAGTGCGCTCAATGCCGCAAGCGATGGGGTGTCGGAATACCTGCGCTCGAAGGGAGACGGCGAAGCCGTGGCACAGGCGGCGATGGCCGAGTTGGACGTCACCGTGTTTCGACCGTCCGTGATTTTTGGGCCGGGCGACGCCTTCCTCAACATGTTTGCCAAGTTGCTGAAGCTTTTCCCGATCTTCCCGCTTGCTGGCGGTTCGGCACGCTTCCAACCGGTTTACGTCAGCGACGTGGCGAAAGCCTTCTGCGACAGCCTCGGCGAGCGCAGCACTTTTGGCCAGACTTACGATCTCTGTGGTCCGAAAGTCTATACGCTTCGCGAACTGGTCGAGTACACCGCCCGGATGGTCGGCAAGACGCGCCGCATCATCGATCTTGGCAACGGTGGCTGGGCTTACCTGCAAGCGGGCCTGCTGTGGCTGCTGCCGAAGCCGCCGATGTCGCCGGACAACCTGCGCTCGATGGACGTCGACAGCGTTACCGATGGTAGCCATGACTATCCGGATTGGCGGCCAACGGCACTTGAAGCCGTGGCCCCGAGCTATCTGTCGCCGGCCGAGATTGGGCAGGTTCGCCGCGACCGCTATCGCCTTCGTGCCGGTCGCTGAGCAGGCCAGCGCGCCGCGCCAGGTGCCAGCACTGCGCTGATGGAAATTTTCACGGTCGGCGGGGCGATCCGCGACGAGTTGCTCGGTTTGCCGGTTCAGGATCGTGACTACCTTGTCGTCGGCGCCTCGCCCGAGGAAATGCTGGCCCGCGGCTTCAAACCCGTCGGCAAGGATTTCCCGGTCTTCCTGCACCCACAGTCGCACGCCGAATACGCGCTGGCGCGAACGGAACGTAAGACCGGCAACGGTTACCAGGGCTTTGCTTTCCATGCCGCCCTGGAGGTCAGCCTGGACGAGGATCTGGCGCGCCGCGACCTGACCATCAACGCCATCGCGCGGAGCGCCGATGGCGTACTGATCGACCCCCACCATGGTATCGACGATCTGGCGGCACGCGTGCTGCGCCACGTCGGGCCGGCCTTCGTCGAAGACCCGGTGCGCGTTCTGCGCCTGGCGCGCTTTGCCGCGCGCTTCGCCGCTTTCACGGTGGCTCCGGAAACCGTGGTGCTGGCGCAAAAAATGGTCGCCAACGGCGAGCTGGACCATCTGGTTGCCGAACGCGTCTGGCAGGAACTGGCCAGGGGCCTGATGGAAGAGAAGCCGTCACGGATGTTCGAGGTGCTGCGCGAATGCGGCGCCCTGGCCCGGCTCCTGCCGGAGCTGGACCGCCTTTACGGCGTACCGCAGCGGGCCGAGATGCACCCGGAAATCGATACCGGAGTGCATGTGATGATGGTTGTCGATCAGTCTGCGCAGCGCCACTACGGACTGCCGGTGCGCTTCTCTACGCTGCTCCACGACCTTGGCAAAGGCGCCACGCCGGACGCCGATTTGCCGCGTCATCCGAACCACGAAGCGCGCAGCGTCAAACTGGCGGCCGAGGTCTGTGCGCGCCTGAGGGTGCCGCGCGAGTGCCGTGATCTGGCGCTACTGGTCGCCCGTTATCACGGCGACATTCATCGCGGTCCACAATTGGCGGCAGAGGACATCGTCGGCTTGCTTGAAAACACCGACGCCCTGCGCCGCCCCGAACGCTTCGAGCAGCTGCTCGAAGCCTGTGCCTGTGACTTCCATGGTCGCCTGGGCTTCCAGGAAGCGGCGTATCCGGCTGCGCCGCTGTTTCGCCAGGCACTGGCGCTGGCACGCGGCATCGACGCCGCGGCGATTGCCCGCAGTTGCAGCGAGCCAACCAAGATCGCTACGCGGATGCATGCCGCACGCGTCGCCGCGGTTGTACCACTCCTGACGCCTGAACAAGAAACTGCCCATCGACCGAGAACGTAGTCGACCGAAGCCGGACAGCAGGCGAATCCGAACCCTTCAGAGCGTCCGGCTGCGATCGCCGCTGACAAAGCCGAGCAGTGGCTCGGCAGCAATACCTTTGCCGAGCGCCATGACCTTGAACAGCTCACCCATTTCTGCTGGCGAGACCAGCTTGTTGGCGGCACTGGCCAGAGGCAGATAGCGCTTGGCGTCGCTGGCCGGGGTTCGCGCCAGGACTTCGCCTAGCCCACAGTTGAAGAGAAAGCTGGACTGCGTACTGTAGCCGAGCAGTTCCAGCCCTGCCTGACAGCCACTTTCAACGATCGCCGTGAAATCGACGTGCGCGGTGATGTCCTGCAAACCCGGGAGATAGAAGGGCTCGCCGTGCGCGTGGTGGCGATAGTGGCACATCAGCGTGCCGCTGCTGCGCTGCTGGTGGTAATACTCGCGCCGCGGGAAACCGTAGTCGATCAGCAACAGCGCGCCGCGCCCGAGGCGTGCCGCCCACTCCGCGACCCAGGCGCGTGCTGTCAGCGAGACCTCACTGAGGTAGTCCGAGGGCATTGCGCATGCGGCGGCCAGCGCCAGACCTTGTTCGAGCAGCCTGCCGCTGGCCGGGCGATCGACCCAGACAAAGCGCCCGTGGTCGACGGCAACACCGCGTTCGGCAAGCCCCGTCGGCTTCCAGACCAGGAGATGTACCGGCATCGCATCAAGCACTTCGTTGGCCAGCACCAGCCCATCGAAGCGCTCGGGAAGGCGCTCGATCCAGTGCACGCGCGACAGCAGATGCGGCGCCTGAGCGGCAATCGCCTGGCGCTGGCGCGCCTGCAGTTCGCCGGAGAGTTCGAGGATGGCGTAGCTGTCGGGCAGCCGGCCACGCCACTCGAGCTCGCGCAGCAAATCGGCGGCCAGCTGCCCGCTGCCAGCGCCAACTTCGACGATCTGCGGGGAGCTGAGTGCGAGGAGCTGTGCCACCTGTGCCGCAAGCGTCTGCGCAAAAACCGGCCCGAGTTCCGGGGCGGTGACAAAATCGCCCTGCGCACCGAACTTGTGAGCACCACCGGAGTAGTAGCCCTTCGCCGGCGCGTAGAGCGCCAGGTCCATGAACCGATCAAAACCGATCCAGCCGCCGGCTGCGTCAATCTCGCGAGCAAGGAGATCGCTGAGCGCCGCGCTGAAAGCCAGCGCGGCGGCGCTTGGAGCAGGCAAACCCATACTCGCGCTCAGAGCTGGCGGCTCCGCACGACGATCAAGCACCGCCACCTAACTGCCGAAGGCCTCGCCCGCCAACCGGGCGACGGCTCATTTTTCAGAACCCACAAAACGGACTTGTCCGTAGAGCTCGGGATGGGTAATCGCCAGCCAATGTTCAGCCTCTGACTGGGCTCGCTCCCAGGTCGCAGCGCGCAAGGCAACGAACTGCGTAGTGCCGTCGTCGCGCGGCCATTCGAGGCCATAGGAGTGGAAGCCGCCACGCCCTTGCAGGTGGATCTGACGGGTCAGACTCGGCAGCTCGCGGCGCAACTGCGCGCTGCCGGCGTCCACCTGCCGCAGCCGGAACCTGGGTCCTTTGCCCTGATGCTGGACGATGCACTCCTGCTTCGCGGCGTCTTCCTCAAGGACCATCCAGTCGCTGCAGCCTTCAATGATCGCGCCCATCGGCAAGCCGTCTTCCTCACGGACAATCTCGGCGCTAACGATCTGCGTCTGCGCACCGCCTTCGACGAGCTCGTGCCATGGCAGGCCCTGCCGCGTCGGTGGTGGGAAGGGAAGTGCATGCCGGCCTTGGCGAATGCGCGCGAACAGCGAAGACTTCCTGACGTCTTCGAGATCGATCGCCGGAAACGCCGCGCGCGGCTGCGCACGGAAATTGCCGGCCCCCATGTAGCCGACCTCCCAGAGCGTCTTCAACCATTCGGCCGTATCGAGGGCGACCTGTGCCATCTGTTCGTCAAACTCACGCTCGTCCGGCCCCTGCTCGCCACTGCTCGCCTGCCCGGCCAGCAGTTCCCCCTCGTGTGCGCGTGCGCGCAGCAACTCCTGCAACAAGCGATTGACCCACTCGGCGTCGTCTGCCGATAACTGCTCGATGCGCTCCGCCAGAATCATCAGGTCGTCGGCGTCAAGTGGCTGCTCCAGTTTGCTCATGGCTTTTTCCCCAAGTGTCTCGAGCGCTAGTCTACCGCGGCGACACCGGGACGGGTTGTTTTTCCAGAAGGAGGGGCAAAAATCCGTTAAAATCAGATCCTTGTTGCTGCCGGCCTGGAACGGGAGATGAGCGGAAAAACGATATTGGTGACCGGCGCCGCGCGCCGGCTAGGCAGTGCGATCGCCCGCGAATTGCACGCCACCGGCGCCAACCTGATACTCCATTATCGTCAGGCCTCGGCTGCCGCCGCAGCGCTGGCCAGCGAGCTGAACGCTGTCCGACCGTCTTCGGCGGCCTGTCTACAGGCGGACCTGCTGGACGTCGAGACTTTGCCACGGCTGGTCGCCGATACGGTCGCGCGCTTCGGCCGCCTCGATGCCCTGGTGAACAATGCATCGAGCTTCTTTCCAACTCCGCTGGGCACGATCGACCTGGCCAGCTGGGACGATCTGATTGGCAGCAATCTGAAAGCGCCGCTGTTCCTGACGCAGGCGGCCGCACCGCACCTGATCGCGGCGCAGGGGTCGGTGGTCACAATATCACCGACATTCACGCCGAGCGCCCGCTGGCGGCGTATCCGCTGTATTGCGCGGCGAAGGCCGGACTGCTTGGCCTGACGCGCGCCCTGGCCATCGAACTGGCACCGCGGGTGCGGGTCAACGCGGTCGCGCCGGGGCCGATCCTGTGGCCGGACAGCGGTGTTTTCGACAACGCAGCGCGCCAGGACATCGTCGCGCACACCCTGTTGCAGCGCGCCGGCTGCCCGCAGGATATCGCCCGGGCAGTGCGCTATCTGCTGAACGACGCGGACTACATTACCGGTCAGGTGATCAATGTAGACGGCGGTCGCACCGCCCATCTGTGACTGCTGACGCCGATTGAGAGGAAACGGTTGGAACAATCGAACACCCTGCAGCGCCTGAGGAAGCGCCTGGAGAGCAATACCGGCAAAGCCATCGCCGACTACAAGATGATCGACGACGGGGACACCGTTCTGGTCTGCATTTCCGGCGGCAAAGACTCCTACACCCTGCTCTCGGTCCTGATGGCACTGCGTCAGCGCGCGCCGGTGGATTTCCGGCTCATCGCCATGAACCTCGACCAGAAGCAACCGGGCTTTCCGGCCGAGATCCTGCCCGCCTATCTGGCCAAGCTGGGCGTCGAATATCGCGTCGTCGAACAGGACACCTATAGCATCGTCAAGAGCAAGATCCCCGCGGGAAAGACCACCTGTTCGCTGTGTTCTCGCCTGCGCCGCGGGGTCATCTATCGCACCGCCAAGGAACTCGGGGCGAACAAGATTGCGCTTGGCCACCATCGCGACGACATCGTCCATACGCTGTTCCTCAATCTTCTTTTCGCCGCTCGGCTGAAGGCGATGCCGCCGAAACTGCTGACCGACGACGGCGCGCACGTGGTCATCCGCCCGCTGGCCTATTGCAGCGAAAAAGACATCGCCCGCTTTGCCCGCGGCATGGCCTACCCGATCATTCCGTGCAATCTCTGTGGCTCGCAGGACAATCTGCAGCGCCAGAAGGTCCGCGAAATGATGGCCGACTGGGACCGCCGCTACCCGGGACGTACGGAGGCGGTGTTCTCTGCGCTGCAGCAGATCGTGCCCTCGCACCTCGCCGACCAGAAGTTGTTCGATTTCCAGGGTCTGCGCCCCGGCGATGATCCGGCGACCATGGATGGCGGTGATCTCGTCTTCGACCCGGCGCCGCTCAGCGAAATGCTGCCCCGCCTGCAAGGCTTGCCAGTAGCGGTGCTCGACCGGTGAGTAGCAAGGAAGAGATGCGTTCGATACTGATTGCCGCCATCGCCGGAAGCTCGAAATTGCTCGAAAAACGGGGCGGAACAGAAGAAGCCGCGCACGCCGTCGAGCGTTGCCGGAAGCGCATGGCGCGGGGGATAGAGGGCTTCCGCGGGCGCATCCTGCAGGAGGGCAAGCGCGACGAACTCACGGCGCTTTTCGAGAGCGCCGATGACGCCTGTCAGGCGGCCATCGCCATGCAACGGCGGGTAGCCGACCTGCCGCCGGTGTCTGGCGTCCAACTGGCAATCCGTGTCGGCTTTCATCACGGCCCGGTGCGCGAGAATGGCGCGGGTGCTCTTGGTGAAGGACTGAGCATCGCCGAGTCTCTTGCCAATCAGGCCACTGCCGCTCAGACCTTGACCAGCGGCCCGACCAGAGCTCGGCTGGCAGCACCCTTGCAAGCGGCGACGCGTTCCCTGCAGCAGCACCCGGAAAGCAGCCTGCCGGCGGCGTACGAGGTATTCGAAGTCCTGTGGTCTGAAGCCAAGGCACCGTCCAGCAAGACGCTCGTCGCTTCGCCCGCACCCTTGCCACCCAGGGACGGCGATTTGCGCCTGTGCGTACGCTATGGGGGTCAGGTCAAGTTGCTCGACAAGACGCGAGCGCGCGTCGACATGGGCCGTGACGCCAACTGCGCAATCACTATTCGCGACCGCCGCGCATCGCGCAAGCACGCGACGATAGAGCGGCGCGGCGAGCACTTCGTACTCAGCGATCTCAGTACCAATGGCACTTTCGTCACCATTAGCGGCGAGAACGAGCTGTTTCTGAGATGTGAGGACTTCGTCTTGCGTGGCAGCGGAATCATCGCCTTCGCTGCCTCGGCGAGCAGCTCGTCGGCAGACATCGCCGAATTCGAGCATCTTTGAGCGCAGGAGACACCCGGCACGCGCTGCCGGCGACCGTTTCCAGGGGCATCCTGGCGACTTGGCAAAGCAATCCGCTCAAGCCGGCGGCAGAGCGCGCGCGACAACCAGCAACGTTACCTGTTCGGCGCCCTGCAAGCGCACGCTCCGCGCCAGTTCGTCGAGAGACGCGCCAGTGGTCATTACATCGTCCACCAGCAGCACTCGCTTGCCGGTGAAATCGGCGGTGCACTGGAAGGCGCCGCGAACGTTTGCAGCGCGTTCGCGCCAGGGGAGATCGGCTTGGGCGGGAGTATGCCGAATGCGCCTGCAGCTCCGCAGGTCGATCGGGATGCGCCAGGCTCTGCTCACCGGACGCGCCAACTCGAGCGCCTGATTGAAGCCGCGCGCGCGCAAACGTAGCGGGTGTAGCGGCACGGGAACGATTAGATCAGCACAGCCGCTGGCCAGCAGCGCGGCAAGGCGGGCGCCGAAATAGCTGGCCAGAGCCAGGCGATGACCGTACTTGAACGACTGCACCAGCTTGTCCAGCGGAAAATCGTAACGCAACGCAGCCAGGGTGAAATCGTAGTGGGGTGGCTTGGCCAGGCAGCGACCACAGACCTCACCATGCGGCGTTGGCAGAGCACAGCGCGGACAGCGTCGTGCTGGCAGTTGCGGCAAGTCGGCCTCACAGGCGGAGCAAATCAGGCGGGCGCCGCTGCTCGCAGCGCACAACAGGCAGTCCTGGGTCAGCAGTCCGGCGCAGGATCTGAGGATCCGTCGGGCAGTTTGAGTTAAGATTGGCATCCTCGGAAGGCTCCTTACGAGCTCATCAATGCATGCATGAACGGTGGCCCAGCCGGCCTCAAACCACCCCCCAACCATAGGTCTAACCAATGAACGCAATTCCTCAAGCCGCGACACTTAGCCCGGATCGCGCCGTTTCGGCCCCAGCAGGCAAGTGGACGGTTGCCGATGTCGAAGCACTTTACCAGCTTCCCTTGATGGATCTGCTGTTTCGCGCGCAACAGGTGCACCGCGAGAACTTCAACGCCAACGAGATTCAACGCTCGACGCTGCTTTCGGTAAAGACCGGCGGCTGTTCGGAGGATTGCGGCTATTGTTCGCAGGCGGCGCGCTACAGCACCTCCACCGAACGCGAAGCGCTGATGCCACTCGATGAGGTGATCGCCGCCGCCCAGGCTGCCAAGGACAAGGGCGCCTCGCGCTTCTGCATGGGCGCCGCCTGGCGTGGCCCGAAAGACAAGGACCTGGCCAAGGTCACCGAGATGATTCGCACCGTCAAGTCCATGGGTCTGCAGACCTGCGTCACCCTGGGCATGCTCAAGGACGGCCAGGCCGACGAACTCAAGGAGGCCGGCCTCGATTACTACAACCACAATCTCGATACCGACGCCTCCTTCTACGGGCAAGTGATCACCACCCACAAGCACGCCGACCGGATCGACACCCTGGGACAGGTGCGTGAAGCAGGTATCAAGGTCTGTTCCGGCGGCATCATCGGCATGGGCGAATCGCGCCGCAACCGCGCCGCACTAATCGTCCAGCTCGCCAACCTCAATCCGGCGCCCGAATCGGTGCCGATCAACAATCTGGTGCCAATCCCCGGAACGCCGATGGCCAATGTTTCGCCGGTCGACAGCTTCGAGTTCGTGCGTACCCTGGCTGCCGCGCGGATCACCATGCCGACCAGCTTCGTGCGCCTGTCGGCGGGTCGCCAGGAAATGTCCGACGAGCTGCAAGCGCTCTGCTTTCTGGCCGGCGCCAACTCGATCTTTTATGGCGACAAGCTGCTCACCACCGGCAATCCGGAAGCGGATCGTGACGAAGCCCTGTTCGAGAAACTTGGCCTGCGCCCGATCTAGTCACTCATGAAAGCACCGGCGCAGTTCGTTGATCAGCGCCAGGTGCGACGCAGTTTTGCCCGCGCCGCGGCCAGCTACGATGAAGTGGCCGTACTGCAGCGCGAGATCGCGAGCCGCATGCTGGCCAGGCTGGACTACGTGCGCATCGAGCCGCAGCGCATTCTCGATCTCGGCTGTGGTACCGGCGCCAGCCTCACCGCCCTGCACGAGCGCTATCCCGGCGCTCTGCTCATCGGCGCCGACCTCTGCGAAAACATGCTGCGCGCCAGCCAGGCCTCGCGCTCACGCGTGCGCTGGCTGATGCCCTTCCTGCGTCGCCAGCGAACGCCCTTGCTGGCGGCGGATGCCGGCGCTCTGCCGTTTCCGCCGCAGTCGATCGGCCTGCTCTGGTCGAACCTGATGCTGCACTGGCTTGACGACCCGCTGGCGGTGTTTCGTGAAGCGCATCGCCTGCTCGACGTCGGTGGCTTGCTGATGTTCTCTGCCTGCGGACCGGACACCTTGAAGGAACTGCGCGCCAGCTTCAACGACGGCCAGGTGCACACGCAACGCTTCAACGACATGCATGACTACGGCGACATGTTGCTTGAATGCGGCTTTTCCGACCCGGTGATGGACGCCGAGTTGCTGACCATGACCTACGCCGGCTTCGATCAGCTGCTCATCGATCTGCGCCATAGCGGCTCGACCTGCGCCATGCAGACCCGCAACCATGGCTTGACGGGACGTGCGGCGTGGGCAAGGGCACGCGCGGCGTACGCGCGGCTCGCCGCTGACGATGGCCGCGTGCCGGCGACGGTGGAAGTGGTTTACGGTCACGCCTGGAAAGCGGCGCCGAGAAAACCCCCCGCCGGACTGAGCATCGTCCGCTTCGACCCGCAGCAGCGGATGCGTTGAGCGGGCCGCCAGCCACGAGCGCCGGCGGCCGAACTTTCCGACTTAGCGGAAGAACTCCTCAAGGCGGATGAAGACCTCGTGTTCGGCGCCGTGCCGACGCACCCCCAGGACGTCCTCCAGCTTCTCCACCTGCTTGACCATCTGCTCCAGACGTTGGTCTTCATTGACCAACAGCCAGATGCGACTGGTCGCGCCACTGCCCACCGGCATCACCAGGATACCTTCGACGTTGTAGGCGCGGCGCGAGAACAGACCGACGACGTGCGACATGACACCCGGGTGGTTGTAGACGTCCAGTTCCAGCACCGTACGAGCCACAGCCTGGTTTTCCATTCTTGAGATCGTGTTCATGGTTTTCAGCCTCCGATCATGTCTTTGTTGGCGGCACCGGGCGGCACCATCGGCAAAACCTGTTCGTGCATGGCGATACTGGCGTGAATCAGCATCGGGCCGCGGCTGGACAACGCCGCGGCCAGGGCTGCACGCGGATCGCTGGCCGTATCGAGATCGATGGCCGGCACGCCAAAGCCTTCGGCAACGCGAACGAAGTCGGGCATGCCCTTGAACTTCGAAGCGTAGATGCGCTCGCCGTAGAACATCGTCTGCTGCTGGAAAACCAGGCCCAAAGATGAATTGTTCATCAGCACGATCTTGACATTGACCTTCTCCTCGGCGGCGGTGACCAGTTCCTGGATATTCATCAGAATGCTGCCGTCACCGGTAAAGCAGACCACCGTCCGTTCCGGTTCGGCGAGAGCCGCGCCGATCGCTGCCGGCATTCCGAAGCCCATCGTGCCAAGACCGCCCGAGGTCAGCCACTGGCGCGGCCGGCGCAGCGGGTAAGCTTGTGCCACCCACATCTGATGCTGGCCGACGTCGGTGGTGATCGTCGCCTGATCGTCAAGGCAATCGGCGACGGCGCGGATCAAGCCGTAAGGCGTCCGCGGATCGTCGATTCCCGGCAGGCGTAACGGATGTGCTGCCTTCAGGCTGGCGACGCGCGCCAGCCAGGCTAGCCGCTGTTGCGCCTCAACGGCCGGCAACAAGGTCTGCAGCACCGCACCCACATCGCCGGCGATACCGACATGCGCGGTCTTGATCTTGTCCAGTTCCGAGGGGTCAATGTCGATATGGACGATCTTCGCCTGCGGGCAGAAACCGGCCACTTTGCCGGTCGCACGGTCGTCGAAACGCGCACCGACGGCGATCAGCAGATCGCACTCATCCAGCGCGAGGTTGGTAAAACGCGCGCCGTGCATGCCGAGCATACCCAGCGACAGCGAATGCTCGACCGGCATCGCACCGAGGGCCATCAGGGTCATCACCGTCGGCAGAGCGGCTTTTTCGGCCAGAGCCACAGCGGCTGCGGACGCTCCCGAATGCACGACCCCCCCGCCGAGGTAGAGAATCGGGCGGGAAGCCTCGTTGATCATCGCCGCGGCGACCGCGACCCGTTCAGCCACTGGCGCCGGAACGAGCTCGGCGACGCCGACCGCGGGCCACTCGCCGACCTCGACCACTTGATTCTGGACGTCCTTCGGGATGTCGATCAGTACCGGCCCCGGACGACCCGAAGCGGCGATCCGGAAAGCCCGCGGGACGACTTCGAGCAGATCCTCGGCACAATTGACCAGGAAGTTATGCTTGGTAATCGGGATACTCAGACCATAGGTATCGACTTCCTGAAAGGCGTCGCTGCCGATCATCGCTCGCGGCACCTGCCCGGTGATCGCCACCAGCGGAATCGAATCCAGCTTGGCGTCGGCAATCGCCGTCAGCAGATTGGTCGCCCCGGGGCCGGAAGAAGCCAGGCACACCGCCGGCATGCCGGTGGCACGAGCAATCCCCTGCGCCATGAAGCCGCCGCCCTGTTCGTGCCGCGCAAGCACGTGGTGAATCAGCGCCGACTGTGACAAGGCATCATAAATGGGCAGTATTGCTCCGCCGGGGATGCCGGCCAGGGTGCGAACCCCCTGTCGTTCCAGCAGGCGCACGACAATCTGTGCGCCGCTGAGGGTTTCGGATGTTTGCTTGGGCAAGAGACTCTCCTTCAATTGAATTGCGCTGCTGACTTGGCCGAATGTGGCGTCAGAAAAGAAAACCCCCGCCCGGCTTGCACCGGCGGGGGTTTCTGGAATGAGTTGTCGTTTCTTTCTACGCTTTGACTGAACTTCTCCCGGCCCTCGACGGTGTGTCGTCTGGTACGCGTACCAGGGGTACGACGCCTACCAGAGACACGCCGACAGCAACGACCGCACGTGCGCCAGTGGAAGCAAGCGGATTGGTATTATGGTCGTGGAAGTGGCGCATCGTCATCACGTTGAAGTCATTTGAGCCGAAGGCCAATTAGAACCGAGCGTGGAAAATAATGCAAGCCTTACGCGAGATCAGCAGCACCGAACACGCAGGCTGTTGTAGCAACAGGCTCAGTCGTGCCCGCCGGCCTCGGCTCTGCCTTGCGCAGCTCCCGCATCGCCTGCCGCTGGCAGCGCCTCGTCATCAGGAACTGGCAACGGCGGCGCGTCGAGCGCCGCGGCCAGCGGTACCTGGCGGTTGACTTGATAACTGGCAATCAGAATGAATGCCGACGACGCCAGGACCACCAGCATGATCGAACCGTCGAGATAACTGGGCAGCAAGAACGCTTCGCGAACGTGCAGGAAAAGCAGAACCGTAATCAGGCCGCGCGGGGCAATCCACATCAGAGGCCCGGCAGCCGCCGGCCCCAGCATCAGCCGCAACATGATGAAACGACTGCCGTAGACCACCGCCAGAACCAGGCCCGCACCCAACCAGGCCGACGACGACGTGAGGTCGGAGAGATCTGTCCAGTAGCCGAAGAGCACGAAGAAAAAGCCGCGCACAACGAAGGTCAGTTCCACGACCAGGGTACGAAACTCGGACAGCGTCGTTTCGTAGTCTCGGCTGATCCACAGACTAACCGGCCGAAAGCGGGTAACCAGCGACGGCTTATTGAGCAACAGGCCCAGAAAGAGCACCATAATCAACGGCGAGAGATGCAGCAACTCGCCTGTCGCGTACAAGGCGAACAAGCCTGCCAGTAGCGGCACAAAGCGGATCGGCCCCGACACGCGCAGCAAGAGGAGCATCAGCACCAGGGCGCAGAGCATCGACAACAGCAGCGACAGCACGCCGCCACCGAGCAGCGCCAACAGGGCACCAGAAAGCGTACCGTCCGAACCCAGCAGCGAAAAGAAAACCAGGACGCCGATAATGTCCGACATCGAACTTTCGTAGGTAATGAACTCGCGCGCCTTGGGCGGCAGAAACGTACAGCTGGGGATGGCCACCGCGCTGCTGATAACGGCTACCGAGCTTGCCAGGAGAAGGGCCTGCACGGCGCCGAGACCCAACACCCAGCGACCGGCCAGCGCGAAGCTGAGCGTGGCAATGACAAAACCCGCAGTCGCCAGCAGGAAGGTCGCCGCGATGAGGCGCAGGCGCTGGCGTCGCAATTCGATGTCCAGGGCGCCTTCCAGCACGATCAACACCAGGCCGATGGTACCGACGATGGGCACCAGGGTACCGGCCCAGCCCAGTGTCACTCCAAAAGAGTCGAGCAAGGGCCGCGCCAGAAGGCCGCTGGTGACCAATACGATCACCGACGGCACACCCGAACGCCGACAAAGACGCTCGACCGCGAAAACGATGAGCAGGAACACGGAAGCGCTGAGGATGGTGGGATAAGTCATGGTTCGATTCGAAGGCCAGGCACGCGTCGCGAACAAGAATCATCGCGCCAAGCGTGGGCTCCTGCAGGCAGCTCGCCAGCAAGGCCTTGAGCAGACAACAGCCGACGCGCTTCCGCCAGCGCTGTCAGAGCCACGACAGCGTCGGCAAGACGAGTGGAAATATGCGTTCTGGAAAGCTGGCCGGAACGGCGGACGGACGCCCGTCAGACGGAGAAGATGCGCCCGCAGGAAAAAGTGCTGGGAAGCTCCTGGCACTTTCGCTGGCCTGTCGGCCTCGCCCGGGACTGCGCCCCGGACGAGCCCATACGGCAATCAGCCAGCGATATACTTTTCCAGCTGCTGGATGATGAACTGCTGTTCGGAAATCGTTTCCTTGACCACGTCGCCAATGGAAACGATGCCGAGAAGCGTGTGATCGTCATCGAGAACAGGCAGGTGACGGAAGTGCCTTTCGGTCATGATCGCCATGCACTCGTCCACCGTCTGGTCGGGCGTCACGTACAGCACCTTGTCGCTCATGATGTCGCGAACCCGCGTGTCGCGCGAGGATTTGTCCAGCAGGGAGACCTTGCGAGCATAGTCACGCTCGGAGAAGATGCCCAGCAAATGCTCCTTCTCGATCACCAAGACGGCACCAACGTTGTATTCGGCCATCACCTGCAAGGCGGAGAAAACCGATTCGTCCGGTGCAACGGTTACCAGCTTCCCATCCTTGCTAGCAAGGATTTGCTTGAGCGTCTTCATGAAACGTCCTTTCTGGTCAAGAAGTCACGCCACCATACTAGAGCGTCCGCCGCCCATTGCCAAGGAAAGTCTTCCCCGTGCTACGGTGTCGTGAAATTCGCCGCCAAGTCCTGCGAGAAAGTCAGCAGCCAGAGCGCCTAGCGCAAACCGGCAACGTACTCGGCGACAGCATTGATCTGCGGGTCGGAGAGCTTGCCGGCAATGACGCGCATCATGCTCTCGGCGTCGTTGGCGCGTTCGTGGCTACGAAAAGTCTTCAACTGGTTCACCGTGTACTCCGCGTACTGTCCTGCCAGGCGCGGATACTGCACCGGCAGACCGGCACCGGCGGGTCCGTGGCAGCCTGCGCAGGCCGGAATGCCCTTTTCGAAATCGCCCTTGCGCCACAACGCCTGGCCTTGGGCAAGCAGTTTCTCGTTGGTCGCCACCGAAGGTGTCATCTTTTGCTGCGAGAAATACACCGCCAGACTATGCATGTCTTCATCGGAGAGCGCCGCGACCATGCCAGCCATGATCGCGTTATCACGTACCGGTGGCTTGCCGTCAACGGACTTGAAGTTGGTCAACTGCTTGTACAGGTACTGCGGGATCTGACCAGCCAGAATCGGATTGGCCGAAGTCGGACTGTTGCCATCGGCGCCGTGGCAAGCAACGCACAGGTCTTTCGCAATTTCCTTGGCTTTTGCCAAGTCAAGCTTTGCTGGTGCCTGCTCTGACGCGAAGGCGGGTAAACTGGCGGCCAGGAGAACCGCAACTGCCGTTGTACGAATCATGTCCAAACTCCCATTGACAACAATGACTGATCTGAGGCCGGCGAAGCCAAGCGACAAACCTGATATTCTATATCAGTTTGCTGTCTGGACACGTGCCGGTCCATCTACTCTCGGGTTCCCTGATGCCACTCTTCCAGAAAGCTGCTTTCAGCACGACGGTTGCCAAGCTGCGTGATCTACCCGCCGATTCACAGTGCGAAGTCGCCTTTGCCGGACGCTCGAACGCCGGCAAGTCGTCGGCGATCAATACGCTGGCCAATCACACCCGCCTGGCCTTTGTCTCCAAGACACCGGGACGAACGCAGCACCTCAATTACTTTTTGCTCGAACCAGGAAAATACTTCGTCGACCTGCCAGGCTACGGCTTCGCCAAAGCCCCGGAGGAGATCCGCTCGCAATGGGAAGGCTTGCTGGCGCCCTACCTGCGCCACCGCGACGCCCTCTGTGGTCTGGTGCTGATCATGGACAGTCGCCATCCACTCACCGAACTCGACTTGCAGATGTTCGGCTGGTTCGCGCCAACCGGCAAACCAATTCACGTCCTGCTGACCAAAGCTGACAAGCTGACTCGCCAGCAACAGCTACTGGTTTTTCGCGAGGTCCAGGAGGTATTGGCGGAAATTGGCGAGAACTTCAGCCTGCAGCTTTTTTCGAGCCTGCAGAAATCCGGCGTCAAGGAAGCGGAGGCGGTCCTCGCTGGCTGGCTTGACCTGCCGCTGAAAGACGACCCGGCGCCACGCACTGGGCTAGCCAGCGAGAAGAAAGCCCGCCCCAAGAAGCGCGGAGCCATGGGTTGGAGTGCGCGCAGCGGCAGCAGCGTCACCAAGAGTCATTAATGTGAAAGTCGCGCAAGCGACTCACGAAACTCCCTTCTCCCCCTGCGGGAGAAGGGTCTGGGGAAGAGGGAAACGATCATGACTTTCATGATTCGGGGTATCTCGACATGTCATGACCGTTAATGTGAAAGTCGCGCAAGCGACTCACAAACCTCCCCCTTCTCCCCTCGCGGGAGAAGGGTCAGGGGAAGAGGGGACGGTCATGGCTTTCATCATCAGGGGTGTCTCGACATGTCATGACCGTTAGTCAAGGCGCAAAAAAAAAGCCCCCGGCAAAGGGGGGGGCCGGGGGCAACATGCCTTACAGGAATAAGGCACCCGCTCAGGGAGGTGAAGCGGGGGATGGCGAAGCCATCCGCTTGCTAAGAGAGCACTGACCAGCGATAGTTCCCGACAGGAAGCTTTTTCCCATCAATCGTATCTATTTAATCGTAGCGAATTCTATGGACTACCAAGCCGACCCCAAAGCACGCTTCCCTGACACGCGCATGCGCCGCATGCGCCGCGACGACTTTTCCCGACGCATGATGTGCGAATCGCGGCTGAGCGCTGACGATCTGATCTACCCGGTGTTCGTCCTCGACGGCATCAACCGCGGCGAGCCGATCGCGTCGATGCCGGGCGTGGAACGGCAGAGCCTCGACCGCCTGCTGAAGACGGCAGAGCAGGCGCTGCGACTGGGTATCCCGGCGCTGGCGGTGTTCCCGGTCATTGACGCGGGAGGCAAGACCGCCGGCGCCGAAGAAGCGTACAACCCGGATGGTCTGGTGCCACGCGTGGTTGCGGCGCTGAAAAAAGAATTCCCGGGACTGGGTGTGATTACCGACGTCGCCCTCGACCCCTACACCAGCCACGGACAGGACGGCCTGATCGACGCCGACGACCCCGCCGGCTATGTGCTCAACGACGCAACGCTCGAAGTTCTCGCCAGGCAGGCGCTGGTGCACGCCCAGGCAGGCGCCGACATCGTCGCCCCCTCGGACATGATGGACGGTCGGGTGGCGCGCATCCGTCACGAACTGGACGCGGCGAGGCAAATACATACACGCATTCTCGCCTATTCGGCGAAGTACGCATCGAGCTTCTACGGCCCGTTCCGCGACGCCGTTGGCTCGGCCGGCAATCTTGGCAAGGGCAACAAGCACACCTATCAGATGGACCCGGCGAACAGCGACGAAGCGCTGCGCGAGGTGGCCCTCGACCTCGCCGAAGGCGCCGACATGGTGATGGTCAAACCGGGCATGCCTTACCTGGACATCGTCCGGAGGGTCAAGGAAACTTTCCAGGTGCCGACCTACGCGTATCAGGTCAGCGGCGAATACGCGATGCTCAAGGCCGCCGCCCAGAACGGCTGGCTGGACGAAGAAGCATGCGTCCTGGAAAGCCTGCTGGCCTTCAAGCGGGCGGGTGCGGACGGCATTCTGAGCTACTTCGCCCTGAGCGCGGCAGAATGGTTGAAAACCTCTAGGTGAGACCAGGCGCTGCACGCAATCCGCGAAACCCCTGCTGAGCCGGACCTTCGATGAAGCGGTAGAACAGCCCGCCGGCCAGCAGGCTGGCGGCCCAGGCGACTACCATACCGGCCAGATTGAGCCACGGATCAGCCATGGCGACACGCGCGAACAGCCCGTTGACGATCAGACAGATCGGAAAGTGAATCAGGAATACCGAGTAGGAAATCTGCCCCAGGTAGGCGAACAGGGAGGACTTCGGCCAGCGCGCCAGGAAGCCGTAGCGGCTCGCGAGGCCGAGTGCCAGCGCCACCACCAGCGCCACGGCGATGCGCGAACGATAGTCGAGCAGCAGGGCCATGACCACCGCTACGGCGATAAGCAACAGCCAGCGCACGGCGTGCTTCGCATTCGCCGCCCAGAAAGTCAGCGCCCCGAGCGCGTAGGACGCGAAGAAATACAGCGCCCAGTTGTCCCATTCGGCGTCGCGGTTGAAGTGGTATAGAGAAAACAGCGCCAGCGTGGCAACCAGTAGCAGACCGACGATCGCCGCCCCGGCGATGCCGCGACCGAGGCCACAACTGATCCCACGTGCCAGCCAGAGAGTCGCCAGTAGCAGCGCAAATAACTGGAAATCGATGGCGATGTACCAGACACCCGTCGACAGGCCCTCGTAACCGAGGATGCTTTGCAGGAGCAGCGCGTGCGCCAGGAACTGCGGCAGCGTCGGCCACTCAGGAATGGAATCGTGAGTCATCAGGGAACGGGCAATGGTCGCGCAGCCAATGCCGATCAGCAAGGAGGTGAGGTAGGGAACGACCAGTTTCAGGTAACGTTTCAGGAGCAGGCGCAAGGGCTGCGCCGACACCAGGCTGCCAGCCGGAGCAAGACTGCGCGCAGCGAGGAAGCCACCAATCACCAGAAACACCTGCACCACCGCGCGCGCGTGCTGACTCAGCCAGGAGATGAGGTCCGGAATCAGCGCGTAGGCATGGTCAGACATGGGTCCGTAAAAAGCCAGGTGATGCAGGATGATCAACTGCACCGCCACGGCCTTCAGCGCATCGATGAATGGCAATCGGGAAGTCACTTCCGCCACCTCGCTTCAGCCGGCAAGGAAACGCAGCCGGAACTCGTCGAGCGGCATCGGCTTGCCGCGCAGGTAACCCTGCATCTCATCACAACCTTCACCAGCCAGAAAATCGCGCTGCGCCTCGCTCTCGACGCCTTCAGCGATAACCGTCAGTTGCAGGCTATGGGCAAGGGCGATCACGGCGCGGGTGATCGCCCGATCCTCGGCGTCGCTTGGCAAGCCACGCACAAAACTCTGGTCGATCTTCAGCTTGTTGAGCGGCAGACGTTTCAGGTAGGCAAGCGAGGAATAGCCGGTACCAAAGTCGTCGATCACCAGGCCCAGTCCCATGGCCCGTAGCGCGTCGAGGACCTGGACGCTGTTTTCGGCCTGGGTCATGATCGCGCTTTCGGTGATCTCCAGTTCGAGGAATTGCGCAGGCAGGCGCGACCTGGCCAGCGTCTTGCGGGCGGTTTCCTGGATGCGGCCGCGCCGGAACTCGACGCCGGAGACGTTGATCGACAGCACACCCGGCTTGAAGCCGGCGGCGACCCACGCCGCCCACTGGCCAGCGGCGGTCTGTTGGACCCATTCGCCGATCGGGACAATCAGCCCCGATTCCTCGGCAAGTTTGATGAACTCGCCCGGCATCACCAGACCCAGCTCTGGACGCAGCCAGCGCACCAGCGCTTCGGCGCCGACCAGCTCACCGCTGCTCAGCGAGAACTGCGGCTGCAGAAAGACCCGCAACTCGCCGCGGTCGATGGCCCGCCGCAGGTCAGTTTCCATCTGCAGGCGCGCCAGTGAGGACTGGGTCAACTCCTTGGTAAAGAATTCGTAGGTGTTACGACCGCGCTCCTTGGCCCGGTACATGGCCACGTCGGCATTCTTCAACAGCGTTTCGGCATCACCGCCATCCTGGGGAAAGAGGCTGATACCGATGCTGGCGCCGACGTAGAACTCCTGTTCGACGGTCACCGGCGAGTCCTGCAAGAGGGTCAGAATCTTGTCCGCAATATGCGATACAGCTGCAGGATCGGCGAGATCCTCGATGATGATCAGAAATTCGTCGCCGCCGAGGCGACCAACAGTGTCCGCCTCGCGCCTGAGCCGGGTCAGCCGCCGCGCCACTTCACAGAGAACGCGATCGCCAACCTGATGGCCGAGGGTATCGTTGATGTTCTTGAAGCGATCGAGGTCGACGAAGAGGACCGCCAACCCGCGCTCGTCGCGATGGGCACGCTGCAGCGCCTTGTGCAGGCGATCCCCGAGCAACAGACGATTGGGCAGGCCGGTGAGCGGATCGTGATGCGCCTGATGATCGAGCTGATCGTGCGCCTTGCGCAGTTCGGTGATGTCCGAGAAGACGCCAACATAGTGCGTCACGCAACCCTGGGAGTCCTTGACGGCGCTGACCGTCAAGGACTCCAGAAAGGCCTGGCCGTCCTTGCGCCGATTCCACAATTCTCCCTGCCAGCGCCCACAGGTGTGCAGGGTCCGCCACATCTCACGGTAAAACTGCGCGCCCTGAAGTCCGGACTGCAGAATGCGCGGGTTGACGCCAAGGACATCGTCCTCGCAGTAACCGGTGATCTCGGTAAATGCACGATTGACGGCGATGATTTCGCCCTTTGGAGAGGTGATGGTAATGCCTTCGGCGCTGCTGTCGAAAACCGTCGCCGCCTGCTGCAGGCGCTGCTCCATACGTTTGCGCTCGGTCACGTCGAGCATGATTCCGACGAGACCGCAAACTGCTTCGCCGGGAACGCCGTAGATCGCTTTGTGAAAAACGACGTCGCGGTACTGGCCATCGGCGCGCAGCACCTGCGCTTCGAAAACCTGCGAACCCGCGCGCTGGAAGAGTTCTTCGTCAGCCGCCATATAGCGATCGGCAAGCGCGCGCGGCGCGACGTCGTAGACGCTTGCGCCGACCACTTCTGCGCGTGACTTGCCGATCATTTCGAGGAAAGCCTGATTACAACCGAGGTAGCAGCCTGCACGATTTTTGTAGAACACCGGGCCCGGAATAGCCTCGACCAATTGGTGCATGAAGTCAAGCTGTTGCGATAACTCATGAGTGCGTTCGGCAACGCGTTGCTCGAGTTCGAGATGGCTTTGCCGCAGTGCGTCCTGGGCAGCGCGATGCGCCGTTACGTCCTCGTGCGTCCAGATCCAGATCTGGCGTTCGTCCTGTTCCTCGATCGGGCGGCCGCTGACATGGACCCAGATCGGAGTGCCATCGCGACGGCAGAAAAGGACTTCCCCCTCAAAGGCCTCAAGCGCTGCACTCTGACCATAGAGCTGCTGCCCGGCGTCTTCCCACGCTTGCTGGCTGGCATAGAGAAGGCGCGTGGGCTGTCCCGTAAGAGCACCTGGCGGAAAGCCGTAGATCTCCTCGAATCGGCGATTGCAGCGCAAGATCGTGCGCTCACGCTGATACGCGATGCCGATCATCGCGTTATCGAAAATCAACTGCTGCTCCCAGAGGCTTTCGACCAGGGCCTCTTCGGCCGCGCGGCGTGCGGTGATGTCCTGAAACAGCCAGACGTGGCCTTCGTCATGATTTGCCGGGTTGAGCAGACTACCGGTCACCTGGCACCAGATCGGCGTGCCATCGGCCTTGCAGTACTCGACCTCTCCGACGAAGCTCCCGCCTTCTTCGATACCGCGCCGAGCGCGTTCGCCGGCGGCGCTCCAGGCCGGCTCAGTGGCAAAGCAAACGCGCGTTGACTGGCCGATCAGTTGACCTGGCAGCGAGCCGAAGATCCTCTCGAAGCTCGGGTTGCAGCGCTGGATGATGCGGTCACGCAGAAAAGCGATGCCGATCGGCGCACGTTCGAAGATCAGCGTCTGCTCGCGCAGCAACTGCGCGCTGCACTTGCGCGCGTCGACCTCCTGCGTGATGTCGAGCACGGTCCAGACGGCACCCTGACCCGGCGCGGCAGTGTCGATCGCGCGGGCGATGAGATGAGCGACAAAGCTGCTGCCGTCGCGGCGCGCCAGCTGCATTTCGATATCGAGTATCTCGCCGACGCTCAGTGCCGCACGTGCTTGCTCGCGCAGCGCTTCACAGGCCGCGCTGTCGGGATGGAAGACAAGATCCTGCTGGCCGACAAGAGTTCCCGCCGGCCAGCCAAAAAGCGCCTCGGCGCGCGGGTTACAGCGGTACACGCGGCGATTTCGCGTGCACACCACGGCAATCCCCGAATGCTCGAGGATAGCCTTGTACTCAAGTAGCTGCTGTTCCAGTGAACCTGACTCTCTCATGGCGACCAACGGAAATTTTTCGGGGAAAGTCTACACGACTGTGGAAGGCCGCGGTGGAGCAACACTTACTGGGAAAAGAAGGTGAAGGAAGCGCTGTCGTGGCAGATGTATCGGCCGTGCTTCAGAGCCGGGCGAGATGGCGCGGCAAGTCGAGAATCGAAACCAGCCGCACGTCGACCCAGGCCGGCTGGCGCGTTTCCGCACTCACCCAGACGGTCTTCATGCCGAGTCGCTTCGCTGTACGCAGATTGGGCCGAGTATCTTCGACCATGATGCAGCACTGCGCAGTCAAACGCTCGCTGCGCAAGAGGTGGCGAAAGCCAGCGACTGCCGGTTTCGGTTGGAAGCGAAGGCGTTCGACCGAATAGATGGCGTCGAAACAGCGGCGAACACCGGTCATTTCCAGAACCGCCTCACTATAACCCAGCGGCGCGTTCGAGAAGACGATCTTGCGCCCTGGCAAGCGATCGAGCATGGCCTTCAGGGCGCGTTCGAAGACCAGTATCCGCTTGAGGTCCGGAAACTGGTGCGTATGCCAGAGAAAATGCCTGGGATCGATGGCATGATGGCGCATCAGGCCGAGCAGCGTGGCACCGTAGCGCTGCCAGTAATCCTGCCGAATACGCGTTGCCTCCTCTTCGTCCACACCGAGGTGCTGGCGGATGTACGCCACCATCGAACGGTTGATCTGCGGAAAAATATGCGGACTGGCGTCGTGCAGAGTGTTGTCGAGGTCGAAAAGCCAGACCGGCGCGGACGCTCTCAGCAGAGTTCCCTGATCAATGCGATTTGATCATCGTGCCGACGCCGTGATCGGTAAGGATCTCCAGCAACAGCGCATGTTCGACACGGCCATCGATGATGTGCACACTCCTGACGCCGTTGCGTGCGGCGTCGAGCGCCGAGCTGATCTTCGGCAACATGCCGCCCGACAGGGTCCCGTCGGCCACCAGCTGGTCGATCTCCTTGGGCGTCATGCCGGTGATCAACTGACCACTCTCGTCGAGGACACCGGGCATATTGGTGAGCAGTACCAGCTTTTCCGCCTTAAGGATTTCGGCGATCTTGCCAGCGACGACGTCGGCGTTGATGTTATAGGTCTCGCCGCCTTTGCCGACGCCGATCGGGGCCACGACAGGGATGAAGCCGCCCGACTCGAGGTGGCCGATCAGCGACGGATCGATCTGCGTGATGTCGCCGACCTGGCCAACGTCGATCAGGTCACCAAGGTTTTCGTGGTTCGCCAGCAGTAATTTCTTGGCGCGAATGAAGCTGCCGTCCTTGCCGGTCAATCCGACAGCCTTGCCCCCCGCCTGATTGATCAGGTTGACGACGTCCTTGTTGACCTGGCCGCCGAGAACCATCTCGACGATGTCCATCGTTTCGGCGTCGGTGACGCGCATTCCCTGGATGAACTTTCCTTTCTTGCCCACCCGGGCGAGCAGGTTTTCGATCTGCGGACCGCCGCCGTGCACCACCACCACGTGCATCCCGACCAGCTTGAGCAGCACCACGTCGCGCGCGAAGCACTGCTTGAGATGCTCGTCGGTCATCGCATTGCCGCCATACTTGACGACGATGGTCTTGCCGTGGAAGCGTTTGATGTACGGCAGCGCCTCGGCGAGAATGGCAGCTTCGTTGGCAGGGGTGAACACACGATCGCTCATTGCTGGAGTCCTATTAATGACCGGCAGATTTTACGCGGCAGCGGTGGAAATACAAAGGCAGCGCACGCTGAACGCTGCGCCGCGAGCCCAATGATCGCGACCACGGCGACAGAGGAGCACGCTCAGCGCCCGCCGCCACCCTATCGCGGCCGCTTTGCGCCTTCACCAAGCGGCCCGCTGCACTTCGGTTCGCTGGTCGCCGCCGTCGGCAGCTATCTCGACGCCCGGGCCCACGGCGGCCAGTGGATGCTGCGCATCGAGGACGTAGACCAGCCGCGGACGGTTGCCGGTGCCGCCGACGACATCCTGCGCACGCTGGAAGGCTTCGGCTTCGCCTGGGATGGTGAAGTGCTCGTCCAGAGCCGGCGTCTCGACCTCTACCACGCCGCACTGGTGCGCCTGCAACTCGAGGGCGAGGTCTACCCCTGCGCCTGCTCGCGAACGGAAATTGCTGCCTGCTCGCCGCCACGATCGGTCGATGGCGGCCTGGTCTACCCGGGAAGCTGCCGCAACGGCCTCGCCGCGGGCCGAGCGGCACGCGCCTGGCGGCTGCGCGTCGCCGACGCGACGATCACTTTCGGCGATCGCGTTCAGGGCGATGTGCAGCAGAATCTCGAACGCGCCGTCGGCGACTTCATCCTGCTGCGTGCCGACGGCCAGTACGCGTACCAGCTGGCAGTCGTCACCGACGACGCCGCGCAAGGGATCAACGCGGTCGTCCGCGGCGTCGACCTGCTCGACTCGACGCCACGGCAGATCTGGCTGCAGCAACGTCTGGCGCTGACTACGCCGACTTACGCGCACCTGCCGGTGGTGACCAATGCCGCCGGCGAGAAGCTCTCCAAACAAACGCGGGCGGCCGCCGTCGATCTCTCAGGCGGCAGCGCTGTCCTGTCGGCAGCCCTAAAATTTCTTGGCCACGCTGTTCCGCCGGAAATCAGCGCCGGACCGCTGCGCGATTTCTGGCCCTGGGCAATTGCCGCCTGGTCGATCGAGCGTGTTCCGGCCTTGCGCGGCGTCTGCCCCTACTAGCGCTTGCCGCCGTAACCGACGATGCCGACCAGGGTCCGCACCAGGTTGTAGCTTGCCCAACGCAGCAGGCGCGAATGCCAGGGCAGACGCTTCCAGCTATCGATCGGCAGTTCGCGCGCGCCATTGCGCATCGCCTGTTCGAGACTCTCGCGCAAGCTGTTGGCGAACAGCGGATCCTTGACGACGATATTGGCTTCCCTGGCCAGCAGCAGACTGAAAGGATCGATATTCGACGAGCCGACGGTCGCCCAGTGACCGTCGATAACCGCCACTTTGGCATGCAGGAAGCTGCGCCGATACTCGAAAATGCGGATGCCGAAGCCCAGTAAGCGACCATACAGGGCCTGCGTCGCGTAGTGGAGGAGGCGATATTCGATCCGCCCCTGCAACAGGATGACCACCCGCACGCCGCGCTTTACGGCGTCGCGCAGGGCGCGGCGAAAGCGCCGACCGGGCAGGAAGTAGGCGTTGGCGAGCAGAATGTCCTGCTGCGCAGCGGCAATGGCCTCGAGATACGCCTCCTCGATGTCGCGGCGGTGGAGAATATTGTCGCGCACCACGAAGGCGGCGGTCTGCTCGCCACGTGCTCCCGGATCGGTCTGCGCACGCCTGGTAAGGCGGTAACGACGATTCAGCTTTGCCCACAACACGATTTCCCACAGTCGCTGCTGGGCCTGCTGAATCGGCGCCAGCAAGGGGCCTTCGACGCGAACTGCGTAGTCGTAGCGCGGCGGGATCTGATACGGCGTATTGAGGTCGTCGATGACGTTGATACCACCGACGAAGGCGATTTCACCGTCGATCACCGCCAGCTTGCGATGCAAACGACGCAGACGATGGCGGCGCAAACGAAAGCGCGCGATGTCGGGTCGGTAAACCATCGCCTGTACGCCAGCGGCGAGCAAGGCCGGTTGCAGAGACTCGGCGAACTCCCGAGCGCCGAAGCCGTCGACCAGCACGCGGACCGTGACGCCCCGTCGGGCAGCGCTGGCCAGCGCCGCGGCGACCGCCTGACCGGTCGCATCGTCCTCGAAAATGTAGCTTTCGAGGTGAACATCGTGCTGCGCGCCGTCGATCGCCCGGATCAGCTCCGGAAAGTACTCGGCCCCGCTGTTCAGCAGGGTCAAGCGATTGCCGGGCAGGAAGTCAGCGGGCATGGAGTTGACTCCGACTCCGACTCCGACTCCGACTCCGACTCCGACTCCGACTCCGACTCCGACTCCGACTCCGGCTTCGCCTGGCACACAGCCTTGCTGCCTTGATCCGAAACGCGACCTCGAAAAGGACTTTACCGAACCGGCAGCCGCTCAAGCGCGCTACTCCCCCTATGCCCATGACTCCCGCCATCGCCGCCAAGCGCGTCGAGCAGCTATTCTCGACGCTTCGCGCACACGCGTCCAGCGCCGTGCACAAGGCTTCTCGCGCGCCTCGGAAAATACAGTACAGCCCAAATACGCAAAGCTCATGCCAACCGCAAGCGCGCGGAGCGAAGCTACGATGGTCGCCACTTGCCGACCGGAGAAACGAGGGTGAGAATGCGACTTTCTCCACTCGGCGAACAGCTGCCTGGCCAGGTTCGCGGCAGCGGATGGGCTGAGCCTTGATCCACGTCAAGGCCCAGCCGCCAAGCCTACCCTCTAATACACGGTTTTCTTTCGGGAAGTGCACGATGTTTCGAATCTCCCAGTACATGCAGGAACTCGCGGCACCCAAGCAGCCCGGCCCCAAGCAGAATCCACCGGCGCCGGTGGTCATCTGGAATCTCATTCGCCGCTGCAATCTGACCTGCAAGCACTGCTATTCGATCTCTGCCGACAAGGACTTCCCCGGCGAACTGAGCACCGACGAGATTTTTGCGGTGATGGACGACCTCAAGCGCTTCCGCGTTCCGGTGCTGATTCTGTCCGGCGGCGAGCCGCTGTTGCGACCGGACATCTTCGACATCGCCCGGCGCGCAAAAGCGATGAGCTTCTACGTCGGGCTGTCGTCCAACGGAACCCTGATCGACGCCACGAACATCGACCGCATCGCCGAGTGCGATTTCGACTATGTCGGCGTTTCGCTCGACGGCATGGGCGCAACGCACGACAAATTCCGGCGCATGGAAGGCGCTTTCGAAGCCTCGCTGAAAGGCATTCGCCTGTGCCGTGACCTGGGCCTGAAAATCGGCGTCCGCTTCACGATGACCCAGGATAATGCGCACGACCTGCCGCGCCTGCTCGAACTGGTCGAGGACGAAGGCATCGATCGCTTCTACTTCTCGCACCTCAACTACGCCGGTCGCGGCAACAAGAACCGCAAGGACGACGCGCAACACAAGCTGACACGCTGGGCCATGGACCTGCTCTTCGATACCTGCTGGGACTATCAGCAACGTGGCCTGCACAAGGAGTTCACCACCGGCAACAATGACGCCGACGGAGTCTACTTTCTGTACTGGGTGAAAAAGAACTTTCCCGACAAGGCAGCCAACATCCGCGCGCGGCTGGCGCAATGGGGAGGCAATTCCTCGGGAGTCAATGTGGCCAACATCGACAATCTCGGCAATGTCCATCCCGACACCATGTGGTGGCACTACAACCTCGGCAACATCCGTGAGCGGCCGTTCTCGGAAATATGGACAGATGTTTCCGAGCCGCTAATGGCCGGTCTGAAGCAGTTTCCGCGCAGCGTTTCGGGGCGTTGCGGTGACTGCCAGCATTTCGACATCTGCAACGGCAACACGCGTGTGCGCGCGCAACAGCTGACCGGCGACCCCTGGGCCGAAGACCCCGGCTGTTATCTCGACGACGAAGAAATCGGCGTCGAACCCGGCCGCGAACGCTTGACTGTCACCCCGCACATCAGAATCCGGAGAGCCTGATGAACTGGCGCCTCGCTATGTCTGCCGCCTGCCTCGCAGCGTCTCTTGCTGGCGGATCGTCGTTCGCCAGCGCTGCCGGAGCACCCGAGGCAGCCGGCGTCCAGGCACTTTACAAGGAGCACTGCGCCGCCTGCCACGGCGAAACGCGCTTTGGCGGTGTCGGGCCGGCTCTCCTGCCGGAAAACCTGGCACGACTGCGCAAACCAGAAGCGCTGAAAGTGATCGGCGAAGGGCGCGTGGCGACGCAGATGCCGGCCTTTGGCGACAAGTTGAGCGCCGATCAGGTGCAAGAACTGGCCGACTTGATCTACAGCCCGGTGACGCCAGCGCCAAAATGGGACGCGGCCGAGATCCGCGCCTCGCAAGTGGTCAACGCCGACGCCGGCAAACTACCCGACCAGCCCGGTCCCGGGCTGAAAGGCGCCGACCCGCTGAATCTGTTCATCGTCGTCGAAACCGGCGACCATCACGTGTCGGTGCTCGACGGCGACAAACTCGAACGCCTGCACCGCTTTCCCAGCCGCTACGCACTGCACGGCGGACCGAAGTTCTCGCCCGATGGCCGCTTTGTCTATTTCGCTTCGCGCGACGGCTGGATCACCAAGTTCGACATCTACAACCTGGTCGTCGTCGCCGAAATCCGCGCCGGCCTGAACACGCGCAACGCTGCCGTTTCCGGTGACGGCAAGTGGGTGATGGTTGCCAACTACCTGCCGCACAGCCTGGTCCTGCTCGACGCCAAAGACCTCTCGCTGGTGAAGATCATCCCGACGCTCAACGCTGCCGGCGACAAGACTTCGCGGGTATCTGCGGTCTACGACGCGGCGCCGCGCAAGAGTTTCGTCGCCGCACTGAAGGACGTTCCCGAAGTCTGGGAGATCAGCTACGATCCCGACGCCGAACCGGTTGCCGAAGGTCTGGTGCACGACTACCAGTACCGGGAAGGTCACTTCACTCCGGCCATGTTCTATCCGCGGCGAACCCTGCTCAAGGATTATCTCGACGATTTCTTTTTCACCCAGAGCTACCACGAGATCCTGGGTGCCTCGCGCTCGGCAAGCAAGGGACAGGTGATCTTTCTCGACGGCCGCAACAAGATCGCCGACCTCGATCTGCCGGGAATGCCGCATCTTGGCTCGGGCATCACCTGGCAGTGGACCGATCCGACGGGTCGCGAACGGTCGGTGATGGCCTCGCCGAACCTCAACGAAGGGGTGGTGACGGTCATCGACCTCGAAACCTACAACATCATCAAGGAAATAAAAACGCTCGGCCCGGGCTTCTTCCTGCGCAGTCACGAGAACAGCCGCTACGCTTTTACCGACTCGATGATGAGCAAGGAAAACAGGAACGTTCTGCAGGTAATCGACAAGCAGAGCCTGGAAGTGGTCGGGCAGATCAAGGCCAAACCGGGACAGACGCTGGCCCACGTCGAATTCACTCGGGACGGCCGCTACGCGCTGGCCAGCCTCTGGGAAGACGATGGCGCGCTGCTCGTGATCGACGCGCAGACGCTCGAGGAAGTGAAGCGAATTCCGGCCAGGAAACCGGTGGGCAAGTACAACGTCTGGAACAAAATATCACGTTCCGAAGGCACCAGCCACTGAGCCAGGCGATGACCGTGACCATCAACCATTCCTTGCGCATCGTGCTGGCTGGTGCGTTGCTGCTCGCTTGCACGGAAACTTTGTCGGTACCGAAAGCTGCCGAGAATGCAGCTGGCGAGGTCATCATTGGCGCACCGACGGTGCACTCGAAACCGGCGCCAAAAGGCGCGACGAGCCCACCAGCGGCGCAAGCCAAGGGGGGAAAATCGAGCCCGGCCGGCAAGGCAACGCCGCGGAAGAAGACGTCGGCCAAGCCGAAGACCAAGACGAACACGAAGACAAACACGAAAGCGAAGGGCAAGTCACGGAAGTAGTCGCAAAGCGTAATAGCGCCGACGCCACAGACTTCTCGACGCCTTGCCGGGACCCACTTTGCGGTACTTTTCTGTGCGCAGGGGAACAGCGAGGGTGACGCTCCTTGCCGTTCAATCCATCCTCCCTCCCGGAGTTCTTGATGTACAGACTTCCTTGTTTCCTGATCGCGCTGGCGCCCTTGCTGGCTTCGCTGCCCGTTTCTGCGCAGCTTGCGCGCATCGAGCTCAGCGCCGGCTTTTACCGTATCGAAGCGGAAGTCGCCGCGGATGACGCCAATCGCGCGCAGGGTCTGATGAATCGCCGCAGCCTGCCGGCCAACCACGGAATGCTGTTCGTCTTTGCGCAGGCTACCCGCCATTGCATGTGGATGCGCAACACCTACCTGCCGCTGTCGGTCGCGTTTCTCGACCAGGAGGGGCGCATCCTCAACATCGAAAAAATGCAGCCGCAGACCGAAGACAACCACTGCGCCGCTGGTGACGCACGCTACGCGCTGGAAATGAACCTCGACTGGTTCGCCAGCAAGGGAATCAAGCCGGGGACGCGCATTGCCGGTATCGACAAATCGCCGCGTCCACAGTAACGGTCATGACATGTCGAGATACCCCAGATCATGAAAGTCATGACCGCCCCCCTCTTCTCCCTGCCCTTCTCCCGCAAGGGGAGAAGGGCGTTTCGTGAGTCGCTGGCGCGACTTTCACCGTAAGCAAAGCTGGCCACATGTTCAACAGCAAGGCATACCAAGGGCCCTGGCGCAGCCGCTTGCTGCGCACGCCGGACAACGTCGCTTTCATCCCCTGGTTGCGTGACCGCGGCTCGCTGACGGCACGCATCCAGGCCAGAGGACGCTTTGCGGTGCGCGTGCTGCGCCAGGGCTTCAGCCTGCCGACTGCCGATGAAGCACGGCTGCTCGGAATCGAACCGGGCGTACGGGCGTGGGTTCGTGAAGTGGCTTTGCACTGTGACGAACAACGCGTCGTCTTCGCGCACACCGTCTTGCCCTATCGGCCGCGCGGCCCACTGCAGCTCTGGCTGGCACGTCTGGGCAGCGGCTCGCTTGGCGCGCTGCTCTTCTCGCACCCCGGCTTCAGGCGTGGAAAAATCAACTACAAGCGGCTCGATGAGCGCCATACACTGTTTGCGTCGGCGCTCGGCGCTCTGCAACTTGAAGAAGTGGAGGCAGGCCGCCTGTGGGCACGTCGCTCTCACTTTCGCTTTGGCGCGCAATCGGTACTGGTCACCGAGATCTTCTCGCCGCGAATGCTGCAACTGCGCGAAACCAACAAAAAAGAAGCACACGCAGCAAGCTGATGCTATAATGCACGGCTGCACTGAGCGGCCAAAAGCTGCTTGATGCGACGAGCATCGCGAACCTGGCCGTAACTCTCAAGCCCCCCTGCCTTCTGGTGTCGATTCATTCAGCGCCGCACTGGCACAAAGCTTTTGTGCCGATAGCTGCTGACTTCCGGGAATCGATCGAAGCGATCGACTTGAGCAAAGTCTCCCTCAGCTTTTCGTTGGTTGGCGTTGCATTTGCTTTTTCGCAACGCACTATGCCGTAGAGGTAGCGTGCGGCGCATCCATAGAAAAGAGAACCATGACTTTTGCAGAAATCGGCCTCCACCCGGCCATCCTCAAAGCACTCACCGATTCCGGTTACACCGAGCCGACGCCGGTCCAGAAGCAAGCCATTCCGGCGGCTCTCGAAGGCCGCGACCTGATGGTTTCCTCGCAGACCGGCTCGGGCAAGACCGCCGCCTTCATGCTGCCAGCACTGCATCGCTTCGCGGCGCAGGAACGTGCCCCCGAGGCGGCGCGCACTGCCGCCTCCCAGGAACGTCGCCCGGCCCGCTCGCGCGGCAACGATCGCCAGCGCTTCCAGCCAGCGCAGCCGAAAATGCTGGTCCTGACGCCGACTCGCGAACTCGCCCTGCAGGTCACTGCCGCCACCGAGAAGTACGGTCGCCAGGTGCACCACGTGCACGCTGTTGCCATCCTCGGCGGCATGCCTTATCCGAAACAGATGGAACTTCTTGGCCGCAATCCGGCGATCCTGGTCGCCACGCCGGGTCGCCTGATCGACCATATGAACTCCGGCAAGATCGACTTTTCCCAGCTGCAGCTACTCGTCCTTGACGAAGCCGATCGCATGCTGGACATGGGTTTCATCGAAGACATCGAAAAGATCGTTTCGGCCACCCCGACCGAGCGTCAGACGATGCTCTTCTCGGCAACGCTTGACGGAACCGTCGGCGAGATGGCCAAACGGATGACCCGCAACGCGCTGCAAATTCGCGTCGATGCAAACACCGCCCGGCATGACAACATCGAGCAGCGCATGCACTTCGTGGACGACCTGTCGCACAAGAACCGCCTGCTCGACCACCTCCTGCGCGATGCCTCGATCGATCAGGCCGTGGTGTTCACGGCCACCAAGCGCGACGCCGATACGGTCAGCGATCGTCTCAACGTCGCTGGCCTCAACGCCGCCGCGCTACACGGTGACATGCATCAGGGCGCGCGCAACCGCACACTGACCGCCATGCGTCGTGGCCAGGTGCGCATCCTGGTTGCCACCGACGTGGCCGCACGCGGCATCGACGTCCCGACGATCACGCACGTCTTCAACTACGACCTGCCGAAGTTCGCCGAAGACTACGTGCACCGCATCGGTCGTACCGGCCGTGCCGGCCGCAATGGTCTGGCCATCTCGCTGGTTCACCATGCCGAACACTTCAACGTCCGCAAAATCGAGCGCTTCACCAAGCAGCTGATTCCGGTAGCTGTCGTCGAGGGTCACGAGCCGACGCGTCGACCGTCGCCAGCAAAACCGCGACCGACCGGCAAGCCGGGCTGGAAGGGTGGCGACAACCGCCAGGGCAAACCTTTTGCTCCCCGCCGCGAAGGCCTGCCGCGCACACCTCACCACGAAGGGCCGAAGAGCGGTCATGGTGGTGGTGGCGCGAACGCCAACCGCCGAGCTTACGGCGATCGCTGATCACTGATCACTGATCGACCAAGCCGCCATCGAGAACAAAAAAAAGCCCGCACTCAGCGGGCTTTTTTCTACCCGTCGCAATGTATTAGACGCTGCTTTTCGCCGCAAGCACCGCCAGGCCGCCGCCGTTTGTTGTCCTGGAGAGGCGATCCTCGATTCCACCAAGAGAAGTAACGACATTGTTCCCCGACTGCTCGATGGCCGTTAGCAGCTCGGTCTCGATGCGATCGAGCCGGGCGAGAAGCGCCGGGTCAGCGCCACCCGACGCCAGCTGGCCCCCGTTGTGCCTGCCCATCGCCTGCAGTTCGGTGGTAATGAAGCCGCGCAGGTCGGTAAAGCGCGAGGCCTCGGCCCGGTCCGCCAGCTCCTGGTTGGCTTTCAATTCCTGCGCATGGCGACGGGAATCGAAGAGCGCCGAGGCCTGCACGTAAATCACGAAGAGCAAAAAGTAGGCGGTCAGCAGGCTCACCACGCCCAACATGATCACCCCGATCGGCGCCTGTACTTCAGTCACGCCCAGCGAAAGCGTGCTCGGGGCAATGAACGCGCCCCAATTGAGCGCCGAAAAGCCGGCGGTAGCGCCGAGGATGAGCAGCAGAAACAGGGTGCGAAACTTCATGAGGTAATCACTCCTTCATTGGTTGCCGGAAAAGGGCTCGCGCGACGGGGACCGAAGCTCGATAGTATCCCAGGATTGGCGAATGGTCGCCATCTGCAAAAGCGCCGGCTGCTGACCGTAGAAGTCGCGTCCGCAGCTCACGGAACAGCCGCCGAACGCATCCGCGCCAGGATAATGTCGCTCTTCGCAAGCAGCGCCGGGGCGTTGCGGTTGCGGTCGTAGAAACGCGGCCGTGGAACCATGGCCGCCAGGCGGGCCGCCTGCTCGGCCGACAACTGACTCGCCGAAATGCCGAAATAGTGGCGGGCGGCAGCTTCGGCGCCGAAAACGCCGCTGCCCCACTCGATGACGTTGAGGTACACCTCCAGGATCCGCTGCTTGCTCCAGACGGTTTCCAGCATCAGGGTGATGATTGCCTCTTCGGCTTTACGCAAGGGGGTCTTGGCTGGGCTCAGGAAGAGATTCTTCGCCAACTGCTGAGAAATGGTCGAGCCGCCGGCGACAACGCGGCCTTTCTTCTGGTTCGTCTCGATCGCATTCTGGATGCCTTGCCAGTCGAAGCCTTCGTGATCGAGGAATTTACCGTCTTCGGCGGCGACAATGGCGCGCTTCAGATTGGCCGAGATCTGCCCATAAGCGATCCAGCGTTGCTGCAGCTGCGCCCGCGCATCCGCGACGCGCAACTCGGCGAGGCGAATCTCCATGAAACGCGTACTCTCGGGATTGACCCAGTTCCACCACAGCACCCAGCCGAAAAGCCAGAACTGTAAGAGCAGCAGCAGGCCGATGACGGCCAGCAGCAGCCGCTTCAGCCAGACGCCGAGACGAATCATCCGGCCGGCCCGGTCTCGCTCCTGGCACGTAGCGCGGCAATCACCAGCGCGCTGTCGGGGCGGAGGCCGCGCCAGAAATGGAAGGCTTCGGCCGCCTGCTCGACGAGCATGCCCAAACCGTCGGCCAAGTGCGCCGCGCCCTGCGCTCTGGCAAAGGCAAGGAATGGCGTGTCGCCTTTACCGTACATCATGTCGTAAGCCAGGCTGGCGGGTGCGAAAACGCCGGCCGCCACAGGCAGAGGTGGTAGCGCACCGGCGAGACTGGCCGAGGTGGCGTTGATCACCAGGTCGAAAGACTGCCCGGCGAGTTCCGGGTAGCCACCGGCGCACAGCAGGGAAGCACCAGCGGTAGCGGCGAAGCGCTGCGCCAGCTGCTGTGCTCGGGCGACGTTGCGGTTGGCGATCACCAGCGTCGCCGGCCGCTGCTCGAGCAAGGGTGCGACGACGCCGCGCGCTGCGCCGCCGGCACCCAGCAGCAGGACGCGCCGGCCGGCGATCGGGCACGCCAGATTGACGCGGAGGTCGCGCAGCAGGCCGGCGCCGTCGGTGTTGTCGCCGACAATCTCGGCGCCGTCGAAACGCAAGCTGTTGACCGCCGCGGCAAGCTCGGCGCGTACGCTCAGGCGAGTCGCCAGACGAAAAGCCTCTTCCTTGAACGGCACGGTGACATTGGCGCCGCGGCCACCGGAAGCGATAAAAGTCCGCACGCTGGCGGCGAAACCGTCGATCGGCGCCAGCAGTGCTTCGTAGCGGAGGTCCTGCCCGCACTGCGCGGCAAAGGCCGTGTGGATCAACGGCGACTTGCTGTGGCTAATGGGATTGCCGAAAACACAATATAGATCGCTCATCCTGACCCTATTTCTTGCTTTCGAGACTGTCGCTCTGGGTAAAGCGCAGGCTGCGGGTGAACACCAGAATGTCGGTATCCTCCCGGATCGCTGGTGGGAAATCGCCGTACGGGGCAGCCATGGTGACGATGCGACGGGCGGCGTCGTCGAGGATCTGGTGGCCTGACGAGCGATTGATCTCAATACGCACGAGGCTACCGTCACTCTTGATGCTGACGGTCATCACCAGTTTGCCGTAGAGCTTGCCCCTGGCCTCCTCGGGGTAGTTGAGCGTGCCGACGCGCTCGACCTTGCTCCGCCAGGCCTCGATATATTGTGCGAAACGGTATTCGCTGGCGCGGGTGCCGATGAAGGTCTTGCGCGGACGTTGGTTATAGTCGTTGAGTTTCTTGTCGATCGCCCCCTCGAGGCGCGCCATGGCCAGCGCACTGTGCGCCAGATCGCGGCCGCTGACGCTGGGCGCCGGCGTCGGTGCGAGCTGCTCTTCCTTGTCCGGCGTTGGAGCGACCAGCGTACGGCTACGCGCTTTTGCGGCCAGTCGCTGCTGGTGCGCTTCGAGTTCCTGGATACGCCGTTGCGACTGTTCGAGGTCGTCGCCGTCCTGATGGCGCGGTGCCGGCGGCAAGGGCGTCGTCGCGCGGTGCTCCTGCTCGGTGTTGCCGCCACCGTCGAGATTGGCTTGCGCCAACACCTGCGCATCGGCAGGTTTCCGCGGCGAACGGCTATTGACCAGAATGATATCGAGCGCCCGCTCCTGAAAAGCCCGCGAAGCGTCTGGAAAGCTGAAATGCACCGCCAGCAGCCCGCCATGCAGGAGCAGGGAAACCGCCACGGCCAGCCACAGTCTGCCTGCCGCCAGCGGCGATTGATAGCGATCGCGGAGGACAGCGTTCACCTCAATCGATCGCCTCCAGCTGGTCGTCGTCGGCAGCTGCGACACCCGCCGGAGGCAGCGTCTCGACATAGCGGCAGCCGAGTTCGAGCGTCAAATAGTCGATCGACTCGACACCCACCAGGATTTCCTGACCGGGCTTGAGCTCCGGTGCCGAGGGCACACGCTGCAGCAGCGGCAGCTGATCGAAGCGCGCCAGGTTCTCGCGGCCGATAATCGTCGCCTTGATCGTTTCGACCTCGTGCTGCCGCAACCAGCGCAGGCACCAGTAACGTTCCATGCTGCGCTGGAAGTCGGCGTAGGCGGCGTAGGTCATGTCAAAATCGCTCAGCGCGGCGAAAAGATCATCCGAACGCGCGGCAAAAGGCGGTGTATCGCCATTCAGATAGGCCACCAGCTGCCACTGGTTGAGCAGGTCAACATAGCGCCGCAGCGGCGAGGTCGACCACGCATACTGCTTGACGCCGAGACCCTCGTGCGCCTGCGGCGAGGTGCTCATGCGGACTTTGCCGCCAGGCGTCTGGATACGATAGATCGCGGTCACGCCCTTGCTGGATAGCAGGCCGCCCCAGGTGCTGTTGGTGACGATCATCATTTCGGAGACCAGCTTGTCAAGCGGACTGCCGCGTCGGCGAGCGCTGATCTCGACCGCGCAGGCGTCGGCGTCGCCGAGGTCGCCCTGGATGCGAAAGTTGTAGTCGAGAAAAGTCTGCGTTGCCGACGGCTTGCCGCGGCGACCTTCGCAGGCATTGGCCAGCTGCCAGAGAGTCATCAGCTCGTCGCGAAAAGCGAACTCGGAAAGACCGGCGGCAATGCTGGCTTCGTTGAACAGGGGTTCAAGGTCGTGATGGCGCAGATTGGCGACCACCGGGACGATCTCGATGCGCGACTCGCAAGCGGTGATTTCGAACTCGGGAGTCACCGTCAGGTACAGAGAAATGGCCGCACAGTCACGGCCAGCGCAAAGCGTAAAGGCCTCGACCACTTTTTCCGGGAACATGGTGATCTTGCTGCCCGGCAAATAGACCGTAGACAGTCGATCGCGCGCAATCGCGTCGAGCGGCGATCCCGGCGCCATGCCCAGCGTCGGCGCAGCGATGTGGATGCCGACCTGCCAGCCGAGTCCGGGCAGCACCTGCAGCGAGAAGGCATCGTCGATCTCGGTGGTTGCCGCGTCGTCGATCGAGAAAGCGCGCACGTCGGCGCGCGGCAGGTTGCTCGGCACAGGGGGCGCGACACAGGCCGCGAAGCCCGTGCCGCGCGGGAAATACTCGAACAGGAAACGCTGCAGGTGATAGTCGTGAGCCGAGCGGATGGCACCACACTTCTGCAGCAGATGCAGCGCCGACAGACCGCTTTCGCTGCACGCCGCTTCGAGGGCCTTGGTCTCACTACGATTGCGGTCGGGCTTGTAGAGCAACTGGCTGAGAATCGGCGTGAACTCCGACGGCAGCGTGAAGGCCTTCAGTTCGCCGACCATGCGCTCGATGCTCAGTGCTTGCTGGCGCTTCTTTTCGAGACCCGCAAGAGCGGCCTGGAGAATATCGGCTGCTGCCTTGCGGAAGCGGCCCTTGCCTTTGCGATGGAAATATACGGGCGCCGAATGCAGGGCCAGCAGCAAAGCCGACGCCTCGACCGCCGTCGCGACATGGCCGAAGTAATCGTTGGCAAAATCAGCAAACGAAAACTCGCCGTCGCCCAGACACTCCCAGAGAAACGCCTGCTCTATGCTGGCGGCGAGCGCCTCGGCCTGCTCGAGCAAGAGCGTCGGTGCCGGTTCGCCGTAACGCAGCAGAACGTTGGCCGCCTTGATCTTGCTGCGCTTTCCGGAAGCCGTCTCGACCTGCAAGGAGCTGTCGTTGTCGACCAGAATAGTGGCCGTCCGGAAGGCGCCGTCTTCTTCATATAGAACATGCATCACTACGATTGTAACCCACAGAATTCAATGATTTGCGGTACGAAGTCGGGGAAACGGGTGAAGCTGTGATCGCCGCCTTCGACGACCAGCTGTCGGCAGCCGGCATAGCGCTCGACGGCGAGCCGGTAGTCGAGCACCTCGTCGCCGGTCTCGACCAGTAGCAGGTAGCGCGACGGTGTGATCAGCGGCGTATCGAGCGCACGCAGTTGCTCGACGTGCTCGGCGCCAAACTCGAAGCGGCGACCGCTGTAGTAATTGGCGTGTGTTCCCAGCAGGCCGTCGAGCAGGGTCGGAGCCATCACCGCCGGATTGATCAGGACGGCGTTCAGATCGCGCCTTTCGGCCAGCCAGGCCGCGTAATAGCCGCCCAGCGAACTGCCGACCAGGGTCGTCGGCGCGTCATCACTGTCCAGCAAGGCCTCGACGGTGGCGATTGCAGCGTGCGGAACGTGCGACAACACGGGGCAGGAAAAACGGTCGGCAAGGCCCGCCAGAGCCAGAAACTCGGCCAGCAGGCGCGCCTTCCACGACGCTGGCGAGGAGCAGAAGCCATGCAGATAAATGATGCGTGGGCCGGCCAACTCAGTGATCTCCCCAGGAAATGAAATCGTACTGCCAAGTCAGGAGAATCAGGATCCCGAAGGCAATGCGATACCAGGCGAAGATCGAAAAGTCGTGCGTGCTGATATAGCGAAGCAGCCCGCGCACGGCCCAGAAAGCCGAAATGAACGCAGCAACGAAGCCGACCACCCACATTCCGATATCGTCGACAGAGAGCAGCGCGCGCTCCTTGTAGAGCTGGTAGATGCTCGCGCCGATCAGGGTCGGCATGGCCAGGAAGAAGGAAAACTCGGTGGCGGCGCGGCGCGAAAGGCCGAACAGCAGGCCGCCAATGATCGTCGCCCCGGAGCGTGAAGTCCCCGGAATCAGCGCCAGCGCCTGCGCGAAACCGAGCTTGATCGCGTCGCCCAGGGACAGGTCGTCGATCGACTCGACGCGGATGCGATGCTCGCGGCGTTCGGCCCAGAGAATGATCAGGCCACCAAGGATGAAGGCCGTCGCCACCACCGGCGCGTTGAACAGATAGGCCTTGATGGTCTTGCCGAACAGCAGTCCGATGGTCGCCAAAGGCAGGAAGGCAAGCACGATGTTGAGCGCGAAACGTTGCGCGCCGGGATCGCGGGGCAGGCCACGCAAGACCTGCATGATCTTGGCACGGAACTCCCAGCAGACGGCGAGCATCGCGCCGGACTGGATGACGATCTCGAACAGCTTGCCGCGCTCGTCGTTGAAATCGAGCAGGGCGCCAGCAAGAATGAGGTGGCCAGTCGACGAGACCGGCAGAAATTCGGTCACCCCTTCGACGATGCCGAGAATCAGGGCTTTCAGCAGCAGCAGCAGGTCCACGTGGCGCTTTCGACAAAAAGGCGCATTTTAGCACTCACGGTCGCGTTGCCTGCTCCAGCACCGACAACCAGGCGATCGCCTGTTGCCGGTCGTCGCCGCACATTTCGTCGGATGGCTGCAAGCCGGCGCAAAATGCCGGTCGCTCGGGACGCCCCCACAAGCGACAACGCAGGTCCGTGCTCAAATTGACGCAGGGCTCGCCGGCGGCTTTCCCCTGCGCATGGCCGGGCATCGGCGTGGTGATCGAAGGTGCGATACAGCAGGCCCCACAGCCGGCACGGCAAGCACCAGGCACAGACGTCAGCGACTGACTTGCGGCGCAGCGTCGCCAGCGGCTGTGACTTGCTCACCTGCCGCGCCGTCGCTGCTGCCATAACCAAGACGCCTGGACAGCGTTGCCGCCGCTTCCCGCGTGCCCTGCGCAATCGAGCTGTCCAGCTCGACGTCAAAGCTGCCGACGACGCCCAGTGCAGTAAGCGCCGCCACCATCCGACCGGTGTGCCCGAAAACCGGCGCACTAACGCCGTTGATCCCCGGCGTCATGCTGCCCGCCGCACGCGACATGCCGTCACGGCGAATGTCTTCGAGTTGCGAGCTCAGCGCCGACATCACTTCCGCCGAGGTCTTTCCCGCAGCCTCGGCGGTGGCCTGCACTTCGGCATCGAGCATCTTTTTGAGATAAGGCGAACGGTAAAAAGCGGAAAAGGCCAGCCCGGTCGCCGAGGTCGTCAGCGGCAGCACGACGCCGGTGCGCAGGGTGACGGTGACAGCACCGCCGGCTTCGACCCAGCGCACGCAGGTGGCGCCGTGATTACCCCACATGGCCAGGGCAACGGTGGCGCCGATCTGCTCGCAGAGGTCGTCGAGGACTGGCCCGGCCAGGCGCACCGGGTCCAGCCGCGCCAGACTGGCCAGCCCCAACTCCAGCGAAAACTCGCCGAGGTCGTAGCGCCCGGTATTGGCATCCTGTTCGACCAGCCCCATGCGCATGAAGCTCACCAGATAGCGACGGGCCTTTGCCGCCGGCATGCCGGCGTTGCGGGCGACGTCGCGCAGCATCATCGACCGCTGGCTGGCCGCCAGGGCACGCAGCAGGCGCGTGCCGACTTCGATCGACTGAATACCCTGGCGCTGCGGAGTCGCCTCAGTGTCGTCGCGTACAGGCATCTTCGCAGCTCAGCGGCGGGTGCGAAGTGACCGGTAACAGGTCAAAGGGGCGCGGCTCAGGCAAGCGCCTGCAGCGCAGCGTCGTAATCGGGTTCGTCCTTGATTTCGGCAACCAGCTGGCCATGCAGCACCCGGTCGTCGCCGTCGAGCACGATCACTGCCCGCGCGGCGAGGCCGGCCAGCGGACCGTTGCTCAGAGAAACGCCATAGTCCTGGAGGAACTCGCGACCGCGCATGGTGGACAGCGTGAGCACCGACTCGAGACCCTCGGCAGCGCAGAAACGGCTCAGCGCAAACGGCAGATCGGCCGAGATACAAAGCACGACGGTGTTCGCCAGGCCGCTCGCCTTGGCATTGAAGGTACGCACCGACGTTGCGCAGGTCGGCGTGTCCACGCTCGGAAAGATGTTCAGGACCTTCCTCTGACCGGCAAAAGCGCTCAGCGAAACGTCGGCGAGATCCTTGCCAACGAGGGTGAACGCAGGAGCCGTCTGACCTTTCTGCGGAAAATCGCCGCTAACCTGAAATGGGTTGCCACCGAGAGTTACTGTGCTCGTCATGTTGATTCCTTTGTTTTCTGGAGAAAGTGTGGTGCAAGTTGGCAATCGATCGGCACCGTGTGTGGGCGCCTGGCCTGACCGTTCTGGTCAGCGCTCTTTGGTCATTATTTCACGGTGGAAGTTCTCGAACCACCGCTGCGTCAACTTTGCTCGACCTGCATCGCCCGCGACTGGCATCCTCCTTGACCGCGAACGGGGGCAGGCCGCTCACTCTGCCGGCGATGCCGCGAGCTGGCCATTCGCCAGTCCGCGTGCCAAGCAGTCTGCTGCTCTGCACCTACTGAACCTGCCTGGCATGCATGCGGTAGCCGTTGCGACCAGCCGTCTTGGCACGATACATCGCCGCATCGGCGTCGCGCAGCAGGCTTCCGTGGTCATCGCTGTCCTCGGGATAGAGCGCGATGCCAATGCTGCAACCGACCTGCACGCAATGCTCGTCAAGCTGAAACGGCTGCCTGACCGTCTCGATGATGCGCTGCATCACGCCTTCGACGGCCTCTCGAGACTCCGGCTCGGCCAGCACGATGACGAACTCGTCGCCACCGATTCGGGCAACGGTGTCGGAAGCGCGCACCATCGTCAGCAGGCGCTTGGCGAGCTCGACCAGTAGAGCATCACCGACCGCATGCCCCATGGCGTCATTGATCGGCTTGAAGTGATCGAGGTCCAGGAAAGCGAGTGCCAGCAGGCGTTTGTGTCGCGCCGCCTGCGACAGGGCGAGATTGATGCGCTCCTCGAGCACCATGCGGTTGGCGAGTCCAGTGAGCGGGTCTTGCCGGGCGAGAGCTTTCAACTGCACTTCGTAGTGCTTTTGCTTGCTGATGTCCTGCAGCGTCTCGACGGCGCCAATGGGGCGTCCATCGGCGCCGTGTAGAGGCGCCGCGGTGAAGTACAACCAGCGCCCGCCGCCCGGGAACTGCGGAAAATAGTCCCTGGCTTCCCAGGCACCGGCGATCAAGGGTGAAGGTCGCAGCTGGTCGGCGTAGAGCTCGCCCATTTGGCCCTCCGTCGCATCGAGCACCAGGTCGGCCATGACCGGTCGCGGATGCGGATAGAACGGTCGCCACTGCTCGCGCGAGCCGACCATCTGCACGGCCGGCGCCCCGAGGATCGCCTCGCAGGCGCGATTCCAGTGTGTGACGCGATGCTCGGCGTCAATGACGAAGGTCGGCACCGGCGAGCCCTGAACGATTTCAGACAACAGCAAGGCAGCATCGCTGGCCGCCCGCTCGGCTGCCCGCTGCGCGGTGACGTCGCGCAGCGTCTCCACGGCGCCGACGACAACGCCGCTCTCGTCGTACAGGGCGGCGGCGCTGAAGACCAGCCACTTGCCGCCATCGGGCATCCGCGGGAAGAACTCTTCGAGCTCCCAAGCGTCCTCGAGCGAAGCCGATGGACGATATTTTCCGGCGTAATAGCGTTCGAGATCCTCCAGCCGTGAGCCATTCAGAGCGAGATCTGCGATCACCGGTCGCGAGTTCTGGTAGAACGCGGACCACGCTCGCGTCGTCCCCAGCACGGAATCCTGAGAAACCCCGGTAAGCTTCTCGCACGCCCGGTTCCAATGCACGACGCGGTGCTCGGCGTCAATCACGAACATCGGGATCGGTATGGCTTCCACGACCTGCCTGGCCCAGGTCGACGAAAGCTGCTCTCGGGAACGATCGATACCTCCACCGTTGTTCATGCCGGGCCCTCCATTGGCGGACATTTACCGTGAAAGTCGCGTCCGCGACTCACGAATCTCCCTTCTCCACCTGCGGGAGAAGGGTCGGAAACGAGGGGAACGGTCACGACATTCATCATCAGGAGAGTCTCGACATGTCATCACCGTTTGGGTATATCAGACAGTATTCAAAAGCTGCACGACGCGGCTGGCGAAAAGAAATGAACCCGAAAGGAGCTTTTTTTGCGCAAGGTAGCTGATTGCTAACAATTTGTCAGGTTTACCGCAGACGGATTGCTCGCATCGCCTTGTATTTGATCCATCTCTTCGACAGCCAGGGAAGTGCGATGTCCGCGATCACCCAAATCAGCGAAAGCAGCCAAATGCTGCTCGGCAACTCTGCCGCAATACTGCCTTTTTCCGCCTTCGTGCTGGCCAGCCTGGTACTCGCGGCCACACCGGGACCGGGAGTGATCTATATCGTGGCGCGCACCCTGGCCCAGGGCCGGCGAGCCGGGCTGGTTTCGCTGGCCGGCGTCGCGCTCGGCAACCTGGCCAACGCCGTCGGCGCGTCAATCGGCCTCGCAGCGCTGTTTGCCGCCTCGGCTCTGGCATTTACCGTCGTCAAGTACGCTGGCGCAGCCTATCTTGTCTATCTGGGCGTCAAAGCGCTCGGCGAAGGCGCTGCACGGCAAACGGACAAGGCCACTTTCGGCGCCGCCGAGCTTACGCCGATATTTCGCGATGGCTTTGTCGTCGCGCTGCTCAACCCCAAGACGGCGCTGTTTTTCGCCGCCTTCCTGCCGCAGTTCGTCGACCCAATGACGTCGGCACTGTTGCAGAGCGTGCTTCTGGGATTGCTGTTCGTGTTCATCGCCGTCGTCACCGACTGCCTTTACGTGCTGACCGCGAGTGCGGTGCAGCCAGCGTTGCTGCGCCACGGGCGGCTACGCGGCGCCGGCCACTACCTGAGTGCCGGGGTCCTGATCGGCCTCGGCGTCCTCGCCGCCGTCACGGGAACGCGCAGCAGCAAATAGCCTCAGGCGGAGCGTCATGAGGGCCGCGCCGGCGATGCCGTCTCTCCCCTGACAGCAAAAGCACTAACTATCCGGCTCGACCATCATGTCGCACACCAGGTCTTCCACTTTGCTTTCTATTGGCATCGCTTTCTCCCTCAAGTCAGATAGAGATCCTGCGCAGCCGCAAGGCGTTGCTAATCACCGAGATCGACGACAGACTCATCGCCGCGGCGGCAAAAATCGGTGACACCAGGATGCCCAGGAAGGGATACAGGATGCCCGCGGCGACCGGAACCCCGGCGGCGTTGTAGACCAGGGCAAAGAACAGGTTCTGTTTGATGTTGCGCATCGTCGCCCGGGCCAGACGGCGGGCGCGCACGATACCGTTGAGGTCACCCTTCACCAGCGTGAAGCCGGCGCTCTCGATGGCCACGTCGGCGCCAGTGCCCATGGCGATGCCGACGTCGGCCTGCGCCAGTGCCGGCGCATCGTTGACGCCGTCGCCGGCCATCGCCACGTGGTGGCCTTTGGCCTGCAAATCCTTGATGATCCGTGCCTTGTCGGCCGGCAGTACGTCGGCACGGATTTCGTCGATGCCCAGGCGGCCGGCGACGGCACGCGCCGTGCGTTCGTTGTCGCCGGTGGCCATGATGATCGTTAGGCCCTCGGCGTGCAGCGCCTTGAGTGCTTCGGGCGTACTCTCCTTGACCGGGTCGGCGACGCTGACCAGGCCGGTGATTTCTGCACCAATCAAGATGAACATCACTGTCTCCCCCTCGTCACGGCGGGCGTTGGCCGCCCCGACAAAGCTGCCGCCATCGAGGCCCAGTTCAGTGAGCAGGGCGGCATTGCCCAGGGCCACCGCCTGGCCATCGACGACGCCCTTCACACCTTTGCCGGTGAGAGCCTCGAACTCGTCAGCCTTGGCCAGGTCGATGCCACGCTCTTCGGCTCCCCTGACGATGGCTTCGGCCAGCGGGTGTTCAGAACCTCGTTCCAGACTGGCCGCGAGGCGCAGCACTTCGTCTTCCCTGTGCCCGGCAGCGGGCAACACTGCCACCAGCTTCGGTTTGCCGACGGTCAGCGTGCCGGTCTTGTCGACGATCAGCGTGTCGACCTTCGCGAAGCGCTCCAGCGCTTCGGCGTTCTTGATCAGCACGCCGGCCTGCGCGCCGCGCCCGGTAGCGGTCATGATCGACATCGGCGTCGCCAGGCCGAGCGCGCAAGGACAGGCGATGATCAGCACCGCCACCGCTGCGACCAGAGCATAGGAAAGCGCCGGTGCCGGTCCCCAGGTCGCCCAGGCGATGAACGCCAGGATGGCGATGCCGATCACTGCCGGAACGAACTTGCCGGCGACCGCGTCGGCGAGCTTCTGGATCGGCGCCCGCGAGCGTTGCGCGTTGGCAACCATGTCGACGATCTGGCTGAGCACGGTGTCGCCTCCGACCCGCTGCGCTTCGATGATCAAGGACCCGGTGCCGTTGACCGTCGCCCCGGTGACCCTGTCGCCGGCGACCTTCTCCACCGGTACCGGCTCGCCCGAGATCATCGACTCGTCGATCGACGAGTGACCTTCGCGCACGATGCCATCGACCGGCACCTTGTCGCCGGGGCGCACCCGCAGGTGCTCGCCGACGACAACGTCCTCAAGAGGGATTTCCTCCTCGCGCCCGTCGGCACGGATCACGTGCGCCGTCTTGGCGGCGAGGTCGAGCAGCGCGCGGATCGCCGAACCGGTGCGCTCACGCGCGCCCAGCTCCATCACCTGCCCGAGCAGAACCAGGACAACGATGACCGCACCGGCCTCGAAATAGACGCCCACATGCCCCTGCGCGTCGCCGAAGCCATCCGGGAACAGCCCTGGAAAGAGGACTGCGACGATGCTGAACAGATACGCCGAGCCAACGCCCAGGCCGATCAGGGTGAACATGTTGAGGCTGCGATTGACGACCGATTTGACGCCGCGCACGAAGAACGGCCAGCCGGCCCACAGCACCACCGGCGTACTCAGGACCAGCTCGACCCATAGCGCCGTGCGTTCACCGAGCAGATCGCGTACGAAGCCCAGACCGAGGAAGGGCCCCATGGTCAGGATCAGCAAAGGGATGGTCAGCACGGCACCGATCCGGAAGCGGCGCCTGAAATCGACCAGCTCGGGGTTGGGGCCTTCGTCAGCGCTCGGAACGCCGATGGGCTCCAGGGCCATGCCGCATTTCGGGCAATCTCCGGGCGCATCGCGAACGATTTCGGGGTGCATCGGGCAGGTGTATTGCGTGCCGGCCGGCGCTGAAGGCGCTTGCTCCGCGTGCTTCTTGTGCGCGCCAGTCAGGTAGTGCGCAGGATGCGCAGCAAACCTGTCGTGACATTTCTGTGAGCAGAAGTGCCAGGTCTTGCGCTCGTGCTCGAAGCTCGGCTTGCCAGCGCCAAGCGTGACGGACATGCCGCAAACCGGATCCTTGACCGTCCTGGCGCCGGCGGCATCGTGACCAGGGTGCAAGTCGTGGGTGGCGTGCGAATGCTCGGGCTGGTGATGCGGATGTTCGTGCCCGCTCGACCGTGCCTCGTTTGTCTTCGTGTTCATGGCAGTCCTTTCAAGGGAGTACTGCTAGCAGTTTCGACCTGCGTGTCGCTCACAGGTCAAGCGCTATTTCTTCAAGGCACCACCGCCAGCTGATGTCCTTCGCCGCCGGGTAGGGCGATGGTGTCCAACACTTCCAGCGAGGTTTGATCTACCACCCAGATCTTCGGGTCCTTGCGGCTGGAGACGTAGAGCTTGCCGGTGCCGCGCACGGCCCCCAGGTGATACGGCGCCGGCGCAAGCGGCAACACGCGGCGCTCGTCGGTCTGCGGATCGAGGGCCACCAGCTTGTCTTCGGAGATCAGGCTGACAAAGAGCCAGCGACAGTCATCGCTGATGTCGAGCCCGTGCAGGCGCTTGCCCATCTTGTATTCGCGCTCGACCTTGCCGGCCTCCAGTGAAACCGCGCTGACGGCGCCGCTGCGCGCGTTGGCCACGTACAGGCGTTTGCCATCGGGTGCCAGCAGCATGTGCTCTGGTGAGGCGCCGGCATCCAGGGTGCGTGTGACCTTCCAGTCGGCGGTATCAATCTCGCTGATCGTGCCGTTGCCGCTGTTGTTGACGTAGACCCGTTTGCCATCGGGGGTGACCACGGCGTAGTTCGGCGCCGGCCCGGTGGGTACGGTGCGGACGACCTTGTTCTCGGTCAGGTCGGCGACACTGATGCCGCCGCGCGTCGGATGCGTCGACAGCACGTAGCGACCATCGGGTGTGATCGCCTGATGATGCGTCCACCCGACCACAGGAATGGTCGACATGACGTGGCCGTGCGCGGGATGAATCACCGCCAGCTTGCTGTTTGCCGTATCGATCGGGGCACCTTGTGGCAAGGGTGTCTCCGACAGGCTGCCGGCGACCAGGTATTCGCCATCCGGAGTGGCGACCAGACCGTGCGGGTTGTCGACACCGTCGAAGGTCGCGGTGATGCGATTGCTCGCTGCGTCGACGGCGATGACCTTGTTGGCCGAACCGAGCGGGATATAGACCGTCAGGCCGGCCCAGGCCGCTTTTGCCGAGAGCGTAATGACTATGGCCGTCGCAGCCAGACTCAAAGTGCGTTTCATATTGATTTCCTTCTTGCGAGAGTAAGTTTCGTCAGGTCCTGGCGTAGGTTGGTCACAGTACCAGGCGTGCTCGTTTGGTCATCGGATGCTGAGTTCCTGACGCATGTAATGCACGACTGCCTTGATATCCTCGTCGCTCAAGCCAGGGTTGCCGCCGCGTCGCGTTCCTCGTGGCGTGCAAGGCGCAGGTAGACAACGACCATGATGGGGAACATCGCCAGGGTGATTAGCGTCGGCCACTGCAGCAGGAAGCCGACCATGATCAGGATGAACCCCAGGTACTGCGGATGGCGCAAGCGCGCATAGGGTCCGGTAGTGGCCAGCACGCCGCTCGCCTGCGCCGCGTAGAGTACGCGCCACGCCGCAGTCAGTAGCCAGAAACCAGCGCCGATGAGGACCATCGACAGCAGGTGGAACGGCCCGAAATGCGGGTTCGATCGCCAGCCGAACATCACTTCCAGCAGGTGACCGGAGTCGTGCTGGAGGAAATCCACCCCCGGAAACTGTTGCGTCAGCCATCCGGAGAGCAAATAGATGGTCAGCGGGAAGCCGTACATCTCGGTGAACAGGGCGACGATGAATGCCGAAAACATGCCGAGCGTTCGCCAATCGCGCTTGCTGCGCGGCTTGAAGAAACTGAAGGCGAAGAAGATGAATACCGCAGAGTTGACGATTACCAGCGACCACAGGCCGTAGGAAGATGACGCGTCGCTCATTTGTCGTCGGCCTTATTGGGTGTGTGGCCTTGAGCATTGTGATCACTATGACCACCGTGGCCGCCGTGCATGAAAATGTGCATCAGCGGACAGGCAAGCAGGAACAGCCATGGCCACCAGGACGGCACCCAGGCCAGCACGTGCGTGCGATGCTCGACGGCGAGCAGAATCAGCGAGACAGCGGCGAAGCCGCCGAACACCCATGTGGCGCGTCGGCTGTTGCCGGCGCCAGGCGAGGCGGGGGATGTTGCGTTGGCGGAACGCTCATGCGTATTCACAATTTGCTCCTTGGCGGGTTGGTCGATTACGTTGCGTAAGGTCGCTCATGGCAAGCGAGCAGCGCCACACTTGTCGCGTCGATCAACGCACAGGTGGCGTGACCGTCGGGCTCGCCGTTCGGCATTTCCGCCCACAAGCTCAGTGCCAGTTCCAGGCGTGCCTGCAGGGCCTGCATCTCGGCCACTCGTTCGCGCGTTTCGACGATGCGCCGCTGGACGATCTCTCTGACCATGGGGCAAGGCGTGCGACCGCGATCGGCCACGCCAAGAATCTCGGCAATTTCGTCCAGATGGAAGCCGAGACGCTTGGCGCGCAAAACAAAGCGCAGGCGATGGACATCGGTATCCTTGAAACGACGATAGCCGTTGTCAGGGTCAATCGCTGGAACCAGCAACCGGATGCTCGCGTAATAGCGGACGGTATCCGGAGTAACGCCCACCAGCCTCGCCACTTCGCTAACTTTCACGAATTTTCTCCTGTCCAGAACCAGCGTTGAGCAGCCCCGCACGGGGCTTTTTCAGGGAAGAGAGTGGTCGCCTTGGATTCCGTGCAGGCACCAGATATTCGCGCATGTCCTGTATCTGCCGCCTGGCGCGCCGGGGTTCTTGCCTTGCAGCACCCTTTACCTTTGCCCATGGTGCCAGTCGGATCCCCACGAGGAGATGACTGCAGGATTACGGTTCAGTCACCTGTCGTGGTAGGTGCCACCACGGGCGCTAGTTGGAGGGCAGCAAATCCTGACGACACGACCGATAGCTCAGGAATTCGCGGGAGGTGCTGCCGGGACTAGCGGCAAATGCAGCGTGAAGGTCGTTACGCCAGCGTCGGACGTCACCTCGATTCGACCGCCGTGCATCTCGACGATGCTGAGGGTGATGGCCAGCCCCAGTCCGGCGCCCTCTCCGTGACGGTGCCGCTCTGGACTTGCGCGATGGAAGCGCTCGAAGATCTGCGACAACTGGTCGGACGGTATCGCATCGCCGTGATTCTTCACTGCCAGCGTCGCCGAGCTGGCTTCGCTGGCAATCAAGATCTCGACGGAGCTTCCGGCCAGTGAGTGACGAAGGGCATTCGACAACAGGTTGGAAAGCGCACGACGCACCATCACGCGATCAGCAGTGACATTCGCCTCCCCGGCGAGAACGATCTTCACGCCCTTCTCATCAGCCAGCGCTTCGTAAAAATCAAAGAGTGCCCGTGCCTGATCGGCCAGATTGACGGTTTCCGTCACTTTCGGCAGACGTCCATCTTCTGCCTGGGCAATAAACAGCATGTCGCTGACCATCCGCGCAATGCGCTCGCACTCTTCCAGGTTGGACACGAGGACTTCCCGATACTCGTCCGGACTCCGAGCATGCGACAGGGCGACTTCGGTCTGGGTCATCAGGTTCGAGACCGGCGTGCGCAACTCATGCGCAATATCGGCAGAGAAATCGGACAAGCGGCGAAATGATGCGTCCAGTCGCTCCAGCATGCCGTTGAACGCGATCACCAGATCGAGAACCTCGGTCGGTGCGTCTCGCTCGGCAAGACGCTCGCCGAGATGTTCAGCCGACAAGCCGCGTGCCGTAGCCGTCATTCGCCGTAGCGGCGCGAGTCCGCTGTGGGCGGCGAACAGGGCGAACAACGCGGCGATGATCGCGGCGAAGAAAATATCGATCCACAGGCGCTTGCGCACCTGTTCCAGGAAGCGCACCTGATGTGAGATATCGAGCCCGATCAGGGCCCTCAAGGGTGTCGGTCTGGACCAGAAATCGAGCGCCTCAACGGTGGTTTGCAGCCCGATGTATTGCTTGCCACCTTTCTCCCATCTCGTCGTCACATCCAGAGCTGCGCCATCGTCGAGCTGAGGTTCATCGAAATTCTCCAGGCGAATGCCATAGATTACCCCGCCCTCTGCGTTGCGCAGTACCACCCCCAGCTTATCGTGACCAATGAAGGCGTCGTCCAGCCGGCGTGGCAGGGTTGCGGACAATTCGGCGCGATGCAGGAGGTTCTTGATGAGTGTCACCTTGCCAGTCAGTTCCTGATCGTCGAGCTCACGAAGATGTTCTTCAACGGCATGGCTCTGCACCAGCACGACGACCACCAACAGGATGGCAGTCAGCAGCGCGAAGAGCAGCGCCAGCCGTGTGGTCAGCGACCTCGGCCACGGTCGCATGCTCAGAGGGCCTCCGGAATGTCCAGTACGTAACCCATGCCGCGCACGGTGCGGATCAGCTTCGCTTCGAATGGCTCGTCAACCTTTACACGCAGGCGACGCACCGCGACATCGATCACATTGGTATCACTGTCGAAGTTCATATCCCACACTTGCGAGGCGATCAGTGAGCGTGGCAACACCTGCCCCTGGCGACGGAGCAGGAGCTCGAGCAGCGCGAACTCCTTGGCCGTGAGATCGATCCGTACTCCCGCGCGGCTTACCCGGCGGCGCAGCAGATCCAGCTCGAGATCCGCGGCCCGTAGCGTCTCGACCTCCTGCGAACGGCCGCGCCGCAACAGCGTGCGGACGCGGGCAAGCAGCTCCGAAAAAGCAAACGGCTTCACGAGGTAGTCATCCGCGCCGAGCTCAAGCCCGCGCACCCGGTCTTCCACGCCGTCGCGCGCGGTGAGGAAGAGTACCGGCATCTCGTGGCCGCTACGACGCACGGTTTTCAGCACTCCCCAGCCGTCCAGCGAGGGCAGCATCACGTCGAGAACAAGCAGGTCGTAATCGGCGCTCAGCGCCAGCTGCAGGCCGTCGAGACCATCGTGTGCGAGATCAACGACGAAACCCGCCTCAAGCAGGCCTTTGCTCAGATAATCGCCCATTTTTGGCTCGTCTTCGACAATCAGGATCTTCATGTAAGTTGCCCGCTGCCAAGTCTGTTTTCGCGATTGTGCCCGCTTGCGGTACCGCCGGAACCCCATTACAGAAATGTAATTGCCATGTCAGCTTTCAGACGGGGTGACATGCGCATCATCGTTGACTACAGGCGTCGCCAGTTTTGCCGAGAGTCGCTTTGAGCACACGGTGCCTCGGTAGCTGTTATTCGTTTCAACGATCGAAGGATTGACCCGCCACGAAGACATCAACCTTGTCCGCCGTGCGCTGCATTGCTGCCTTGTTTTTCGTCGTCCCGCTCGCAGCCGTCGCGGCCCAAGAGTTGGGTCCGATCTTCGCACTCGTGCCATCCAACGGCAGCAATGGCGTTCTGGCGACAACCAGAGAAGGCCTCTACCTTGCGCAGCCGGACGGTCGGCTGACCTTGCACGTCAAACGCGACGGCGGTTTCGTCGCCCTCGCAGCCGACCCGTCCGACGCCAACATCCTGTACGGCAGTGGCCCGGCGGGAGGCTTGCTGCACTCGGATGACGGGGGCAAGCGTTGGCAACGACAGAGCCAGAATGGGCCCGAAAGCTTTACCCTGCTGACCGTAAGTCCGACTGACGGGAAGCACTTGTATGGCGTCGCCGATGCTCTCTATGCCAGCAAAGACAGCGGTCGCACGTGGACGCGTAGCGGCGACGCACCTGACAAGCTGATGAACATCTCGGCGTCGTCGAGTGGTCTGTACGCCGGAACCGAGGAGGGCTTGCGCTTTTCAACTGACGACGGGGCTTCTTGGCGGCCGGCGTCGATGTTGGGCATTCCGGTGACCATGTTCAGCGCCGAGCCTGACGGAACGCTTTACAGTTTTCAGTTCGGGCAGGGCCTTCTAAAAGCACACGAGCCCGAATTGGCATGGACGCCGCTGGCCAATGCCTTCGGCGGACAGGCGATCCTGGTGATGGCGCGAAATGGCAATCAACTGTTTGCCGCCACTCATATCGGGAAGCTCTTCGTCAGCGCAGACGACGGCCGCAGCTGGCAGGCAATCAACCGGCCACGCGGACCGGAAAGCGCGGCGGAGAAGCGGGGCGAAAAGCTGTTCGCTGCCAGTTGCCAGGCCTGTCATGGCAGCGCCGGAATAGGTGAAGCGCCGCAGTTCCGCAAGAGCATGCAGGGTCTGGCGCCCGCGCTGGACGATAGCGCGCACGCCTGGCATCACAGCGATCAGCAGTTGCAGAACACCATCCTCATGGGCAGCCCGGTACCGAACAGCCGGATGGTGGCCTTCGAGGAGCACTTGAGCCCGGACGACGCCGCGGACCTGGTCGCCTATATGAAAAGCCTCTGGAATGAGCGCGCCCTGCGCTGTCAGGGCGCAAAACACATGAGCCCCGGCTGCATGACGCATTGACCGCAGCAAGCGATTCAGGACCGCCGACAAAGCGAACCTCGTCCGCTGCCAAAGGCTTCCACTGGCTACTGGCGACGAGTGTCGCCTTTCTCCTTGGCGCGATCGCGTGGGCCACTTGGCAAGGCAGTACCAGTACACCCCTGATCGACGCCAATGACGCTCGCCAGCCGGCAAAGGGGCGGCGCGTCTATGCACAATACTGCGCGAGCTGTCACGGTGCGAATCTGGAAGGGCAACCGGCGTGGCGCGTGCGCCGCGCGGACGGCCGCTTGCCGGCGCCACCGCACGACGCCAGCGGGCATCCGTGGCACCATCCGAACGAGGTCTTGATCGAGATCGTCAGCAATGGTCTCCAGGCTGGCCGGTACGCTCCGCCGGGCTATAGCAGCGATATGCCGGGTTTTGCGAACATTCTCACGGAGGAAAACGTTCGTGCCAGCCTTGCCTATATCAAGAGCACTTGGCGCGAAGCTCAGCGCGCTCATCAGTCGCGCGTCACCCTTTCCGCTAAACAGGAGCTCCGCAGCTCCTTGGGATCGTTCTCGATTGAGCAATCGACGAGTGACACGCCGACGTGATCTTCTTTGCCGACGAGGACGCCCGGCAAGGCCGTAGAAGAGGCGCGCAGGCCTTCAAGAGCGGAGATGACAAAAATGTCATTCCTGCGTCAGGTCGTCGTCGGCATGGATCGCCGATACTCGTAAAGGTAACGCATCGCCAGCGACGAACCACTCACCAATCAAAGGAATGACCATGAAAACCCTTTCCCGCCAGATCCTGATGATCACCTTGGCCACTGCGCTGAGCACACCAGTCGCCTTGCTGGCTGCCGAAAAGGCAACCCCGGCGAACCCTATGTACGATCAAATGCAGGCCCGAATGCAGACCATGCGGGCGCGTATGCAGACTATGCAGAAGACTGAAGGCGCAGCGCGCATGCCGATGATGGCGGCGCAAATGGACGACATGCAGGCGATGATGAAAGACATGGACGCCGTCGGCTGTCCGATGGGCAGCGGCCAGGGTGGCATGGGCATGCAGGGTCAGCAAGGGATGCCGATGATGCCGGGAATGCATGGCAGTCAAGGGAAGTAAAACCCATGCTTACCTGGCTGAAACAACTCCTCGCCAGCTTTCGCGACTGGCGACAGGCCAATGCGGAAGCGCACGCCAAGTCAAAACCACATTCATGCTGCTCAGCGCCACCGCCGGGGGCTGGCAGCCATCACGACCATGGACGAAAAGCATAAGTGAAGCAGTCATTCAATCAATCCCTGACGATTTCCGATAGCCATCGCAATACCCGCCTGCAGCTTTGTCTGCTCACGCTGCTGATCGTCGCGGCGGCAATCAGCCTGCCCGTCGCGGCGCAAAGCATTCAGGTGCCGCAGCCGAGCCCCGGGCTGATGCCCAACCCGGCAGCGGGCAAGGCCCTGTTCGAGAAAAGCTGCGCTTCCTGTCACGGGGCCAATCTGCAAGGCAACGACAAGGGGCCGCCAATGTTGAACAGAATCTACGAACCCTCGCATCATGGCGATGCTGCTTTCCAACTGGCGGTAAAGAACGGCTCGCGCGCACACCACTGGAAGTTCGGTGACATGCCGCCGGTTCCCGGCCTGACCCCCGACGACGTCGCGCAGATCACTGCCTATGTGCGGCTCGAACAACGCAAGGCAGGTATTCAATAGGGCCACCCGCGGTCCTTGCTCCGGTGGCGCCGGATGCGTCTGCAACTCGCACCCGCGGTTTGCGGCGGCAGTGTCTTGTTAACCGACGTGTACCAGCCAGAGGTACGCAATGGTGGCTCCCGGCTGCGAGGTGACGTCGGGAGCGCCGACTGACTGGGCGGGAAGAACTGACAGTCTTGTAATGGCGTGCTCATCTTCGCGACAGCACCGCTTCGCTAAGCTCCAGGCAGCCTCGATCGCTCCCGGGCAGTTTTCTCGGCTGCCGAGTGAGCCGTCCCGCCGCGCTACACCGCTACACCATTTCCGCTTGGAGACCATTGAAAGATGAGAAATCGTTTTACCGTTTTCGCTCGCCGTTCCGCAGCTACCGCGGCGGCGATTCGTTCAAGGGCTCGCAGCCGGCGGTGTGTTGGCGGGCTTGTCGTCTTTCGCTGGCAGTGCGCTGGCGGCTGCCGGCCAGGGCTCGATAGCCACGGCGCCGGTGCTGTCGGGGGCGAACATCGACCTGGTCGTCGCCGAAATCGCGGTGAACTTCACCGGTACGCCACGCCTGGCGACAACCATCAACGGCTCGATCCCCGCGCCCACACTGTACCTGCGCGAGGGCGATGAGGTCACCATCCGGGTCACCAATCGCCTGCCTGTGGCGACGTCGATCCACTGGCATGGAATCATCCTGCCCTATCAGATGGACGGCGTGCCCGGTATCAGCTTCGCCGGCATCGCGCCCGGCGAAACCTTCACCTACCGTTTCCAGATCGAACAGAGCGGCACCTACTGGTACCACTCGCATTCCGGCATGCAGGAGATTACCGGTATGTACGGCACGATCATCGTCGAGCCGCGTGATGGCGAACGGATCCGCACCGATCGCGACCTCGTGGTGCAGTTGTCCGACTGGACCGACGAGGACCCGATGCAGGTCTTCGCCAAGCTAACGGTCATGACAATCGAGACACCACAGATCATGAAAGTCATGACCGTTTTCCCCTCTTCCCCGACCCTTCTCGCGCAGGGGGAGAAGGGAGGTTCGTGAGTCGCATACGCGACTTTCACATTAACGGTCATGACAGTCGAGATACCCCGGATGATGAAAGTCATGACCCTCCCCTCTTCCCCCGGCCCTTCTCCCGCGAGGGGAGACGGGAGGTTCGTGAGTCGCTTGCGCGACTTTCACATTAAAGAGCCAGAGCGACTACTACAACTACAAGCAGCCGACCGCGGTCGAGTTCTTCCGCGATGCCTCGCGCGAGGGCCTGCAGGCGGCGGTTGGTAAGCGCAGGATGTGGAACGAAATGCGCATGAGTCCGACTGACCTGGCCGACCTGTCGGCGGCGACGCTCACCTACCTGATGAACGGCACCACGCCGGCCGGCAACTGGACCGGCCTGTTCCGCCCCGGCGAGCGGGTGCGCCTGCGCTTCGTCAATGGTGCCGGCAACACTTTCTACGACGTGCGCATCCCGGGTCTCAAGATGACCGTGGTGCAGGCGGACGGCGTCGATGTCGAGGCGGTGAGCGTGGACGAGTTCCGCTTCGGCCCGGGTGAAACCTACGACGTGATCGTCGAGCCGAAGGACGAGGCCTACACCATTTTCGCGCAGTCGATGGATCGCACCGGCTATGCCCGCGGGACGCTGGCCATGCGCGAAGGCGTGAGCGCGGCAGTGCCCGAACTCGACCCTGCTGAGTGGCTGACGATGGCCGACATGATGGGCGCGATGGGCGGCGGGATGAGCGCTGGCAGCATGGACAGTATGGATCATGGCGCCATGGCAGGAATGAACCACGGTGCGATGACAGGCATGAGCCAGGGCGCCATGGCAGGCATGGACCACAGTGCAATGGCCATGGATCACAGCCAGCACGGCATGGCGATGGGCGGGTTGGTGACGGCCAGTCAGATTGTTCGCCACGCCCGCACCGAGTATGGCCCGAGCACCGACATGCGCGTGGACATGCCGCGTACCAATCTCGACGACCCGGGCATTGGCCTGCGCAACAATGGTCGCAAGGTTCTCACGCTCGCCGACTTGTCGACCATCGGCGGCCCTATGGACCCGCGCGGAGCCGAGCGCGAGATCGAGCTGCATCTGACCGGCAACATGGAGCGCTACGCCTGGTCAGTCGATGGGCTCGAGTTTGGCCGATCGACCCCGGTGCATTTCAACTACGGCGAACGCCTGCGGGTCATCCTGCACAACGACACGATGATGACCCACCCGATGCACCTGCACGGCATGTGGAGCGAACTCGAGACAGCCGACGGGCAGTTCCAGGCCCGCCGGCACACGATTCCGGTGCAGCCCGCCCAGCGTTTGAGCTTCCTGGTCACCGCCGACGCGCTCGGTCGCTGGGCCTGGCACTGCCACCTCCTGTTCCACATGGACGCGGGCATGTTCCGCGAGGTGGTGGTGACATGAACGCTTCAATCAGAAGGGAGAACACGATGCAGCAATTCAGCGCGCTGGCCCTGGGCCTCGCCTTGTCGGGCGCAGCCACCGCATGGGCACAGCCGGCGGTGGACGAACACGCGGGACATCATGGCGCGCCGTCAGCGGCGCCCGTCGCCTCACCAGCCATGCCGATGTCCGGAATGAATCACGGAAACATGGCGACTGGTGCCATGCCCGACGGCGGGGATGGTATGGCCGGTATGGACCACGGCGACATGAAAATGCACGATGCCTCCGATTCCACCGCGGCACCGGCGATGCCGATGTCCGGAATGAACCACGAAGCGATGAAATCTGGCGCCAAGCCCGATGCCGACGGCAGCATGAAGAAGACGACGACACCGGCTGCCAGTGATATGTCGGGCATGGACCATGGCGATATGAATATGCAGGGCGGCAGGGCGCCCACCGACGCTCGTGACCCGAACGCCTACTCGGACGGTTTCACGCTCGACACGGGCAAGTATGCCCTCCCGGGACCGGAGCGCCTGCGCCTCGCCGATGAACACAGCTTCGGCAGCGTCCTCGTCGACCGCCTGGAGCGGGCCTATGGCCGCGACGGCAATGCCACTTCCTATGAGGGGCAGGCATGGGTCGGCCGCACCTACGATCGACTGGTACTCAAAGCGGAGGGCGAGTATGTCGGCGGCAGGCTGGAGGATGCGCGCACCGAAGTTCTCTGGGGACACGCTATCGCCAGCTATTGGGACACGCAGCTCGGTGTGCGCTTCGATTCAGGCGAAGGACCCAATCGGACCTGGGCCGCCTTCGGCGTACAAGGGCTCGCGCCCTACTGGTTCGAGCTGGATCTGACCGGCTACGTCGGTGAAGAAGGACGCACAGCCCTGCGCCTGAGCGCCGAGTACGAACTGCTGCTCACACAGCGCGTGGTTCTCCAGCCGCGCCTCGAAGCCAATTTGTACGGCAAGAGTGACGAGGCCCGCGGAATCGGCAGCGGCCTGTCCGACGCCGTGGCCGGCCTGCGCCTGCGCTACGAGCTTAACCGCCAGTTCGCGCCGTATATCGGCGTCGAATGGGCCAGCAAGTTTGGCCAGACGGCCGATTTGGCCAACGCCGAGGGTAAACCGAGAAGCGAGACCCTGTGGGTCGCCGGCCTGCGCTTCTGGTTTTGATGAAAACGATGACCCGCTCTTGATCCTCCCGATCATTGCCATTGACGACAACAACGAAAGAAACCACTGACCATGAAAACCCCAATCATTCGTCTTCTATTGAGCGCGCTACCCGCGCTGACAACAGCGGCGGGCAGTCACCATGGCGGTCACGCCATGCACGGCAATCAACAAGCGAGTGCGGTCGGCACGCCCGGAAAGGCGGCGGACGTCACACGTACGGTCGAAATAAAAATGAACGACTCGATGCGCTTCGTTCCTGATGCGATCACGGTCAAGGCGGGCGAGACGATTCGCTTCTTCATCCGTAACAACGGCAAACTACCGCATGAATTGGTGATCGGATCGATAGCCGAGCTCAAGGAGCACGCCGAAATGATGCGCAAAATGCCTGGCATGGAGCACGACGAGCCCAACATGATCACGCTGAAACCGGGCCAGCGCGGAGGGTTGGTCTGGAAATTCGACCAGCCGGGCAGTGTCGATTTCGCTTGCCTCATCCCGGGGCACATGGAAGCTGGAATGATCGGGAAGGTTGTGGTGAGCAGGTAATCACCTGGCATTGCGCCGCGTCGCACAGCAACGCCAGCGGTGACATCGTCCTTGCGAGCGAGCAGAGCGGCGACGCGCAGTCTTCCAGGGACTGATGTGTTTGGAAATCGCCTCGACGAACTCAAGAAAATCGAGAGCGCCCTGCACCAGCAGCACGATTTCGGTCACTCCTGACACGGCAGCCGAAGTAAAGCGCTGCCAGGAGATCCTCACAGCGGTGTTGATCGCCCAGTCCGATGCGTCGGAGCACAGCATCGGCACGGCAACTGTTCTGCCCGCCCATTATTTCCTTGCCGGCTGCTATTGTGACGGAAATGCGGTATTTTCCGGGTAACCCTGGCGTCGAACGGGAGATTAGTCGTTGCGCAGCAATCGCCGCGTGACAGGTCGCTTCAGCTCCCGCGGATCAGTGACGGGAAGCGACCGGACAGTTCCACTGTGGAGGGCTTCTTGGCGGGTTGGCGCACAACAACAACGAATCAGGCGGTTGCCTTCGAGGAGGTCCAGACGGTCACCCGACGCCGGCGCCTTCGCATCTGGCTGCCCGTCGCCGTGGTCGCCATTCTGCTGGCCGCACTGATCGGCAACGCGATCCACGAGTTCAGGGTCATGCGTGCCGATGCCCTGGCTCTGTCCGAAGGCGTCATCGGCAACCTGCAAAGCCGCATCGAAACAGAGGTTGGCGCCTACCTGGGACCCATCCCGGGCATCGTCCGTTTTACCCGCGACCTGCTCGCCGACCAAGACCTCTTGAGCGTGCGGCGCGAACTCGCCGAGAAGGTGGCGAGCGGAATCCTTGACAACACGCCGCAGCTCACCAGCGTGTTCATTGGTAGCCCGGCCGGCGAGTTCTTCATGGTGCGACGCTATCAGGAGGGTGAACAGCGCGGCCTGGAAACCAAGACGATCCGCCGCCCGCATGGAGCGAAGGACGCACCCGTGATGCAGCTGACGCGCCATGGCGCAAAGGGCGAGGTGTTGTCCGACGAGCAAGCCCCCTGGGATGGCTACGATCCGCGTGCACGGCCCTGGTTCGTCGGTGCCGCGAAAAACGAGGACCTGTTCTGGACAGACGTCTACCTCTTCTTCACCACCAGCGCCGCAGGAATCACGGCGTCGGTGCCCTATCTGAATGCGGACGGGGAGCTGGTTGCCGTGGTCGGTACCGACGTCGAACTGGCAAGCCTCAGTCGCTTTCTCGCCACACTCTCCATCGGCGACAGCGGCCTGGCGCTGATCGTCGACGACCAGGGGCGGGTGATGGCGCACCCGCGCAAGCCGCTGGTGACCAAGGATGGCGGCGGCGAATTGCGACTGCTGCGGGTTGATGACATCGGCGACCCGGTAGTGAGCCGCGCCTTTGACCGCTACCGCGTCGAAGGGCACGGTCGCCACGATTTCGAGGTGGCCGGCCGCCGCTACATCAGCTCGACGTCGTCGCTCAGCCAATTGCTGCCGCACGACTGGTCGATCCTGATGATCGTCCCCGAGGACGATTTCGTCGGCTTCGTTGCAGAGAATGTACGCGACACACTGGGCATGGGCCTGGCGGTCATCGCCCTGGCAGGCGGGCTTGCCGGGCTCGTGGTCCGCCAGGGGCTGCGCGCCGACCAGGAGGCCATTGATATCCTGGAGCGTCAGGCGCAGCTTGACGCGCAGGGTGAGGCCTTCGGCATGCTGGCGACGCAGTCGACCCTGTTCGAGGACAGGGGGACCAATAGCCTCGCACTGGTGACCGAGGCTGTCGCGCGTTCTTCTCGCGTGCGCCGCGCCAGCCTGTGGCATCTGGCAGCGACGGGCGATACGCTGGTCTGTCTCGATTGCTTTGACCAGCAGACGGAGGGCCATACGGATGGCGCAACGCTGGACCGATCGGAACATCCCGGTCTTTTCGAATGGCTGCAGAACGAAAGCGCGGTCAGCGACGTCGCCAGCAGCGACGACGCACGCCTCGTATCGCTGTACCGAAGCTACCTTTCCCCGCTCGGCTGCGAGGCACTGCTGTCGGTACCCGTCAAGGTAGACGGCCAGGTGAGCGGCGTCCTTTGGCTCGAGGACGGCCGTCGCAGCGAGTGGCCAAACCAGGTGCAACGGTTTGCCCGGGCGATCGGCAATCTGATGGCCATCCGCCAGGCAGCCAGCGCTACGGCTGGCGCGGTGGTGGCCATGGCGCCGGCCGGGAAGGCGAAGGCAGATGACAGCGAAGCGGCGCCGCGCACCGAAGCGCGCGTTCAGGAATTGAACATCGACGCGAGGCTGGGCGCACGCCGTACTGCCGCCTTTGCCGCGAAGCTCCCGGACGGTCCGCACCCGGTGCGCGCCGACGACGTGCAGCGCATTGATCAGCTGGCTTTCGTATCGCTGCGCTTCAGCGACGCGCTGGCCCTGGCCCGATCGGCCGACGACCGCTCCGGCGAATCGACGATCGCCCGCCTGCTCGCGCAAATCGACGCGGCAGCCTCGAAACACGGCGTGGCCTACCTCAAATTTCTCACTGATCGGGTGGTCGCTGCCGCGGATCCTGGCGCGGACGTCGATCACGCAACCGTCTGCCTGGCCGAATTTGCCTTGGCCGCGCAGGCCGCCTGCGAGCGCCTGTTCGCTGAACAGCATGCCCCCTCGGCCTTTCATTTGGGCATGGACCTGGGACCGGCGATCGGCAGCCTGATCGACCGCAATGAAGGCTCGTTCAACCTCTGGGGTGAAGCCGCACGCATGGCCTACGCGATGGCCGATTCCGCCCCACCGGGAACGATTCATACAACGGAGTCGGTCTACGAAGCGCTGCACGACCGCTATCTGTTTCAACTGCGCGGTCATCATTATCTCGAAGACGTCGGGGAATTTTCCACCTACCTCCTGGGGGGACGCCTGTGAAGCCGCCGGCCAATGGCGTGCCCATGGTCGAGGCGCCCACGGCAGAGCGGCCAAATCTGCTGGGCCGGTTCGGGCAGGGAATCATCGACACGACAACGGACGTCTTCCTGTTCACCGGGGACCTTTGCGGGGCCCTGACACGCGGCCTGGCACCGGGCAACTGGCGGCGGACGATGTGGACGGAGTTCGAGCGTTTTTTCTACTTCACGGGGGTGTGCGCCATACCCGCAGTCATGATTACCGCCCTTCTGGTCGGTCTGGGTCTGGTATTGCAGATCATCTATTGGCTGCGGGTGACGGGACAGCAGGGATCGATCGGCGACTTTCTGGTGCTGGTGCTCATCCGCGAGCTCTCGCCCGTCGTCACGGCGCTGATCGTGATCGGGCGCAGTGGTTCGGTGATGCTCGACGAGGTTGGCCATCTCAAGGTCAACGGACAAATCCGCATGCTCGAGTCCTTCGGCATTGACGCCACCGACTTTCTCGCCATTCCGCGATGCTTCGCCTCGGCACTGGCGTTGTTCGCGCTGACCACGATCTTCCTCCATACCGCACTTTGGTCCGGCTATTTCGCCGCTTCCTTGGCCGGTCTCACCGCGCTATCCCTGGTCGAGTTTGCCGATGCGGTCTTGTCAAGGATGAGTCTGGGCGATCATCTGCTGCTGGTCGTCAAACCGACCCTCACCGGTTTCGTGATCGGCTACGTGGCCATTTGGCATGGACTGAGGGTCGAAGCGAGTGCCCTCGGCGTGCGACGGGCGTTGCCGAAGGCCTTCATGTACTCTCTGCTGGCGACGCTCCTGATCGGGATAGCCGTGTCGACGGTATTCTAGATGCGCGAATCCGACGACCTGGCCGCAGCCCCCCCGATCCTGGAGACCGCCGGTCTGTCCGTCGTGTCGCCCCGGGGTGGTACGATATTTGCCGACGACCTGCGCCTGCAAGCCGGCGAACTGCACCTGGTGCATTCGCCGACAATGGGGCAGAGCGCGGCGCTGGCCGATGCCTTGCTCGGCTTGGCCGGCGCCGGCGAGGTGCGCTTCCTGGGCGTCGCCTGGGCCGACATCGATGCAGCCGAAGCCTGCCGCTTGCGCAGCCGTATCGGCAGGGTCATGAGCGGTGGGAACTGGCTGGAGAACCGATCGGTGATGGAAAATCTGCTCCTTCCGCTGCGCCATCAGACCGTGCTGGCCGAAGAAATCATCCGCCAGCGGGCCAGCGAGCTCGCCCTGAGCTTTGGCCTGCCGGGGATCCCGACCCTGCTGCCGCATCAGTGCTCGGAGTCCGATCTCGAACGCGCAGCGTGCGTTCGGGCCTTCCTGGGACGCCCGAAGCTGCTCGTTCTCGAGCAGCCAATCGAAGCCACCGAAAGCAGAACCTTCCCGCCGCTGATCAATGCCGTGCAGCAGCTGCGGCGCCACCGCGGCGCCATCATCTGGTTCACCCACAAGCGCAGCCTGCTGGAGGAGCCCGGGATTTCTGCCGACCGACGCTACCGGATCGCCGGCAGCCGGCTGCTTCAGCTGGAAGCTGCCCCGTGAACAAAGCCAACGAAAACCGCCGTTACCGCAGCCTGCTCGGCGCGACCGTGCTGGCAGTGCTGGTGCTCTTCCTGTTGACTCTGATCAAGGCCGAGGCCCTGCGCGAGCTGTTCGATCCCGGCAAGACGCTACGCCTGGTGCTGCCCGACGAGGGTCTTTTCGGCCTCGCCGAAGGCGCCAAGATCGAGGTGCTCGGCACGCCGGCCGGCAAGATCCTGAAGATCGTCATCGACCCGGACCAGAAGATCCATGCGCAGGCGCGCTTGAATGCCTCGATGGCGCCTTTCGTGCGCCGTGATTCGCAGGCGGTCATCCGCAAGACCTTCGGCGTCGCCGGCGAGAGCTACGTCGAGATCACCCGAGGCCGCGGCGAAGAGATGGATTGGGACTATGCCGTGCTGCAGGCGGCTCCGGACCGGGCGCAGACCGAAAGCATCGGCGAGATCCTGGAGGACGTGCGCAGCCGGGTGATACCGATCCTCGAACAGACCGAGCGGACGATGACCGCGCTGGGCGATATCACCGAACGCTTCGCCAACCCCGAGGGCGATCTGCAGAAGACGCTGGCAGATTTCAGGACGATGACCGGACGAATGGAGAGCGGCAAGGGAGCAGTCGGCCGCCTGCTCAGTGACGAGCGTACGGCCAGCGAACTCGATCAGGCCATCAAGGGCGCCAACACCGCCGTCGCAGGTCTGGGACCGGTCCTCGAAGAACTACAGGCGACGGCCACACAGGCGAAGCTGCTGTCCACATCGATCAACGCCCAGAGCAAGGATCTGCCGGAGATCACGGAGCGCGTGAAGTCGGTGCTGACATCGCTCGACGCGGTCATGCTGGACCTGCGCAAGACCTCACCTCAGCTGCCGGCGATCAGCCGCGACATCGAAGAAACGACAGCCAACATCCCTTTCCTGCTCGGCATGACCCAGCAGACGCTGGCGGAATTGGAGGCGCTGCTGCGCCAGCTGCGCAACAGCTGGTTGCTCGGCGGCGGCGGCGCGCCGCCCCAGACGGGCGGCCGGCTGCCACCGGGTGAGATTCGCCCATGAGCCGGTTTTCAATTCTCCTCGGCCTGCTGGCCGTCGGCCTGGCGCTCGGCGGCTGCGCGGGTACGGCGGAGCCGGAACAGGCAGCGATCAGCAAGCGCGAAACGCTCGATCGCTCGGCCCGCCTAGCCTTCGATCAGGCTCAGTTCAGCCAGGCCGTGACGCTCTATGCAGCCGTCGTGCAGGCAGCCCTGGCCGAAGATTCGCCAGCCAGCATCATCGATGCGCGCTTCAATCTGGCGCTCTGCCAGACCTATCTCGGCGATTACGACGCGGCGCTGACGCAGACCGAGTGGGCGGACGCCGAGCGCCAGCGACGCGGACTGCCTGTCGACCCGGAGCTGCAACTGCTTGCCGGCACCATTCACTACCGGGCAGGCCGTCTCGATAGGGCACAGGCCACGCTGTCGGCCTTGCTGCAGGCGGGCGAGGCAAGCCCGGCCACTCGCGCCAGGGCGCACTTCATCGCCGGCCTGATCGCCGCCGACCTCGCGGCACTGCCGGCACTTCGCGACCACATCGCGGCCTTGCGGGAGGGGATGACCGCAGCTTCCCGCGCCGACTACCTGGAACTGCAGGCCAGCTTGCTCGGCCTCGAGGGCGACATCGACGGCGCCCTGCGCCTGCTCGATCAGGTGGCCGATCTGCGTCGCGTCGAACGTGACTATCGCGGCATGACGCGCGCCCTGGCAAGCGCCGGCGGCATCGCCGAGCAGGCCGGCCGCCTGCAGGCCGCGGGCAACTACCTGTATCGCGCAGGTCGCAGCGCGGCACAGCGCGACGACCCGCAGGCCCGGGACTGGCTGCGCCGCGCGATCAACGCCGGCGCGCTCAGCGGCGACGCGGCGCTAGTGCGCGAGGCGGAAGCCATCCTGCCCCCTGCCGAGGCGCCCCGCTGATCAGGAGCGGTGAATGGCTCGCGTCGCGTTTGCGGGCACGGGTGTACGACGCACTATCGAGACGACGCACGAACGAACGGACACGGTGCTCAAAGCGACCATTGACGGCCGGGCTCGCGAGCCGCGCGAGTTTGGCGAACAATGGCGCCAAGGGGGGACTAGGCGCACCAGGAAAGCTGCCGTTCGAACACATTTTCCGACCGGCGGCCGCCAAGCGCTCCTCGCTCCTGACACGGAATCGCTCGCTGGCGTCCACCACGGGCGTCGACCGCCGCGCGTCGTATAGGCTGGAAGAGCATTAGCGAGGATGCGTTTTTCCTCGGCGTGAGCTCTCGACCAGACCGCGTAAAGCTTGCCGCGAGAATCGAGGGCGCGCAATCGTGGTCTGTCCCCAAATGCCCCCCGGCGGACTTCTCCCCCGTCTCTTTCTGGCCGGATGTTGTCTGATGACAAGTGGAATCCGACGGGCTCTTCACGACCCAAACCCGTCTGATGACGTCTCCAAGTGCTACGGCGGCTTACCAATCCTCAAGCTGCCTTTCGCAGAACTTGAGGTCGGCCTCGTTCTTGGCCACAGCTGTCATTGGCTAACCTCACACATTTCGTCAGGAATGTGGCCGGATGCCGACCTTGGCCGATACGACGTTTCTCAGCCTCTATCAAATAGTTCTTCGATTTCATCGACAGCGTGCATTCTTGGGCCGTCTGCCTCCCCGTCATCGCCATCGTAAGAGTTCTCAAAATAGCTATTCAACCCATCAGCAACGTCATAGTAATCGACAACACGGGCAATGTCGCTGTCAGAGACATCTATTCCGAAATCAACGAGTTTTTGTTCAACTAGTTTCGTCAATTCGTTGTTAGCGGCTTGAACGTCGCCGTACTCAACTCTGGAAAAAGCAAAGTCCACATCTATGAAATCTGAAAAGCAGTCCGAAACCAAATCTAGAACGTGTTCCTTTGCGACCTGTGCGTTCTGGTCATACCCTGGTGTCTCGTCAGGAATCGCCAACAAAAGCGATGTCATAGCTTTGATTTCTGTCGCAGATTCAGCTTGTTCAATGTTGGCCGAAACAAAGCTCATAGCCTGCACGGGTGTCACAATGAGTTGGTCTAATCCCCACTCAATGACTTCAAAAGAGTCATCAGTGGCCTCGCCCATGCCTTCGTTGAGAATGAAAATGACAGCTGCTCGCAAGGCTGAGTACGATGAGCTCTTTAAGCCATCACATCTTTTATAGACATTAAAGAGCGCCGAGATATAAGCGACGCTTACTGCCTCAAACCTAACGACGGCGAAATGTTCAAACAATGCCTCGCAAATGGCCTTTGCATTTGCGCTAGACAGCAAATCATCACCTTGAAGGCTTACCAGCGTTATCGTTGATCGGAGAGTTCTAAGGCTCTGGAAACCAAGACGCAATGCAACCAGATCTCCTGCATATCGCCTCAATACGTAATCAGCAATGGATGGATTGAAAAGGTCAATTGTCGATGGTCCATGCGAAGAAATCGCCCTATTGAGAAATGATCCGGTAAGTAGTCGGATATTGGACTGGAATTCGTGCCGGCCATGAAGATGCTGATTTTCGCGCAATGCGATAAATCGGTGATATGCCTCAGCGAGGGTGCTTTCATCAATAGCATGCCCATTCAGCACAACCAGAAATATGATTGCGCGTGCGAAGTCATCATGCTGTACGACGAACGGATTTTCCCAAACCTGGGATGGATTGGTTAGTGAATGAACGATGTATTTCCAATAGTCGGCTGGTGGATATGCATCTAGTCTCGTAACATCAGTAACCAAACTGATCAAACGTGGATTGAAATTCTTATGCCCAATGATTTGGCGGTACCGCCGATCGAAATAGAGTTCCTCAACGTACTCGTTATCAAGGCCTGAATGCCAAATATGGTTGTAAAGAATCTGCGCTTTATCTAGTTTAGTAAGTGACTGAATCTTTATTTCATATTCGTTTCGATGAATATTGCTGTGCTCAAGGCTGTCAATTAGGAACTTGCCTTGGTTCAATATCGTACTTCTTGAGGTAAGTACGAATCGCTTATTCTTGTTAGCTGCTACCCGTCGAATGAACTGCGTAATGTGACTACCTTCGTGTCCTCTAAGGGCGTCCAGATAATTGCGCCCTAAAAAATCATCAAAGTAAATGACCTGTTTATTTTCTGGATCAAATGCTGACTCCGCTTCTCGAATGTCGTCGGCAACTTTTAGATAGACGAAATCTTGGACGACGTAATGTAGGCATAGGTGGTCCGCCAGTGTTGTTTTTCCAACTCCGGGTTCGCCTGTAATTATGACTACCCCTAGCTTGGCTAATATATTCAGCGCTGCCTGGTGGTTTGCGGTTACAACATAGCGCGATGACGAACGTATTATTTCTTGAAGCGAAAAAGCGCTTCGACCAACAATAGCGCTGTTAAAGATGTGCCTAAGAACGCTGGAGCTATGAAGCCAAAGCTTGTAGTGCTTTTGTTCAATGTGAGGCTTACCTTTGAGTAAGTCGTTTAGGTCCTCTTTTCCATAAATGTCGCTTTCTGAAGCGATATGTGGGGTAAGAGCACGGTAGATCGTCTTCTTGTCTGCGCGTGAAAGCGAGTTAGAAACTGCAAGTAAATATCGATTAGGCTTCAATTTATCGAGCTTTGGCTTCTCCTTGGTTTCTAGCGCGGAGACGAGTTGCCTCAACGGCGTGTTACACCAATGTTTGCACTGCAGGATCACCTCTTTGCCTTCACTGGCAAAAAACCGGCCATCAACGCCAGCGTCCCTACCTACCTTAAACCGTTCAATCCGAGTGCCTTCCACCTCGCCTATAAGATCGGCACATAGGATTTCAAACTCCTTGTCATTTAGCGGCTTGAAGTCATAGTCAGACATGGCTCTCCTGAACTCTCTACGAAGGCATTGTTAGGCTGGCAGTAGGTTGAAACAGTATGCAAGATGAGAGTGTATTTCTTTTGGCGCCAAACGCCCAGAACGCTGACGGTCAATTTATGGGTTCAAACGAACGTCTGCAACTTGTCGTTTTGCAGTCTGATTTCGCGTAATCAGCAACAGCCGCTTTGGCCGACCAAGAGTCTGACAGCGCGCGCGGACGACAGTCTGCTTTGGTAGGACTTAGCCGCCGTTCGATGCGGTCATTTTTCGACCGTCGCTATGGCCGCTCCTGGCCGAGAGCTGACATTCGCCATAATCATGCTCGGCGGAGCCCTCGGTTCGCCGCCAGCTCGGCAACGTCGTCTCTGCTCCAAAGATGATACCGCGATCAAGTCCCGCCATAGGTCGACACGCCTTATTTTTTTGCCTCCCGCCCACGACAGCCATCGCGACTACGATCTTCTGCAGACTGTTCCTTTACCTGCTTCCGATACTAGCACCAAAGCCCATCCTTGAGCTTGGGCGCCCCCGACACTTAATGTCCTGGTACAAGCTTATGCAATAGGCTGGCGGCACCATCACCGTGCCAAGGAGTATGCTGCGATCAGGGTCCGAGCCCTATTCTTTTCTCGTCGGGTCTAGCCAAGCATATCGATGCGGGCTTTCAGCCAGCAGAAAGCGCTTCATCGCTTTGCGGGCATCCGCATCCAGGCGATGGTAGATGCTTCGCAGTTCTGAATCGATGCTCTCTTCGGGTGCACCGCGCTCGCGCGCTTTTTCATACCATGCGCGACCACGTTCAAACTCGCGCTGCTCCATGTGCACGGCGCCAAGTAAAGTGCACGGACGATAATCGCGAGGCATCAGCGAGTGTGCCGTCTCAGCCATCTGAATTGCTTCGGGCCGTCGATTGAGGTCGCGCATCACCCCACCGTGGGTGGTGAGCACGGCGGAGCGAAGTTTTGGCTGCTTTAGGCGATCACGTGCAAGGCTCTCGAGCAATTCGAGCGCGGTCTCGGCTCGCCGGCACTTCCGGTAGTGCCCGCTGGCGTTGATGACGTTCCATGGATCGCCGCTACTGCGATACCGGTCAGCATGGAATTCTGCTTCGAGAAGATGATAGGCCTCCCGAATTGGCTTCGTGAAGAACTCTTTGGCTTCGGTGCCGAGCCAGACAAGCTCGTCCTGGGGCAGGTGCTTGCCGGCATCGATCAGATGGAGCAGCTTTGTCATCCGTGGCATCAACGACTTGTCGGTCAGCGATAGCCCATATTTTCTGTACAAGCTTTGCTGCTGCATCATCGCGATGTACTCGGGGTCGCTTTCGCGAGCGATGCGCGCGGCCTCGGCGGCCACCTCGGCCGCTGCGGCTTTTGCTCGTCCGCTGTACGCGTCGAAGCGCAGTTGACCAGACGCGAGTCGGTAGAGGTCGTCGGGTGCCTTGTTCTTGAGCTGACTGAACTCATCATCGCTTAGCGGTCGGCCCTCGAAGAGCGCTTCCAGAATCTCGCTCATCGGTGGGCAAAGCACACCGGCAACGTGGCTCAGGTGGAAGTGACGAGCGACCTCATCGGCAGTCGGCGCGGTGTAATCCGGACTCATCGCACGAGCCTGGTAAGCGACGGAGGCCAGTCTGGAATTGCATTCGCGCTGTGCTTTCCATTCGGCCTGGCGAGCCCTTTGCGCCTTAAGAACGGCTTCGCTGGCCTGCCGCTCGCGCTGGCGCCGGAGCGTGCGCTCAGGCTCAGCTTCCCACTCCGCTTTTGAGGCCGTCTTGGCGGCCACATACTTGGGTCGGCGGGCAAGGTAGTGGGCTTCAAGTGCCTGCGCCTCCGCTTCCCTGGCTTGATGCACCGCCTTCGCGGCCAGGTTTTCTTTCAAGAAGTCGGCGTCAAGCGCCGCGACGTAGGCCTCGTGGGTGATCTCGCCGCTCGCCAGTCGAAAAAGGCCGGGAAGATCCTGCTCCCGCAGGAAGTCCAATGCGTATTTCGTTAGTGAGCGCCCCTGATGCATGCGCGCGAGGATACTGTTCAGGCGCGAGCCGAGAATCGTTGCAGCGGGAATATGGCTGACGCCGTAGTGATCGGCGACGAGAAAACTCGAGGTGACCATGCCAGTCCGATAGTATTTTGATGATTCCTGGCGACCGATTATAGCCAAATCAGCGAGTCGCCTCCCTGCCCGATGAACGATTCCGTCGCGCCAGCCGAAAATCGCAGCGCCAGTGAAGGGGGTGGTCACGACTTGCACGATTCGCGATGTTTCGACACTTAATGGCGGCTAGACGGCTGCACGACCCTCGCCGATTCAAGTTCAACGCTCAGAGCCTTGATTTCGAAGCCCTGAGCCGCGATTTCGACGCCCTGAACCGCAACTTCGAAGCTTTGAACATTAACTTCGAAGCACTGAACCTCAAGCTCATACCTCTGAACGTCAACGGTGACTCACCGCGAGTTGATTTCGTGACTCCGATAGTCGGCTGTGAGTCTCAAAGAGCGAGTTTCATTCCGCCGACAATCGGCGGTGAGTGATCTTGACTCACACGGGCTCCTTGGTGCCGAAATCCGGGCCAGCGCGTACCAATTCGGCATCACGCCGGGCGTCAGCAGCGTCGACGACACCATGCCGCCGACCAGCGCGAAAGCTACCGAGAGCATGACGATCAGCGACACCGGCATGTAGAGCAGCGAGCCTTCGTTGAGCGTCGGCATGAACTCCGAAGCGATGCGGCTGGCCGGCCCGACGGTGACTGCCATGACAGTGCCGGCCAGTAGCCGCGTGATGCGGCGAATGCGTTTGCCAATCAGGCCAACGGCTGGGTCTCGCGGTCAAGCACCTTCCGTTCTCTCAGCCGCTGACGGCTCTCGCAAACGATCTTGCTGATCCTTGCTCATGGTAGGCCAATGAACTACACTGCGTTCATGAATTTTGAATGGGACGAGAGCAAGAGCGAAGCCTGTTTTCGTGAGCGAGGGTTCGATTTTGCTTACGCTGCGCGAGCGTTCTTCGATCCCGAGCGCCTGGTACGGGCCGCCACTCGCTATGGCTACGGTGAGGAGCGATTCGAGTTGCTGGGGAAGATCGAATCGCGCCTCTTCGTCGTCATCTACACATTTCGCTACGAGGCGATTCGCATCATTTCCGCCCGCAAGGCCAACCAACGTGAGAACCAACGCTATGAAGGCAGTACGAGTGACGATTGACCCCGCTGTGCCCGACTCGCTGAAGGTGGGACGTATCGACGCCGCCCGTGTGGACGACACGACCGAGGACGAAATTGCTGCGCAACGCGCGGCCGACAAGGCGCTTGCCCTTCAGGATGCCGGCAAGTTCGCCCGTCGCGTACGCAAACGTCTTGGACTCAGCCAAGCCGAGTTCTCCGAGAGGATCGATGTTCCTCTCGAAACGATCCGCAACTGGGAACAGGGCAAGCGCTGCCCGACAGGCGCCGCGAAAGCCTTGCTGACGGTGCTGGACCGGGCGCCCGAGGCGGCGCTGGCTGCACTCAGCTGAGCAAAAGACGAGTCGATTGCCTGTCGATTCATCGCACCGTCAGCTGTACTCGTGCGCGTAGGCGAGCCCAATGGGTCCGCCGAGGAAGGCCGCATCGCAGGCGTTGGCAACGCTGGCGTCTGAGCGCCCGCCAAAAATCAGCTTGTCTCCAGTGGTAATGCCGGTGCCCTGGCCAACTCCCGCCGCAACTGCCACTGCTTGACCAACGCATATAGCGCCGGAATCACGCACAGCGTCAGTACCGTCGACGACACCATGCCGCCGACCATCGGAGCGGCGATGCGGCTCATCACCTCCGAACCGGTGCCACTCGACCACATGATCGGCAGCAGGCCAGCCATGATCGCCACCACGGTCATCATCTTCGGCCGCACCCGTTCGACGGCGCCTTCCATGATCGCGTGATAGAGGTCGGCGGCGGTGGGATCGGCGCCTTCGGCGCGGCGCTTGGCGGTGATTTCCTGCCACGACTGATCGAGGTAGATGAGCATCACGACGCCGGTTTCGGCGGCAACGCCGGCCAGGGCGATGAAGCCGACCGCCACCGCGACGCTCATGTTGTAGCCCAGCCACCACATCAGCCAGATACCGCCAACGAGGGCGAACGGCACTGAGAGCATGACGATCAGCGTCTCGGTCAGGCGCCGGAAGTTCAGATACAGCAGCACGAAAATGATCGCCAGGGTCAGCGGCACGACGAGTGCCAGCTTGGACTTGGCGCGCTCCATGTATTCGAACTGGCCTGACCAGGTGGCGTAATAGCCCGGCGGGAAGCTGACCTTGTCGGTGACCGCTTTCTGGGCATCCTTGACGTAGGAGCCGACGTCGCGATCACGGATATCGACAAAGACGTAGGCGGCGAGCAGCGCGTTTTCGGTCTTGATGCCCGGCGGGCCGTTGCGCAGTTCGATGCTCGCCAGTTGGCCGAGCGGGATCATTCCCGCCTGGCTCGGAACGAAGACCTCGTTGGCGATTCGCTGCGGGTCGTCACGCAGGGCGCGCGGGTAGCGCACGGTCACGTTGTAGCGTTCGAGGCCTTCGACGGCGGTGGTCACCACCGCGCCGCCGAGCGCACTGCCGATCACCTGCTGGAAGTCGCCGACGGTGATCCCGTAGCGCGCCAGTTGCTCGCGCTTCGGCGTGATGTCCAGGTAATAGCCACCGGTGACGCGCTCGGCGTAGGCGCTCGAGGTGCCGGGAACATCCTTCACCGCCTGCTCGATCTCGCGGGCGACTTTTTCGATCACCGCCAGTTCCTTGCCGAAGACTTTCACGCCGACCGGCGTGCGGATGCCGGTGGACAGCATGTCGATGCGCGCCTTGATCGGCATCGTCCAGGAATTGGCCAGACCCGGAAACTTGAGCGCGGCGTCCATCTCGGCGATCAGCTTGTCCACGTTCATGCCCGCGCGCCACGCCTTCTCGGGCTTGAGATTGATCACCGTCTCGAACATCTCCATCGGCGCCGGGTCGGTGGCGCTGGCCGCACGACCGGCCTTGCCGTACACCGACTCGACCTCGGGGAAGGTCTTGATGATGCGATTGGTGGTCTGCAGCAGGCGCGCGGCCTCGGTCACCGACATCCCCGGCAGAGATGCCGGCATGTAAAACAGCGAGCCTTCGTTGAGCGTCGGCATGAACTCCGAGCCGATGCGACTGGCCGGAAACACGGTGACCGCCATGACGAGGCCCGCGAGCAGGAGGGTGACGATCTTGTGGCGCATCACGGCCTGGATGATCGGTCGGTAGACCCAGATCAGAAAGCGGTTCACCGGGTTCTTCTGCTCGGGCATGATCCGCCCGCGGATGAAGAACATCATCAGCACCGGCACCAGCGTCACCGACAGGACTGCAGCGCCGGCCATGGCGAAGGTCTTGGTGAAGGCCAGCGGGCTGAACAGCCGCCCTTCCTGGCCCTCGAGGGTGAACACCGGCAGGAAGGAGACGGTGATGATCAACAGCGAGTAGAAGAGCGCCGGCCCGACTTCCTTGCAGGCCCGGATCATGGTCGCCGCGCGGTCGTGTCTGGTGGCGTTCGGCGGCAGGTGTTCGAGCCGCTTGTGGGCGTTCTCGATCATCACGATCGCCGCATCGACCATCGCCCCGATGGCGATCGCGATACCGCCCAGACTCATGATGTTCGAACCCATGCCCATCGTACGCATGGCGATGAAGGCAATCAGGATGCCGATCGGCAGAGTCAGAATGGCGACCAGCGCGCTGCGCACGTGCATCAGGAAGA